>JAFEHU010000002.1 GCA_017848435.1 Burkholderiaceae bacterium | reverse complement strand
AACCACCACCGCCCTGCCCGCAGAGGCCGACCGCTGGCCCCCCAACACCCGCCTGACCTACCGCCTCACCGGCTACTACCGCGGCGAGCTGACCGGCGAAGCCCGGGTCGCGTGGCAGCGCGACGGCGATCGCTACCAAACGCAGGTCGACATGACCGTTGGCCTGCTGGTGCGCATGACGCTGACCAGCCAGGGCGACATCACGCCCGAAGGACTGGCCCCGCGCGATTACGAAGAGCAGCTGGGCACCCGGCGGCGCGCGGTGCGGTTGGGGCGCGAGAGCATCACCCTGGCCAATGGCACACAACGGCCCCGGCCCGCGGGTGTACAGGACACGGCGAGCCAGTTTGTGGCACTGACGCAGCGCTTCGCGACCAGTCAGGCGGCGCTGGTGCCGGGCGAATCGGTCAAGTTCTGGATGGCGCGGCCCGGTGGGGTGGACGCCTGGGACTACCGGGTGGTGGCCCAGGAACCGCTGTACCTGCCGCTGCTGGGCCAGGTCAGCACCTTCCACCTCAAACCGGAGCCGCTGCAAACACCGCGCGGGAGCATCGTGGCGGAAATGTGGTTCGCACCCAGCCTGCAGCACCTGCCGGTGCGCATCCGCATCAGCTTCAACGAAGACAGCTACGTGGACCTGCTGGTCAACACCATCGAGCAGCGCTGAAGCGGCGCCGCGCCGCTTCCCCTATAGTTCTGGCATTCCAACTCTGCAGCCGCATGCGCCATGACCTTTGAGACCATCCTCGTCCGCACCGAAGCCGACAAAGTCGGCGTCATCACGCTGAACCGCCCCAAAGCGCTGAACGCACTGAGCGACCAGCTGATGGAAGAGCTGGGCCAGGCGCTCAAGGCCTTCGACGCCGACCCCGCCATCGGCTGCATGATCGTGACCGGCAGCGAAAAGGCCTTTGCCGCTGGCGCCGACATCCCCTCCATGGCCAAGGCCACCTTCGCAGACACCTACGGCGGCGATTTTGTCACCCGCAATTGGGAAACCATCCGCACCATCCGCAAACCGGTGATCGCGGCCGTGAGCGGCTTTGCGCTGGGCGGTGGCTGTGAACTCACCATGATGTGCGACTTCATCATCGCCGCCGACAACGCCAAATTCGGCCAGCCGGAAATCAAGCTCGGTGTGATCCCCGGCGCCGGTGGCACGCAGCGCCTGCCGCGCGCGGTGGGCAAATCCAAGGCCATGGACATGTGCCTGACCAGCCGCATGATGGACGCCACCGAGGCCGAGCGCGCCGGCCTGGTCAGCCGTGTGGTGCCGCTCGACAAACTGATGGACGAAGCGCTGGCTGCCGCCATCCTGATTGCCGACCAGCCGCGTCTGGCCGTCTACGCCGTGAAAGAAAGCGTGAACCGCGCCTTTGAAGGGGGCCTGGCCGACGGCGTGATGTTCGAGCGCCGGCTGTTCCATGCGATGTTCGCCACCGCCGACCAGAAGGAAGGCATGGACGCCTTCCTGAACAAACGCAAGCCGGTGTTCACGAACACCTGACGCACCGCGCTAACGCGCGCTGTCGGGCGGCGTCACCGGCTCCGCCGCCAACAGCCCCCGCAGTTCGCGCAGCAGCGCCGCATCGGCCTGGCCGGTGCGGCTGGCTTCGCCGGTGGGCGTCCAGCGCACCCATGGCTCCGCCAGTTCCAGGCGACCCAGTGGCGCGCCGCCCCGCAGCAGTTCAACCTCCAGCGTGGGCACGCCGTCCAGCGGCATCGGCGTCACCGCCACGGCCACCAGCCGCTGCAGCACCCCCGCCCAGCCGGGCGTTGCCGACCGCAGCACGCGGTCTGTGCGCCCCGCCGCCGTGACACGCAACTCGGTCCACCCCTCCCATGGCCCGCGCGTGGCCACTGCCCCAGCCGACTCGGCGCGGCCCAGCGACGGCGCCATGGCTTTGGCCGCAGGCGCTGGTGCGGCCCGCAGGGCCGATGCCTGCGGCACGGCAACCACCGCCTCGGCGGGTGGCGGAGGCGCTGCAGACACGGCGGGCGCCGCATCGGCCGCTGGGGTGTCTGTGGGCGCGGGGGTTGTTGGCCGCAGCTTGGTCACCGGTGCCGCTGGCCGCGCACGCGGTGCATCGACCAGCGGTGCGGGCGCCACCTTGGCTTGGGCAGGCGGCGCAGCGGGTGCGGTGGCCACCGGCCGCTCGGCAGCGGCCTCGGGCTCCGCGCCCGGCGTGTCCTCCCCGCGCCACACCAGCGTGACCAGGCTGGCGAGCAGCAGGCTGGCAAACGCCGCGTTCCAGGGCACATGGCCGGGGGGCAACCACCACGCCTTGAAACGCGCCCACCGCCCTTGAGGTCGACGGGCAGGCACCGTTTGCAACGCCTTCAGTGCTTCAAATTTAATAGCATCACCGACAGATTTCCCGGAGGTCAGACCAGCATCTGGTGCATATTCCAGTGCTTTTTGCAAGCGGGCGTCGCGCAGTGTGCTCATGGCCGGGCCTCCAGCACCACCAGGTAGCGGCCCATGCAGCCGCGCAGCTTTTGCAGCGCGTAGCGCAGCCGGCTCTTGGCGGTTTCAAACGGCAGGCCCAGGCGCTGCGCCAGGTCTTCCACCTCGGCGCCGTCTTCGTGGTGCAGCAAAAACGCGGCGCGCTGGGCGTCGGGCAAGGCGTCCAGACAGGTGAGCAACTGCTGGCCGGCGGCCCGCCAGAAGGCCACGTCTTCGGCCGATGGGTGGGCCATGTCGATGGCCGGCTGCAGCCAGTCCAGCGGGTCGCTGCCGTCCTCGGGCGTGTCAACACCGATTTCGCGCCCACTCACGCGCAGCCGGTCCATCGCCACGTTGTGGGCAATGGTGAAAGCCCAGGTGCGCCACGCGGCGCCCTGCGGCGAGAAGCTGTCACGCGCAGAGACGATGCGCAGCCAGGTGTCCTGAAACACCTCGTCGGCCTGCGCCACCAGCGCACTGCCCAGCAGGCGGCGGACGAAGCGGAACAACGCGCCTTCGTGTCGCGCGTAGAGCGCATTGAACGCAGCGGCGTCGCCGGCCGCATAGGCCAGCATCAACTGGTCGTCGGGCATGGCGTCAAGGGGTGAAGGCATGTGCAGATTTTCACATTACGTTGTACGGCGCAAGGCAGCGCCTGGGGTTAAACCGGTGCGAAATAAATCACCCCACCGTGGCCCGCTGGCCGTACCAGTCAGCACCAACACCCACTTTGGAGCCCTTCATGCCAAGCCACCGCCCTTCCTTGCCCCTGCGCGCCACCGCCGCCGCCCTGTGCCTGCCACTGCTGCTGACTGGCTGCAGCGCCACCGCCCAGAGCGTGGTGTGGCCACAGCCCGCGCCACAGACCACGCCCATCGTTGTCCAGCCAGGTTTCCAGGCCCCATCGGCCACCCATTGCGCCCGCCCGGTCCAGACCCGCGAGGTGCCGGGCAGCCAACAGAGCCAGAACGGGCCAGCGCCCTACCCGACGCCACGCGAGCACAGCGCCAAGGCCGCCGCAGACGACGCCGCGCCCGCCGCACTCGCGCTGCCGTCGCGTGCCGGCCGGCTGAGCCGGGCAGAGGCCGACACCGGCCGCATCGCCGCCGCGCCGCCCCCTGTGGCCAGCGAAAGCAGCCACCTGCCAGCGCCCGCCTCCCAGGCCCCTCGGCAAGCCAGCGTGACCGCCGGCATGGTGGACGACAACGCCAACTTCGCCGACTACCTGGCGTTCCGCCAGCGCACCCCCGTGGCGCACCGGCCGCGTGACGTGGCCGAGCGCACCCTGCTGGAGGTGCGTGACGCGCAGGGCCGGGGCGTGCCCGATGCAGAGGTCGTGGTGCAGTCGGCCCAGGGCCATGCCATGTGGGCCCGTACCGACGCCGCCGGCAAGGTCTGGCTGCACCCAAACGCCTTCGATTCGGCCCAGGCCCGCGTCTACGACGTGACGGTGCGCCAGGGCGGGCGCCAGGCCCATGCGGTGCTGCAGCGTGGCCAGAAAAGCGCCCTCGAAGTGCGGCTGGGCGGCAGCACCGCCATCGCCCGTGCCCAGCTGGACCTGGTGTTCCTGATCGACGCCACCGGCTCCATGGGCGACGAGATCGGCAAGCTCAAGGCCACACTGCGCACCATCGCCAACGAGGTGGCGCAACTGCCCAGCCGCCCCGACCTGTGTTTTGGCCTGGTGGCCTACCGCGACAAAGGCGACCAGTTCCTGCTGCGCAGCCACGACCTGACCAACGACCTGGCCGCATTCCAGGGCGTGCTGAACGCCCTGCAGGCCAACGGCGGCGGCGACTACCCCGAGGCCATGAACGAGGCCTTGCATGACACCGTGCACAACCTCAGCTGGCGCGGCAACGGCACCACGCGGCTGGTGTTTCTGCTGGCCGACGCACCACCCCACCTCGACTATGGCGGCCCGCAGTACGACGACGACATGCTCGCCGCGCTGGGCAAAGGCATCAAGATCTTTGGCGTTGGCGCCAGTGGACTGGACAAACAGGGCGAGTACATCCAGCGCCAGATCGCGCAATACACCGGCGGCCGCTTCGTGTTCCTGACCTACGCCAACGCCAACCAACCCGCCAGCGGACCGGGCCGCGAGACGGTACACGACGTGAAAAACTACTCGGTGGACACGCTGGACCGGCTGATCGTGCGGCTGGTGCGTGAGGAATTGGCACAACGGCCAGCGCCTGACCGGGCGGTGGGTCAGCAATTCCGCGACCCAGGTCTGGCTGGGCTATAATTTTGGGCTCATGGCGCTTTAGCTCAGTCGGTTAGAGCGATGGAATCATAATCCACAGGTCCGCGGTTCGAATCCGTGAAGCGCCACCAGAACCCAAGCCCTTGGCAGATCGCTGATCTGCCAAGGGCTTTCTGCTTTCAGAGCGTGGCCGCCAGCCGGGTGCCCATGTCGATGGCGCGCTTGGCGTCCAGTTCCCCCGCCTCGAAGGCACCACCAATCAGGTGCACCGCCACACCCGCCTGCTGCAGCGGTGCCAGCAGCTCCCGCAAGGGCTCCTGACCGGCGCACAGCACCAGGGTATCGAACGCCAGCACCTCGGCGTCTTGGCGGCCCGGGCCGTGGCTCACGGCCAGGCCCACACCCTCGCCCGAGGGCAGCGGGCCGATGCCTTCGTAGTTGACGCCGGTGACCATTTGCACATTCTTCATCTTCAGTGCAGCCCGGTGAATCCAGCCGGTGGTTTTGCCCAGGGACTGGCCGGTCTTGCCGGGTTTGCGCTGCAGCAGCGTGACGTCGCGGGCGGCCGGTGAGGGCTGGGGTTTGACTAGTCCGCCACGGTGGGCCTGCGGGTCGCCCACACCCCATTCCTGCAGCCAGGCGGTGGTGTCCAATGTGGCGGAGGCATGGCCCTGGTCGGTGCCATGCGACAGGTATTCCGCCACGTCAAAGCCGATGCCGCCCGCGCCCAGAATGCCCACCCGCTGGCCCACCGGCTTCTTGTGCAGCAGCACGTCGATGTAGCTCAGCACGGCGGGGTGGTCCTGGCCGGGAATGTGCGGGTTGCGTGGGGTGATGCCTGTGGCCAGCAGCACGCCGTCGAAGCCCTGCGCCACCAGCTCGGGCGCGCCGACGCGCCGGCCCAGGTGCTGCACCACACCGGTTTTGTCGATCAGGTGGGCAAAGTAGCGCAGGGTCTCGTGGAACTCTTCCTTGCCCGGAATGGTTTTGGCCATGTTGAACTGGCCACCGATGTGATCGGCTGCATCGAACAGGTGGACCTCGTGGCCGCGCTGCGCCAGCGTGGTGGACGCCGCCAGGCCGGCCGGCCCGGCACCCACCACCGCGAAGCGCTTTTTCTGCAAAGCGGGTGCCATCACCAGCTCGGTTTCATGACAGGCGCGCGGGTTGACCAGGCAGCTGGCAATTTTGTTTTTGAAAGCGTGGTCCAGGCAGGCCTGGTTGCAGGCGATGCAGGTGTTGATCTCGTCGCTGCGGCCGGTGGCGGCCTTCAGCACGAACTCGGGGTCGGCCAGGAAGGGCCGCGCCAGGCTGACCATGTCGGCGTCGCCACGCGCCAGGATGTCCTCGCCCACCTCGGGCGTGTTGATGCGGTTGCTGGTGACCACTGGGATCAGGTTGCCCTCGGCGCGCAAGGCGTCGCGCAGCTTGCGGGTGACCCAGGTGAAGGCGCTGCGGGGCACGCTGGTGGCGATGGTGGGAATGCGTGCTTCGTGCCAGCCGATGCCGGTGTTCAGAATGGTGGCCCCAGCGGCGCTGATGGCGCGGGCCAGTTCCAGCACCTCGTCCCAGCTGCTGCCCCCGGGAATCAGGTCGATCAGGCTGATGCGGTAGATCAGGATGAAGTCGGGGCCCACCGCTTCGCGGATGCGGCGCACGATCTCCACCGCCAGCCGCATGCGGTTGGCATACACACCGCCCCACTCGTCGGTGCGGTGGTTGGTGTGGCCGACCAGAAACTGGTTGATGAAATAGCCTTCGCTGCCCATGACCTCGACACCGTCGTAGCCGGCCTCACGGGCCAGCGTGGCGCAACGCACAAAGGCGCGGATCTGGCGCTCAATGCCACGCGCCGACAGCTCGCGCGGCGTGAACGGTGAGATCGGGCTCTGCAGCCGGCTGGGCGCCACACACAGCGGGTGGTAGCCGTAGCGGCCGGTGTGCAGAATTTGCAAGGCGATCTTGCCGCCCTCGGCGTGCACGGCCCGGGTGACCAACTGGTGGCGCTTGGCGGCACCGGATGTGGACAGCGTGCCGGCAAAGGGTTTGGCCCAGCCCTCGATGTTGGGCGCAAAACCGCCGGTCACCATCAGCCCCACACCGCCGCGGGCCCGTTCCGCGTAGAACTCGGCCATGCGGGGAAAGTGTTTGCGGCCATCTTCCAGGCCGGTATGCATGCTGCCCATCAGCACCCGGTTCTTCAGCTGGGTGAAGCCCAGGTCCAGCGGGCGCAGCAGGTGGGGGTAGGGAGAGGCCGTCATGGAGGGGCTTGCCGTGTGCGGGTCAGGCGATCTGGAAATGCTCGGCCTTCATCTGCATCACCGCGCTGGTCGGCGCCAACGCGCCCTTGCGGTGCGCATCGGCCCTTGGCAACAGGCGTGCAAAGTAGAACTCGGCGGTCTGGATTTTGGCAGCGTAGAAATCGGCGGATTCTGTGCCTTGGCCATTGCGCAGCAACTCCGTGGCCTTGACCGCCTGCTGCAGCCAGGCGTGGGCCATCATCACATAGCCCGAGTACATCAGGTAATCCACGCTGGACGCGCCCACCTGCTCGCGGTCGCGCGCCGAGCGCAGCATGATGCGGGTGGTCATCAGGTTCCACTGCACCGCCCGGTGGACCAGGGTGCGTGCCATCTTGCCGAGTGGGCCGGACGCGAACACGTGGCCCTTGGCCAGACCCAGCATGGTGCCGGTGAAGTCGCGCACACATTTGCCCTTGGTGCTGAGCAGCACCTTGCGGCCCAGCAGGTCCAGCGCCTGGATACCGGTGGTGCCTTCGTACAGCGTGGAGATGCGGGCGTCGCGCGCGATTTGCTCCATGCCATGTTCGCCAATGTAGCCATGGCCGCCAAACACCTGCATGCCCAGGTTGGCCGCCTCCAGCCCCATCTCGGTCAAAAAGCCTTTCAGGATGGGGGTGTAGAACCCCAGCTCATTGTCGTGGTGGGCATAGGCCTCGGGCTTGCCATCGGCCACCGCATTGAACATCTTGTCGGCGATTTTGGCCGCACCGTACACCATGGCGCGCCCACCCTCGGCAATGGCCTTTTGGGTCAACAGCATGCGGCGCACGTCGGGGTGCCAGATCAGCGCATCGGCCACCTGGTCAGGCTCCTTCTTGCCCGACAGCGCCCGCATCGAGCGCCGCTCCTTGGCGTAGGGCAAGGCGCCCTGAAACGACAACTCGGCATGCGCCACGCCCTGAACAGCCGTGCCAATGCGCGCGGTGTTCATGAAGGTGAACATGGCCTCCAGGCCCTTGTTGGGTTCGGAAATCATGTGGCCCACCGCGCCGTCGAAGTTCAGCACCGCCGTGGCGTTACCGTGGATGCCCATCTTGTGTTCCAGCGAACCACAGTTCACGCCGTTGCGGTCGCCCAGCGTGCCATCGGCGGCGACCACGCGTTTGGGCACCACAAACAGCGAAATGCCGCGCGTGCCCGACGGTGCGCCAGGCAGCCGGGCCAGCACGATGTGGACGATGTTCTCGGCCAGGTCGTGGTCGCCCGAGGAGATGAATATCTTGGTGCCGGTGATGGCGTAGCTGCCATCGGCCTGCGGCTCGGCCCGGGTCTTGACCTGGGCCAGGTCGGTGCCGCACTGGGGTTCGGTCAAACACATGGTGCCGGTCCACTCGCCCGACACCAGGCGTGGCAGATAGCTTGCCTTGATGGCGTCGCTGCCGAACTGCAGCACGGTGTTGATGCAGCCAATGCTCAGGCCGGGGTACATGGTGAACGACCAGTTGGCGGCACCCATCATCTCGGACTTGAACAGGTTGAGCGACATCGGCAAGCCCTGGCCACCGTATTCCGTGGGGAAAGACAGGCCTTGCCAACCGCCGGCCACAAACTCGGCATAGGCTTCCTTGAAACCCTTAGGCGTGGTGACGATGCCGTCTTTCAGGTGGCAACCTTCCTGGTCGCCGGTGGCGTTGAGGGGCGACAGCACCTCCTCGCACAGCGTGGCCGCACCTTCGAGAATGGCGTCCACCATTTCGGGTGTGGCTTCGGCGCCGTTGGAGAGCTTGGCGTAGTGGGCGGGGTAGTCCAGCACGTCGTTGATCAGGAAGCGCATGTCGCGCAAAGGGGCTTTGTACTGCGGCATGGCAATTACCTTTCAATGATGGCGACGACGCCCTGGCCACCGGCGGCGCAGATGGAAATCAGGCCACGGCCGGAGCCCTTTCGCGCCAGCATCTTGGCCAGCGTGGCGACGATGCGACCGCCGGTGGCGGCAAACGGGTGGCCAGCGGCCAGCGAGCTGCCGTTGACGTTGAGCTTGGCCATGTCGATCGCGCCCAGCGGCTTGTCCAGGCCCAGCTTGTCGCGGCAGAAGGCGGCGTCCTGCCAGGCGTCCAGGGTGCACAGCACCTGAGCGGCAAAGGCCTCGTGGATCTCGTAGTAGTCGAAGTCCTGCAGCGTCAAACCAGCGCGGGCCAGCATGCGCGGCACGGCGTAGGCCGGGGCCATCAGCAGGCCTTCTTTCTTGTCAAAGAAGTCCACCGCGGCGACTTCGCTGAACGTGAGGTAGGCCAGCACCGGCAGATTGCGGGCAGCCGCCCATTCCTCGCTGGCCAGCAGCACGGCCGAGGCGCCGTCGGTCAGCGGGGTGGAGTTGCCGGCGGTCAGCGTGCCCTGGCCGGGCGCGACCTTTTTGTCGAACACCGGTTTGAGCGAACGCAGTTTCTCGATGCTCAGTTCAGGCCGCAGGTTGTTGTCGCGCGTGACGCCTTTGAAGGTGGTCATCAGGTCGTTGAAGAAACCCTGCTCGTAGGCTTTGGCCAGGTTCTGGTGGCTCTTGAGCGCCAGTTCGTCCTGGGCCTCGCGGGTCACGCCCCAGGTGCGGGCCATCTGTTCGGCATGTTCGCCCATGGACAGGCCGGTGCGCGGCTCGCCGTTGCGCGGCAGCGAGGGCTTGACCAGCATGCTGGGGCGCAGGCGCAGGGCGGTGGCCAGGCGCTGGCCGCCGGTCTTGGCGCGCGACAGGTCGAGCAGGATCTTGCGCATCTTCTCGTTCAGCGCAATCGGCGCATCCGAGGTGGTGTCCACACCGCCGGCAATGCCGGACTCGATGTGGCCCAGGGCGATCTTGTTGGCCACCAGCATGGCGGCCTCCAGCCCGGTGCCGCAGGCCTGCTGCAGATCAAAGGCCGGGGTCTCGCGGGCCAGCGTGGTCGACAGCACACATTCACGCACCAGGTTGAAGTCACGCGAGTGCTTCATCACCGCGCCGGCGGCCACGTCACCCAGGCGCTCGCCGTGCAGGTTGAAGCGGTCCACCAGGCCTTGCAGCGTGGCGGTGAGCATGTCCTGGTTGGACACATGCGAGTACACCGTGTTGGAACGGGCGAAGGGGATGCGGTTGCCACCAAGGATGGCGACGCGACGGACGGTGGTCATGGGGTGACTCCTGGGGTTGGGAGAATGTCGGAGAAGGGGATGGCGGGGCCGTCAGAAACGGAGCTGGCCACGCAGATGGGGTTTTTGGCCTTTGCCGTCGCGCACCTCGAACAGCGCGCCGTGGGTGGCGCGCTGGGTCCACAACGTGGCCTTGCCCGGCAAAAACAACGGGGTCTTGAACTCGACGTTCAACTCGGCCTGTTGCAAAGCCTGGGCCGGCAGCAGGCAGGCCGTGGCCCGCGCGCTGGTCCACATGCCGTGGGCGATGGCGCGCTTGAAGCCGAACAGCTTGGCGGTGAGCGCCGTCAGGTGGATGGGGTTGCGGTCGCCGGACACGGCGCCATAACGGCGGCCCAGGTTGGCCGCAGCCACAAACTCGGCCTGGCAGGACAGCGGCGCATCGAGTTCAATCTGGCCGGCATAAGGCGCGCCGGAGGCGGGCTTCACACCCACCCGCAGCAGCGTCTGCGTGGCGGTCCAGACCAGGTCGTCGCCGCGCAGGATGCGCAGCTTCAGGTCGAACACCTGGCCTTTTTCGTGAGCAAACACATCGCCGGTCTGCAACTCCACCCGCACCGTGTCACCGGCCTGCAGCGGCTGGTGCTGGGTGATGGCGTTGGCCAGGTGCACCGTGCCCAAGGCCGGCCAGGGGCAATCGGGCGAGCTGATGTAGTGGGTGACCAGCGGGAAGGTCAGCATCTGCGGGTAGATCAGCGGCACGCCGTCGGCCTTTTTGAAGCCACACAGCGCCGCGTACTGCGCGATGTGGCTGGCGTCCAGCACCACCTTGGGCAGCACCAGCGTCACTTCGGGCAACTTGGCGATGGCGCCTGGCCGCTTGGAGCCGGTGCCCACCGCCCGAAAGAAGGTGGCGGCCAGGCTGGGGGCCTGGGTGATTTCAAGGGTTTTCATGCTCAGGCGCCGATCAGGCTTTGGCCACAGACCCGCACCACGTTGCCGGTCAAGCCACCCGATGCCGGGCTGGCCAACCAGGCAATCGCCTCGGCCACGTCCACCGGCTGACCACCCTGGCCCATGGAATTCATGCGCCGGCCCGCCTCGCGGATGGCCAGTGGCACGGCCGCGGTCATCTGGGTTTCGATGAAGCCCGGTGCCACCGCGTTGATGGTGATGCCCTTGGGCGCCAGCACCGGGGCCTGGCTTTGCACCATGCCGATGACACCGGCCTTGGACAAGGCGTAGTTGGTCTGACCCAGGTTGCCGGCAATGCCGGAGATGGATGACACGCACACAATGCGGCCACCGGTCTTCAATGCGCCCGAGGCCACCAGCGCCTCGTTGATGCGCTCCTGGGTGGACAGGTTGACATTGACCACCGAATGCCAGAGGTGTTCCTTCATGTTGGCGATGGTTTTGTCGCGGGTGATGCCGGCGTTGTGCACCACCACGTCCCAGCCACCGTCGGCCAGCGCCGCATCCACCAGGGCCTGCGGCGCCTCTTTGGCGCCGATGTCCAGCGCCAGCGCCTTGGCACCCAGCCGGGCAGAAACTTCGTCCAAACCGGCTTGCGCCTGCGGCACGTCCAGGCAAATCACCTGCGCGCCATCCCTGGCCATCACTTCGGCGATGGCGGCACCAATGCCACGCGAGGCGCCGGTCACCAGGATCTTTTGGCCGGCCAGCGGTCGGGCCCAGTCGATGGGCCCCGAGGCGGGCGATGTCGGCACACCGACGCGCACCACCTGGGCCGACACATAGGCACAGCGCGGCGACAGCAAAAAGCGCAGCGTGCTCTCCAATTGGTCCTCGGCGCCTTCGGCCACATACACCAGTTGCACGGTGATGGCGCGCTTGAGTTCTTTGGCCAGCGCCCGGGTCAGGCCCTCCAGCGCGCGCTGCACCGTGGCCTGCCGTGGCGAAGCGCAGGCTTCTGGCGGCCGGCCCAGCACCACCACCCGGCCACACGGCAACACCGAACGGGCCGCGTCGTGGAAGAACTGGTACAGCGCATCCGATTCTTCGCTGGACTGCAGGCCGCTGGCGTCAAACACCAGCGCCTTGACCTTTTCGCCTGGCTGGTCGCCCAGCCCCCAGCGGCCGGACATCAGCCCGGCCTGGCTGGCGGCCTGGGTCCACTGGGGCACGCTGCGGTGGGCCACGGTTTGCACCGCCATGGCCTTGAAGCAGTGGGCCAGCGCACCCAGCAGCTGGGGGTTGCCGCCGGCGCCCAGCAGCACGGTGCCTTTGACAACAGGCTGGTCAGGCCGGTAGCGCTCCAGCGGCAGGGGCTGGGGCAGGCCCAGCGCCGCCACAAGGCGAGAGCCCAGGCTGGAATTGGCAAAACCAAGGTAAGAGTCGGACATCGGAAAGCCTCAAATGGTGGTTGCTGCGGATTGTGTACAGTTGTACACTAAAATGCAACCAACATGAATCGGGTCTAGTGCCCATGCTCTAATTCATTCTTTGGTAGCAGGTAAAAACACCATCCGGGTGCCACACTCGGTTGTACACAGAAAAACGCCAAGACCCTTGCCATGCCCGCCACCACCGTCCGCCGCCGCAAGACCAAAGAGGACTTGACGCGCACCGAGCGCAAGGATTTGACGCGCGGCAGCCTGCTGCAGGCGGCGCTGGCACTGATTGGCGAAGGCCGCAGCTTCACCAGCCTGGGCATCCGTGAGATCGCCCGCGAGGCGGGCCTGGTGCCCAACGCCTTCTACCGCCACTTCCGCAACACCGACGAGCTGGGCCTGGCGCTGGTGGAGGAGGTGGGCATCACGCTGCGTCGCCTGCTGCGCGAGGCACGCCAACCCCAACCCAATGCGCGCCAAAGCGACGTGGTGCGCCAGTCGGTGGAGGTCTACCACCAGTATGTGCTGCACAACCGGCTGCAGTTCTTGTTCATCTCCAGTGAACGCGCCGGGGGCAGCCGCACCCTGCGCATGGCGATCCGCAACCACGTGAGCCATTTCACCAATGAGATGGCTCAGGACATCCGCCGCCTGGGCCTGTTCCCCGACATGTCCACCGCCAGCCTGCAACTGGTGTGCGGGCTGATCGCCACCAGCATGCTGGCGGCCGCCCCGGAAATCCTCGACCTCCCCGCCGACCAGCCCTTGCTGGCGGCAGAAATGACCGACAACTTTGTGCAACAGCTGCACATCATCTTGTTGGGTGCCTCGGGCTGGAAAGACAAGCCCATGGCGGGCTCGGCCAACTGACAGGGCCAACGCACCAGGCACCGTTCGATACAATCGAGCACCGCTCAAGCCTTGGGATGTGGCTCGTCTGATCCCAGGCTGGCGTGCTGCACCCACAAACGCCACAGCGTCCCAACCCAAGCACTGTCTGAGCACAGTGCTTTTTTCATCCCAACAGCCTCTGGAGAATGCCATGAACCGCTGCGCAGGAACCCCATCCCAACCCGCCCGATGGCTGGTGGTGGG
>JAFEHU010000037.1 GCA_017848435.1 Burkholderiaceae bacterium | reverse complement strand
CCACCGCGCCCGCCGCCGCCATGACTGCGCCCGAGCGACGCGCCAGTTTTTCGCTGGCCACCATCTTCGCGATGCGCATGCTGGGGCTGTTCCTGGTGCTGCCGGTGTTCGCGCTGGAAGCCGCCCGCTACCCCGGCGGCAACGACCCGGCGCTGGTGGGCCTGGCCATGGGCATCTACGGGCTGACGCAAGGCGTGCTGCAAATCCCTTTTGGCCTCGCGTCCGACCGCTTCGGGCGCAAGCGCGTCATTGTCATTGGCCTGCTGATTTTTGCGGCCGGCAGTTTTGTTGCTGCAGCGGCCGACAGCCTGGTCTGGCTCACCGTTGGTCGATCGCTGCAGGGCGCGGGCGCAGTGTCGGCGGCGGTCACCGCGCTGCTGGCCGACCAGACCCGCGACGAGGTGCGTACCAAGGCCATGGCCCTGGTGGGTGCCAGCATTGGGCTGATGTTTGCGCTGTCGCTGGTGGCTGCGCCAGTGCTGGTCGGCTGGATCGGCCTGCACGGCCTGTTCGTGCTGACCGGTCTGCTGGCGCTCGGCGGCATTGCCGTGGTGCTGCTGTGGACACCGGCCGAACCGGTGCAACACAACAACGTGCCGCGTGGCCGGCTGGTGGACGTGCTGACCCACGGCGCCCTGCTGCGGTTGGACGTCGGTGTGTTCGTGCTGCACGCGGTGCAACTCGCCATGTGGGTGGCGGTGCCGGCGCTGCTGGTACAGGCCGGGCTCGGCAAAGACGCGCACTGGCAGGTCTACCTGCCGGCGGTGCTGGCCTCGTTCGTGGTGATGGGCTTCACCCTGTTCCCGCTGGAGCGGCGCGGCTACCTGCGGGCGGTGTTTCTGGCCGCCATTGGCCTGATCACCCTGGTGCAGCTCGGCTTGCTGTGGGTGGCGTCCACCACCGCCATGGTGCTGCCGCTGGCACTGCTGCTGTTCGTGTTTTTCTGCGGCTTCAATGTGCTGGAGGCCAGCCAGCCCAGCATGGCCTCGCGCATTGCCCCCCCGCACGCGCGCGGCGCAGCGCTGGGTGTGTACAACACGCTGCAGTCGCTCGGCTTTTTCGTGGGCGGTGCGGTGGGCGGCATGCTGCTGAAGCACGTCGGCACACAGGGGTTGTTCCTGGCCTGCACCGCCTGCATGCTGCTGTGGCTGGTGGTGGCCTGGCCCATGACCGCGCCATCGGCCCGGCATGTCGTCGCCCAGCCACAAGCCCGATAATCCCTGTCCAATCCGGAGGAGAACCCATGGCATCCGTCAACAAAGTCATTCTGGTCGGCAACTGCGGCCGCGACCCCGAAATCCGTTACCTGCCCTCGGGCCAGGCCGTGGCCAACGTCAGCGTGGCCACCTCCACCCGCCGCAAAGACAAGAACAGCGGCGAAACGGTCGAAGACACCCAGTGGCACCGCGTCACCTTCTACGACCGCCTGGCCGAGATCGCCGGCGAGTACGTGAAAAAAGGCCGCCCCATCTACGTGGAGGGCCGCCTGAAATACGGCACCTACACCGACAAGACCACCGGCGTGGAAAAGAACACGGTGGACATCATTGCCACCGAGTTGCAGTTGCTCGGCGGCCGCGAAGGCATGGGCGGACCGGGTGGTGACGAAGGCGGCGGCGGTGGCTACAGCCGCCCACCTGCACCAGCCCCCCGCGCCGCTGCACCGGCACCGCGCCAGCAAGCACCGGCCAAGTCGTCGTCAGGCTTTGACGACATGGACGACGATATCCCGTTCTAGGACAGAAAAAGCCCGCTCAGGCGGTTTGCACCTGCGGCGGCCCGGCCATCTGGAAGCGGTTCTTGCCGCCGCGCTTGGCCGCATACATCGCGGCATCGGCCTCGGTCAGCAGGTTCTCCACCTGCGGGCGGATGTGGTCGGTGCGGCTGATGCCAACGCTGCACCCCACCCCTTGCTGCAGGCCACGCACGGCCTCGATCACCTGACCCGCAATCCGCGCGGCGGTGGCGTCAATCTGGTCTGCGGCAGCGGCCACGGCAATCACGAACTCGTCCCCGCCGAGGCGGCCTACCGCGTCGCCGTCACGGACCACGCTGCGCAGCGCCTGCGCGGTTTGCACCAGCACTTGGTCGCCCACCGCATGGCCACGTGCGTCGTTGACGGCCTTGAAGCCATCCAGGTCGATGAACAGCAGCGCCATGGCATGGCCCCGGGCGCGCTCACGGCCACCCAACTGGTTGGCCAGCTCAATGAACAGGCCACGGCCGGGCAGGCCTGTGAGCGCGTCGAGCCTGGCCTGCCCCACCTCGGTTTCCAGCTGGGAGTTGGACACAGCCAGACGCCGGGCATCGGCAGCGACCTTTTGATAGACGCGGGTCAGTTCGTGGACATAGACCATCAGGATCACGCCCGCCGACACCAGCGCATTGAAACGCCCGACATACCAGCCAGCCGACAGCCGGGTGCTGCCCACCATGGTGATGGTGTCGTCGAACACCAGCGCCACCAGTGCCACGGCCAGCCACAGGTTCAACTCGGTGCGGAATTTTCCCGTCCGCCACAGCATGAACAGGGTGACGCCAATGGCGAGTTGGATCGCCGGTGCAATGCCAGAGGTGGTGATGCGGTGGTAGTCGCCGTTGTCGTCGAGCACCGGTAGAAAGTCGTGAAACACCGTCACGGCCGCCACGCTGACAGCGAGCAAGCCCAGCACCACCGCAGCAAACCGTGCAGCCAACCCACTGTCATTCTGGGTGACGTCGTCGCTGTGGCTGCTGGTGGCGTACAAAAAGATCCCTGCAACCGGTCCAATGTGCCAAAGGCACCAGAGCCAGGTGGCCGTCTGCGGCCCGCCGATCAAACGCCCCTCGGCCATGAACATGCCCGGAAACGCCATGAACTGGGCGCAGACGATGCCTGCGGTGTAGAAAAACCCGCCGCTCAGGTACAACAGCGCCCGGGCGTGCGTGGCGGTGTAGTGGCCATACATCAGGTAGCCCGTCAGGGCATAGGCCAGGATGATCGCCGTCTGGTACGCCGGCAGAAAAGCCTGGACCCGGCCCCAGGTGGTGCGCGCCTCGGGGATCAGGGACACCGTGACCACGCCAATCACCATGCAGGCCACCAACGCAAGGCGCCGCTGCGCCGGACTCGCCACCCGTGTGGCGGGCGAATGGTCGTCGGTCAACCCAACGGGGCGGGGCGACTGCGCGGACAGGGCCGCGGGGCTATCGGCTTGTGAAGCAGCCAATTCGGGGAAGGTCATGGGGACACCTGAGGCACCATGACGGCAACCCATTTGCCGGGCAAATGGTTGCCGTGCATCAGTTATCGGCCCATCACCGCGCGTATTGAACGCGGCGCAGGGTGTGCCGGTTACATTCCGGCAATGCGCTACAAATCTTGTAGCGCATTCACCAGGATTTACCTGGGCTCAATGCCAATTGGGCTTGAAATTCAGCCAAACTGCCGGATCACGCCGCCGCCCAGACACACCTCGCCCTGGTACAGCACTGCCGACTGGCCCGGCGTCACAGCCCACTGGGCATCGCCAAACTGCAGGGCAAAGGTGCCGTTCGCATCGGGCGCGAGCGCGCAGGGGGCGTCTGCCTGGCGGTAGCGGGTTTTGGCGGCCATCGCACCTGCGGCGGGTGGCGTGCCGGCAACCCAGCTGGCGTCGTCGGCGGTCAGCGCGTGCGACTGCAGCCAGGGGTGGTCATGGCCTTGCACCACCCAGAGCGTGTTGGCGGCCAGGTCCTTGCGCGCCACGTACCAAGGGGTGTGCTCACTGCCACCTTTCTGCGCCCCCTTGGCCTTCACGCCGCCGATGCCCAGCCCCTGCCGCTGGCCCAGCGTGTAGAAGCTCAGACCCACGTGCTGGCCCAGCACACGGCCACGCTCGTCCTTGATCGGCCCTGGCGCGTGCTGGATGTAGCGGTTCAGGAACTCGCGGAAGGGCCGCTCGCCGATGAAGCAGATGCCGGTGGAGTCTTTCTTTTTGGCGTTCGGCAGACCAATGTCGTCGGCAATGCGCCGCACCTCGGTCTTGTGCAACTCGCCAACCGGGAACAGCGTCTTGGACAACTGTGCCTGCGTCAGGCGGTGCAGAAAGTAGCTCTGGTCTTTGGTGGTGTCCAGGCCCTTCAGCAACTCGTGGCGCCCGGTGTGGGCGTTCTGCCGCACCCGCGCATAGTGGCCGGTGGCGATCTTCTCGGCGCCGAGCCGCATGGCATGGTCGAGAAAGGCCTTGAACTTGATCTCGGCGTTGCACAGCACGTCGGGGTTGGGCGTGCGTCCGGCGGAGTACTCGCGCAGGAACTCGGCGAACACGCGGTCCTTGTAGTCGGCGGCGAAGTTGACATGCTCGATCTCGATGCCCAGCACGTCGGCCACCGCGGCGGCATCCACGAAGTCGACATTGGACGAACAGTATTCATTGTCGTCGTCATCTTCCCAGTTCTTCATGAAGATGCCGACGACCTCGTGCCCCTGCTGCTTGAGCAAATGGGCGGTGACGGCGGAGTCGACACCGCCACTCAAGCCGACGACGACGCGCTGTTTGGACATGCGGCTATTTTAAGGAGCGCACGTTGCCGGTGCCCCCGTCAGGTCATCCGGGCATGGCCCTGACACTGGCGTCGGTGGTGACCATGTCGAGCGGAAAGCGCCGCCCCGCCTGGTGGTCTTCCATGCAGCGCAGCACCAGCGGGCTGCGGTGGCGGGCCACGCTGGCCCGCACCTCGTCGGGCGTGAGCCACAGCGTGCGGACGATGCCATCGTCCAGTGTGCGGCCGGGCACAACGTCGCCCAACTCACCACAGAATGCGAAACGCAGGTAGGTGATGTCTTCGCCGGTGGCGGGCCGCTGAAAGCGCGACAGGTACACCCCCACCAGCGCCGTGGGCACAAAGCGGTGGGTGGTTTCCTCCAGCGCCTCGCGGGCGCAGCCGTCGGCAGGCGACTCGCCGGGGTCCAGATGCCCGGCCGGGTTGTTGAGCCTGAGGCCCTCGGGCGTGTGCTCTTCCACGAGCAGGTAGCGGCCGCCGCGTTCGATCACGGCCGCCACCGTGACGCTGGGTTTCCATCGTGTGTCCATGCGCCATTATCGAAGCGTTGCAACCAGACCAGCACGGCGCCTATTCAGGCAAACCCTCATCGTTTCTCCCCTCTAAAAAACGGCCAAAAACTCATGTAAGCTCAGGTTAAGTAACAAATTTGTAAGCAGTTGGCTCGGTGCGTTGGCACATGCCTTGCTGGCATTTGGCCTTGTCATTCACTATAAAAAAGGAGACGTCCATGCTGATTGGCGTACCTGCCGAAACGGCGGCCGGCGAGACCCGTGTTGCGGTCACCCCGGAAACGGCAAAAAAACTCACCGCCCAGGGGCACACGATTCGCCTGCAATCCGGTGCCGGTGTCACGTCCAGCGCGCCTGATGCTGCCTACACCGCCGTGGGGGTAGAGATCACCGACGCTGCCGGTGCGCTGGGTTGCGAACTGGTGCTGAAAGTGCGTGCCCCGTTCGAGAACGAGGCCGCGCAAATGAAACCTGGCACCACCGTGGTCGGCATGCTCAACCCCTTCGACGCCGCCGGCCTGCAGCGCCTGGCCGCGGCCAACCTGACCGGCTTTGCCCTTGAAGCCGCCCCCCGCACCACCCGCGCCCAGAGCATGGACGTGCTCTCCAGCCAGGCCAACATCGCCGGCTACAAGGCCGTCATGGTGGCCGCCGACAAATACCAGCGCTTCTTCCCCATGCTGATGACCGCCGCCGGCACCGTGAAAGCGGCCCGTGTGGTCATTCTGGGCGTCGGCGTGGCCGGCCTGCAGGCGATTGCCACCGCCAAGCGCCTCGGCGCGGTGATCGAGGCCAGCGACGTGCGCCCGAGCGTGAAAGAGCAGGTCGAATCCCTCGGCGGCAAGTTCATCGACGTGCCCTACGAGACCGACGAAGAACGCGAAGCCGCCGTCGGCGTGGGTGGCTATGCCAAGCCGATGCCCCAGAGCTGGCTTGACCGGCAGAAGGTGGAAGTCGCCAAGCGCGTGGCCCAGGCCGACGTGGTGATCAGCACCGCGCTGATCCCCGGCCGTGCCGCACCGGTGCTGGTGACCGAAGACATGGTCAAAGCCATGAAGCCCGGCTCGGTGATCGTCGACATTGCCGCCGGCAAAGCCGCAGACGGTGTGGGCGGCAACTGCCCGCTGACCGAGGCCGGCAAAACCGTGGTGAAACACGGCGTGACGCTGGTCGGTGAAACCAACCTGCCGGCGCTGGTGGCGGCCGACGCCTCGTCGCTTTACGCCCGCAACGTGCTCGACTTCCTGAAACTGGTCCTGACCAAGGAAGGCACGCTCAAGATCGATCTGGAAGACGACATCGTGGCCGCCTGCCTGATGACGCGCGATGGCGCCGTGACCAAGAAATAACCGGCGCCGCCACACAGGAGAACCCCATGGACGCTGTATCCCCCACCATCCTCAACCTCATCATTTTCGTGCTGGCCATCTACGTCGGCTACCACGTGGTCTGGACCGTGACCCCCGCGCTGCACACGCCGCTGATGGCCGTGACCAACGCGATCTCGGCCATCGTCATCGTCGGCGCCATGCTGGCCGCCGCACTCACTGAAACCCCGCTGGGCAAAACCATGGGCGTGCTGGCCGTCGCGCTGGCCGCGGTCAACGTCTTCGGCGGCTTTCTGGTGACGCGCCGCATGCTGGAGATGTTCAAGAAGAAAGAAAAGAAGGCCGCCCCAGCAGCGCAGGGAGCGTCCAAATGAGCATGAACCTTGTCACACTGCTCTATTTAGTGGCATCGGTCTGTTTCATTCAGGCACTAAAGGGCCTGAGCCACCCCACCACATCCATCCGAGGCAACCTGTTCGGCATGATCGGCATGGCGATTGCCGTGCTGACCACCGGTGCGCTGATCGTTGAACTCTCCGGCGGCAACTCCTTTGGCATGGTCTACGTGCTGGGCGGCCTGCTGGTCGGCGGCAGCCTGGGCGCCTACATGGCCAACAAGGTCGAGATGACCAAGATGCCTGAACTCGTGGCCTTCATGCACAGCATGATCGGTCTGGCGGCGGTGTTCATTGCGGTGGCGGCGGTGGCCGAGCCCTATGCGTTCGGCATTGTCCCCAAGGGCGTGGACATTCCCACGGGCAACCGGCTGGAACTGTTCCTGGGCGCGGCGATTGGTGCCATCACCTTCAGCGGCTCCGTCATTGCCTTTGGCAAGCTGAGCGGCAAGTACAAGTTCCGCCTGTTCCAGGGCGCGCCGGTGCAGTTTGCCGGTCAGCACAAGCTCAACCTGGTGTTGGGCCTGGCCACGCTGGGCCTGGGCCTGGCCTTCATGTTCACCGGCAGCTGGCCGGCGTTCTTTGCGATGCTGGCGCTGGCGTTTGTGATGGGTGTGCTGATCATCATCCCGATCGGCGGCGCCGACATGCCGGTGGTGGTGTCCATGCTCAACAGCTACTCCGGCTGGGCCGCAGCGGGCATTGGCTTCTCGCTGAACAACAGCATGCTGATCATTGCCGGCTCGCTGGTGGGCAGCTCGGGTGCCATCCTCTCGTACATCATGTGCAAGGCGATGAACCGCTCGTTCTTCAACGTGATTCTGGGCGGTTTTGGTGGCGAGGCCACCACGGCGGCGGCCGGCAGCGCGGTGCAGCGCAACGTGAAGAGCGGCAGCGCCGACGACGCGGCCTTTGTGCTGAGCAACGCCGAGACCGTGGTCATCGTGCCGGGCTATGGCCTGGCGGTGGCCCGTGCCCAGCATGCGGTGAAAGAACTCGCTGCGAAGCTGACCGAAAAAGGCATCACGGTCAAATACGCCATCCACCCGGTGGCGGGCCGCATGCCCGGCCACATGAACGTGCTGCTGGCCGAGGCCGAAGTGCCTTACGACCAGGTGTTCGAGATGGAAGACATCAACGGTGAGTTCGGCCAGGCCGACGTCGCCATCATCCTCGGCGCGAACGACGTGGTGAACCCCGCCGCGCACGTGAAGGGCAGTGCCATTTACGGCATGCCGATCCTGGAGGCCTACAAGGCCAAGACGGTGATCGTCAACAAGCGTTCCATGGCTGCGGGTTATGCCGGCCTGGACAACGAGCTGTTCTACATGGACAAGACCATGATGGTGTTTGGCGATGCCAAGAAGGTCGTCGAAGACATGGGCAAGGCCATCGAGTGACAGGCGCCGCAGAAAGCGCTGCACACATGGACAGGAGTGAAACGAACAACGGAGACCGACATGACGACTGAACGAGCCTGGCTTTCGGCCTACCCCGCCGGGGTACCCGCAGACATTGACCCGACGGCCTACGCCTCGCTGGTGGCGCTGATGGACGAGAGCTTCAAGAAGTACGGTGGCCGCACCGCCTACAGCTTCATGGGCAAGGACATCACCTTCGGGCAGACCGACTCGCTGAGCCAGGCCTTCGGTGCCTACCTGCAGAGCCTGGGCCTGGCCAAGGGCGACCGTGTGGCACTGATGATGCCCAACTGCCCCCAGTACCCGGTGGCGGTGGCGGCGGTGCTGCGCGCCGGCTACGTGGTGGTCAACGTCAACCCGCTGTACACGCCGCGCGAGCTGGAGCACCAGTTGAAAGACTCGGGCTCCAAAGCGATTGTCATCATCGAGAACTTTGCCAGCACACTGCAGCAGTGCATTGCCGCCACGCCGGTCAAGCACGTGGTGCTGGTGGCCATGGGCGACATGCTGGGCCTGATCAAGGGCAGCATCGTCAACTACGTGGTGCGCAACGTCAAGAAGATGGTGCCGGCATACAGCCTGCCCAACGCGGTGCGCTTCAACGACGCAGTGGCCCGTGGCACCAAGCTCAGCCTGAAGCGGCCCGACGTCAAGCCCGACGACGTGGCCCTGCTGCAGTACACCGGTGGCACCACCGGTGTCAGCAAGGGCGCGGTGCTGCTGCACCGCAACGTGATCGCTAACCTGCTGCAGTCCGAGGCCTGGAACGAGCCCGCCATGGCCAAGGTGCCGGCCAACGAACAGCCCACTGCGGTCTGCGCGCTGCCGCTGTACCACATCTTCGCCTTCACGGTGAACATGATGCTGGGCATGCGCATGGGCGGCAAAACCATCCTGATCCCCAACCCGCGCGACCTGCCCGCGGTGCTCAAAGAGTTGAGCAAACACACCTTCCACAGCTTCCCGGCGGTGAACACCCTGTTCAATGGCCTGGCCAACCACCCCGACTTCAACACCGTCAACTGGAGCAACCTGAAGGTCTCGCTTGGCGGTGGCATGGCGGTGCAGGGCGCGGTGGCCAAGCTGTGGCTGGAAAAAACGGGTTGCCCGATCTGCGAAGGCTATGGCCTGTCGGAAACCTCCCCCTCGGCCAGCTGCAACCCGGTCACAGCCAAGGAGTACACCGGCACCATCGGCGTGCCGATTCCCGGCACCTGGATGAAGCTGCTGGACGACGATGGTGTTGAGGTGACCGACGGTCCTGGCGAGATCGCCATCAAGGGCCCGCAGGTGATGGCCGGCTACTGGCAGCGGCCAGACGAGACCGCCAAGGTCATGACACCCGACGGCTACTTCAAGACCGGCGACGTTGGCATCATGGACGCCCGCGGCTTCTTCAAGATCGTGGACCGCAAAAAAGACATGGTGCTGGTCAGCGGCTTCAACGTCTACCCGAACGAGGTGGAAGAGGTGGTGGCCGGCCTGGAAGGCGTGATGGAGTGCGCGGTGGTCGGTGTGGCCGACGAGAAAACCGGCGAGGCGGTCAAGCTGGTCATTGTCAAGAAAGACCCGGCACTGACCGAAGCCCAGGTGCGCGATTTCTGCCGCACCAACCTCACCGGCTACAAGCAGCCCAAGGTGGTGGAGTTCCGCGCCGAGATGCCCAAAACACCGGTGGGCAAAATCCTGCGCCGCGAGCTGCGGGACAAAAAATAAGCACGCTGCAGCGCTGCCCACAGCACAATCCCAAGGCGGCTCCGGCCGCCTTTTTCACGCCCGCACCACACACACCATGACCCGTACCGCCATCCTCAGCGCGCTGATCGACGAACAACGCGGCCTGATTGCCCAGCTGGAGCACCCGAGCGAGGTGCAACACGCAGGCCGCCGTTTCTGGTGTGGCCATCTGCATGGACAGGATGTGGTGCTGGCACTGTCGCGCATTGGCAAAGTGGCCGCAGCCACCACCGCCACAGCGCTGGTGGAGAAATTCCAGGTCGACCGCATCGTGTTCACCGGCGTGGCCGGCGGGCTGGCGCCCGAGGTGCGCGTGGGTGACCTGGTGCTGGCGACCGACTTCATCCAGCACGACCTCGACGCGTCGCCCATCGTGCCGCGCTACGAGGTGCCGCTGTATGGGCGTACCCGCTTCGCGGCCGACGCCACGCTGAACACCCACCTGCTTGACGCCGCCACCGGGGCGTTTGCCACGCTGCCGCAATGGCTGGGTGCTGACGCGGTGCAGCGCCATGCGTTGGGCCAGGCGCGCATCCACCAGGGCCTGGTGGCCAGTGGCGACCGGTTTGTGTCGGTGCTGGGTGAAAGCCAGCGCCTGCAGGCCGACCTGCTGGCGCACGGGCACACCGCACTGGCGGTGGAAATGGAGGGCGCGGCGGTGGCGCAGGTGTGTTGTGACTACGGCGTGCCGTTCGCCGCCATCCGCACCGTCTCCGACCGGGCCGACGCCACGGCGCACGCCGACTTCACCCAGTTCGTGCGCGACGTGGCCAGCCACTACGCCGAGGCGGTGCTGGCGCGCTTTCTGAGATTGCTCTGATTTTTATAGCTGAATCGCTAGATTCCACTAAGGCTAAAGGCCAATCTGGCTTGAAAACAGCCTCAGACAGCCGCTGAACGCCTATTTCAGCCAGCCCCGGCTGCGGAAATACAGCATCGGCCCAATCGCCGACGCGGCCATCAAGCCAAGTGCAAACGGGTAACCATACGCCCACTCCAGCTCCGGGAACCAGCCCTTGAAGTTCATGCCGTAGACGCTGGCAATCAGCGTGGGCGGCAGCACCGCGGCCGACGCGACCGAGAAGATCTTGATGATCTTGTTCTGGTTGATGTTGATGAAACCAACGGTAGCGTCCATCAGGAAGTTGATCTTGTCGAACAAGAAACCCGTGTGCGAATCGAGCGAGTCCATGTCGCGCAGAATCTGACGCGCCTCCTCGAACTGCTCGGTGCTCAGCATGCGGCTGCGCATCATGAAGCTCACCGCGCGGCGGCTGTCCATCACGTTGCGGCGGATGCGGCCATTCAAGTCTTCCTGGCGCGCAATGGTGGCCAGCACCTCGCCGGCGATTTCGTCGGTGATGTCGCCCGACAGCACCTTGGCGCTGGTTTTCTCCAGCTGGTCGTGCACGCCTTCCAGCGTGTCGGCGCTGTACTCGGCGTCGGCGTCGAACAGCTTCAGCAGCACCTCGCGGGCGTCTTCGATCAGCCCCGGCATGCGGCGCGCGCGCATGCGCAGCAGGCGGAACACCGGCACGTCTTCGTCGTGGATGGAGAACAGCACGCCCTTGCTCTTCAGGTCGTTGTTCACCAGGTTCAGGATGAACGCCACCCGCACCGTGCGCGGTTCGTCCTCGTCGGCGATCAGAAAGTCGCTGCGGATGTGGCGTTCGCCGTTGTC
Source organism: Burkholderiaceae bacterium (assembly GCA_017848435.1). Classification (GTDB taxonomy): domain Bacteria; phylum Pseudomonadota; class Gammaproteobacteria; order Burkholderiales; family Burkholderiaceae_C; genus PCRC01. The sequence goes on along the minus strand of JAFEHU010000037.1, from coordinate 54,500 downwards.
TTCTTCGTAGAAGCGGGCGGATTCCTCGATGTCCTCGTCCATCGCGTCTTCCGGGATGGACAGGCCGTAGTGCTGCTTGATCCAGCGCTTTTCTTCCACGGTGGGCGACTCCAGGTCGACCCAGATCGGCTGGAACCTGGCCAGCTCTTCGAGCGATTCGATTTCTTCCTGGAACAGCCGGCCGTTGGCCAGGGTAAAGATGTTGAGCATGACGCGCTCCCTAACAGGTTTGACACGGGGTCACAGGGGCGGGCACGCGGCCCGCAACGGGGTGGATTGGCGCTTCCAACGTCCCGTGCGGGCGCTGGAAGCTACCGACTGGGGCAGCTTTCCATGGGGTTCTCCAAGAACAAAAGTGCCGCAATTATGCGCGCAAACCCATGACGCAGGCGCGCGCCGCGCAGGCTCAGAGCGGCTGGCTGTCGGTGGCGAAAAACGCCATCAGCTGGTCTTTCCGGGCATAGGCATCCTGGTGGCCAAGGGCAATCAGCGCGTGCACGAACGCCGGCTCGAACAGCAAATAACTGGCCAGCGCCGCGCCGCCGCCGGTGCGGTGGTCGAGCGCCCCCAGGCCGCGCAAGGCCTGGCGCAGGGCCGGCGGCAAGTCACCGGTGTGCGCCTGCGCCAGCGCATCCAGCGACTGCGACGGCTGGATCGCCAGCACATCCAGCGGGTGCAGGTCCAGCGTGTCCGCCACGCCGGGCGGCAGCGTGGCAATGGTTTTGTTGATCCGGAGCGCCTGCTCCACATCGGCCTGCAAGGTGTCGTGGAACACACTGGCCATGGCGTGCCCGGCAATCCCCCCCAGGCCCGGGGACTTGCCCATCGCCTGCGGAATGAACGCCGCCCGCTGCGGCTGGCTCACCCCCACCACCAGCACCTGTTGCGCGCCGAGGTGCACGGCCGGCGACAGCGGCGAGATCTGCCGCATCGAGCCATCGCCAAAAAACTCGCAACGCTCGTCCACCCACAACGGGGTCGACGGAAAAATGAACGGGATGGCACTGGACGCCATCAGGTGTTCAATGGTGATTGGCTGGAAATCCACCATCCGCCCCGGCCGCTTCCAGGCGCGGCCCACCGTGTCTTTCAGGGTGTGGCAAAACGTCCAGTGGATGCCGCTGGTGTAGCTCGACGCCGTGACCGCCAAAACGTCGATGGTGCCACTCTCCAGCGACGCCTCGATGCCCGGCAAGGAAATGGCGCGGTGCAACGTGTCCACCAGCGGCAGGCTGTCCAGCAGCGCACCCTGCCGGCGGATGTTACGCGACAGGTTGAACGCCGCCGCGAGCCGGCTGCGGCTGTCCAGCCAGCTCGCCCAGCGTGAGATTTTCAGGCTGTAGACATCGCGCGAGCGGGTGCGTTGCCAGAAGGTTGCCAGCTCCTCGAACGCGTCCAGCCCACGGGTGGCGCAGCCCGCCAGAAACGAGGCGTTCAGCGCACCAGCCGAAGTGCCCACCAGAATCTGGAACGGAAAAGTCTTGGACGCCGACGGGCGCTGCCGCAACATGGCCGCAATCGCCTGCAGCACACCCACCTGGTAAGCGGTGCGCGCACCGCCCCCCATCAGCACCAGAGCACGCCGAGGTGGGCCTTGGTGGGCAGCAGCGGCGTTCAGGAAAGTGTCCACACTCATGGACCCGATGCTAAGGGCAGTTGGTGCATCACAGGCCTTGAAAAGATGGTGGTATGTCCCCCTTGCAGACCAAATGCTTACATGACCGGCGCGGTGCTGGCACGCGACCCCAGGTTTTCCCGAAAAAGAATGTTTCTGCGCTTGCAATTGCCGTGGTCTGGGCGCATAGTGAATTTGAGTGCGACGAAGTTGCCCTGCCGGCTGGCCCGGCATTCGCACTCTTAACCTGAAGCTAAGGAGGTTCTTTTTATGAACTTGACGATCAGTGGTCATCACCTCGAAGTCACCCCCGCCCTGCGCAGCTATGTGACCAGCAAACTGGACCGGATCAGCCGGCATTTCGATCAACTCGTCGACATCAAAGTACTGCTGTCCATCGAAAAGCAAAAGGAAAAACAAGGCCGTCAGCGCGCTGAATGCAACATCCACGTCAAGGGCAACGACATGTTTGCCGAAAGCGCCCACGAAGACCTGTACGCCGCGGTGGACGACCTGGTCGACAAGCTGGACCGCCAGGTGGTGCGCCACAAAGACCGTCTGCAGGCCCACAACCACCTCGCGCCCAAGCGCCTGATGTGATCCCGCCCGCAACAACCTGTTGCACCGAAGCCGCCACGCACCATGCCTGGCGGCTTTTTCGTTTCTGGCACCGTCCTGCAGCCATCCCGCGCTGAACCGGTACTTTGTGACAGAATGCTGCACCGCAACATTGTTGAAGCTGTCATGCCACCGCCATAATGCGCGCTGAGAACCCGACATGAACCGCCTTGCCACCATCCTGCCTGCAGCCCAAGTGCTGGTGAGCGTTGACGCCACCAGCAAAAAGCGCGCTTTTGAAGAAGCCGGCCTGCTGTTTGAGAACCTGCACGGCCTGAGCCGCGCCCTCATCACCGACAGCCTGTTCGCCCGCGAGCGCCTGGGCTCCACCGGCCTCGGCCATGGGGTGGCCATTCCACATGGCCGCATCAAGGGCCTGAAGTCCCCCATGGCCGCGGTGTTCCAGCTGGCCCAACCGATTGGCTTTGACGCGCCCGACGAACAGCCGGTTGGCGTGTTGATTTTTTTGCTGGTGCCCGAAACAGCAACCCAGAAACACCTCGAAATCCTGTCCGAGATTGCCGAATTGCTGAGCGACGCCAGCCTGCGGGAAAAGATCAAGGTCAGTAACAGCGCCGAATCCCTGCACAGCATGATCGCCGGCTGGCAGTCGATTCAGCCTGCCTGAGGATGTGGCCCCCACGCTCCCCGCTGCGTGTGGTTCGCTGCCCCCCGAGGGGGCCGCATTTCGCCTTGGTGCGGCCCGGCGGCGAAACATGGTCCTCACAGGCCCCTCTTTGACATGAAACCCACCGCCGTCAGCGCCGACGCGCTGTTTGAAGACCACCGCGCCACCCTGCGCTGGGAGTGGGTGGCCGGGCTGGGGGCTTCCGAGCGGCGCTTTGACGAGGTGGCGGTGCGCGCCGCCAGCTCCGGCGCCGACCTGGTGGGTTACCTCAACTACATCCACCCTTACCGGGTGCAAATTCTGGGCGAGCGCGAGGTGGCCTACCTGACCAACGCCTCGCCGGAAGACTGCGCCCGGCGCATCGCCCGCATCGTGACACTGGAACCGCCGGTGCTGATCCTGGCCGACAACCAGACCGCCCCGGACACGCTGCTGTCGATGTGCGAGCGGGCGCAGATCCCGATGTTTGCGACCAAGGAGTCGTCGGCCTTTGTCATTGACGTGCTGCGCGCCTACCTGTCCAAGCACTTTGCCGACCGAACCACCATCCACGGTGTGTTCATGGACATTCTGGGCCTGGGCGTGATGATCACCGGCGACTCGGGCCTGGGCAAAAGCGAACTCGGGCTGGAACTCATTTCACGCGGCAACGGCCTGGTGGCCGACGACGCGGTGGACCTCTACCGCATCAACCAGACCACCATCGAAGGCCGCTGCCCGGAATTGCTGCAAAACCTACTGGAAGTGCGCGGCATTGGCCTGCTCGACATCCGCGCGATTTTTGGCGAGACGGCGGTGCGCCGCAAGATGCGGCTCAAGCTCATCGTGCACCTGGTGCGGCGCGAGATTCTGGAACGCGACTACGAACGCCTGCCGTCCGAGCCGCTGACACTCAACGTGCTCGGCATCCCGGTGCGCAAGGTCGTGATCCAGGTGGTCGCCGGCCGCAACATCGCTGTGCTGGTGGAGGCCGCCGTGCGCAACACCATCCTGCAGTTGCGTGGCATCGACACCTACCAGGAATTTGTGGCGCGGCAGCGTGAAGCGATGGAGCGCGGGGACTGACTGGTCAGCCGTTGTGGCGCCCGCTTACGGGCTTGTTCGGGCACTTGGGTTTGGTGCAGTTGCCGTACAGACTCAGCGCGTGGTCTTGCAGCACAAAACCCCGGCTCGTGGCCACGCTGTGCTGGCGGGCTTCGATTTCCGGGTCGTTGAATTCCTCGACAAGGCCGCAGTCCAGACACACCAGGTGGTCGTGGTGCTTGCCCTCGTTCAGCTCGTAGATCGCCTTGCCAGACTCAAAGCTGCTGCGGCTCAAGATGCCGGCTTGCTCAAACTGCGTCAGCACCCGGTACACCGTGGCCAGGCCGACATCGGAGCGCTCCTCCAGCAACACACGGAACACGTCTTCGGCTGTCATGTGGCGCTTGGCGCCTTTCTGGAACACCTCCAGGATCTTCATCCGGGGCAGCGTGGCCTTGAGTCCGGTGTTCTTCAGTTCGTCCATCGTCGACATGCGGGGCTTTCAACAATCGGCAGGGGTTGCGGGGGCCAAAGGTGGCGTGCCCGGGGTATTTTCCCTCTGTGGGGACCATGCCGGTACAATCATTTAATCATATTGCAACCGCTTTGAACATGCCTTCACCTACCCCCCGCTTCCCCCTGCGCAGCCTGTTGGCCTGCACCCTGCTGGCGGGCCTGAGCGTGGGCTGCGGCAGCCTTGACTCGGCCAGCCGCAACGTCACCAGCCTGGTCACACCCTACAAGGTGGAAGTGATCCAGGGCAACTTTGTCTCCAAGGAGCAGGCCGCCTTGCTGCAACCCGGCATGTCGCGCGCGCAAATCAGCGAGGTGCTAGGCACACCGCTGATGGCCAGCGTGTTCCATGCCAACCGCTGGGACTACGTGTTCACGCTGCGCCGCGAGGGCGTGCCCCCCCAGATGCGCCGCTTCACGCTGTTTTTCGATGGCGATGCACTGGCGCGTTTTGAAGGCGTGGAAGGCCTGCCCAGCGAGGCAGAATTTGTGAGCACACTGGTCTCGCAGCGCAAGTTTGGCAAGCCCCCGGTGCTGGAAGCCAGCGAAGAGGTTTTGCAAAAAGCCAGCCCCCCTAAGAAGACCACCCCGGTTATTGCCGCCACGCCCGACAGCGCGCCCAGCAGCCCGACCAGCTACCCGCCCCTGGAAGGGGCCGCGCGATGACGCGCGTCGCCACCAACACGCCACAACACGCCCCCGGTTCCCCGTTGCGCGTCGCCATTGCCGGCGCGTCCGGCCGCATGGGGCGGATGCTGATTGAGGCGGTCAGCCAGGCCGACGACTGCCGCCTGGCCGGCGCGCTCGACATCCTGGGTGCACCCGCACTCGGCACCGACGCCACCGCGTTTCTGGGCCAAGCCAGCGGCGTGGCGATCACGGCCGACCTGGCAGCCGGCCTGCACAACACCGGCGTGTTGATTGACTTCACCCGCCCCGAAGGCACGCTGGCCCACCTGCGCGTTTGCCGCGAACTCGGTGTGCAGATGGTGATTGGCACCACGGGCTTCACCGACGCGCAGAAAGCCGAGATCGCGGCGGCGTCGAAAGACATCGCCATCGTCATGGCGCCCAACATGAGCGTCGGTGTCAACGTCACCCTCAAGCTGCTGCAGATGGCCGCCAAGGCGCTGGCCACGGGTTATGACATCGAGGTGATCGAGGCGCACCACCGCCACAAGGTGGACGCCCCATCGGGCACCGCGCTCAAGATGGGCGAGGTCATTGCCGAGGCGTTGGGCCGCGACCTGAAAGACTGTGCCGTCTACGCCCGCGAAGGCGTCACCGGCGAGCGCGACCCGTCCAGCATCGGCTTTGCCACCATCCGTGGCGGCGACATCGTCGGTGACCACACCGTGCTGTTTGCCGGCACCGGCGAACGCATCGAGATCACCCACAAATCCTCCAGCCGTGCCACCTATGCCCAAGGCAGCCTGCGCGCTGCGCGTTTTCTGTCGGGCAAGCCCAATGGCCTGTTTGACATGTTCGACGTGCTGAGCCTGCGCTGATGCCCGCCTTCCTCGCAGCAGGCGATGCCATCAGCCAGACCGTGGCGGTCTTGTTGCTGGCCATGTCGGTTGCGAGCTGGGTGGTGATCCTCTGGAAAGGCTGGCTGCTGCAGCGCGCCAGTGGCGATGTGGCCCGCAGCCTGGCGGCCTTCTGGCAAGCCGGCAGCCTGCCCGATGCCAAGCTGCATTTAAAGGCTTTTGACCGGGAAGCCTTGGTATTTCCTATCGTTATTGCTACAGAAATTGAAGCAAACAACACCTTGGCCAACAGCGGCGACCGCGCCCAGCAACTCACCCGGGTGATGCGCAACGCGTTGCACGCGGTGCTGCACAAGCTGCAGTTTGGCCAGGTGCTGCTGGCCACCGTGGGCACCACGGCGCCCTTCATTGGCCTGCTCGGCACGGTCTGGGGCATCCACCACGCGCTGACCGCGATCGCTGCCGCCGGCCAGATCAGCATCGACAAGGTCGCCGGCCCCGTCGGCGAAGCCCTGGTCATGACCGCCGCCGGCCTGGCCGTGGCCATTCCCGCCGTGCTGGCCTACAACGTCTATGGGCGGGTCATTGGCCGCATCGAAGGCGAGCTGGAAGGTTTTGCGCACGACCTGCTGGCCTTGCTGTCTGGCAAGAACGCGGGCTGACCCCCATGGCGTTCGGACGTTTTCAGAACCGTCCCGCTGCCGCGCCGTTGAGCGACATCAACGTCACGCCCCTGGTGGACGTGATGCTGGTGCTGGTGGTGATTTTCCTGCTGACCGCGCCACTGCTGGCCACCAGCATCCGGCTCGATTTGCCCACCAGCGACGCGGCCCAACCTGGCATCCCGGCCCGCTTTGTCACACTGGCCGTCACGCCGGCCGGTGGGGTGTTCCTGGACGACCAGCCCACCACCCTGCCCGACCTGGCCACCCACCTGGCCCAAACCGCCCGCAGCAACCCTGACACCGAAGTCCAGCTCCGGGCCGACGCCACCGTCCCCTACGGCAAGGTGGTGGAGGTGATGGGGGTGGCGCAAAAAGCTGGCCTGAGCCGCATCGGCTTTGTGGCCGAGCCACCGCGCTGAGCCCCTTGGCGGCGGCGCTGCCCTGCCGCCTACAATTTGGGGATGCAAGACAAATACAACCACGCCGACGTTGAGCGCACCGCGCATGCGCAATGGACGGCGCGCGACGCCTACCGCGTGACCGAAAACGCCCTTGACGCCCAGGGCCAACCCAAGAAAAAGTACTACGCCTGCTCCATGCTGCCCTACCCCAGCGGCAAGCTGCACATGGGCCACGTGCGCAACTACACCATCAACGACATGCTCACGCGCCACCTGCGCATGAAGGGCTACAACGTCTTGATGCCCATGGGCTGGGACGCCTTTGGCCTGCCGGCCGAGAACGCCGCGCTGAAGAACGGTGTGCCGCCCGCCAAGTGGACCTACGAAAACATCGCCTACATGAAGCGGCAGATGCAGGCCATGGGCCTGGCCATCGACTGGAGCCGTGAAGTCGCCACCTGCGACCCGAGCTACTACAAGTGGAACCAGTGGCTGTTCCTGCGCATGCTGGAGCGCGGCATTGCCTACCGCAAGACACAGGTGGTGAACTGGGACCCGGTGGACCAGACCGTGCTGGCCAATGAGCAGGTGATTGACGGCAAAGGCTGGCGCACCGGTGCGGTGGTTGAAAAACGCGAAATCCCCGGCTACTACCTGAAGATCACCGACTACGCCGAAGAACTGCTCGACCACGTGCAGAACCAGCTGCCCGGCTGGCCCGAACGCGTCAAGCTGATGCAGGAAAACTGGATCGGCAAGAGCCAGGGCGTGCGCTTCGCCTTCACCCACGAGGTGGCCGACGACACCGGCGCGCTGATCGGCGACGGCAAGATGTACGTCTTCACCACCCGGGCCGACACCGTCATGGGCGTGACCTTCTGCGCGGTGGCGCCCGAGCACCCGCTGGCCACCCACGCCGCGCGCACGCAACCCACACTGGCCGCCTTCATTGAAGAGTGCAAAAAAGGCGGCACCACCGAGGCCGAACTGGCCACGCAGGAAAAAAAGGGCCAACCCACCGGCCTGTTCGTCACCCACCCACTCACCGGGGCGCAGGTGGAAGTCTGGGTCGGCAACTACGTGCTGATGGGCTATGGCGATGGCGCCGTGATGGGCGTGCCCGCCCACGACGAGCGCGACTTTGCCTTTGCCAGGAAGTACGGCATTGCCATCCGCCAGGTGGTGCACATCGACGGCGAAACGTTTGACTACGACCAGTGGCAAGACTGGTACGGCCTGAAAGACGCGTCCGGGCAGCGCAGCGTCACCATCAACTCCGACAACTTCAGTGGCCTGACGTTCCAGCAGGCGGTGGACGCGGTGGCCGACGCGTTGGCGGCCAAAGGTCTGGGCGAGAAAAAAACCACCTGGCGTTTGCGCGACTGGGGCGTGAGCCGCCAGCGCTACTGGGGCACGCCGATCCCCATCATCCACTGCGCCGAACACGGTGCGGTGCCGGTGCCCGAAAAAGACCTGCCGGTGGTGCTGCCACAAGACTGCATCCCCGACGGCTCCGGCAACCCGCTGCACAAGCACGTTGGCTTCCATGCGGGCGTGACCTGCCCAGTCTGTGGCCAACCCGCCCGCCGTGAGACCGACACGATGGACACCTTCGTGGACAGCTCCTGGTATTTCATGCGCTACTGCGACCCGAAGAACGACCAGGCCATGGTCGCCGGTGGCGCCAGCTACTGGATGCAGGACGCGACACAAGCCACGGGTGGCAGCGGCATGGACCAGTACATCGGTGGCATCGAACACGCCATCCTGCACCTGCTGTATGCCCGCTTCTGGACCAAGGTCATGCGCGACCTCGGCCTGGTCACCATCGCCGAGCCCTTCACCAAGCTGCTGACGCAGGGCATGGTGCTGAACCACATCTACTCGCGCAAGACCGCCAAGGGCGGCGTGGAATACTTCTGGCCACACGAGGTGCAGGACGAACTTGACGCCACTGGCAAGGTCATTGGTGCCAGACTGAAAGAAGCCAAAGGGGATTTGCCCGCCGGCACCGCCATCACCTACGAAGGCGTGGGCACGATGAGCAAAAGCAAGAACAACGGCGTCGACCCGCAAGACCTGATCGAGAAGTACGGCGCCGACACCGCCCGCCTCTACACCATGTTCACCGCGCCACCCGAGGCCACGCTGGAGTGGAACGACGCGGCCGTGGAAGGCAGCTACCGCTTCCTCAAGCGGGTGTGGAACTTTGCCGTCAAGTACGAAGCCGCCCTGAAAGCCGGTTTGGCTGTGGACCGCAGCCAGCCGGTGGCCTTCTCGCCCGCCGCCAAAGACCTGCGGCGCGAGGTGCACACCGTGCTGCGCCAGGCCAACTACGACTACGAGCGCATGCAGTACAACACGGTGGTCTCTGCCGTGATGAAGATGCTCAACACGCTGGAAGACGCCAAGCTGCCGGACAACGCGGAGAACCACGCCGCGCTGGCCGAGTGCTTCAGCGTTTTGCTGCGGGTGCTCTACCCGGCCTGCCCGCACATCGCGTTTGAGCTGTGGACCGACCTGGGCTGCGGCGACCTGCTCGACGTGGCCTGGCCCGAGGTGGACCCGGAAGCGTTGGTGCAGGACGAGATCGAACTCGTGCTGCAGATCAACGGCAAGCTGCGTGGCGCGATCCGCGTGCCGGCCGATGCATCCCGCGAGGTGATCGAGGCCGCGGCGCTCTCCAGCGACGTGTTTGTGAAACAGGCCCATGGTGCCGCACCCAAGAAGGTCATTGTGGTGCCAGGCCGGCTGGTCAACCTGGTGGTCTGATCATGCTGCTGCGCCGCACCCTGCTGTTGTCTGCACCCGCTCTGGCCATGGGCGCTATGGGCACCTTGTCGGGCTGCGGCTTCGCGCTGCGGCAGGCCCCCAACTTCGACTTCAAGACGCTCTACACCAACTTTTCGGCCGGCTCCAGCCTGGGCAACCAGTTCAAGCGCAGCATGGCCAGCGGCAGCGATGTGCGCGTCATCACCGACCCGGCGCTGATCAACGAGGCCGAGGTGCTGCTCGACGTGCTCACCGACCAGCGGCAAAAAGTGGTGGTCGGCGTCAGCGCGGCCGGCCAGGTGCGTGAATTCCAGCTGCGGCTGCTGTTCAAGTTCCGGCTGCGCCGGCGCGACGGCGCGGTGCTGACCCCCGACACCGAAATCCCCCAGCGCCGCGACCTCAGCTACAACGAATCGCAGGCCCTGGCCAAGGAAGCCGAAGAGATCCTGCTTTACCGCGACATGGAGTCCGACGTGGTGCAGCAACTGATGCGCCGCCTGGCCACCATCCGCACCGCCAACCCGGTCTGACGCCGCCTGGCCATGCAGCTCGCCGCGAACCAGCTGGCCGCCCACCTGCAGCCCAGCGCCCAACGTGGCCTGCGCGCGCTCTACACCCTGCACGGTGACGAACCGTTGCTGCTGCAGGAAGCCGCCGACGCCATCCGCACCGCCGCCCGCGCCCAGGGGTTTTCCGAACGCAGCGTCCACACTGTGAGCGCCCACTTCGACTGGGGCGCCGTGCTGGCGGCCTGCGGCTCGCTCAGCCTGTTTGCCGACAAACAGATCGTGGAGGTCCGCATCCCGACCGGCAAGCCCGGCAAAGACGGCAGCCAGGCGCTGCAACAACTCGCCGAACAAACCGCCGGCATGGACAGCACCTTGCTGCTGGTCTTGTTGCCCCGGCTCGACAAAGCCACGCGCACCAGCGCCTGGTTTACCGCGCTGGAAGGCGCGGGCGCCACGGTGCAGATCGACCCGGTCGAGCGCCGCGCCCTGCCGTCGTGGCTGGCGCAGCGGCTGCAGTTGCAAGGCCAGCGCGTGGAGGGCGGCACCGCCGGCCAGGCCACGCTGCAGTTTTTTGCCGACCGGGTGGAAGGCAACCTGCTCGCCGCCCACCAGGAAATCCAGAAACTGGCGCTGCTCTACCCGCCGGGTGAACTGGCCTTTGCGCAGATCGAACAGGCGGTGCTGAACGTGGCCCGCTACGACGTGTTCAAGCTCAGCGAGGCGGTGCTGGCCGGCCAGCTGCTGCGCGCGCAGCGCATGCTTGACGGGCTGCAGGCCGAAGGCGTGGCGGAGGTGCTGGTGCACTGGGCGCTGGCGGAAGACATCCGCAGCTTGGCCCGGGTGCGCAGCGCGCTGGACGCTGGCCGTCCGTTGCCGATGGCGCTGCGCGAGCAGCGCGTCTGGGGCCTGAAAGAAAAGCTCTACGAGCGCGCGCTGCCGCGCCTGGGCGCCCTCACCCTGGCCAACCTGCTGACCGCAGCGCACCAGGTGGACGGGATTGTGAAAGGCCTGCCGCAACCGGGCTGGCCGGCGAACGGCTGGCAGGCCCTGCAGCAACTGGCGCGGCAACTGGGCGAGGCCTGCAACGCGCGCGAGACACGGCCACAGTAGGCCTGTGGCGGGGTGGCCGGGCCGCTTTTCCTACCATTTCCACCAAATTTCAGGCCTTTTAGCCCTCAAGCCCTAGTGAAATCTGGCGGCATAGCTATTAAAAATGTAGCAATCTCAGTGTGAGCGGATCATCGTGCCGTAGGCCTGGTCGGTCAGGATCTCCAGCAGCATTGCGTGCGGCACCCGGCCGTCCACCACGTGCACCGCGTTCACCCCGCTCTTGGCCGCGTCGATCGCGCCAGCCAGCTTGGGCAGCATGCCGCCGCTGATGGTGCCGTCGGCGATCAGGTCGTCAATTTGCCGTGCCGTCAGCTCGGTGAGCAGCGCACCCGATTTGTCGAGCACGCCTTTGATGTTGGTGAGCATCACCAGCTTCTCGGCCTTCAGCACCGTGGCCAGCTTGGCGGCCACCACGTCGGCGTTGATGTTGTAGCTCTCGTTGTTTTCGCCAAAACCGATCGGGCTGATGACCGGGATGAAGGCGTCGTCCTGTAGCGCCTTCACCACACTCGGGTCGATGCTGACGATGTCGCCCACCTGGCCCACGTCGTATTCCTTGCTCGGATCGAGGCTGTCCACCACCTTGAGCTTTTGGGCTCGGATCAAGCCCCCGTCGCGCCCGGTCAAGCCCACCGCCTTGCCACCGGCCTGGTTGATGAGGCCGACGATGTCCTGCTGCACCTGGCCGGCCAGCACCCATTCCACGACCTCCATGGTTTCTTCGTCGGTGACCCGCATGCCCTGGACGAACTCGCCCTTCTTGCCCAGGCGGTTCAGCGCCGTCTCGATCTGCGGACCGCCACCGTGCACCACCACCGGGTTCATGCCGACCAGCTTGAGCAGCACCACGTCTTCGGCAAAGTCGGCCTGCAGCGCCGGGTCGGTCATGGCGTTGCCGCCGTACTTGATGACCAGCGTCTTGCCATGGAACTTGCGGATGTAAGGCAACGCCTGGGCCAGGATTTCGGCCTTGTCACGCGGTGCCACCACCACCGGGGTGCTGGGCGCCAGGGCAGGCGATGCCGGGGCAGCAGGCACCGGCATCGCCGCAGGCACTGGCTTGGGTGCAGCGGCGACAACGGGCGCCGAGGCCACTGGCGCAGGTGTCGTCACAGGTGGGCGGGACAGCCCTTCAAATGCAGGCTCGATGCGTTGGGTCATGGTGGCGTCGGTTAAGAAAGGTTGAGAGGCAAGAACAACTGCAGGAATTGTGCACGACCCGTGCAGCCGGCTCAGCGGCGCAGCCAGGCCGGCACTTTGAAGCGAACGATGGCCACATAGGCCGCCACATAGCTCACCACAAACAGCGCACAGAACGCCATCAGCACCTCGGTGTTGCGCCAGAACAGCACCGCCGGCACCACCGTGAGCAGGGTAAAGCCCCAGAGGTACGGAGACGTCCGGCTGTTGCGCATCAGCATGCGGCGGGCATGGTCATCGCCCTCAAACACCTCACGCACAATGCGGCGGTAGATCAACTGGTGGAAATGCAGGGCATCCGCCACACCCGGCGAGCTGCCGCGCGCCAGCTTGCGGTAGATGGAGAACAAAGTCTCCCAAACCGGGTAGATCAGCAGCAGCATGGGAAACCACGGGGACACTAGCGCGTTCCTCTGGACCAGCAGCACACTGGCCACGGCGATCACCAAGCCCCACAGGTAGGCACCACCATCTCCGGCGAAGATCAAGCCACGGGGGTAGTTCCACACCAGAAACCCCACGGTTGCTCCGGCCAGGCCGATGACCATGCCTGCGAGCTCGCGGTCCCCCACCTGAAGCGCCACATGGGCAATGGCCAGGCACACGAACAGCGCGACCGTGGCGGCCAGACCGTTATAACCGTCAATGATGTTGAAGGCATGCGGGAGACCACAAACCGCCAGAAACGCGAGCGCCACACCCCACCAAGGCATCGCCAGCAACCAGGCGTCCGCCATCGGCACCCCGATACGGGGCACAGCCAGGTCCAGCAACCAGCACGCCGCAGCCGCAGACAACGCGGTCAGGCAGAGTCGGTAACGCACAGACAGGCGCTGCGTCAGGTCTTCCATCACGCCCCCCAGCCAGGCGGGCATCAACATGGCCAGCCAGAGCAGCACCCGCCAGAAGTCCAGGCCCACGTTGACCAGCATGCCGTTGCTGGAGGCAAAGAACCACGCCGTGACGGCGCCCAGCAACACGCCCACGCCGCCAAGCCGGGACACACTGCCCGCGTGAAACCGCTGGGGCTTCTGCAACGCATAGGGGTCACCCATGCCGCGGGCCAGGCGAATGCACAGCAAGGTGGTCACCAGCGACACCATGAACCCCAGAACGCTCAGCAGTACCATGCGCTCATTTCAAGTGGATTGGGGCAAGACTGGGCCCAGCAACCGCTGCACCCAGGCCAATTGCGCTGGCAAGCACACGGTTTTGAGGTCGTAATGCTGGATGGCGAAGGCACGTGCAGCCTGGCCAAGGCGTTGTCGCTCCGCGGGGTTTTCCAGCAGCTGCACCACCTCGGCGACCAGCCCGGCGGTGTCGAAAAAGTCCACCAGCCGACCCGTCTCGTTGTGCCGGATGGCTTCTCGCAGCGGGGCGGTCTGGCTGGCCACGATGGCACAAGCCAGGCTCATGGACTCCAGCAAACTCCAGCTCAGCACGAAGGGGTAGGTCCAGTACACGTGCACTGTTGAGATTTGCAGCAATGCAATGAAAGCCGGGTAGTCCAGCGTACCCACGAAATGCACCCGGGCCAATGCGTGGGCATCCAGTTGCGAGCGGGCCTCTTGCCAAAAAATATCTTTCCAGGTGGTACCCGCGGGGGCGGCGGCGCCGTAGCTCACACCCGTACCGCCCACCAGCACCACCTGGGCATTCGGGCGACGGCGCAGCAGCTCCGGCAGCGCCCGCATGAAGATGTGGTAGCCACGGTAAGGCTCCAGGTTCCGGTTCACAAACGTGATCACCTCGTCGCCGGAACGCAAGCTGAGGTCAGGGCGGAGGGCCAGTGTCACGCCGTCCCGTGGCGCGATCTGCTGGGTGTCAATGCCATCGTGGACCACCGTGATCCGCTCACGGAACGGTGGAGGAAAAGTGCTGGCTTGCCAGTGGGTGGGCGAGATGCCGGCGTCGGCCACCTGGAAATGGAGCAGGTTGTTGAGGTTCTTCAACCGCAATCGACAGCTTTCACCGGGGTCGGTGGACGCAAACTCTGGGTCAAACCCGACGTCGGCACCCTGCGGATGGTAGAAAAATTCGCAATAAATCCCCAGCCGTGCCGACGGCCACACCTCTTTCAGAAACAGGCTCTCGCCCCAGCCAGGGTGGGCAATGACCAAGTCGGGGGTGAAGCCCCCCGATTTGAGCCGGGAGGCGGCGCGAAAAGCGGCGTCGGCGCGGATGGTCTTGGTCTCGAAGTCAACCACCCAAGGGTGAATGCCTGCCGTGCTGCCTCTCTCGGGCCAATAGCGCACCACCCGAACCCCTTTCCAGACGACCGGCTCCCCCTTTTGCATCGCCATTGCCAACACCTCGTGCCCCTGCGCCGCGAGTGCGGCTGCAAGGTGTTTGAACTGGCCCGGGAAATTTTGATGGACAAAAAGGATTCGCATGTCAACGGTTTTGGCGCACCGAGCGCCAAAACAAAGGGTCACACCACAGCTTCAGCAAGCTGTGAAGATGCCAGATCATATGCGTTGGCGACCTGCGGCTGGCACGCTGCGTGTCATGCACCACAGGCACCGGTACCGCGGCGAGGGTGTAACCCGCTGCGCGCAGGCGGAGGCACCAATCCACATCTTCGCAGTACATGTGAAAGCGCTCATTGAAACCACCAAGCTGGCGGTAAATTGTGTGCTGCACCAGCATGAACGCGCCATTCACCCAGTCCACCCGACGCGCTGGTGCGCGGCCCATGTAACGGCACAACAACGCCAGCGGTGTGGGATACGTTCGCTCGTGGTCCATCGGCTGGCCATGCCTGTCGACCTGCATTGGGTACGCCAACCCGACCCCCGCCTGCATTGCGGCCCGGCAGAGCGCCGGAAAGGGGTCGTCCACCGCCGCCAAAAAACGAACATCCGGGTTGACGACACAGAAAAAATCTTCTTGGCAATGGGTGAACGCCACGTTGTGGTTCCTGGCAAACCCATTCGGCCGCGCGGAGTGAACGACCGTCAGCCGAAACGGCCAACCTGTTGCAGGCGGCACCGGCAAGCGCTCTGGCAGGTTGAGGGTGAGCACCACGTGCACAACACACAGAAACCGCCGCTGGCTGAGGTCGTCCAGCAGCGCCTGAACCATGTCGGCATGCCCGTGGCTCACCACGGACAGTGCCACACACATGCCAGCCATTGCCCCGGAAAATCAGAGTTTGTTGGCGAGCAAGTCGTTGATGGCCTGCATTTGCTTCTCGTCGATCTCGCCGGCCAGTGCGAACAGGCGAACCTGGGAGACGAGGTACAGGTAACGGGCCTGCGACAGATCGCGGGCCGCAGCCGCCTTCTGTTGTTCGGTGTTCAACACGTCCACGATGGTGCGGCTGCCCGCCTGGAGCGACTTGCGGGTGGATGTCGCCAGCAACTCGACTGACCGGAGGGCTTGCTCCAAGGCCTTGACGCGCAGCACGCCCTCGGACACACCACGGAACTCCCGGTTCACCCGCAGCGCCAGGTCGCGCTTACCGGCTTCCAGCGCGTATTGCGCCCGCTCCAGCTCGGCTTCTGCCTGGCGAACGGTGGAACTCACATACCCCCCGCCATACAGCGGAATGGCCAACTGCAATCCGAAGGTGGTGTTGTCAAAACTCGACTGTACCCGCGTCACGTTTTCGCTCTCGCTCCGCGAGCGCTGGGCAATGAAGTCCAGGGTGGGTTTGTGTCCGGCCCGGGCTTTGTCGATTTCCAGACGCGCGGTCTCGACCTGCGCCGTCAGGGAACGGATCTCCGGGCTGGTCTGCTCGGCTTTTTCAATCCACCCCTCCACCGTTTCCGGGTCCGGCAGTGACAGATTCAACTTGCCAGCATCCAGGATGGCCAAATCACCCACCGGCTCGTTGACCATGATTTCAAGCTGCCGCCGGGTCAATTCGACGTTTTGACGCGCCTCGAGCGACTGCGCCACCACCAAGTCGAGGCGCGCCTGGGCCTCGTCAATGTCGGTCCTCACACCAGCCCCGGCAGCAAAACCCTTCTTGGCGGCATCGAGTTGCGTCAAAACAGCCTGACGCTGGGCTTCGATCAAGACCAGCTGGTCGCTCGCCAACAGGGCTTCGAAATAAGCCCCTGCGACACGCACGGCCACGTTCTGGGTATCACGCTCCAGCAGGGCCAGCGCATCCTCTACCTGTGACTTGGCCTGGTCATAGGATGCTGTCTGGAATGGGCGGTACAGCGGCTGCCGGAGTGTGAGTGTTTTGCCCGCACTGAAGTAGCGTTGTTCGCTGGTCGAAGCCTGCCCCAGAAAGTCCGGCTGGACGGTGGTCAGGTCGTTCTTGTTGCGCGAAAAATTGGCCGATACGTTGGGCAGCAGTTGCGAGTACGCCTGCGGCACCCGTTCCTTGCGGGAATCCGTGGCCGCACGGGACGCCTTGATCGTGGCATCCTGGTCCAGCGCCAGCCGCCAGGCCTGCATCAGGTCCAGCGAAAAAGCCGACCCACACAGCCCCGCACAGGCCAGGCTCACCACAAGTTTTTTGATGGTCACGTGCATGGTTTCACTCCTCGGTCATGGACGCTGCCAAACGCTTGGTCAGCGGGTGCAGCACATAGGTCAACATCGAGCGCTCGCCTGTTTTGAAGATCACTTCGGCGGGCATACCGGGCTGCATCTGACGCTTGCCGAGCTTCTTCAGCCCCTCGGGTGTCACGGCAACCCGTGCCAGGTAGTAGCTGAGGTTGGTGGCGGGATCGGTCAACAGGTCCCCGGAAACCGACGACACCACCCCGTTCACCACCAGCTGAGGGGAATTGGCAAAGGCGTTGAACCGGATGTCCACCGGCAACTCGCCATGGACACGGTCAATCACATGCGGCGGCACACGCGCCTCCAGAATGAGTTTCTCATCCTCAGGCACGATGTCCATCAGCTTTTGACCAGGCTGAATGACCCCACCCACCGTCTGCACCGACAGCCCCACCACCTGGCCCGTTGCCGGGGCCTTGATTTCGGTGCGCGACAGGTCTTCAGTGACAGCCCGGAGCTTCTCGGCGTCCGCCTGCAATTCACGGCTGATGTCGGCCAGTTGCGATTCCACCTCTTTGCGGTACTCCTGCTGGCGCATCAAGCCCCGCTGCCGCAACTCCAAGATGGCTTTGGTGGTGCGAACCATGTTGCCCTGCAGTTCGGTGTTCAGCGAGGTCGACTCTGCCGCCATCCGCTCCAGCTCCAGCTGCCGGTTCCGTGGTGCGTAGCCCTCAGCCACCAGGCCACGCGTGTTGGTCAGCTCCTCTTGCAGCAAAGAGAGCTGGTTTTTCCGGCTGACCGCCATGCCCTCGTAGGCTTTCAGCAAAGCCTCCTGCCCCTGAATGCTCTCATCCAGCCCACGCAACTCGGCTTGCTGGGACGCTCGGCGGGACGAAAACAGCTGTTCCTGGGTCAGCATTTGCTGCATCACCACGGGGTCAGACTTCACCGCAGCCACGTCAGGGTGGAAAGTAATGCGGACCTGCCCCTGCCGTTCGGCCAACAGCCGGCTTTCGGTGGCCCGATAGCCCAGGTAGCGCTGACGAACCGACTCAAAGTTGGCCCGGCTCACCGCGTCGTTGATTCGCAGCAACACCTGCCCCTCCTTGACCTGCTGCCCCTCCTTGACCAGCACTTCGTTGACGATACCGCCAGACAAATGCTGCACCGATTTCCGCTTGGTGTCGATGGCAACCAACGCGCCGGCTGGCACACCTTCGTCAAGGGGCGCAAAGGCGGCCCACACCAGAAAACCAGCGAATCCAATGGCCATGGCCCACATGCCAATGCGCGCGGGTCGATTCACCTTCAGGGGCCGGGCCTCGTCCAGCACCACAGCGTCCGAGGACGGGGGCATGGCATTTTTGAGTTGCTGAAGAACGTTTTGCATGATGGTGTCTTTTCAAATGTCTTATCCGGCGGCGAGTGCGGGGTTGGGATTTGCCGCCGCCACGGCCACCGGCTTGGCCAGAGCGCGCATGACCTCGTCTCTGGGCCCGTTGATCTGGACGGTGCCATCCCGCAGCACGACCACCCGGTCGGCCACCGCCAGAATGCTGGTTCGGTGGCTGATCACCACGACCGCTGAGCCTTTTGACTTCAGGTGCACCACCGCCTGTGACAGTGCCGCTTCACCCACATCGTCGAGGTTGGCGTTGGGCTCGTCCAGCACCACCAATTCTGGGTCGCCGTACAAAGCGCGGGCCAAGCCAATGCGTTGCCGTTGGCCACCTGACAACAGCCCCCCCGCTTCCCCAATCTGCGTGTCATAGCCCTTGGGCAAACGCAAGATCATGTCGTGCAGCCCCGTGGCCCGGGCCGCGGCAATGATTTTTTCCGAGTCCAGCTCCGAAAAACGCGCGATGTTTTCGGCAATCGAGCCATCAAACAGCTCCACATCCTGTGGCAGGTAGCCCAGGTGAGGCCCCAACGCCACACGCCCCCAATCGGCCAGTGCAACGCCGTCGAGCAACACCTCGCCAGACACATCGGGCCAGATGCCCGTCATCACGCGGCCGAGCGTGGATTTGCCGGACCCCGACGGCCCCAGGATCACGGTCACCGTTGCGGGCTCAATGTCCAGTGTTACCCCCTCCAGAATGGGTGCAGCGCGTCCTTTTGCTTTGGCACACACGTCCCGCAGGCTGAGATGGCCATGGAGCACCTGCCCCTGGTGCCCATCACGAACCTCAGGGTAAGACCGCAGAAGTCCCTCCAGCCGGCCAAAAGACTCCCGGGCCGACAGGTAAGCACGCCAGGTTCCCACCAGCATGTCGATCGGCGCCAGCGCCCGGGTCATCAACACGTTGGCCGCGATCATGCCGCCGGCGGACAGTTGGCCATCGATGACCAGCAGGGCGCCTACGCCCAGCGACATCGATTGCTGGCTGTAACGCACAAACTTGCTGATGGCGGTGATGCGGTGCGCCAACTCCTGGGACGAAGCGGTGCGGGTGAGGTAGGTGGCGTGCAGTTGCTCCCAACGCTTTGTCAGGTTGCCCAGCATGCCCATCGACTCAAGCACCTCAACGTTGCGCAACTTGCTCTGCAAATAGGCGTTCGCGGCGTTGGCAGCATTCCCCGCCTCCTGGCTGGGCGCCAGTGCGTTGCGGTGACCAAACCAGGCCAAAGCACCCTGAACGACGGCAAACGCACAGCCCACCCATCCCAAGACCGGGTGAAGCAGGAACAACACGGCCATGTAGATCGGGGCCCATGGCGTGTCAAAAAAGGCAAAGATGCCGTTGCCTGTGAGGAACTGGCGAATCTGCGTCAAGTCGGAAAACGACCGCGATGGGTTGACATCAGACGGTGCCAAGTTGGCTTCAAAACTGGCATTGAACACACGCGTTGACAGCTTTTCGTCCATTCGCTGGCCGGCACGCACCAGCCAGCGGGAGCGTGCCCATTCCGACAACGCCATGATCAGAAACAAGAACAGCGCCAGCAGCGACATGGCCAACAGTGTCAGTTCGCTCTGGCTGGACAGCACCCGGTCGTACACCTGCAGCATGTAGATGGTGGGCGTGAGCATCAGCAGGTTGATCACCATGCTGAACAGCCCAGCCACCAAGAACTCGCGGCGGAATTCATAGAGCGTGCGGGTCAGCTCGCTGCGTTCAAAAAAGCCGCGTCGTGCGGCGGATGCTGTGGAAGCCATGTCAGTCCTCATGAATTGGCGGGTGCAGCAACGGCTTTGGCGGGCTGTGCTTGGGGCGCTTGATTGGCTTGGCGCAAAGCCGCCATCACTTCGTCACGTGGGCCAAAGGCCTGGGCTTGACCATCCCGCATGATGAGCATCTTGTCGGTCACGGTCAAAATACTGGTCCGGTGGGTGATCACCACAAAGGTTGTCCCCTTGGACTTCAGTATCTGAATCGCCTGAGCCAAGGCCTGGTCGCCTGCATCGTCCAGGCTGGAGTTCGGTTCATCCAGAACCACAAAAACCGGATCGCCGTAGATCGCTCTGGCCAAGGCCACCCGCTGGCGCTGGCCACCGGACAGCACAGCGCCTTCAGGCCCGATTCGCGTTTGGTACCCGTCGGGAAGGCCAGAAATCAGGTCGTGCATGCCCACCGCTTTGGCGGCTGCCTCCACCTTTTCGGGGTCCGCCTCGCCAAAACGGGCGATGTTTTCCTCCACCGTGCCGTCAAACAGTTCCACCCCTTGCGGCAAATAACCAAGGTGAGGGCCGAGCTGGTTTTTGTCCCAGGTGTAGATGTCGGCGCCATCGAGCCGGACTTTGCCACTGGCAGCAGGCCACAAACCCACCAACAGCCTGGCCAACGTGGTTTTTCCGGAGGCCGAAGGCCCCACCACGGCGAGTACCTCGCCGGGGTTCAGGCCCAGTGTCAAACCGCGCACAATCAAGGCTTGGGACCCCGGCGCACCCGCATGAACGGCCTCCACTGATAAGCGCCCCTTGGGCGCAGGCAACGGCATGGCGGGTGGCTTGATGGGCGACATGGCCAACAGCTTGTCCAGCCTGCCCCATGCATCACGGGCATTGATGGCGCCCCGCCATTGGGTCACGATCTGGACCAGTGGGGCCAGCACCCGTCCACCCAGGATCGAGGCGATGATCATCATGGCCTCACCGCCGTTGAGCATGTTCTTGAGGAACAACCACGCCCCCAGGCCCAGCAACAACGACCCCATGATGTTCTGCACCAGCCGGGACATCGACATGTACAGACCGGCCTTGTCCGAGGCAAACGCCTGCAGCCGGAGAAATTCGCGCTGACGCTTGATCCAGCGCGCGTAGATGTTGTCCAGCATGCCCATGGCTTCAATCACCTGAGCGTTCCGCAAGGTGCCATCGGCGTACTGCTGCGAGGCAATCGCCATGCGGTTGGCCGCTATCAAGGGTGGCTGCGTGCTGCGCTCGTTCAACCAAGCGACAAACGTCTGCGCCAGTGCCCCTACTACCGCAGACCAACCCAATACTGGGCTGATGGCGAAAATCAGAACCAAAAAAATCGCGGCTGTCGGGACCTCCATCGCAGCCAGAAGGACCGGCGAATACAAAAAGTCACGCACAGTGCGAAAGTCGTTCATCGGCTGGATCGAGCCTGCAATGCTCTTTTGCAAGCTGGCGTCAAACATCGCCTGGACCACCCGCCCGCTCAGTTTGGCGTCCAGCGCATGGCTGGCGGAATGCAACACCTCACCGCGGGCCCACTCAATGACCTCCATCACCACGAACGCGGCCAGCACCAGGATGGTCAACATCAGCAAGGTGGTGTGGTTTCGGCTGTTGACCACCCGGTCGTACACCTCCAGCATGTAGCCAGACGGTGCCAGCACCAGCAGGCTGGAAGCCATGCTGAACCAAAAGGCACGCACAAAATAAGGCTTGAGCGACCACAACGCGGTCTTCAATTCGGATGCAGGGGCAGCGAGGTTCATGGGCCGATCAGTGAGACGTAATGTGGAACTGGCGTGCTGGCCAGCGGTAAAGCGTCTGGTGGTGGAAGCGACTCTTCGGCTTCACCAAACCAGAAAGACAACTCGAAGGCACCGGCAGACGATCTGGAGAGCACAATTTCCTTGAGCTTGCGCTCATGAAATGCCTGCTGGTCTTTAACCTGCAGTTGAATTTGAAACTTGATCCGACCGTCCAGGGTGTACATGGACAGTTCACCCCCCTTCAAACTCAAGGTGTGCCGG
Organism: Burkholderiaceae bacterium; assembly: GCA_017848435.1. Lineage (GTDB taxonomy): Bacteria > Pseudomonadota > Gammaproteobacteria > Burkholderiales > Burkholderiaceae_C > PCRC01. The sequence continues at coordinate 32,326 of JAFEHU010000037.1, read as the reverse complement.
TCGAAATAAACAGGGCAATTGTCAGCAAAACGCAACAACGGCAAATCCCGCCCCTCCAGCTTGGTGATGTGGAACGGACTCCCCTGGGCCTGGAACAGCAGGCGGCACGTTCTGGAAACGGAATAAATCGCGTTGCACACCATTTGCGAACCCACCAACGGAAAACGCTCGCGCATCTGTTTGTAAGTCATGTGGTGCAACGCCACGCGGTTCCAGCAACGGGTCTGCTGCACAACAGGGGAGATTTCGTTGCAGACCGAGGCAAACGCCGCCTGCAAAGCCGTCAGGCGTGCGGCCTGTTCGGGCGACACATTGAGGGGAACAACCAGACGGAGGGAGGTATTCATATAGGAGCGTGCGGAGTATAGCCGCACTCCTATATGAATTTTAAAAAATTCCGCCCCTTTTGAGTCATTTTGTTTGCCCCCTTGCGCGTATGGCAGCAACAAACCGCCCCGAATTGCCCTGCCACCGCCAAATACCTCACAAAAAGCACACACAAGTGTGCGCGTTTAGTAAGATAAAAGGGTTAGGGATAAAAGTGTGTATTTTTCAATACATCAGCACTTTTTATCTTCACTCAACCTGAGACAAGGATATTCAACGTGGCAAAGCAAATTTTTGGCAACCCGGCAACCGTTCTCCAAGTGCTGGAAGCATTCTTCGGCGTTGCGCCCAGCAATGCGGTCTACACAGACAACCTGGCATTTTTGGCCAGCAACGGGGATTTTGTTTATTCCAACGCCATCGCCAACAATTTCTCCGGCCTGTCCAACGGGGTGCTGGCCAACCGCGTGCTGACCAATCTGGGCATCACCACCGCCACGGTCAATCCCACCGCCTACTCCGCATTGCTGTCTGCCCTGGGCGAGGCTTATGCCGCCTTCCCAACCGCGCGGGGCCAAGTCACCCTGAACCTCACGACCATCCTGACCACGCTGGAAGGCAACCCCACGTACGGCTCCGCCGCCTCGGTCTTCAATGACGTGATCACCGCTTCGGCAACCTACTCGTCCAATCCAGCCAATACCCAGAGTGCCGACATCCAGGCCCCCGCTGGCAACACGCGCACCTTCACCACCACCGACCAGGTCGACACATTCGCTGGCGGCGTGGGCAACGACACCTTCCGCTCCACGGCTGGCAACCTGCAGGCCTTTGACACCCTCAATGGCGGCGCAGGCACCGACACGCTCAACCTCCTCGACAACGCCCCGGTGTTTGACGCGCAGTTCCAGAATGTTTCTCAAATCGAAACCCTGACCGCCGTCAACAACCTGACTTTGGGTGTCTTGGCATCGGCCGCTGGCATCAACAGCGTGGTGCTGGGCGGCACCCAGCAGAACATCGACCTGACAGGTTTTGCCACCGCTCTGGGCCTGACCGGCACCGTGACCGCCGAATCCGTCACCCTGGACCTGCGTGATGCGGGCGCCAAGTCGCTGAACCTTGCTGGCGGCACAGTGGTTGACACCGTCACCGTCAATGGCGCGTTCAACGACGTCCGCGTCACCTTCGTGAGCGCTGAAGTTGGCAACGGCAACACCAACGACATCTCCAACGCCGCGCCGCAAGACGCGCTGCTGGCCGTCCGCCTGCAACAAGAAAACGGCTTGGGCAACCTGGTCTCTACCGATCCAGTGCACCGGCTTGACGACGAAGGTACGCGGTTGCTGGGCGCCACCTTCGACGTGCGCGACCTGACATCCGGCATCGCCCGCGGCCGGTTCGGCGAGGTGGTGCTGGGCACAGCCGGGGCAGAAACACTGACCTCCATCGCTGCGCCAGGCACATCGGTTTACATCAACGCTGGTGCTGGCAATGACACCCTGGTAGGCACAGCCAGCGACGACTTCTTGGTCGGCGGAACCGGCGACGATGCCATCAATGCAGTCACCGGCAACGATTCGGTGTTGGCGGGTGCCGGCAACGACCTGGTGCAAGCAGGGTCGGGCGTGGTGAGCGTCTCTGGTGGCGACGGCAACGACACGATTCGCATTGCCAGCCTCACGGCCAACCTGACGGCGGGCACCTCTGACACGGTAGACGGCGGCGCCGGCATCGACACCCTCGTTGCCAATGCGGCCGACCTGGTGGCCATTGGCGCCCCTGTGACCCCCGCCGTGGCAACCATCACAGGCTTCGAAAACCTCACGGTGACCACTGCACTCGGTGGCGATCTGAACGTGGCCAACATCCAGGCCGGCATCGAGACGGTCAACCTCAATGGCCTGACCGGTGCCGCCCGTACCGTGACGCTGGAGTCTGGTACCCGCACCATCAACCTGCAAGCGGCCAACACCCAACAGCTGTCGGTCGCCAGCACCGGCACACGCACCGACGACCGCATCAACATCAACAACGATGCAGGCAACGTCAACGTGTTCAGCAACCAGATTTTGGCCATCAGCGGCACTGAAACTGTCGTGCTGAACGGCACCAGCAACACAGCCGTCACCCAGACGCTGAGCGCTGTGAACGGCTCGGCAAGCGCCACCCAACTGGTTCTGACCGGCTCCAACACATTCGAAATTGGGGCCATCACGGCCTTGTCGGTTGACGCGTCGGGCCTGACGGGCGGCGGCGTCCTGAGCCAGACCGCTGCGGCGGTTGGTGTGGCCTCCATCACCGGCTCCAACACCAATGCCGGCGACACTCTGCGCGGCCAGGCCAGCGCGTCCACCACCATCCAGGGTGGGGCAGGCAACGACACCATCTTTGGTGGCAGCGCGCGCGACTCGATCGTCGCAGGTACGGGCGATGACGTCATCGTCACCTCCCTGGGTGGCGACATGGTCGACGCCGGTGATGGCAACGACTTCGTCGACGTGGTGTCCTCGGCCAGCCTGGCGGGTGCCACCGTCTCTGGTGGCTCGGGTACCGACACACTGAACCTGCAGCAAGAAGTTGTGGCGGCCGGACAATTGAGCAACGTGACCGGCTTTGAGACGGTGGGACTGTCCAACAGCCAAAACGTGAGCATCTTCACCGCCAACCAGGCCTTCACCCGGGTGGACCTGATGGCCGCCCGCAACATTGCGGTGACCGGTGCCAACAACAACATCACCACCCTGGGCCTGTTCAACACCGGCTTTGGCAATGCGCACTCGTTCAGCCGTTTGGGCAACATTCTGGGCATTCTTCCAGCGGTGAACTTCAATACCAACAACAACTCATTGACCCTGGTCAACGACTTGGGGGCAGCAGTGAGCGCCTCCACGCTGACGGTGCTGGATGAAGAAAACCTGACGGTCGACACCACCGCCGCAGCTGGCAACGACATCCAGATCGCCAACCTGGTGGTTCGCGACCTTCGCAACCTGACCGTTACCGGGTCCAACAACGTGGACATCACCCTGGTGAACGCCGCCTCCTTCAACAATTTCACTGCCCAAGGTTCGTTGGGCACGGTGAAGTTGGACGCATCCAGTTCCAACGCCGGTTTGCGTGCCATTGGCTCCTTGAATGGCGCCAACACCCTGGTGGGTGGCAGCGGTTCCGACGAAATCAACGGTGGCACCGCCAACGACTCGCTCACTGGCGGCGCGGGCGACGACACCATCGTGGGCGGTCAAGGCAATGACACCTTAGTGGGAGGCATCGGCAACGACTTGCTCAATGGCGGTGACGGTGCCGACAGCCTCGACGGTGGCGACGGCAACGACCGCATGGTCGCCAGCGCTGGCGACAGCGTGGTGGGCGGCGCTGGCACAGACACGGTGGTGCTCAACGGCAACCGCGCCGATTTCATCGTGACCGATACCCAGACTGCAATTTTGTTGACCGACCCCACCGGCGGTGTGGTGCGTCTCATCAAGACAGTCGGTGTGAACACCACCGAAAACATTCAATTCAACGACCAGTTGGTGGCCGTGTCTACGCTGGTCAGCGTCACGCCGCCGCCATCGGGAAAAACCGATGTGGTGGTGGCGACGGGCAGTGAACCCGCCAACGTTGCACCGATTGTTGCCACCGCAGCCGCAGAAAACTTTACCTTCAACGTCAGCGCCGCCCTGGCAGATGCAGGCAGCACCAACACCCAGCGCACCATCAGCGGCTTTTCCACCGGCACAGCCCCGACCAGTGACCTGTTGACCCTGGACTTCCCGACCGCAAACCCAGCCATCACCACGCTGGCGCAACTCAATGGCACCCAAGGGGTGACGGTTCAGTTCAACCCGTTTGCCAACGCGACCCTCATCAACTTTGGCAATGACGCCAACGGTGGGCAGCCCGTGACCATCACACTGGTGGGTGTATCCGATGCTGCGGCCGTGGCGGTAGCCGTCATCTAAATCCATGCACGCTGCCCTTGGCGTATGGCCAAGTGCAGCGTGCACACACTCATTCATCTGGAGACACTCATGGCATTTACAAATTCTGACGACGTCAATATCCTCCAAGCGTCGGACGGCTCCGTCGTCGGCGCAGGTGCCGGCAGCGACCGCTACGTCCTGTCTGCGGCCACCCTGTCCAACGGGCAACGCATCACCATTTCCGACACGGCGGGCCTGAACGCGCTGCAGCTGGTCGGTGGTCTGGTGGTTACCAGCAGCCAAGTCACCAACAGCGCCCTGCTGCTGAACCTGAACAACGGCGCACAAATCACCTTGTTGGGTGCCAACACTTTCAACTACATCACCGGCGGCGACCCAATTTCTGGCACGGGTGGCAGCACCCAGAACTTCAACGACTTCGTCACCCAGTCGCTGCGCACCACCGTGCCACCGGGCAACACCCCCAACAACGGCGGCACGGTCACCGTCAACAACAATGGTGGCACCACGGCAGGCGGCGGCAACCCTGCCCAAACGGTCGCCATCGTTGCCGCCGCCCCCTCGGTGAACGAAGGCGCGACCGCCGTCTTCAATGTCAACACCCAAAACGTCCCCAACGGTACGGTCTACACCTTCCAAATCACTGGCGTCACGGCCCCAGACGTCACCGGTGGCGCCCTCACCGGCACTGTCACGATCAACAACAACATCGGTACCATTGCCATCGGGCTGGCGTCCGACAACCTGACCGAAGGCGCTGAAAGCCTGGTGGTCACCCTCGGCAACACCGGCTTGGCCAACGCCCCCACCGCCAGCGTCACGGTGAACGACACGTCCCTGACGCCTGCCCCTGTGGCCACGGTCTCGGTCGTGGCAGCAGCGCCCTCGGTCAACGAGGGTTCGTCCATCGTCTTCAACGTCAACACACAAAACGTGGCCAACGGTACGGTGTACACCTTCCAGATCACCGGCGTGGCACCCTCTGACGTGGTGGGCGGCAACCTGTCAGGCACCGTCACCATCAACAACGGCGTGGGCACCATCACCGTGCCCCTGGCGGCCGACAACCTGACCGAAGGGGCTGAAAGCCTGACCCTCACCCTGATCGGCACAGGCCAAGCCAATGCCCCCGCCGCCACTGTGACAGTCAATGACACCTCCCTGACACCAGTGGCCACCTATGCATTGACGTCAGGGATCGACACCATCGGCTCGGGCCAGACCACTGGCAACTCCAGCGGCACCGCCGACCTGAACACCCTGAACAACGGGGACCGCATCGTTGACGACAGCACCACAGACAACGACACCCTGATCGTACAGATCACCGGTGCCACGCCCCTGAACAGCACCGTCAACTTCACCAACATCGAGAACGTCGGTTTCAACGTGTTGTCGGGCGTGCTTTCGGTAGACGCCCTGAACTACGCTGGCCTGAAAGTTCTGGGTCTTGGCGGCCAGGGTGGTTTGACAGTTACCAATATGCAACTGCCCAGCACCGTGCTGCGGCTCATCGGCACCAACGGCAACCTGAACGTGGGCTACAACGCAGCCAGCGTCACCGGTGTTGCAGACACCGTGACGGTGGACTTGGTGGGCACCACGGCCGGTACGGTCACCTTGGGTGCAGGCGTGGAAGCCCTGCGCCTCACCACCACCAGCGGGCAGGCCAACACCCTGAACGCGTTGACTGGCACGTTCACCACGCTGCAGGTCACCGGAGGTGGCGACGTGACTATTGGCAGCCCTACCAATCTGACGGCCATTGCAGCAGGCGTGACCACCGTTCAAGCCACCGACACCGCCAAGGCCAACCTGTTCCTCACTGGTGGCGCAAACACTTCGGTATTCACGGGCAACGGCGCAGACACCGTTCGATTCAACACCGCCCTGTTGACCACCAACCTCGTGTCAGCAGGCAACGGCAGTGACACACTGATTCTTGGCGCTGCCGCCAACGCTGCCGCCGTGATTTCCGGTGTGGAAACCATCCAGCTGACCCAAGCTGACTCGTCCCTCAACATGCTGAACGCGACCGGCGGGGTTGCGCTGGACTTCCAAGGTGGCGGTACCTTGACCGTTTCCAACGCTACCGCAGGCACCAGCGTCAAAACCAGCACAGCAGGCACCACTGGCAACATTAGCTTTACCTACGCCGACACGTTGACCAACCAATCGCTCAATCTGGACTTGGCACGTCCGGTGATGGCTGCGAGCACCATTTCTGTACAAAACGCGGCCAATGTGACGGTATCGACCGGTAGTACCGGGCCACAGACGTTCGGCGCATTGACGCTGGACAACACGGCCAACGGCACCGACACCAGCCGCACCCTGACTCTGAACGCCAATGCCGCTGGTTCTGCACTAGCCACAGGTGCCATCATGGCGGCAAATACGCTGACCGACTTGACCCTGCGCGCTAGCGGCTTGGGTAGCAGTGTGACCATTGGCAACATTGCGGCTGATTCCCTGCAGAGCTTTACCATCGCTGCCGCCAACGGGGGCGCCAGCATTGGCGACATCTCTGGTTCCACAGCGCTGAGCGCCATCGACATTGAGGTGGGCGCAGGCAATCTGGCTCTTACGGGTAACGCCGACATTACGGCTAACAACGCAGCAGGCATCAACACCGTGGCATTGCGTGCCAGCGGTGGCAACATTGGCGCCATGGGCCCCGGTAACGCGTTCATCATCAACAACACCAACGGCGGCATCAACACCGTAACCTTGGGGGGCACCGGCAACATCTTCACCGAGCTGACCTCCGGTGTGGGCAGGGTGCAATCCGTCAACTCCACCGCCACGGGCGACGTTCAGTTGACCATCATCAACAGCGCGGGCCTGGACATGCCAGGTTCCACCGTGGTGCTGGGCAACGCCGCGAATGGAAAGCAAAACACCCTCACGCTCAACTCTGACCGCGCCGACACCGTCTCAGGCGGCACCGGTGTGGACGTGATTGCCGCGGGCGCAGGCAACGACGTGGTCTCGGCAGGTGGTGGCGACGACACCATCACCGGTGGTGCGGGCGCCGACGTGCTGACGGGTGGTACGGGCAACGACACTTTTGTCTTCGTCAACACAGCAGAAACCCGTAACGCCCAGTTCACGCTGAACGACACCACCAACGCGAACCTGGACCGCGTAACCGACTTCAACGGCAATGGTCCCGCCGCCGGGGACGTATTCCAACTGGACGTGGTGGGTACGATGGCCGTGGTGAACAGCCTCGTTAACTTCACCAATGCGGCAACAGTCGTTATCAGCGCAAGGTCTGTGGGTACGCTTACTGCCATCAACAACTTCACAGAGCTGACAACAGCCTTGAACTCAGTGGCGCTCAATGCCTCCACCACCACATCGGCACGTGCGTTGGACATCACCGTGTCCAGCGGCAATCTTGCCGGTCGCTACCTGCTCGTCAACGATGGCGTGGCCAACGTCGACCTGGCCAATGACCTGATCATCAACATCACCGGCGTGACGGGTGCCATCAACGCCGCCGACTTCTCGTTCGTGTAAATCTGGGTAATTCCCCGCGATTCTCTTAAGAGAATTGCTGGAGGTAGAACCTCCGTCCAAGCAAAACCCCGCTCACAAAGCGGGGTTTTGCTTTATGACGCACCCCAAAGGGTCGATCCCGCCACCGCCAGGCCATGGCTTGTGAGCGTTCTTGCCTGAGAACGAGAAATGCAGCAAATTCACTGCCCTTTTCTCCGTCATGTCGCCCTGCGAAATTCATAACATGGCATGTCTGTCAATCGACAGCCCCCTTTCTCAACCATCTCAGCACCCAAGGAACCCATGGCCCAGCAAATTTTTGGCAACCCCGCCACCGTCCTCAAAACCCTCGAAGCGTTCTTTGGCGTCGCGCCCAGCAATGCGGTGTACAGCAACAACCTGGCTTTTGTGGAGGCCAACGGCGCACCCACTTACGCGCGGCAAATTGCGAGCAACTTTTCGGGTGTCGGCAATGCGGCACTCGCGGGAACCGTGCTGGGCAACCTGGGCATTTCTGGCGTTACCACTAACCCTGCTGCGTTTTCGTCCCTTCTGGACGCGTTGACGCAAGCCTTCGACGCTTTCCCCACGGAACGCGGCCAGGTGGTACTGAACCTGGTCAATATTCTTTCCACGCTGGAAGGCAATGCCACTTACGGCGGCGCGGCCCTGACATTCAACGACACCATCACCGCCTCTGCCGCCTACTCTACCAACCCGGCCAGCACCGTCAGCTTTGACGTGAAGCCTTCGCAGGACCGCAGCTTCACGCTCACCGCAGGGGTGGACAACTTCACCGGTGGCGCTGGCAACGACACCTTCCTCACCACCTCGGCCAGCTTCCAGTCGTTTGACTCCCTCACCGGTGGCGCTGGCAACGACGTGCTGAGCATCACCAACAACTCCGGTGTGTCCGACGGCCAATTCCAGAACGTCCGCTCAATTGAAACATTGACTGCGGTGAACAGCCTGAACCTGGGCACGCTGGCCTCGGCCGCAGGCCTGAACACCGTGATTTTGGGCGGCACAGGCCAAAACGTGGACCTGACCGGCTTTGCCACGGCGTTGACCGTTACGGGCAACACCACCGCAGAAGCGGTCACACTCGACATGCGTGACGCTGGCGCCAAAGCGCTCAACCTCGGCGCAGGCAACCTCTTTGACAACGTCACCGTGAACGGTGCCACCAACCAGGTGCGCGTCAGCTTCACCAGCGCCGAAGTCGGCAACGGCAGCAGCAACGACGCTTCGGCCACGGCCCCACAAGACAGCGGCTTGGCTGTGCGCCTGCAAGAAGAAAACGCTGCAGGCGACCTGCCAGCCGGTGGTGTGGTGCACCGCGTTGACGACGAAGGCACACGCCTCACCGGCGCCAGCTTTGACGTGCGCGACCTCGTTTCTGGCGACGCACGCGGCGTGTTTGGCGAAGTGGCGCTGGGCACCAGCGGCGCTGACACGCTGGGCGCCAATGGCGCCGGCCCGGTCTACATCAACGCAGGGGCCGGCAACGACACGCTGACCGGCACCGCCAACGCCGACTTCCTGGTCGGCGGCACCGGCGACGACGCCCTCAACACCGCCACCGGCAACGACTCCGTGCTGGGTGGTGCAGGCAACGACTCCGTCACCGCCGGCGCTGGCATCGTCAGCCTGAACGGTGGCGACGGCAATGACACCTTCACCGTCACAGGCCTGACCGCCAACCTGGCGGTTGGCACGTCTGACACCATCACCGGCGGCAACGGCACCGACACCCTGGTTGCCAGCTCGGCCGACCTGACGGCCATTCTGGCGCCCGTGCTGCCCGCAGTGGCCACCATTTCCGGCATTGAATCGCTCACCGTCAGCGACGCTCTGGCGGGCGACCTGGTGCTGGCCACTGTGCAGGCTGGGCTGGAAACACTCACGCTCAACGGCTTGGCTGGCGCTGCCCGCACTGTCACGGTAGACAGCGGTGCCCGTGCCGTCAACCTGGCCGCCGCGCTTGGCCAGCAGCTGAACCTGGTGAGTGCCGGCACCGGCACCACAGACGTGGTGACCCTGAACAACACCGCCGCCGCTGCCGCCAACGTGTTTGACGGCCGTGCCCTCACCGCCACAGGCGTGGAAACGCTCAACCTGGTGGGTACCGGCACTGGCGCTGCCACGGCCCAAACCACCGGCGCCATCACCGGCACCAGCGGCAGCACCGCCGTGGTGTTCTCTGGCAGCAACAGCTTCAGTGTTGGCGCCGTCACCGGCGGCAGCATCAATGCGTCGGCCCTCAGCGGCACCGCGGTGCTCACCCAAACCGCCAATGCCGTGGGCGTGACCAGCATCACCGGTAGTGCGAGTGGCGACACCTTGATCGGCCAGGCCGCGCTGGCTACCACCCTCAACGGCGGTGCTGGCAACGACACCATCACCGGTGGCACTGGCAACGACGTGCTGAACGGCGGCACCGGCAACGACACCATCACCACCGGCGCCGGCCTCGATGTCATTGACGGTGGCGATGGCGACGACACCGTTGTGGCCGCCACCGCAGCCGACCTGCTGGGCGACGTTGTCACCGGCGGCAACGGCACCGACACCCTGAGCCTTGGCGCCACCGTGCTGGCCCTGCAAGTGGCCAACGTCAGCGGTTTTGAAACGCTGGCCCTGGCCGCCAACCAGGACATGGTGCAGTTTGTGTCCAACCCTGGCTTCAGCCGCATCAACTTCAATGCGGCCGGCAACATTGCCGTGGTGTCTGGTTCTGCCAACGTCGCCACGCTGGGGCTGCTGGCCAACGGCGCCAACACCCACAGCTTCAGCCGCCTGCTGGACACCACCACCAACGCCATCACCCTGGTGAACGACTCTGGCGCTGCACAAGGCCCGATCAACCTGACCATCAACGACGAAGAAACCGTCGCCATCAATGCCACCAGCAACGTTGACTTTGCAGCGCTGACCGACTCTGACCTGACCAGCCTCACCCTCACCGGCGCAGGCAACATCACCGCCGACCTGGTGGGCACGGCCGCGCTGGCCTCGGTCAACGCCTCTGCCGCCACAGGCGCCATTGACATCGACGCCGCTGCCTCCAACGTCAACCTCACCTTTGTGGGTGCTGCGGCCACGGCCAACACCTTTGTGAGCGGCGCTGGCGCAGACAACCTCACCGGCGGCACCGCTGCCGACAACCTGTCTAGCGGCAACGGCGCAGACGTGCTCAACGGCGGTGCTGGCAACGACACGCTCTCGGGTGGCGTGGGTGCAGACGACATCACCACCGGCGCTGGCAACGACACCGTGCTGTACGCCCTGGGCGACGCAGGCGTGGTGGGCTTTGCACAGGCAGCAGGCGCGGTCAACAACGCGCTGAACCCGGTGCAAGGCAACACCTACACCGGCACTGAAGTCATTCGCGACCTGATCACGGGCGACACCCTCAACCTGGGCAACGCGGCCGCTGTGGCCAACGTGAACGGTGTGCTGGCCGACAACGAGTACCTGATCGTGCAAGGCACCTACACCGGTGGCGTGTTCACCGTGGGCGCCAACGGCAACACCGGCGCCGACTCCCTGGTGATCTTTGACGCAGACGCAGGCGTCGGCGTCAGCCAGGCCGCCATTGTGCTGGTGGGTGTGAGCAACGCCGAAGAAGCCGCCATCGTGAACACGGCTGGCGTGTTGAGCGTGTTCGGCGCCTGAACCCCGCCCGCGGTTGACGCCTGACCGGCGTCACCCCCCCAGCCCCGGCACCTGCAGGTACCGGGGCTTTTTTCATGGTTCACGCCATTAGGTGGCTGTCGCCCATAGCGTCTAAGCGTCCAGCCAACCCATCTTGAACAATCGAGGCTGGGTGAGCAAGATCGTGTGCACGCAACATTGGGGTGTACACGATGCTCAAAGACTCTCAGACTCCTCGCAACCCCGAGCGGCGTACCCACCGCACCTACAGCCCGCAGTTCAAAGCCGAACTGACAGCAGCCTGCAGAATGCCCGGCGCTTCCATTGCAGCATTGGCGCTCCAACATGGCATGAACGCCAATGTGCTCCATCGGTGGCTCAAAGAGTGGGAGCAAGGGCATCACCGGCTTGACGCTGGCTCCAGCACCCCGGCTCTTGTGGCACCGCCCCCCGCATTCATACCAATCAATCTGAGCACCGCATTGACGCCCCCGACCGAGGAGTTACCACCGGCATCCCCACCCACTGCGGCGCACAGCATCCGCATCGACTGCCAGCGAGCGGGCCAGTCCGTGACCGTCCTTTGGCCTCTGTCTGGCGCAGCCGAATGCGCCCAGATGATTCGCGAGTTGCTGCGGTGATCCGCGCATGATCAGGATTGATGCGGCCTGGCTGGCCACCGCCCCACTGGACATGCGCGCAGGCACCGACACAGCGCTGGCACGGGTGATCTTCGGTGCCGCCCACCCCCACCACTCCTATGCCTTCGCCAACCAGCGCGCCAACCGCATGAAGATCCTGGTGCACGACGGGGTGGGCCTGTGGCTGGCCGCGCGTCGGCTGCACCAGGGCAAGTTCGTTTGGGCGTCGCGGGGCAGCCCAAACGTGGCACTGGAGCACACCCAGCTCAACGCCCTGGTGCTAGGCCTGCCCTGGCAGCGCGTGGGCTCACAAGGCGCCATCACCGTGGTGCTAATCTTCCAAGTGAGGGTGTCACGGTGGCAATCCGGAGATGCGCCAATGGCCTGATCCGGTGCGGGCTTGCATACTGGGGCCCATGGTGGTGATCGACGAACAAGCCTTGGGCGAACTGGACGCAGTGCACCTGCGCGAAGTGAGCCAAAGCCTGCTCACCGAGCTGCGCCACCAGCGCGCCCTCAACGAGGAACTCGCCTACGAGTGTGCGCTGCTCAAGCGGCTGAAGTTTGCGGCCCAATCCGAGCGCCACAGTTGCCGAGCAGCGCAACCTGCTGGAAGAAGAACTCGACAGTGACCTGGCTGCCGTCGCCCAGGAGATCGAGCAACTCCAGCCCGCCGAGTCCACTTCCCAGGTCAGGCGCCAGCCCAAACGCACCCCTCTGCCAGCGAGCCTGCCCCGGCGCGAGGTTCGCCATGAGCCCGATCCACCACCTGCAGTGCGCCCGGCTGCGGCTGCCAGTTGAAGCGCATTGGCGAGGACGTGGCTGAGAAGCTGGACTATGTACCCGGCGTCTTCACGGTCGAGCGGCATGTCCGAGGCAAATGGGCGTGCGTCAAGTGCCAGACCCTCACGCAGGCGCCGGTTGCCGCGCACGTCATTGACAAGGGCATCCCCACTGCCGGCCTGCTGGCCCAGGTGCTGGTGGCCAAGTACGCCGACCACCAGCCTTTGTACCGCCAGGAGATCATCCTCGGGCGCGCTGGCTTGGCCATTCCAAGATCGACCCTGGCGCAGTGGGTGGGCTCCTGCGGCGCACGCCTGCAACCGTTGGTCGATGCCCTCAAGGCCGACGTACTCCAGCACCGGGTACTGCACGGCGATGAGACGCCGGTGGCGATGCTCAAGCCGGGCAATGGCAAGACACACCGTGCCTACCTGTGGACTTACGCACCGGGCGCATTTGAGGCCACGCGTGCAGTGGTTTATGACTTCTGCGAGTCCCGTGCCGGTGAGCACGCCCGCGCGTTCCTGGGCACCAGGTGTGGCAGTTTGGTCTGTGACGACTACGCTGGCTACAAAGCCAGCTTTGCCCAAGGCGTGACGGAGGTGGGCTGTCTGGCGCACGCCCGGCGCAGTTTCTTCGACCTGCACGCGGCCAACAAGAGCCAGATTGCCGGGGTGGCGCTGGCGCAGTTCGCCCGTCTCTACGAGGTTGAGCGGGAAGTTCAAACCCTATCGGCGCCTGAGCGGCTGCAGGTGCGCCAGCAGCGCAGTCGCCCGATACTGGATGCGTTGCACAAATGGATGCTGCTGCAACGCCAGCAGGTGGCGGGGAACTCGGCCACCGCCAAGGCACTGGATTACAGCCTCAAACGCTGGGATGCGTTGACGCGCTTTGTTGACGATCCGAATCTACCCGTGGACAACAACTGGATCGAGAACCAGATCCGGCCCATTGCCATCGGAAGAAACAACTGGCTGTTTGCTGGCAGCCTGCGCGCGGGCCAGCGGGCGGCGGCCGTGATGAGTCTGATCCAGTCGGCCCGCATGAACGGACACGATCCGTATGCCCATCTCAACGATGTGCTGACCCGCCTGCCGACGCACAAGGCCAGTCGCATTGATGAGCTGCTGCCGCACCGCTGGCAGCCCTCTGAAATCTGACCGCCAAACAGAACCGTCTGAGGCGGTCAACACGGGTTCGCCGCGCGCTTACCATAGCGTGGGCGTGTGAAGTAGATAAGCCTCCCTTTCGGCGTGGCCCATCTAACCAGTCATCAAGCGTTTGAATTGGGAGCATATATGTTACCATCGAAACGATGAGCCTCCAAATCAAAGAGTTGCTATTGCCCGATGGGAGCAGCCCCTACGCGAAGTGGTTCAACGAACTTGATTCGATGGCTGCAGCCAAGGTCAGTGTTGCTGCATCACGTATGGAGCGAGGTAATTTGTCTAACGTGGAGTGGTTTCGCGGCATCGGTGAGTACAAGATTGACTGGGGGCCAGGCTACCGAATCTACCTGGCGAAAGATGGCCTGAAGATCATTGTTCTTCTCGGGGGCGGAAGTAAGAAGCGCCAGCAGAGGGACATCGATGAGGCCGTCTCATTGTGGGATGACTACAAGCGCCGTAAAGCGCAAACAAAGTAAGGAGAGTGAACCATGGCGTTGACCCGTAATTTCAAAGAAACAGTGGCTGCTCGGGTACAGAGCGACCCCGCTTTCGCTCAGGCGCTTCTCAACGAGGCCATCGCGTTGTTAGTTGACGGTGAGCCAGCGACCGCAAAACTGATTCTGCGTGACTTGGTAAATGCAACAGTTGGGTTTGAATCGCTAGCTGAAGAGATTCACAAACCCGCAAAAAGTCTCCACCGGATGTTGTCGGCATCTGGCAACCCGACGGTGAACAACATCTCTGCAATCTTTGCTGCGCTCCAGCGTGCACTCAAGGTGGAAGTGCGAACCAGCGTCGTCGCTGCCTAGTAGCCTGAGTGTCGGAAGGCATTCTCTAGAGTGCTTCTTCGATCTGCAGATCCCACACCACGGCTTGGCGAGTTCGAACATCTGCTTCACCGACCGGCCAAGTCTGTTAGACCCAACTCAGTCTCACAGTTCCCCGGAAAGTGACTGCATAGATTGCAACCTGGGGTGTCGGCAAACAGGTACTTAGGGGAAATCTCCGCGTGGACAAATATTGACCCACTGTTTTCCCACCGATGGGATGGTTGCGGGAAGATGGTCGGACACGTCATGCCGTCTTTCGAGGTGAAAGTCGAGTCAAACCAATAGGAAGTGGGTAAAACTGGGCAAATGCGGTGGGAACAAGGCGGGTGAATCAGGCAAAAAAACCTGGCAGTTTATGATTCACCTCGATAGAAATATGATTCACGGTGAATCAAAACTTGTTCGCTCACTGCAAACACCGATGTCCTGACCGGCAACGTGTTCACTGCTGGCCTCGTGTTCACCCCAGGTGGTGACGACCGTATCAACAGCCTGCAAGACGAAGACACGCTCACCGGTACTGGCACGAACGCTACCCTCAACGCTGTTCTGGGCAATGCGAACGACAACGGTGGTACCACCATTTCGCCTGTACTGAACAACATTTCCACCATCAACGTTCAATTCACTGGCTCTGCCCCTGGCCCCCAGGGATTGCCAGTTGCTACGCTTGACCTGCAAGATGCAGTTGGCCTGACCACACTGAACGTCACCCGCATCAACCAGGCTCTGGGTACGCAGCAAATCACGTTTGCCAACATCAACACTTCTGGTACCAACACCTTTGGCATTTCCGGCGTGTCGACCCCCGCATTCATCGACTACGACTTCCAGGAAGGCGCTTTGTCCGCCACTGGCGCAGCGTCGACGGAAGCAGCAACCTTCAACATCAACAACGTTACCCTGCGCCAGTTGCGCGTGGGTGATAACCTCGCAAACGCGGCCGGTACAGCAGAAGGTTTTGAAACAGTCACGATCAACTCGCAAGGCGCGACCAACCAAATCGACTTTTTCAACAGCTCGCAAACCCGTGTTTTGAACCTCGTCGGTTCTGCCAACCTTGGCTTGTCCAATAGCGGTGCAAACGTGCTGGTGGCTGGTAACAACGCTGGTTTGGGTCAAGCCTTCACGGTTTCCGAGGGCGAATATAACCAGTACCAGGGCGTGGCATTCACCAACAGCGGTGGTCCATTGGCTGCCATCAACGGAACGACTGCAACAGGCCGTTTGACCGTTGACATCTCTGGTTTCGAAACAGGTCGCCCTGACCCGACCAACTCGGGCACCACAGTGTTCACGACCGTGAACGGTGGCACTGCCAACGACACGATCATCAGCAATGGTGGTATTGCCGATACAAACTTGGTCATCAACGGCAACGGCGGTGTGGATACCCTCGTGCTGCACAACAGCCTGCTTGACCCCACCGTTAACGCCGTTAACCCAACGATCACCAGCATGGAGAACCTCGAAGTTCGCCTGCAAGGTAACGCCAACGTCATCGTCGACGTGTCGGAAATCGGTGGACTTGAGCGCATCTTCCTGCGCAACGAAACTGCAGCTCCTGCAGCTGGCATTTTCGACCTGCGCGAATTGACGGCTGCCCAGGCTGGTGCACTGAGCATCAACCACGGTGTATCTCGCACGACTGGTATCAACAGCAACGTCACGGGCGACAGCACCCAAGTCTTGGTCAACCTGGACAACGCTTCCGGTACCGCTGACACCGTGGCCATCAGCCTGGTGACCGACCTGAACAACACCACCCGTTTTAACTTCGCACTCAACGCAGACGGTAACGCCGCTGCCGCCACTTTGGCGAGTGCTGGTCGCGCCCAGGGTACAGCTGGTGTTGAGAACATCACCATCAACGACACCGACAACGAATCCAATGCCATCGAGTTGGTTCAAGTTGCGGAACACACGGGTACTCTGACTGTGACCGGCGGTGCCGCAGGTCAATTCATGAACCTCGATGCAACTGCCAACGCCTACCGTTGGGACCAATCAGGCGCTTCGCTTGACGGTGGTACCGGTTCGGGCGCTGTCACTGCTATCAATGGTCGTCCAACCAACGGCAGCCGCAGCGATATTGGTGCTGGTGCTGCTGAGCGTATCGTGGCTGCAAACTTCATTTCTACCGCATACGCCGGCGACGTCGTCATTCGGGTGAGCGACAACGCTGCTGCAGCAAGCTTGGGTGGTCAAAACATCCAGTTTGGTACAGGTAACGATACCGTTATTTTCGACCAGATCGGTGCTGGTGCTGCAAACCGCTTCACTGCTGGTCTGACAATTTCTGACACTGTCAACGGCGGCGCTGGAACAGACATTTTGGGCATCGACGGAAACGGCGTTGCTGTGACCATCACGGCTTCTGAGTGGACCAACGTGTCCAACTTTGAAATCCTGCGCTTGATTGGCAACGGTGTGGGTGGTTCCAATGCACGCAACGCGGTCAACTCCTACAACCTGACGCTGACCAACGACTTGTTGGCCACCAACGGTGCTGTTAACGGTAACGGTCGCCAGCTTATCATCGTCAACGACAACGATGCCACCAACGACGCTGGTCAAGCAAACCCAGCCAACTCGACCAACGACAACACAGTCGCTGCCAACGGTGCAACGAACAACGGCAACGGTATCGGTGGCAACATCGCTGCTGCTACTGGTGTTGAGCGTGGTGTGACCATTGACGCACGCACCCTGACCGCCAACAACTCGTTCGAGTACCGTGGTGAAGAAGGTGCTCTGAATGGTGGTGGCAATACTTCCACTGCCGACCGCTTCATCCTCGCTGATGCCAATATCAATGGAGTGGCCATCATTGACGGTGGTGCCACCTCGAACGTTACGCAGAACACCAGCGTGATCGGCGGCGTCATTACTGCGGCTGCAGCAGCGACCCGCGATGTTGACTCCATGCGCAACACGGATGTGATCGAAGTTCGCAATTCGGCCACCGTGTCCGAAGGCGACTTGGCCAACATCAGCAACGTCGGTACACTGGAATTCACCAATGACACCACCGTGGCACAAAACAGCATCTTGGTGCTGAACGACGCCATCGTGGACCGCTTGGTGGACGCTTACCAAGCAGCTCGTGTGGAAGCCAACGTGGGCACCGCTGCACAAGTTTTGCAGAACCAAGAGCGACTGGTCGTCAAGGCCATCAACAACCCCAACGTGGCTGCCGCCACCACGGGCATTTCGATCCAAGCTGGTAGTCTGACTGGCCAATCTGCTCTGGACGTGTTCCTGGACCGTGATACCGCAGCAACCCCTGTCAACATCACCACTGGTGGCGGTAACGACCGCGTGGTGATCTTGGGTAACTTCGCGGCTGGTGCATACGGTGTCGACGCTCTGACCGGTGAAAACATCAACGCCTATGCAAATGGCGTAGTTGGCGCGCGCGCTGTGACCGGCACAATCAATCTGGGTGGTCAAACCGGCATTGGTGGAGTTACTAACCCGCTGGTTGATGTCATCGCCACCTTCGGTGCTACCAACCTGTTTGGTTTGGGCATGACGGGCGTCGAATTTGTTGACCCGAACTCGGCTTTGGTCATTGGCGCCTCGCAGTTGGCCGCTTTGACGGGTGTTCGATTCACCGGTGCCTTCGGTCACCAGTTGATCATCATCGACGACGTGCCTGGTGGTAACAACATCGACTTGAGCAAGATCATCCTGAACGGTGGTAGCCTGAACTTCAACGTGGTGGACACCAACTTCGCTTTGGTGAACGCTGGTGCAGGGACCTTCACCTTTACCAATGCCGTGATCGACAACAGCGCTGCTGGCAATGCGATTTACGACGTGACGTTGACCAACCCTGCTGCCCTGACCGGTACCGGCCCCGTAGTTGTGATCCAAGAAGTGAATGCTGGAAACAGCCCGTTCGCGACCAATGGCACACAGTCGCTGCAGGCTAATCAAGGCAATGCTGACTCCGCGCTGGTTGTCACCTTGGGTGGCAATGTCGCAGCTAACGTTGCTTATACAGGCTTCAACGGCAACGACACATTGTTCATTGGAAACAACAGCATCGTTGCTCTGAACGGCGGCGCATCCTCAGGCTTCGGCACCATTGACCTGGCTGGCGGCGGTGTAAACTCGCAACCTACGCTGACCATTGCTCAGCACAACGCAGTGGTGAATTTCGCCAATGCATTGGATGCAGGCGACCGGCTGAACATTTCTGATGTGGCCACTCTGACAGGTCGTGCCAACGTCGCAGGCTACGGTGTTGCAGGTGGCTCTACCTTCACTCTGGGCGCCGCAGGTCAAAACTGGACAGAATCTTCGAATGCTGGTCAGGTCAGCGTTTTGAATCTGGGCGGTCTGGTAACGACCGGTGCGTTGAATGGTTCAGGCAACGACACACTACTTGTAGCAGCAAGTGCGACACTGTCCGGTGTAGCACCCGGCTTTGCAAACGTCGACTTCGCAAATACCAATGGCGTTGTCTTCACGATCGGTCAAGTTCAGCACGAGGGAATCGGAAATATTCTCAATGCGGCTAACACACAGACCTACAGCATCTCTGGTGCCGGTGCGATCACTGCCCGTGTCGGCATTGAGACTTACGATACAACCGCAGTTGCCAACAACACGGCCAACCAAGTCACTGTCAATGCTGGCGCGACGGGTGTAAACATCACCTCAAACGACGCAGCGGCGGATACGATCATTGTGGGTGGTTTGACCGTAACTGGCACCTACAATACCAATGCAACCGACACCGTCCAGGCAACCAACGGGGCTAACATTGCAGGTGTGAACGGTGGTGCAGCCATTACAGGCATTCTTAATCTGACTGGTGGCATCACAATGACCGCCGCTCAGCATGGTTTTGCCACCATCACAGCCGCCGGCGCAAGCGACTCCATCACGTTTACCAATGCATTCACGGGAACTGCTGTAGCTGCGGTTGAGACCTATAACCTCGCCAATGCAACTAACGTGTTCACGTTCAACGCAACTCCAGCTAACGCTCAAAGCGTGGTGGGCAATGTGGGCGCTGACACAATCAACGCTACCTTGGGTGCAGGTACGACCGCAGCAGCTGTCTATACCGCTTCTTTGGGCACCGATGCAGTTGCCGACCGAGTGAACATCACCAATACGGCTTTGACAACACTCGCCAACGGTGGTTACGTGAATGTGAACAACTTCACGGTTGCTAACGACCAGGTCAGTTCGTTGGTTGGTGCCCAAGCCCACAATGGTGGATTCCAAACCATCAGTGCGGCGAACGCCAACCTAACGGTTGGTATTAACAGTGTTATCGAAGTCAATAGTTCAGTTGCCCAGTACGCTGGCACACCTTCAAACGTAGGTGGTTTTACCGGTGCTATCACCACTTTGATTGCTAACTCTGTTGGTAATGCTGTAGATGGCAACTACACCATCGCCCTGTACAGTGGTAACAACGCAGCGTTGTTCCAGTTCACCAACAACTCAGCTGGTGGTGACGTGGGTGCAGCTAACGTTACACAGCTTGAACTGGTTGGTGTGTTCAACAACGTTGGTGCCGACGCCTTCACCGGCGCAAACTTCGTCTGAAGTTGAGTTAGCCATCCAACTGAGACCACCCGAAAGGTGGCTCAGTTAAGTCGGAGAAACCCCTTCGTTCTAAAGACTTAGGGGTTTTTCTTTGATCACCAGGAAAATTGACATATGACAGACATCCAATCCCCATCCATCCAAATCGACGGCAAAACACTGCCACTCTCAGATTTGAGCGACAACGCCAAGGCCCAGGTTCAGAACCTCGCCATCGTTGACGCAGAAATCAAGCGTCTGCAGACCCTGATTGGTATTGCTACAGCTGCTCAACAGAGCTTCATCGCTGCATTGCGCAACGAGTTGAACAAGCCAGCTGCTTAATCGCTGATTTGTTTTCGCACGAAACCGGGTGAATTTCTTTTGGGCTTCACCCGGTTTTCATTTGTCAGACTTGTATGGCACTGATGGAATTCAGGGTGCTAACCCTGATTCCAACCGTCAGTGAAGCATCAGACTAGGAATTTCAAAATCAGGTGAACTCAGGCTTTCCCCATACCGAGGCATGAACCGTGAAATCGCAGCTTTCATCAGACCCAGACAAAACGAGAACCAGGGCTTCAGATCTTTCACTGTGTTGGCACACAACTCAAGTGTTGCATTCACCTGACCATCGTCACTCACTTGGTACTTCACCATCTTGTAGCTATCCCCCAGTTCGAGAGACAGCTTTTCCTTTAGCAATTTCCTGTCTTCCCCCCCAAACTCTGAAACCTGACCGAACATCTTGTCGGGTACCAAGTGATTGGCATGAACCGAGAAGTAAAACGGCAGATTGCGATCCAGGCAAAACAGGTAGATCCCGTTTTCGAACTCGAACTTCAGGGAGTGGCTGTCGAGCACCGACACCGGCAAACCCAGTGAGATCAGGAAGGCATGCATTTCAGACAGGATCAACCCGCTTTTTTCACTGGTTACCGTTGTCACTGGAGCAGTTTCACCTGGCTGTGTTGGAAACAGCGGTAGGTTTGCGACTTGCGTTGATGGGTTGGCAACAGGAGAAAACGGTAGGGTTCCATCCCAGGTCGAACCGGCGGCAGAGGGAATTTGCACTGGGGTATCGATTGCAACGTGGGCAGAAACGTTGGCAAGTTGAGAGGGGCGAGGCTTGATAACAGGTGGCATTGAATCTCCAAAATAGACGAGCATCGGCCAGAGAACCTGGCCGGTATAAAAGACAGAAACCCACTGGCCAGCTAGAGGGATGGCCAAAAGACGATGGCGATAAGCCAGATGCGACAGTGCGCGAAAGGTGAGCCGATATGCACACCTCATTGGGAAATGCTCCCAAACCCAGAAATCACTGGGATCTCAACAACGCGGAGTTGTGAAAACCGTTGACACGGTCGTAGGGGTTGGCAAGGCCGTGAATCACAGCCATAGCCCTTTCAGCCAGCCATCTGTCGCTGTGCGCAGCCATGGTTTTCGGGAGAGCAGCAACTATTGCGGCCATGTCGAGCGCGGTGATGGCGCCGTTTCTGATTCGGTGTAACTGGCTCGGATGGCGTGATAAGGCCCGCAACTGGCGCGGCCAGATCGGTGACTTTGGAGGGTAAATCGACAGGGCCGATCATGAAAGAGTGATCGCGATATTTGTTGTAATCCTTCATCGTGTAACCTTCCAACCCAGTCAAGTCATAGCTCTGCTGGAAGTTAACCGACTGAATGTTGCCATGCATTAGCCTGTGATCAGAAAGCCAACTAATCACAGATCGTGCAGCTGAGGTCTCCATATCCTTTAATTCGTCAGTCATCGGCGCTTCCATGGTAAGCGGCTGGCCATCCCACCTTGAAGGCAGCGCCAAACGGTGCACCATTGCTATCCATCAAAGTTAGATGGACAGCAACCAATGGATCACAGACGGCTTCCTAGACGCCCCCACAGGGAGGACTTCAAGCGAGAGGTTCTGGTGGCCTGTGATGTACCCGGCGCATCTCTGGCCGCAGTAGCCATGTCTTTCGGCCTGAACGCCAACCTGGTGCGCCAGTGGCGCAGGGGGCGTGGCGTCAAATCTTTGATACGACCTCAATCCGACCACACCTCACCCGATCCAGGACATAGGCCTGAGTTCATCGCGCTTGCCTTGCCCAAGCAATCACCCGTGGCCACGGCGCCACCCGCTGCGCCGGCGGTCACTATTTCCTCTTCCGATATCCGCATCGAACTGCGCCGAGGCCCAGTTCAGGCCAGCGTCAGCTGGCCCATCTCAAGCGCCTCCGATTGCGCAGCGTGGCTGCGAGATCTGCTGCGATGATCCGCATCGATGCCATGTGGCTGGCCACTGCACCCATGGACATGCGCGCGGGCGCCGACAAACTCCTCGCCCGCGTGGTCGCCGTCTTCGGCTCAGCCCAGGCCCACCACGGCTACCTGTTCGCCAACGCCCGCGCCAATCGGATGAAGCTCCTCGTGCACGACGGCTTCGGGGTGTGGTGCGCCACCCGTCGCCTCCACCAGGGCGGCTTCACCTGGCCAGGCCGTCACGCCGCCATCTCGGCTGACGCCACCGCCGCAGATCCCGCTACCGAAGCCCCTACCTTTGCACTGACAGCCGACCAGTTCGATGCCCTGGTGCTCGGCCTGCCATGGCAGCGGCTGACCCACATGCAGACCATCACACACCTTTGATGTGCTGACACCGGCCTGGGTGGCAGGGTCAATAGCGCTGCAATACGAATATGCACCGATGACCAGAGTTGGGCCTTTGGCCACAATGCTTGCATGTTCGATGTGACGACACTCAAAGTGCAAGACCTTCAAGGTCTGAGCCCAGAGGCCGTCGCCGAGATCGCAACCGCCTTGATGGCCCAGTTGGCCGACCAGCAAGCCCAGATCGCGCAGCGCGACCGTGAGATCAAGTTCAAAGACGCCAAGATCGAGCGCATCACCTTCGAGCTCGCGCGGCTGAAGGCGTGGAAGTTTGGCGCCAAGACCGAGGCCATGAACGCCCAGCAGCGCCAGATGTTCGAGGACACCGTCGCCGAGGACGAGGCCGACCTGCAGGCCCAACTCGCCGCCCTCCAAGGCGGCATTGGCGCGGCAGACGCCGCCCCAGCCGACCCGCCCCCGGCGGGAACGCGCCGCCCGCCACGCCGCCAGGCGCTGCCCGAACACCTGCGCCGGGTGGAGCACCACCACGAGCCCCAAGACACCACCTGCCCCTCGCCCGGCTGTGGCCAGGCCATGGTTCGCATCGGCGAAGACGTGAGCGAGCGCTTGGACGTGGTGCCAGCCGAATTCTTCGTGCACCGCCACATCCGGGGCAAGTGGTCCTGCAAATGCTGCGAGCGCTTGGTGCAGGAGCCAGTGGCCCCCCAGATCATCGACAAGGGCATACCTACGGCTGGCCTGGTCGCGCACACCCTGGTGTCGCACTTCGTGGACCACATGCCCTACTACCGGATTGAGCAGGTGAATGCGCGCTCGGGTGTGCACACGCCGCGCTCGACGCTGGCGTCGTGGTCGGGCGCGGGCGGTGCAGGCCTCGCGCCGTTGTTCGACGCCCACCACGACTTTGTACTCAGCGCACCGGTGCTCCACGCCGATGAGACACCGGTGAGGATGCTCTCACCCGGCACCGGTAAGACGGCTAAGGCGTATGTCTGGGCTTATGCGCGAGGGGAGCACGACGGCACACCGGGGGTCATCTACGACTTCTGTACCGGCCGGGGGTCGAAGTACCCGGCGCAGTTCCTCGCTGGCTGGACGGGCACACTCACCTGCGATGACTACGCAGGCTACGACATCGTCTTCAGGCGCGAGGGTTGCATCGAAGCGGGGTGTCTGGCGCATGCGCGGCGTAAATTCGATGAAATGGCCCGTGCCAACGCGAGTCCTGTGGCGGCACAGGCCATCCAGCGGATCGCCCGGATCTACCGTGTGGAGTCTCAGGCGCGGGAGATGACGGCGGCGGATCGGCTGGCACATCGCAAGCAATTCGCCCGACCGCTTTGGGATGAGCTCAAGGCCTGGATGGTGCGAGAGCGGGGGCGTGTGCCCGATGGCGGCGGCATTGCCGCAGCGCTGGACTACAGCCTCAAACGTTGGACGGGGCTGGGGCGCTTCTTAGTCGACGGGGCGGTGAGCGTGGACAACAACCACATCGAGAACCTGATACGTCCGTGGGCCATGGGGAGGAAGGCATGGTTGTTTGCGGGCAGCGAACTGGCGGGTAAACGTGCCGCCGTGGTGATGAGCTTGGTGCAATCGGCCAAGCTGTATGGCCATGACCCGTGGATGTATCTGAAGGATGTCCTGGAGCGTTTGCCAGAACATCCGAACCACCGCATCACCGAGTTGCTGCCGCATCGCTGGAAACCGCCGGCCTGAACGCCAGGCCACGCTGCAACGGTTCGGTCAAGGTGGTGTGCCTAGCCGCTTACGGAAATGACGTAATCAACGGTGGTGGCGGTAGCGATACCATTTCACTGGGCGCTGGTATGGATACCCTCGTGATCTCTAATTCCAACAATGACACCATCACCGATTACTCTGCTCTCGATGACAGTATCCAGCTGTCTAAAGCAGAATTCACGCAGCTTGGAGCAATCGGTGCGTTGTTTGCAGTTGAATTTGTGTCGGGTGCTGGTGTAGCTGCTGCAGCGAATTTGACGCAACGAATCATCTATAACACCACAGATGGTGTCCTGCGCTACGATGCAGACGGTAGTGGCGCTGGCGCGGCGGTAATTATTGGAACCTTTACTAACATCCCAAGCTTGGTTGTTGGTGAGTTCACGATCATCGCCTGACCTGTATTGATCTGATTACTTATTAATCACACAAATACCCCGCCCCTCATAAGGGGGTGGGGTTTTTTCTTTGTAATTCTTGATCCCATTCAAAATGACCGAACCAGTCACCCAAACTCCTAACATCCAGATAGATGGCAAGACCTTCCCCCTGTCTGACCTCAGCGACATCGCCAAGGCCCAGGTTCAGAACCTCGCCATCGTCGATGCAGAAATCAAACGCCTGCAGACCTTGATCGGTATCGCTACGGCTGCCCAGCAGTCGTTCATCGCGGCTTTGCGCACGGAACTGAACAAACCATCGGCATGACCCGCCCTTTACGGGGTGCACCGTTGTTCAAACAGCGGTGCAGGCCCTGTTCACTGGCCCCAACATCTGCAAAGATATTGGGGCTTTTTTCTTGGTGGGGTGGTGTGCGCAGGGCAGAACGGATTTTTGCTATGTAAAAAGTAGCAAACTCATTAGGCTCTACCTGGGCTTAAGGCCGATTTGGCTTTAAATTTGACAGAAGTAGGCTTGCAGCGCCCTGTTTTGGCGGGTTAAAGCCCTCAGCGGGCCGCGAGGAACAGGTCCAGGAGGTTTTTCATTTGGGCCAAGCGTTGTGCGGTGGTGGTGTTGCCCACGGGCTGTGCAGCGGCGTCTGTGCTGGTGGTGGTGTTGGTGGCCACGGTCGTAGTGGAAGTGTTGCTCGCCGTAGCAGATGCGGCAGCGGCGCTGGCGGGCGCCGCTGTGGGCACTGCGCTTTGCAAGCTGGCTTTGACCTGGGTGATCAGCTGCAGCAGTTCGTCCAATGCCGCAACGGGGTTGGTGGTGTTGGCGCTGCTGGCGGCCACTGCCGCAGGGGCGGCAGGTGTGGCAGGTGCGGATGCCGGTGCCACAGAGGCGCTGGTGGCCAGGGCCGTGGTGCTGGCGGTTCCGGCTGCGGGTGTTTTGAGGCCGAGGCGCTCGGCCAGGGCCTGGTCGGCCTTGAGCTGGTCTGCGGCAAACGGGCCTTTGAGGTGGACCAAGGGGTCGGCGGTCCAGTCGTAGGCGGTGCCCAAGCCGCCGGCGGCCAAGTTGTCAAAGTCTATGCCGTGGTTGGAGCCCGTGACGGCGTACTGTTCGTAAGGCCGGTAGCCCACGCCTGCGGCGTCCAGCTGTTTGCCCACGTCTTTGAAGTCGGCCAGGGGGATGTTGAACTTTTCGCAGTTGCGCAAAATGTCCTGCGGCCAAAAGCCAGAGGTGGTGAGCTTTTGGCCAGATTCGTCGTAGTAGCTGACGTTGTTGATGCGTTTGCCGTCGGCATGCATGTCCACGCTCACACGGCCGTTGCGGAACACATGCCTGGACAACGACTCTCCGCCGTTGGCGCTGGCCAAAATCTGACCAAACCCGGCACCGCCGGTGGCGTTGGCGGCATTGGTGGCGGCCAAGCCATTGGTGTAAGCGGTGTTGGTAACGGCATTGACGGCGGTGGCTGCGATCATGGGGGTGGGGCGCTTGGCGCGGTGAAAACAATGTCGTTCAGCATACGCACGCGGCCTGGCGCCGTTGGCTGAAAAACCCGCCGGCTTTGGCCCCAATTCCGCCTTTCTAAGGGGCTGCGCGCTGAAGTGCAGCACCCAAACGGCTCCGCAAAAAGGGGGGTGGATTGGGCGCAGTGTTTGTAGTAAAAAGCCATTTCAGCAACTACCTTTCATTCGCCATGCCCGCCAACCTTGACGCTGCAAACCCCAACCCGTCTGCTCCCCTGGGGGCGGTGCAAGGTGCTGATTTGCCGCCCCCGCCGCCGTTGCCCGTCATCGCCCGGGCGTTCACGGGCGATTACCGGATTGATGTGTTGATCGACAGCCCCGATTTCCGCTGGAACGTGGGCCAGGCGGTGGGCACGCCGGTGGAGGTGACCTACAGCTTCATGGTGGCCGAACCGGCCTATGGCGACGGCGGTGGCAGCGCTCGACCCGGCTCGTTCACCGCGTTCAACGACGCGCAAAAGCTGGCCACCCGGCAAATCCTCGCGCGGATCAGCGAGATTACCGCCTTGAGCTTCAAAGAGGTGCCCGACACCGGGGCCACTTTCGGGCAAATGGCCTTGGGCAACAACGCGCAGGGCGCATCGGCCGGCTACGCTTTTTTGCCCAACAGCAACCAGGGCCCGGGTTCGGAGGTGAATGGCGATGTGTGGATTGACCTGGCCTACGTCAACCAGACCACGCCCGGCACCTTCGGCTACACCACGCTGGTGCACGAGATCGGCCACGCCTTGGGCTTGAACCACCCGGGCAACTACAACGCCGGGGAGCCGGCCAACCCGAACGCGGTGGGCAACTTCTACGGTGTACTGGAAGACAACCTGGCCTACACCGTCATGTCTTACCGAGACGTGGCCCAGGCGCAAACCCGGGTTGACTTCGGGCGCTACGACATTCTGACCTTGCAGTACCTCTATGGCAGCAAGCCCGTGGCCCCAGAAGACACCATTTACCGGATTGAAGACACGCAAGGGCAGCGGCTGCAAACCTTCGTCGATTCCGGTGGCACAGACACGCTGGACCTGTCTGCCGTGACCGTGGGCGCCAGGGTGGACCTGCGCGATGGCGCGTTCAGTTCGGTGGGGCGCCTGGCCAACAGCGACGCGGCGCGTAACAACCTGGACTTTGCGCTGGGCACCGTGGTTGAAAACGTGCGGGGCACCGCACTGGCCGATGTGGTGACCGGCAACGGCAGCGCCAACACCTTTGTGCTGGCGGGCGGCAACGACACCGCAGACGGAGGCTCTGGGCGCGATGTGCTGCGGCTCACGGGCAACCGGGCAGACTACACCGTGCAGCGGGACGCCACCAGCGCGCGCATCACGGTTGCAGACAACCTGGCCGGGCGCGACGGCACCGACGTGCTGCGCAGCGTGGAGGTGCTGGCCTTTGCCGACGGTGACTTGACGGTGGGGCCGCTGGGCGGGGACTTTGCCGTGGTGGCCTTGGGCCGGGCGCTGGGCCAACCGGTGACCGCAGGCGGCTACGCGGCGGCACAGGGGGCTTTCATGGCCCAAGGTGGGCCTGCCTACGCTGCGGGTGTGTTCGGCGCCCGGGCCGGGCAAACCAACCAGGCCGTGGCCACCGACGTGCTGAATGGGGTGGGCATCCGGGTGGACACGCTGGACGGTGGTGCCCCACAAGCCAGTTACCAGGCCTTGCGCGACGCCCTCAGTTTGTTTTTTGATGTGTTCCCCACAGCGCGAAGCCAGGTGGTACTGAACCTCACCGGCCTGCTGGGCAACCTGGAGGGCAACGCCGTTTATGGCCGGGCGGCGGCGGCTTTCAATGACGCGGTGGCGAGCGATTACTTCGCCGCCACGCTGGTGGGGCAGCCCACGTTGGCGTGACCCATCGCCATTCGGTAGCTGTCGCCCATAGCGTGAGCGTGTGAAGTAGACAAGTATTCAACACTGAGGAATATCGACCTGGAGCTTTTGGATAGGGGGCAAAAAGCCGTTGCCTTGGTAATGCGGCGCCGCGTAGCCAGTTACTGCTACCTTTTTTTGAATTTGGGCTATTCCGGCCGACGTCGGTTTGACCAAAGGTGCTGGTTCTTACTGACCAAGGACATGTTGTCTGTATCCCGCAAGAGCACTGGACCTTCGTGGTTTGCAGGGTGGTCACTGATTTTTAGCTTCCCCGATCAAATTAGCGTTGGTACCAACACTCGACAGCATTAGATCTAACCAATGCAATGCCGCTGGCGCCTGATCCATATCGACTGTCCGCTTTGGGTCATTTCTGTTGAAAAACTCCTGTTTTTTGGTGACGCAGGCGTGCGTCTTGCGTGTGCTTTTGCATTGACGGAGGTGCAAGCAATGATGGGTCAGACCGCGAACCAAGATCAGCTCTTCTATGCTTTCAATCTAGAAGATCACATCCCAAGCGATCGTTCGCTGCGGGGCATCAATAGGTTCCTTGACCTCAGTACGTTGCGTCAACATTTGGCGCCGTTTTATAGCCATACAGGTCGTCCCTCCATCGACCCTGAGCTCATGATCCGGATGCTAGTCATTGGGTATTGCTTTTGGCCTGAGTCGTTCAGGGTCAACATCTAGGTATCGCGATCCACAAACGACGCCACGCGCCCTGAACACCGCCACCAGGGCTTCGACGGTATCGAGCAGAGTCATCCCCAAACCAAGTTCCAGCCGGTGGATGGTGGGCCGAGCACACTTGGCCAAGCTGACCAACTCCGCCTGACTCAGACCCAAGGCATGGCGAATAGCACGAACCGCCAGCGCCAATTTAGCCACCTGCAGCCGCCCACGCGGCAAGCGCGCGATCCCACGGTCTTTGCTAAGAACGGATTCAGACGGCGGCATTTTCTGATTATGCGGTCAACCAGACTTGCCTCTCGGTGGTTATGGATCGCCACCGCTGGAATTCATGTGAATCAGACTTCCAGTCAGTTTCTCATTACACGCAGGTTTCTTTTATACAAACAAAATAACAGGCACCTGATGTCATAGATTTTTCTATTCATTCTTCCGTCAAGAAAAAAATCGGTAAATTTCTTGAACTTCGATACCATCACCATTCCATTTACTTGAATGAATGAATGGATTTATCAATCAAAGGAAACCTATTTGACCCAAATACTTCTATCACAAAGTACAGCAGATAGAGCTGTTTGCCCACCGGGTTCCACCAAAGTTCGACTGTATGACAATTCAGTCAAAGGCTTGCATCTGGAGGTGAGAATCTCTGGCGGCAAAACCTATTATTTGATTTACCGTGCCTTGAACAAACGCCATGAGCACAAACTCGGTGATGCTTCGGTGCTGGATCTTAAGAACGCCAGAGCCATTGCCAGACAGCTGCATATTGATATTGCCAAGGGAAATTTTCCGCATCTGGCAAAAGCCGCTGCAATTCAGCAGGCCCAAACGCTGGCGCAGTACCCCACTTTCGAGCAATTTGCACTGTGCCAGTACATGCCCTATGCGCGATTGCACAAACGCTCTCACAACACCGACCAGTCTTGGTTGTACCGCCACATCTTGCCGTGTTTTGGCCACAAACGCATTGACCAGGTCAGCCGAGCCGACATCGTCGGTTTACAACAACGCATGAGCCAGGCGGAATATGCGCCTGCGAGTTGCAACCGTGTGCTGGTGTTGGTGCGCTTCATGTTCAACCTGGCGATCAAGTGGGAGGTGGCTTCGCTGACCAAAAACCCGTCGGCCAATGTCAAGTTGCTGCCGTGCCAAAACGCCAAGGAACGCCATCTGAGCGACGTGGAAGTGCAGCGATTGGTTCAGGCCACCCTGAACAGTGGCAACACCATGATGCGCTACATCGTGCCCCTGTTGCTTCTGACGGGTCTGCGCAAGTCGGAACTGCTCAATGCCAAGTGGAGCGATTTGGATCTGGCCCGCTGCTCTTTGTACCTGTCGCACACCAAGTCGGGAAAGCCTCGCTATGTCACCTTGTCTGAAAAAGCCATGGGTGTGATCAATCACATTCCTCGCTCAGCTTCTCCATACATCGTGGGAAATCCCCAGACCTTGGCGCCATACAAGAACATCTTTTCTGCGTGGAAACCGATTCGGGAGGAAGCCGGGTTGCCTGATGTGCGGATTCATGACCTGCGCCACAGCTTTGCCAGTTTCTTGGTGAACAGCGGCATCGACATCTACCAGGTCAAAGAGATGCTGGGCCACCACCAGATCAACACAACCCTTCGGTATGCACACCTGAATACCACAACCCTGCGAAACGCCGCCGATGTGGTCGGTAATTTGCTGAGCACCGCAGTGAACACCCACATCAGCGTACCAAACCAGTTGCCAAGTGTCGCAGAGCATCGGTTGGTCATTGAGACGGTGCCGACATTTGACATCGTGCATGACGCCACCACCGCACCCCAACTGACTGTGTTGGGTTCTGACGGCTAAGGTCTGCCTACCTTATTCAATTTGACCCAGGCCGGTCAAAGCACCCAGAGTGGCAGCTTGAGTTTCCTGCGTTCAACTCCTGATCAGCCAATTTCACTGGGAGAGTTTGTGATCTCTTCAGGTTCTGAATCACCAGGCGCTCAGGCGGTGTGTGGTATTACGTTCATTCCAAACCTGGTTCTAGACCAGCGCGAGGTTACGGCATCGGTTGATGCCCGAGACCAGCTTTCGACCTTTGCACTGAGAACCGCAGCGGGGATGATAGCTACCGCCAAAAATGGTTTGTTTCAGGCCATGGCGCGTGCTGTCGACTTAGGTTCAAGGGAACTTGGTTCAGCCAATCGCTTGACTAAATAACAGTGTTTACCGCTTTGCACCACTGAAACAAGCGATTTTCCATTCGGCCGTTGGTGACGCAACAGCACAAATGCCCTTCGATGTCTCGGCATTTGTGTAGCCCAGGAAGCCCAGGTACCCGTACCTAAGCGCATCCCCGTACCTCCTGAGGTACCGACTTCACCGGTTGAGATCTTGTGCGACGCGCCTTTGTCAAAACCCGGCCTATTTTTTAGGCCATCACCGTTGAATCTGTCAATTTCGCTTTCTTTCTAGGAAGCGTTATTAGCGGAGTGTTTCCGAAAGAAACATGAAATTTCTTGTGAATCAAGTGAGTTCCAGTAGCAAACAAGATTCCTGGTAGGCGAATATCGAACTGAATTGATTTGATTTAAATACAGAAGATTTAATTAATTGATGAACTTAGATGATTGATCTCAAGTAATTTAAGTTACGAGAATCACTCAATGTCTTCGGCTTTGTTGATTCTCACCTCTTTAATTGATGATGTTTATAGTTATCTGATCTGACCTTCTCTGTATCTACTTAGTTTTCTTCTTTAACTTTGAATTTGCCGCTCAATAAACTAATCAAAAATCAATGCATTTGACTTGTTTTTCCTATGTTTCGACCTGATAAATAACTGGATCTAAAAGAAAACTTTATACGCTCCTTTTTTCACCGTATTTTTGTTCGTCTTTCGTTTTATCACTTTGTTTTCTATCAACCGATGCAAACCTTATTTTTAGGAGATTTTGATGTATTTGCATTTTCCATTCCGACCTTCAATCTCCCCGGCGGCCACCCAAATTCCCCCAGTTATGGCCACCTCAAACTCCCCCACCTGAGTTGATCGGGGACAGGGGGTAAAGGCCGGCGCCGCTGGCACCT
>JAFEHU010000006.1 GCA_017848435.1 Burkholderiaceae bacterium | reverse complement strand
GTGGGGGGGGTGGCGGGTTGGTGTTGCCATCGCCGTCGTCGCCACCGCGTGAAGCCAATGCGCCAACCAAGCCGCCCAGTGCAAACGGCAACAGCCAACCGATACCACCTTCCGAACCTGCGCTGCCGGCCTTCTTGACCGCCAGCGTGGTGGCCTTGGCAGTGTCTTCGGCACCGGCGACGATCAGGTCGCCGCTGGCCAGGTCCACCTGCAGTTGCTCACCACCGCCCAACGGTGCGGCCTTGACGCCGACCACCGCGTCGGTGCCGCCGGTGAAGGTGCCGGTGAGCGGGGCTTCATCGGGCAAGCGGCCGGGGAACACGGCGTTGGCAAAGCCGTCCTTGGGCACGAGGACCCGGTCACCAGGAATGAGCGCCTGCTTGGCTTGCACCGGGATGCGGGAGCCGTCACGGACGATCTCGACACCGGGCGATGCATCGGTGATGACGCCAAGGCCAGCGGGATCGCGCACGGCGGTGCTGAGGTTGTCGAGCGACTCGCGCTTGTCAAAGGGCTGGCTGACGGTGGCCGAGGACAGCAAGGTTTCGCTGGGGATTTCGTATTGTTCAATCATGATGGACCCGGATTTGAATTCGTGGTTGACCGATCAGCCCGATGCTGTGGTTTGGCGAATTCTAGGGAGCACCCGGTGACACACCAAATACGGCCGATGGGCGTAGCGCACCTGTTGGCGGCGACCGATTGTATGCCAATCACTTACTTATTGACAACCCTGCCGCCGAGATGAATGGGAAAGTTGACCTCCAAATGGCGTCATCCGAACGAACTAACGCCGAGCCATTCACCTTGGCTGGCGCATGCATGCAAAGCGAATACTTTTGGGTTGTTTTTCCACAGCCTGTTTCAAATGTGAAAAAGTTGCATTTTTTGAAGGTTTGCCGATCAAAACCCAAATTGATGCACAAATGCCACAGTTTGACAGACCGGCAGGATCGCGAACTGCCGATAAACGCCTGAAAACCATGGCTATTGGCGCCAATCCATGGCCCAGCCCGACCAGCCTGCCGATTTCTTTAATTTGGGTGTCAGCGGGCGCTGAATTGGCCAGCGCCTGGCCATTGGCCGTTCGGTTGCCACCAATGGATTACCCATGTTTAAATGTGTAATGTTTTACTCGTTTTACAAAACACACTGAACACCCTTGTATTTTAAATAACAAATACAAAAGTTTTATTTTTCA
The DNA here is from genome assembly GCA_017848435.1 of Burkholderiaceae bacterium. GTDB lineage: Bacteria > Pseudomonadota > Gammaproteobacteria > Burkholderiales > Burkholderiaceae_C > PCRC01. The sequence goes on along the minus strand of JAFEHU010000006.1, from coordinate 12,751 downwards.
TTCCGCAATTGGCAAATTGCGCATCTTTTTAATCAACCATCTGGGTCGGGCCGATCATGCGACTGGGGTTTGTGGGGTTCAACCGCCTGGAACTGGACGCCTTGTTGGGTGGCCTGCGCTTTCAGACCAGCCATGTGTTCCATTTTGCGGCCCCGTTGCCGCCCAACGTCACGCTGGACGCGGTGGTGCTGAGCGCCACCGGCTGGCAGGGTTGGGTGGCTGCCAGCCCGCTGGCCCACCCCCGAACGCCAACGGCCTGCCCCTGGGTGGTGCTGTCGGTCACTGACTCTCCGCCCACGCCCCCAGCCGCAGGCGGGGTGTTGCCCCATTGGGTGGACATTGGCCTGACCGCACAGGCACCATTAGAGGTGCTGCAACGCTGGCTGAACCAGCAGGTGGGCAGCACGGCCACACGCTGGCCCCAGCGGCTGCAGCGGGAACGCAGCGCGTTTTCCAACCGCGAGCACGAGGTGTTGGCGCTGCTGAGCCAGGGCCTGTCCAACGACGAGATTTCGGCGGCGCTCGGCATCCGCGTGCCAACGGTCAAAACCTATTTGCGGCGCATCTTTGAGCGCACCGGGGCGCTGAACCGCGCCCATGCGGTGGCGTTGTACGCCGAACGCCAGTCTGTAGCCTTTTCACCACAAAACCGTTTGCGCTGAGGGCGCGCCGGTCGGTCAGGCCAGCGTGCCGGCGGCGAACTGGCGCAAGGCATCCTCGAACACCGCCACCGGCTGGCCACCAGAAATCAGGTGTTGGCGATTGAAGATGACCGCAGGCACTGAGTGGATGCCGGCGTTCAGGAACAGCTGCTGCTCGGCACGCACTTCGGCGGTGAACTCGGTGCTGGCCAGCACCGCGCGGGCACGGGCCGGGTCCAGCCCCGCGTCGGTCACCGCCTGCAACAGCACCTCGTGCGACTCGGGGCTCTGGCCATCGGTGAAATAGGCTTTCAGCAGCGCTTTTTTCAGCGCGGGCTGCTGACCTAGCTCGCCCTCCACGTCGGCCCAGTGCAGCAGGCGGTGGGCGTTGAAGGTGTTGTAGATGCGGTCACGCCCCTGCGGCCGGAAGGTGAAGCCGACCTCGGCACCGCGCTGGCGGATGGCCTCGCGAATGGCCAGCTGCTGCTCGGGCGTGGAGCCGTATTTCTGCGTCAGGTGCTCGGTAATGTCCTGGCCGCCGGGCGGCATGTGCGGGTTCAGCTCGAAGGGCTGGAAATGCAGTTCCACGTCCAGCGCATCGCCCACATGGGCCAGCGCCTGTTCCAGCGCGCCCAGGCCCACGGCGCACCAGGGGCAGGAGACGTCGGACACAAAATCAATGCGCAGTGGGGTGGCAGTCGGGCTCATGGGCAACTTTCAGAGGGAGGCTTGGGCACGGATGCTAGGCAAATTCCAATGGGCCTGCTGCCCACCGGGCCAAGCTCAATCGCCACCCGAGTGGCGTCCGCGCCCGGCTTTCACATCGCTGCGCTGGCGTTTGCCTTCGAGGCGGCGCACCTTGGACGCGTAGGTCGGGCGGGTGGCGCGGCGCGCTCGCGGCGGTGTGGCGACGCTGTCCACCAGCGCCTGCAAACGCGTCAGCGCGTCTAGGCGGTTCATCTCGCGGCTGCGGTGCTGCTGGGCTTTGAGCACCAGTACACCGTCTTGCGTCAGGCGGCCATCGGCCAGTGCCAGCAGGCGGGTTTTCACGTCGTCGGGCAGCGAAGAGGCGGGCACATCGAAACGCAGGTGCACCGCGCTGGACACCTTGTTGACGTGTTGCCCGCCGGCCCCCTGGGCGCGGATGGCGGTGAGTTCGACCTCCGCCTCGTTGACCAGCGGCCGGGTCATGGGCAATGGCTCAGGGCTGGGCCAGCGCCGCCAGCCCGGCCAAGGCCAGCGCGTAGCCACGCACACCAAACCCGGCGATCACCGCCTTGGCCACGGGCGCGATGTAGGAGTGGTGGCGGAAGGCCTCGCGGGCGTGCACGTTGGAGATGTGCAGTTCCACCAGCGTGATGCCGGTGCCTTTGATGGCGTCGTGCAGCGCGACGCTGGTGTGGGTGTAGGCACCCGCGTTGAGCACCACGCCGGCGAGCGTGCCGGCGGCGTGGGCGCGGCCGGCCTCGTGGATCCAGTCGACCAGTTCGCCTTCGTGGTTGCTCTGGCGAAAGTCCAGCGTCAACCCGTGCTGGGCGCAGGCTTCGGCACAGAGCGCCTGCACATCGGCCAGGGTCGCCGAGCCATAGACCTGCGGCTCGCGGGTGCCGAGCAGGTTGAGGTTGGGGCCGTTCAGAACAAAAACAGTGGCGGCGGTGGTCATCGCGTGGCTCAGAAAGTGGTGCGCTAGGGTAGCAAAAATGGCCTGTCAGGGCCTGTTTTTTCTGCTGCGTGCCAAATTTTAAGCCTTTTCGGCCGCAAGCCTTAGTGAAACCTAGCAGGTTAGCTACAAAAAACGGAGCGTTTTAGTCGCGCAGCAGGCGGCTGCCCACCAGCGCCTGCGCCACAATCCGGCGGTGACCGCCCGCCAACTTACCCAACTCATGCTGCTCTCGGCGCTGTGGGGCGCGTCCTTCATGTTCATCCGCATTGCCAGCCCGGTGCTGGGCCCCAACGTGCTGGCCGTGCTGCGCATTGGCCTGGCCACCGGCACGCTGGCGCTGTTGATGGTGTTTCTGAAGGAGCGATGGCCGCGCGGCCACTGGCGCGAGATCGCGCTGCTCGGTGTGCTGTCGGTCGCCCTGCCCTTCAGCCTCTACGCCTGGGCGGCGCTGCGGCTGCCGGCCGGTTACAGCGCGCTGCTCAACTGCACTTCGGTGCTGTTTGGCACCGTGGCCTCGGCCTGGCTGAAAGAAGACACGCTGACCCCGGCCAAGCTCGCCGGCTGCGTCTGTGGCTTTGCCGGCGTGGCGCTGATCGTGCGGCTGGGCCCAGTGGCGCCGACGCTGGAGGTGGTGCTGGCCGCATTGGCCTGCACCGTGGCCGCAGGCTGCTACGGCCTGTGCATGCCGTTGATGAAACGCGCCACCAGCCGCATGCCACCGCTCGCGATTGCGGCCAGCATCCACGTGCTGGCGTTGGCCATGGTGTTGCCCGGTGGCGTGTGGGGCTGGCCGCAGGCGCAGTTCACGCCGCTGGCGCTGGCCGCCACCGCGGTGCTGGGCATTGTGGCGTCTGGGCTGGCGTACTGGCTGCACCTGCGGCTGATCCGCCAGCTGACGCCGGTGGCGGCCCTCAGCCCGGCTTTCATGATCCCGGTGTTCGGGGTGTTGTGGGGCTGGCTGTTTCTGGGCGAGTCGCTGGGTACCGGCATCTACGCCGGTGGTGCGCTGGTGTTGCTGGCCACTGCACTGGTGACCGGGTTCCGGCCCTGGCGGCGTTAAGCAGAGGCAGGCGGCTCGACCCGCTGCCGCCACACCTGCCAGGCGCAGCCGGTGGCCGCCACACTCACCACCAGCGACGCCCAGAACACCGCCACCAGCCCAAACCGCTGGCTCAACAAACCGCCGACCACACCACCCAACACCCCCGGCAAGCCATAAGCCACCACGGTGTAGAGCGCTTGCCCGCGCCCGCGCAAACGGCCTGGAAAATGGTGCGACAGCAGTGCGATGCAGGCGGTGTGGTGGGCCGCAAACGTCAGCGCGTGCAGCGCCTGGGCCAGCAGCAGCACCCACAACACATCGGCCCAGCCCACGGTGAGGCCCATGCGCAGCACCATGGCCGCCGCACACACCACCAGCCAGGCCGAGAGGCGCAGTCGTGGCAGCCAGCGGCTCTGGGTGTAGAACCAGCCAATTTCCACCACCACCGACACCGCCCACAACACGCCGATCATGGTCTTGCTGTAGCCGAGTGCGTCGAGGTAGAGCGAGAAGAAAACGTAGATGCCGATGTGGGCCAGCACATGGAAAAAGGCTGCGGCAAACAGCCAGCGCACCGCGGGCTGGCGTAGCACCGGCCACACAGGTAATTTCTCGGTCATTGCCGAAACCGGCTCTTTCAAATCGGGCAGCAGCCAGACGCTGGCGGTGACTGCCAAGAGCGTCAGTGCCGTCCAGTGCGGAAAGTGCACCATGCCGAAATGCTCGAACCACGCACCGGCCGCAAACACCGTGACCAGAAAACCGAGCGAGCCCCACAGCCGCACCCGGCCATAGCGCCGCGCGTCAAACGACCCGCCCTGGCTCACCAGGTGGGCCAGGGCGGCCTCGCTCATTGGCATCATCGCGCTGGTGTGGGTGAACATCAGCAGCAGCACCACGGCCAGCGCCACGGGCCCAAGTTCGAACCACAGCGCCAGCGACACCAGCAGCGCCACCGTGGCGCCATACCGCAGCAGCTTGACGCGCTCGCCGGTGTGGTCGCTCAACGCGCCCCAGCCATAGGGCGCAAACAGCCGGGTGGCCGATTGCACCGAGGTCAGCAAGGCGATGGCCACAATGCCGAAGCCGAGGTCTTTCAGCCACAGCGGCAGGTAAGGGTTGAAGAACCCAATGTGCGCGAAGTAGCTGGCCGACAGCGCGGCAAACGGCAGCAACTGGCGGCGAGAGGCCGCCTGCTCAACCATTTGGCGGCGGCCGGTGGCCGCCGGTTCAGCCGGCATGTCAGCGCGGCGCAGCGGCGGGAATCGGTGGCACCGGCAAGACCACGTCGCCACACTGGGCGCGGTGCTGCAGCGCATGCTCCATCACCACCAGCGCCAGCATGGCTTCGGCAATCGGCGTGGCGCGGATACCGACGCACGGGTCGTGCCGGCCTTTGGTGATGATTTCGGTGCTGTGGCCGGTGGTGTCGATGGTTTCGCGCGGGGTGATGATGGAGCTGGTGGGTTTGATCGCGATCGACACCTCCAGGTCTTGCCCGGTGCTGATGCCCCCGAGCACACCACCCGCATTGTTGGTGCGGAAACCGTCGGGCGACAGCGAGTCGCCGTGGGTGGTGCCGCGCTGGGCCACGCTGGCAAAGCCGGCACCAATTTCCACGCCCTTGACCGCATTGATGCCCATCATCGCGTAGGCAATGTCGGCGTCGAGTTTGTCGAACAGCGGCTGGCCCAGGCCCACCGGCATGTTGGACGCCACCACGCGTATGCGCGCGCCGCAGGAGTCGCCCGCCTTGCGCAAGGCGTCCATGTAGGCTTCGAGCGCCGACACGTCGGCCACCGCCGCAAAGAACGGGTTGTGGGGCACGTGCTCCCAAGACTCGAACGGGATCACCGCGTCGCCGATCTGCGTCATGCAGCCGCGAAAGGTGGTGCCGTACTTCTCGGCCAGCCACTTTTTGGCCACGGCCCCAGCCGCCACCATGGGCGCGGTGAGCCGGGCCGACGAACGGCCACCGCCACGCGGGTCGCGGATGCCGTATTTGTGGAAATAGGTGTAGTCGGCGTGCCCGGGGCGGAAACTCTGCACGATGTCGCCGTAGTCCTTGCTGCGCTGGTCGGTGTTCTTGATCAGCAGGCAAATTGGGGTGCCGGTGGTTTTGCCCTGGTAGACGCCAGAGAGGATTTCCACCGCGTCGGGCTCGCTGCGCTGGGTGACGTGGCGACTGGTGCCGGGGCGGCGGCGGTCGAGGTCGCCCTGGATGTCGGCCTCGCTCAGCGCCATGCCGGGTGGGCAGCCGTCAATCACGCAGCCAATGGCCGGGCCGTGCGATTCGCCGAAATTGGTGACCGCGAAAAGTGTTCCAAAGGTGTTGCCGCTCATGGACCGATTATCCCAGACCGGTGCATGGAGATTTGGAACGTTTCATGCTTGGTGCTGCACTGCAGCATTACCGCCTGCGGATAGGAGAGCCCCATGCTGGATCGCACAACGACCAAGTTCTCTCACGTCAAACCCGGCGACACCGACTACGTGTCTGGCGGATTGCGTGATTTCTTTCTTTACCGGGACCTCGGCATCGCCGCCGCGACCAACGGCAAGGTGATTGCGCACCTGGTCAAGGCCAACATGGCACCGGAAACGGGCACGGGATGGCACCGCCATGAGGCGGAATTCCAGATCGTCATCATGGTCAAGGGCTGGGCCAAGTTCATGTACGAAGAAGAAGAAACGCTGGTCAGCGCTGGCGACGTGGTGCACCAGCGCCCCGGTATACGCCACTACCTGTTCGACTACTCGCCCGACATGGAGTACCTGGAAATCGTCTCGCCGGCCGATTTCGCCACGGTGGACGTGCCCCCGGTGTGCGCGATTCCAGACCCCACCCCCTGGCAGGTTTGACGAACACCCCCGAAGCAACCTGCGGCCGCCTCCCCCTCAAGGGGGCGACACCAGCAGCCCGGCAAAGCCGGTTCTGCGGTGTCCTTGAAAAAGCAAAAGCGCCTAAAACTCTGCGTCAAGTTCGTCGATTTCATCGGGTTCGAGCTTGGCTGCGGCTATCCACTCTTGCATCGCCGGCATGGCCAGAATGCGCTGGCAATAGGCAATGGAGTCGGGGTCCAGCGGCACGTCGTAGGTGGTGAAACGCGTCACCACCGGGGCGTACATCGCGTCGGCAATGCAGGGCTGCTTGCCGAACAGGTAGGGACCACCGTAGGTCTCGAAACATTCCTGCCAGATGGCGACCACGCGGTCGATGTCGGCCTGCGCACGGGACCAAATTTTGAAGCCAGGAAAGTGCGCCTTGATGTTCATCGGCAGCGCCCCGCGCAGGGTGCTGAAGCCAAAGTGCATTTCGCCGCAAATGGCGCGGCAATGGGCGCGGGCCTTGGGGTCGGCCGGCAACAGGCCGGCCTTGGGCTTGACCTCGTTCAGGTACTCGCCAATCGCCAGCGTGTCCCAGACCTTGATGCCGTTGTGCTGCAGCGAGGGCACCAACATGGACGGCGCCAGCAGCAGCATCTCGGCCTTCATGGCCGGGTCGTCCGGCGGGATCACCTTTTCGGTGAATGGCAGGCCCGCCAGCTTGGCCATCAGCCAGCCGCGCAGCGCCCACGCGCCGTAATTCTTGCTGCTGATGGTGAGAACGGCTTTGGTGGCCATGGTGTTTCCTGGAGGTTGTGCGAGTTGTGCACACACTTTGAGCAAGGGTTGTGCCAGTACGGTGCACGCTGGCCCATAACTTGCCTGTGTACACAGTACCGGGGCCAAAAACCCCACCCACGGACACCAGGAAGCCCATGCTCTACCAAGCCTACCAATTGCAGTCAGACCTGATGTCGCCGATGCGTTTGCTGGCCCAGGCCAGCAGCGCCAGCCTGTGGCTGCGCCAGACCGAGGGCTCGATGCTGCGCAAGATCTCGGCCGCCTGTGAAGTGATGTCGCGCATGCGCCTGACCCATTCGCGCCCGGCCTACGGCATCACCAGCATCACCGTGGGTGACGACACCTTCCCGGTCACCGAAGAAAAAACCCTCAGCCTGCCCTTTGGCACGCTGCTGCGTTTCCGCAAGGAAGGCGTCAGCGGTCAGCCACCGGTGCTGCTGGTGGCGCCGCTCTCGGGCCACTTCGCCACGCTGCTGCGCGAAACCGCCCGCACCCTGCTGCAGGACCACGACGTCTACATCACCGATTGGCACAACGCCCGCGACGTGAGCCTGCGCGAAGGCGCCTTCGGTCTGGACGACTACATCGAACACATGGTGCGTTACTTGGCCGCCATTGGCCCCGGCGCCCACGTGGTGGCGGTCTGCCAGCCCTGCGTGGCCGCGCTCGCCGCGACCGCACTGATGGCCGAAGACGACCACCCCGCCCAACCGCGCAGCCTGACGCTGATGGCCGGCCCGGTGGATTGCCGCGTGAACCCGACCGGGGTGAACGAGCTGGCCAACAGCAAGCCGATCGAGTGGTTCGAGAAAAACCTCATCAGCCACGTGCCGCTGCCGCATGCCGGCCACATGCGCCGCGTCTACCCCGGTTTTGTGCAGCTCAGCGCCTTCCTGAGCATGAACCTGGAACGCCACAAGCAGCAGTTCCGCAACCTCTACCAGCACCTGGTGGACGGCGACACGGCCAAGGCCGACGTGATCCGCGTGTTCTACGACGAGTACCTCGCCGTCAACGACCTGCCCGCCGAGTTCTACCTGGAAACGGTGCAGAAGGTGTTTCAGACCTACGACCTGCCGTTGGGCAAGCTCACCTACCGCGGCCGCGTGGTCAACCCGGCGGCCATCCGCCGCACCGCGCTGCTGACCGTGGAGGGCGAACGCGATGACATCTGCTCGGTCGGCCAGACCGTGGCCGCGCAAGACCTGTGCAGCAGCATCCGCCCCTACATGAAAAGCCACCACGTGCAGGTGGGCGTGGGCCACTACGGCGTGTTCAGCGGCCGCAAATGGAACCAGCAGATTTACCCGCGGGTGCGGGAAGTGATCCACGCCAGCGCGGCGTGAACACCGCCCCGCGCTGCTGGCGTGGCGGGCGGTATCAGGTGGCTGGCGCTTCGTTTTCTGCTGGCCAGTCACGGATGTAGGCCTTGAGCATCTTGTTCTCGAAGTTCTGGCTGTCCACCACGGCCTTGGCCACGTCGTAGAAGCTGATCACGCCCATCAGCATGCGCTGGTTCATCACCGGCATGTAGCGGGCATGGCGCTCCAGCATCATGCGGCGCACTTCGTCGAGCTCGGTCTCGGAGGTGCAGGTCAGGGGCGCGTCGTCCATCGCGGTGCGGACCACGGTGCTGCCGATCACACCGCCGTTCTTCACCACGGTCTGGATCACCTCGCGGAAGGTCAGCATGCCCACCAGGTCGCCGTGCTCCATCACCACCAGCGAACCGATGTCTTTGTCGGCCATCAACTGCACCGCCTTCATCAGCGGTTCGTCGGGCGTGGCGGTGTACAGGGTGTTGCCCTTCACACGCAGGATGTCGATGACTTTCATGTGCTTCCTCCTCGTTCTGAATGACCCCTGCGCGACCAGGCGCGCAGGGGTGTGCTGCAAATATAGCCCACAATATTGATTCAACGCCTATATGGCATGCGGGTCAAGCCCGCAGGCCCTGCCCCCGCTGTTCGGAGACCCCATGCCCGGTTACTCAGACCCTGGTTTTGACACGCTGGCGCTGCACGCCGGTGCCGCGCCCGACCCCACCACTGGCGCCCGTGCGGTGCCCATCCACCTCACCACCTCGTTCGTTTTCGAGTCGAGTGACCACGCTGCCGCGCTGTTCAACCTGGAGCGCTCGGGGCACGTCTACAGCCGCATCAGCAACCCGACCAACGCGGTGCTGGAGCAACGGGTGGCCGCGCTCGAAGGCGGCATTGGCGCCATTGCCACCGCCAGCGGCCAGGCTGCGCTGCACCTGAGCATTGCCACGCTGATGGGCGCGGGCAGCCACATCGTGGCCAGCACGGCGCTGTACGGCGGTTCGCAAAACCTGCTGCACTACACCATGCGCCGCTTCGGCATCGACACCACCTTTGTGAAACCGCACGACATGGACGGCTGGCGTGCCGCCATTCGGCCCAACACCAAGCTGCTGTTCGGCGAGACGGTGGGCAACCCCGGGCTGGACGTGCTGGACATCCCCACGGTGAGCGCCATCGCCCACGAGGCCGGTGTGCCGCTGCTGGTGGATTCCACCCTCACCTCCCCCTGGCTGATGAAACCGTTGGACCATGGCGCTGACCTGGTCTACCACTCGGCCACCAAGTTCCTGAGCGGCCACGGCACGGTGATCGGCGGCATCGTCGTGGACGGTGGCAGTTTCGACTGGGACAAGTCGGGCAAGTTCGCGGAGCTCACCCAAGCCTACGACGGCTTCCACAACATGGTGTTCAGCGAGGAAAGCACGGTGGGCGCTTTCCTGCTGCGCGCCCGCCGCGAAGGCCTGCGCGACTTTGGTGCCTGCATGAGCCCGCACACCGCCTGGCTCATCCTGCAGGGCATCGAAACGCTGCCGCTGCGCATGGCGCGGCACATGGAGAACACCGCCAAGGTGGTCGAATTCCTCGCCAGCCAGCCGTTTGTGGGCCGTGTCGGCCACCCGCTGCTGGACAGCCACCCCAGCCACGCGCTGGCGCAAAAGCTGTTGCCCAAAGGCGCGGGCTCGGTGTTCAGCTTTGACATCAAGGGCCACCGCGAACAGGGCAAGAAGTTCATTGAAACCCTGAAGGTGTTCAGCCACCTGGCCAATGTGGGCGACTGCCGCAGCCTGGTGATCCACCCGGCCAGCACCACCCACTTCCGCATGAGCGACGACGCGCTGGCGGGGGCCGGCATCTCGCAAGGCACGATCCGCCTGTCCATCGGCCTGGAAGACCCGGCGGACTTGATCGACGACCTGAAACGTGCCCTGAAGGCTGCGGAGAAAGCGGCATGAACATCACCGTCAACGGCCACGCGCTGTACGCCTACACCGGCGGCAAACCCTTTGACGCCGCCAAACCCACCGTGGTGTTCATCCATGGCGTGCTGAACGACCACAGCGTGTGGATTCTGCAAAGCCGCTACCTCGCCCACCACGGCTGGAACGTGCTGGCGATCGACCTCCCCGGCCACGGCAAGAGCGCCGGCGAGCCGCCCCGCTCGGTGGAAGACGGCGCGCAGTTCATCGTCCAGCTGCTGGACGCTGCAGGCCTGCAGAAAGCCGCGCTGGTCGGACACAGCTTTGGCTCGCTGATCGCGGTGGAGGCAGCGGCCCGTGCGCCCGAGCGCATCAGCCACCTGGCCATGGTGGGCACCGCGTTCCCGATGCGCGTGTCGCCCGCGCTTCTGGACAGTTCGGTCAGCGCCCCGATGAAAGCCATCGACATGGTCAACACCTTTTCGCACTCGATGCTGGCACCGCCGCCGTCGGCGCTTGGCCCCGGGACCTGGCTGTACGGTGGCTCGCGCGCGCTGATGCGCCGGGTGCTGGCCAGCAACACGCAAGTCAATGTGTTCCACACCGGGTTCAAGGCCTGCGACGACTACCGCAACGGCGACGCGGCGATGGCCCAGGCCACTTGCCCGGTGCTGTTCGTCCTGGGCGAAAACGACCAGATGACGCCGCCCAAGGCCGCGCAATCGCTGGTGGCGCAGGCACGCCAAGGCCAGGTGGTGACGCTGGCCGCCGGCCATGCGCTGATGACCGAGGCGCCCGATGGCGTGCTGTTTGCGCTGACCGCCTTCCTGAAAACCTGACGCGCCGGTGCTTGTAAAGCCGCCTGCTTTGGCCTACAACCAAAGCAGGCCCACCAAGGAGACGCCATGCAAGCCACCCGCGCCCAGGACTTCAAGACCTTTGCCGAGTTCTACCCGTTCTACCTGAGCGAGCACAACCACCGCACCTGCCGCCGGCTGCATTTTGTGGGTTCCACACTGGCACTGGCCTGTCTGGCGGCGGCCGTGGTGCTGCGCCAGCCGGTGTTTGTGCTGTACGGGCTGTTGTGCGGCTATGGGTTTGCCTGGCTGGGCCACTTCGCATTCGAGAAGAACCGGCCAGCCTCCTTCAAACGCCCGCTCTACAGCTTCATGGGCGACTGGGTGATGTACCGCGACATCTGGGCCGGTCGTATCTCGCTCTGAAGCGCACCTGAATTGCTACTTTTTTCATAGCGCGTCTTTGAGGAATAACGCAGGCATGCGGCTGTTTCGCCATATTTTTTGCACCGACGTGGCCGGTTGCATCAACAAACGCTCCGCCAGCGGCGCCAGCAAGGTCGTTTCGGGCTCGGCCAGCAGCACGTAGCGGGCGTCGTCGGTGGCGTTGGCCTCGTTAAGCTGCTGCACCCAGTCCAGCCCGGTCAGTGTTTCGAGCACCGGCTCCAGCTGCAAGGCGTCCACCTGCAACACCTGCACCAGCTGCGTCAGGTTCAGGCCGCGTCCGGGCTGGGTGCGGGCGGCGTGCAGTTGCTGCAGCACTTCTACCGCCAACTGGAACTGCCAGCCGTTGCCATTGCCCCGCCGCACCACACCGGTCAGCAGGATGGGCAGGTAGGCGGTGACCACCGCGCCCAGCAACACGATCACCCAGGCCAGGTAAATCCACACCAGCAGAATTGGCAGCGTGGCAAAGGTGCCGTACACCGCCGAGTAGGTGGGCACCGAGCTGATGTACAGCCCGAGCAGCTTCTTCGCCAGCTCAATGCCGGTGGACACGAAAACGCCGCCGGCCCAGGCGTGGCCCCATTTCACGTGGGTGTTGGGCACGTAGCGGTACAGCGCGGCCAAGCCCCCGGCCAACAGCATGAATTCGGCCACGTCCAGCAGAAACCGCACACCGCCAGGCATCACGCCCACCACGCCGCGCGACGCTGAAATGGCGTACGAGGTGATGGCCAGGCTGCCCCCCATCACCAGCGGCCCCAGCGTGATGGCGGCCCAGTAGATCAGCACGCGCTGCGGCAGCGGCCGCTGCTTGCGCACCCGCCAGATGCTGTTGAGGGTTTTGTCGATGGTGAGGATCAGTGCCAGCGCCGTCACCAGCAGGATCGCCAGGCCGGCGGCCCCGAGCTTGCTGGCCTTGCCGGCAAACTGCGTCAAATAGCCGAGCACCTGGCGCGCAATGTTGTCCGGGATCAGGCTCTGGATCAACCAGTCCTGCAGCGTTACCTGCACCTTGGCAAAAATCGGGAACGCGGTGAACAGCGCCAGCGCCACCGTGAAAAACGGCACCAATGCGATGCTGGTGGTGAAGGTCAAGCTGCTGGCGGTGAGGCCGAGCCGGTCTTCGCGGAAACGCTCGTACAGCGTCAGCAGCGTGGTTTTCCAGGGGAAGTGGGCGAACTGGCGCGAAAGGTCTTGCAGCAGGTCGGCAAGGCGCTCTTTCCAGTGGGGGGGCATGTTCATCGCGGCTATGATGCCATCGCCATGAACGACACCCCCAACCCGACCCCCGCC
>JAFEHU010000056.1 GCA_017848435.1 Burkholderiaceae bacterium | reverse complement strand
GAATCAAGATCTCGCTGGGCGCGATGAGTCCCATCGAGTACCGAGAAAGCCTCGGCTTAATCAACTGAAATCAGTCCAAGAAATACGCCGCACCTCCTGTGGCTCAAATTTGGATTGGAATCAACACCCAGCACTCACCGCGACGGCTCATGCTGCAGGTGATGCCTTGTGCCTTTAGCAACTGCTGGAAGTCGTCGCTGGTGTACTGGCTGCCCTGATCCGAGTGATGCATCAGGGAGCTGGGCTTACCGCGTCGCCACAGAGCCATCAGCAATGCGTCGCTCACCATCTTGGCCTGCATGGTGTCGCTCATAGACCACCCCACGATGCGGCGCGAGTACAGGTCCATCACCGCTGCCGCATACAGCCAGCCCTCAGCCGTCCAGATATAGGTGAAGTCAGCCACCCACTTCTGGTTTGGACCACTGGCCTCGAAGTCGCGCTGCAGATGGTTGGGCGCGATGTGGCTCTCAAGCCTGCTGCCAGTATCGCCAGGTAGCCTGCGTCGCTTGTGACGGGCTTGCAGCTTGGCCAGATGCATGAGCCGGATGACCCGGTTCATCCCGCAACTCTCGCCCAGCGCTCGCAGGTCGTGCCAGACGCGTGGACTGCCGTAGGTTCGGTCGCTGAGCTCGAAGCTCTCTCGGATAAGGCGGGTGAGCCTAGAGTCGTCCTGGCTGCGCTGGCTAGGCGCTCTGCCCATCCACTCGTAGAAGCCGCTGTGGGAGACCGCCAGAACCCGGCACATGGTGCGGGTGGGCCAGACACTACGATGCCGCGCTATGAAGCCGTACTTCACTGCGGGTCCTTTGCAAAGTAGCCGAGCGCTTTTTTTAGGATGTCGCGCTCCGTGGTCACACGTCGCAGTTCGCGTTGCAACCGCTCCACCTCCGTGGCAGCCTCACTGCGAAGCGGTCTGTTCGGTCTGAGGTCCAACACTCCGCCACGCTCCTGGGTGACCCACCGCCTGAGCACGCTGGGCTGGATACCCAGGTCCCGCGCAATGTTCGTGACCGTGGCTCCTGGCTGCTTGCACAGCTTCACTGCCTCACGTTTGAACTCGTCCGTGAAGCTCCTTCGGGTTCTTGTCATGCCTATCTCCTGAACACATCATGTCATTGGATGTGTCCGGGAAACTGGGGGAAGCCCATAGCTTATCTGTCTCAGTTAGGCTTAAATTAGTTCATGCCTAACGTCGTAGGTGGTTAACCTATGGCTAGCGCGGATCATGGATCCAACAAAAAAGCCTGCTTCCGTGGGGAGCAGGCTTTTTTGCTTAAAGGCCACTTTGGCCTAGGTTTGCTTAGAACAAGCGTGTACCAGTGAGCAGGCTACCCAGCGGGCCCAGAGCTTCAATCCCTGGAAGCGCATCCCCAGACAGAGGCAAGTTACTCAGTGGCAGATCTCCCCCAGCCAATCCGCCCAACAGAGTGTTCAATCCATCGGTCACAAAGTCGATTTGTTGTCCAACGCCGTCTAGAACCAATTCAGTGGTCCCTTCGCCCAACAATGGGGTTAGTACGGCATCCAGGGGCGTGCCAAGCCCGTCGACCAGGGTATCTACCAAGGTGTCTAAGGGCTCAAAAGCGTTCGCGCTTTCGTCAACAAATTTGCTACCCAGCAGGGGAGACAGTACCTCGTTAGCTAGGTCAGTTACGGTGTTCACGGCCGAGTCAACCGGATTCAATACCCCGCTTAGTTGAAGAGCGTCCAACAAGGTGCCGTCGAGGCCGTCCGACAACTCATCCACCAGAGTTGAAGCGGGATCCAACAGGCCAGTGCCATCGGTGGTTGAGTCAGTTTGTCCAAATCCCAGTAGGTCGCGCAGATTGCTGCCCGAATTGGTGTCTCCCAACAAGTTAACAAGTCCATCGGTGACGAAGTCAACTTGGGTATCCAAAAGGTCGACGACACTCTTTACGCTCCCTTGGCCTGCCAAGGGGTCCAGCAGGGCTGCTAATGGCTCACTGAGTCCATTGGTGACTTCATCAATCAACCCATCAACTGGGTCCAATGAGTTCGGATCATTGGTTGCAAACGTTTGACCCAAAAGCGGGGTAGTGACGTTATTGCCCAGTATGGACACCGCACCTACTAATGTGTCGACTGGATCCAAGATGCCGTTGAGTCCCAGCGCTCCCAAAAGTGCCCTGTCCAGCCCATCTGTCAGTGTGTCCACCAAGGCTTCGGCGGGATCGAGTAAGCCGTTACCAGCCGGGGTAGTGTCGTTAGTCGTTAGACCAAGAAGCGAATTGCCTGTGCCGCCGCCCAGAAGTGTGGCTACGCCGTCCGTGACGAAATCAATCTGCGTGTTGAGTGGTGCGATCAAAGTCGCTACAGCACCCTGACCCAGGGCGGGATCCAAGATCCCACCCAGCAGGCCGCCTAGGGGCATTGTCAACTGCGATACAGCAGTGTCTACTGGATCAAGCTGGTTAGGGGATGCTGGATTGAAGTCCACGCCAAGCAGGGGCCCAAGGGCGCCATTTCCTGCGTTAGTAACCGGAGCTGCCGCATTATTCAAAACATCAAGAACACCACCCAGACCTGGTGCTGTGGCTGTAGCTGCACCAAGAGCGTTAGTGAGGTTGTTGATTAGAGTGTTGGTCGGGTCAAGCAGGCCCTGAGCGGGGACGGTGGGCGTCGTGGGATTTGTTGGGTTCGTAGGTGTCGTGGGGTTCGTAGGTGTTGTGGGGTTGGTCGGATTCGTAGGCGTTGTAGGCGTGGTTGGGGTCGTCGGGTTCGTAGGTGTGGTGGGGGTCTGGTTGCTGTTGTCGTTTCCGTCGTCGTCACTGCCGCTGGCAGCCAGCGCGCCAATCAAACCGCCCAGTGCCAGTGGCAGCAGCCAGCCGACGCCTTCACCGGCCGAGCCGGGCTTCTTCACCGCCAGAGTCGTCGCCTTTGCCACCTCGTCGGCACCCGTGACCACCATGTCACCGGACACCAGTTCCACCTGCAGTTGGTCGGCCACGCCGGCAGCGCCTGGCTTGACGTTCACCAGAGCTTCGGTGCCGCCGGTGAAGGTGCCCGACAGCGGCGTTTCGCCGGGTTGACGGCCCGGCAGGACCACGTTGGCAAAACCGTCTTTGGGAACGATCACGCGGTCCCCTGGGATCAGGGCTTGCTTGCCATCCACCGGCAGTCGGTTGCCATCGCGAACGATCTGCGTGCCAGGCGATGCCTCGGTGATCACACCCAAACCAGCGGGGCCGCGTGGCGTCGTGCTCAGCGTGTCCAAGGACTGCTGGGTGTCAAAGGGCTGGCTCACTTTGGCTTGCGCCAGCAGTTGGTCACTGGAGATTTCGTAGTTGCTTTGCATATTCGGTACTGGCTTGATATGTAGATTGATCGCGATCAGCAAAGATGCTCTTCCGATCAGAAGCGAAGATTCGCTACCGTACCGAGTTTAGTTAAAAAATATTACAACTAGTGTGATCCCTAATGCGAAAGTATTGACAAGTGGAACTTTTAGATGGACTAACCTAGCCTGTAGTCTTCTTTTGAATTACTCCGTTCGGTTATGCGTGACTGTCCGTTAGGGTACCGATCAGAGTACAGAGCGACTGCGTGAGCGCGGTTTAGCGCCCCAGTCCTTTCAAAGATGCGACGTAGGTAGGTTTTAACTGTTGGGACTCGAAGGCCGAGTTGCTCAGCAATCTGTTCGTTCGACAAACCCCGGGTCAGCAAGGCCATCACATCATGTTCACGATTTGAAAACTCGCTTCGTTCTCTGATGTTTCGCTGGGGCCAATGCACTCCTGGCAGACCGATGCGTTGGTTTAACCAGCGCTGTGCATCCGTTAAAGCCGACGTGGCTTGCAGCCCGATGTTTATTTTGTATGGCTCAACCCCAAAGGCGGTCACGGGTCTCAGTGGACCGCTGGCGGTAGTCATGACGATCCATGGCAGTACGTGAAGAGCGTTACTCGATTGCGCCCCAGCACCACTGCACCAAGCTTGCCAGGCGGCGTCCGTCGCTGTAACGGCATCCAATTCCAAACCCACGGGTAATTTCTCTTCCATGGTCAGTACGTGTCCAGATCGGAACCGAAGTCCCGCTAGAAGACAGTCCATCTCCAGACGATTGAATCCGATGAATCCCAAGCGCATCCAGGTGCCCTTCCTTTCTGAATTTTTAGCGCCAATTTCGTGAATTTTTCACGAATTACTACGCAGGACTTAATGAGTATTTATTTTGCAGAGGTGCGATGGTAACGGGCGATCTGCAACCGTCACATCTTGTCACCGTTTAAGTCCAAAGTAACCCGTTCTCTGTAAAACCACCAAGCCGAGTAGGAAATTTATTCAGATGGAATCTCCCCGTGAATTCCTGACCGTGTCGTCGCAATGAAATTTGGCCGCAGGGAGGCCGGGAGGTTAGATGTTGTTACCCCACTTTCACCTCCTTTAGAGGGGTGGAGCGGTAACTGGAGTCGCTTTGATCTAACACTTTGACAACAGATGATCTCAAATATCCGTATTTTGTTGAATTTTTAACACTTGATCGTATATCGACTAAATCGGTCAGAAAGTACTCATAAGCCAAGATATTGCTTAGAAAAAGTACAAATAAATAACTAAATCAAAAGATTTAGCCTTCAAGGTGTTCGACTTATTGGTTATGTTTTATCCCCGTGTTGGAATTTATATTAATTAGTAAGTACTCAATTCGTTGAAATTTGAATACGGCAGACAGGGTCGCGTGAGTTTGAATGTATGAAAATTGATTCGTAGAATTTGGTTCACCACGGTATCAATCTGTGTGTTCTGTATCAAACCAACTTGAGGCCAACCATGCTAGAAAAATACACAGTTTCCAACGAGTCGTTGCTGTCGTCAGCCACCGTCAGTCAGCCATTCGACAGCGGAGAGTCGCTTACTGACCTGAGTACAACCCCTCGCCAAACAGCGGGAGTTGGCGTTATTACCCAAGCCTCGCCTGGAGTGGAGATCGTTCGTGACGGCAGTCGTATCCCCGTTGTGGACAAGCAGGCGCTTATCGCCGGTGACCGTGTCCTGGTACCTAAGGATGGTTTTGCGAATGCTGTGTTTCCTGGTCGTCAGCCCAACGAAACGCCGTTGACGGGTACCTTTACAGGGGGTACTGATGCGGTTGTTGGAGTCAAGGCCGCTCCAATGGGTGGTGGCGAACAAGTTCAGATTGACTTGGCCAGCGGGGACATGATCGTTACCGGTGAAGATGCAGCCTCCAAGGCGACGACGATGGCTGTGAAAAAGGCGGGTAGTGCCGGATCTGAAGATGGTGGTTTGGGATGGTTGTTACCGCTTGCACTCGGCGGACTAGCAGGCGCCTTGCTTTCAAAGGAGGATGACAACGATCAAACACCTACTGTGCCAGTTGAGCCGCCTGTACCGCCAGTCCCTCCGGTTCCACCAACTCCGCCTCAAGGTCAGGGTTTACTGGATCCAGCCGCAAATCTGGTTGACAACCTAACTGATGCACTGGACAACGGCCCGCTTGGTGCTTTAGGTCTAGGTTCAACATTGCAGCCAGTTGATAACTTGGTCTCTGCAGTAACCAACCTCGGCAACGGCGTGCTCGGCCCCCTTTTGGGTGTTGAGTTTCAACCCGACTCTCCCAACGCGTTGGACCCGGTTGACAATCTGGTCGGTCAAGTGACCGATGGGGTTGGTGGCTTGCTAGGGGGACTTTTGGACCCATTGTTGGGCCAAGGTGCTGTGGCTTCTTTGATTGCTCCGTTAAACAACCAAGTCGACTTTCTTACCGATGGGGTCGCAAATCTCCTTGGTGGTGGATCAAACGGTGGCCTGCTGGGTGGTCTTCTGGGTCTAACTGGTGGCAATGTACCGTCAGGGGGTAGCCCGCTCGCTGGTGATGGTTTGTTGAATCCAGCCGCAACCCTGGTGGATAACCTGACCGATTCTTTAGACGCAGGTTTGCTGGGTGGCCTTGGATTGGGTGGTGTACTAGAGCCTGTTGACTCGCTGGTAGGCACCGTTGCTGACCTGGGGAACAATATTCTGGAGCCGCTGTTAGGCGAAAACTTCGAGGCCAACGATCCAAATGGCTTGGATCCAGTGGACAACCTGGTGTTCGGTGTGACCGATGCTGCTGGCGGTCTTCTGGGTGGCCTTTTGGATCCGATTCTGGGTCAAGGCGCCGTTGCCAATTTGATCGCACCACTCGATAACCAAGTTGACTTCCTGACAGATGGCGTAGCGAACTTACTTGGTGGAGAGAGTGGCCTTCTCGGTGGATTGCTCGGCGGTGATGACGGACTCCTGGGCGGGCTACTAGGGGGCACTAGTGGCGGACTTCTGGGTGAACTTCCACTGGTTGGAGGTCTCACTGGTGGGTCATCGCCCGTATCAGGCAGCAGCATTCTCGATGACGTGCTGTCTGCTGGATCATCCAATGGTTCTTCGGGCGGTGGTGGCTTACTCGGCGGGTTGCTCGGCGGAGATAGCGGCCTCTTGGGTGGATTGCTTGGGGGGGATGGCGGTCTGCTTGGCGGCTTGTTGGGCGGTCAAGGCGGTGGATTACTGGGTGGCTTGCTCGGAGGAGGCTCTGGAATTACAGCCGCATCGTTCGCACCTGAT
Organism: Burkholderiaceae bacterium; assembly: GCA_017848435.1. GTDB lineage: Bacteria > Pseudomonadota > Gammaproteobacteria > Burkholderiales > Burkholderiaceae_C > PCRC01. Next base: position 236,704 of record JAFEHU010000056.1, on the reverse strand, counting down.
GTGTCTGCGAACGCCCTTCCAATCAGCAGCTTGTCTGCACCTGACTCACTGCTTAATCCGGTGAACGGAGTGCTGGGTAGCCTGCAGTAACGAAGAGGTTATTGGAGAGATTGAACTGCCTTGGAAGTCCAAGGTGGTTCAAGTTTCTGACAATGAAAATCATCACTTCATTGGGTGGTTTTAGACGCACTTCATGTGCCAATTTGCGATCAACTGGCGCCTTATCCGTTTAAAGCAGTTTTCTCTAGGGATCTTACGCTTACTACACTCGCGAATTGGGTTGCTGTGCCACCTAAAAAGGAGCCATCAAAATCAACGAATTTGATGCGATGAGCAGTCGTGCTAGGTTGGCACCTAATCGCCTCCAAACGCTGCAGAACCCTCACTTAGGCTGATCTCCGACACTCGAACCTAACGCCTGAAAGTTCGCGTGTTGCGCAACTGGTCATTGGCCGAGCAGGGTCTCAAGCGACCGCTTTGTTGCTCAGACCGGTCACTCTATTGATGCGAGCCGGGCAAGGTAGCAGGAGCAACTGATCACACCAAGGATGAATTGGTTCTCCCGACCCGCTGCGGTCGGTGTTGATGTAGGCAACGATCCCAGAAAACCGTCCGAGAAACCGGGGGAATCCCACCCCGGATACTTGGCGGCACGGCTTATCGGAACCATTGCGAAGAGCATCCGCAGTTGGCCCGCGGGTCCGAAACACGTAGCCAAGGTCTTCTCAAAGAATTAGATCGGCCAGAACCATAGAACGTCCAAAAGCATTCTCTGGTGTGGTGACCTCATGGCTGCACCGAGCAGTGCGAAGCTGCCACATGAGCCGCTCAGTGCGATGCCTCGTAGTGTGCAAGCGGCTCATTACCATTTAACGCAACGAGCAAATTTTCAGCAGCCTGCAACTCGATGGCTCGGCGAACCTTCTTCACCGCCGAACCAATGTGGGGTGTGAAAACCGTGGAGGGGTGTTGCAAGAGTTCCGGATGAATCTGGCGTGGACGGTCTGCCAGCAGCCAGTCTTCCATCTCGTACACATCGGCGGCGTAGGCACCCAGGCGCTCGTCCTTGAGCGCCCGTGCCACGGCAGCCTCGTCCACAACCGAGCCTCGCCCAATGTTGACCAGGATCTGCCCCCGCCGAACACCTTCAAGCATGGTGTCATTGACGAGGTGACGCGTTACGTCCAGCAGCGGAACGGCCAGAATGACATAGTCGGATTGCGACAGGGCCTCACCCAGGCTCACCATGGTCAGGCGTTCGTCATCACCATGCGGGTCCACGCCCAGCAGTTGAGCGCACCCGAAGCCACAGAGACGGTCCACAATGGCCCGCCCAACGGCGCCAAGTCCGACGACCGCCACTATCGAGCCGTGCAACCCCATTCCGTACAGCTGGGGACGCCATCCTGCGTAGCTCTTGCGAACACTGACGTCACCTGCCAGCACATGGCGCGCGGCGGCGATGGCCAGCCCAATGGCGAGTTCTGCCGTGGGTTCTGTGAGCAGGTCAGGAACGAAGCTCACGCTGACACCGGCTTGCGCACATGCCTTGAGGTCAAAGTTGTCATACCCCTTCAGGGCGCAAGCGATGGTCTTGAGCCTGGGAGCGTGCAACAGGGTTCGCTGATCTACCCGGTCAGGCATGAAAGCCATCATTGCGTCGGCATCCTTCAGATGACGGTGGAGCTCGGCCTCGCTCCACGGCTCAGGACCGGGATTCATCACCACTTCACCAACCTGCATAAGACGCGCCAGTACCTCTTCATGGATGGGCTGCGTCACCACAATTTTCGGCATCATTACCTTCCTCTCTCTTTCTATTTCAGATGTTTGCGAAGCGCCGACCCAATGCCGTCGACCACGAGCACGCATATGAGGATGGACAGCAAAATGGCGGAGACCTCGTCGTACTTGATCAGGCGCAGAGCTGCCATGAGTTCGAAGCCAATGCCGCCCGCACCCACGATGCCCATCACTGCCGATGCGCGAAAGTGATATTCCCATCGGTAGATGGTGATGTCCGCCAACTGGGGCAAAACCTGCGGTAACACAGCATGGGTGATGACCTGAAACCGGCTTGCGCCCGCGGCCTTAGCGGCCTCCAGAGGTTTCGGGTCCACGTGCTCTATGGCTTCGGCGTAGAACTTGGCCACCATGCCCGTGGAATGCAGGGCCAACGCCAGCACACCCGGCAGAGCGCCGAAACCAACGGCCGCGACGAACAGAATGCCCAGGATAATTTCAGGCACAGACCGAAATGCGGCCAGGATGGTTCGGGCAATTCGTCCCACCACCCTATTCGGCGCTGTATTGGGCGCCGCAATCAACGCGAGTGGTAAGGACGCCAGAACGGTCAAGGCCGTTCCCGCAATCGACATGGCCAAGGTGTCGCGCAGTGGAATGACCCATTGCTCCCAGCGAGCGAAGTTGGGCGGCACCATCTCAGAGGCCAACTGCTGAATGGCAGGAGCCCCTTCGATGAAACGCTGCGCGTCAAAGAAACCGGTGACAAACAATGCCAGCGTGCAAACGAGCAGGACTACGCAGGCTGCGCCCAGCCGTCTGAGTCGCCGCTGTCCGTCAATGGCAATGATGGATTCCAAGGCTACCGATGTCATTTCATGCGTCCCAGATCAAGCTTGAGAATCTGTGCTGTGTCGCGAAGAATGTCGTAGGCCTTGTCATCAGTAGCGGCAAAGGCCTCGATACGGAATGACTTGAGAATCTCGGCGTCCTTCATCTCAAGAAAGGCTGCACGGATGGCTGCTTTCAACTCGGGCGTGAGGTTGCCCTGCATCGCGATGGGGTAGTTTGGAATGGGAGCTGACAGTTCGAGTTGCACGATCTTGTTGGCATCCACCGTGCCCTTGGCGATGAGGTTGTCCAGAATGGGTTTTGACAACGCGCCAGCCGGAATTTGCCCTGCCTGAACGGCTCGGGCCACGGCGTCATGCGTGCCCAGGTAAACGGGGCGGTAGTCGGTCTCACCGTCAAGCTTGTAGTTCTTGAGCAGGTGCGCGCGCGGTGCGAGGTGGCTGGACGTTGAAGCCTGGTCGCCAAAGCCAAACGGCTTTCCTCGAACGTCAGCCAGCGTCTTCACCGGGCCGCCCGCCGTGGCAATGAGAACCGACTGGTAGGTCGGAGAGCCGCGCTCCACGCCAACGGCAAAAGGCTCAATGTTGGGCGCCTTGGACTTGGCCAGTACGTAAGAGAACGGTCCAAAGTAGGCCACCTCGATGCGGCCAAAGCGCATGGCTTCAATCATCGACGAGTAGTCCGTAGTCACCGTAATCTCTATTTCCTTCTTCAGGGTCTGTTCCAGGTACCGCTTCAGAGGCTGTGCGTTCTGAATGATGGTGGCGGCGTTTTCGTCCGGCAACAGTGCAACGCGAAGCTTGGAAGGATTTTTGCCCTCGGCATGGGCGCCAAGTGGCAACAGGGCGGCCAAAGTGACGGCAGCGATAAATTGGAAACGGCGACGATTCAGCACGGTAAAAACTCCTTGGATTGAGAGGGGGAATCAAATTGACTGCCCATGTTGGCAGGTGAGGAAGAACGGGACGGTTCGACAGGTGACGACTTCGCGTACAGGGCAGACTGGGCTTCTTCCGTCAACTGCGCTGCTGTCCCGTCGAACACCACCTGGCCCTGGCGAAGGCCCACAATGCGGTCGGCGAACATGCGCGCGAGGTTGACTTGATGCAGACTCACGATGGCCGTGAGTCGGTCTTTCTTGCAGATGTCGTGAAGCAGGGTCAACACACTCTGCGCGGTCGCCGGGTCGAGGCTGGCCACCGGCTCATCGGCCAGCAGCAGGCGGGGCTTTTGCACCAAGGCACGCGCAATGCCAATGCGTTGTTGTTGCCCACCAGACAAGGTGTCTGCCCGTGCTAGGGCTTTCTCAAGCAGGCCTACGCGGTCAATGGCCGCCAGCGCCTCCAGCTTGTCAGCCTTGCTCCAAGGCCACAACGACGCCAGAGATCCGCGGGTGGCGAGCTTGCCCATCAACACATTGGCCAGCACGCTTTGCCGCCCGATCAGGTGGTGCTGCTGGAACACCATGCCGCAGTGGCGCCGATGCTCAAGAAGGTTGCGTTTTGAGACGGTGCCGCCCGGCAGATCGGCCACCGACACCTCTCCGTCTGTGGGGCTAACCAAGCCATTGATGCTGCGCAGCAGCGTTGACTTTCCCGCGCCCGACGCGCCCAGCAGCACAAGGAACCCGCCATGCTGTACCTCCAGCGAGGTGGGCGCAAGCGCTGTGTGACCATCGGCATAGGTCACCGTGATACCCCGCAAGCTCAGATGGCTCTCGCGAATTGCAGTTTTCATAGCTCGGTTTCATTTGTTGTGGTGCGCTAGACGCACACCAGGACTCAAGTGGTCAGAGGTATCTCTCGGGAAAGAGGAGGTTCTGGAAGAAACAGCTTCAGTGGAAGCACAGCTCAAGTCTGGGTGACCAAGGTGTCATGAATATGAAACTTTCATCCCTAAAAATGAGGGCACCCATAGATCACATCAATGTCTGGACTCAGCCTCCTCGCAGCCTTGAAGGCCTTTGACGCAACGGCCCGAGCCGGCAGCATGACCGCTGCCGCGAGAGTGCTCGCTATTCAACAACCGACTGTTTCTTCACACATACAGCGCCTGGAGGTCGACTTCGGCGTGGAGCTTTTTCATCGGCGCGGGCGGCGGCTTGAACTCACGTCCTTTGGACGCACTCTGTTGAACTACACCCGGCGTACCTTCAGTGGCGAGGAAGATGCGCACGCACTGCTCGCTGCTGCGAAAAATCAATACGTAGGGCGACTGGTCATCCATGCCATCGGGCCGCACAACGTGCTGCCCGTGTTGAAGCTGTTCATGAAACAGTTCCCCCAGGTCAACGTGGCTGTTGGCGTAGGCGACTCGCGAACCATCACCGAAAAGATTCTTGACTACCAGGGAGACGTGGGCATGGTGCTCAATCACGTCGCTCACCCAGATCTATTTGGCGCGGCTTACCGTACCCAGCGATTGGTGATATTCGGCAACACCCAACACTCACTCGCGCAACGGGCCACTCTCAAACTGCGTGATCTGCAGGGTCAGAGGTTCGTCATCCGAGAGGAAGGATCGACGACCAGACGCGTGTTTGAACAAGAACTAAAGGAGCGAGGCGTCGAGGTGCAGGTGGCTCTGGAGATGGGCAGCCGCGAGTCCGTTCGAGAGGCGGTGGCGGAGGGGCTGGGCCTAGGCGTCGTGGCGGAAACAGCCTACAGGCCAGATCCTCGCCTTGTTAAGTTAACTATTTCAGACACCAGCATGGCGACACAGGTGCACTTCATCTGTAGAAAGGAGCGGCATCAAGCTCCTCTGATCTCGACCTTCCTGGGTTTGGCGCATAGCGTAAGTCAGAAAATTGCCTAGGTATGGAACTTGGATTCCATGCAGCCGTGGGGCATGGGACCGAGGGGCAACTGTTCGCCTGTAGGCCGACTTAAGTTAAGGGTTGTAGGACGCCCGTAATCGCGCGGCGATCCCATCTTGACTGCGGGGCGCGGTCGTGTATCTGAATATGCGCTGTCAGGCTGACTGCCAGCGGTATGGCGGCAGCTCGCCGATCTGGGTGGCGGGCTGCATGGGCAGGCGTGCCATGACATCGCGCAGGTAGGCGTAGGGTCGTGCCCGTTCATGGGGAGACGTGTGCTAGACCATGACTGCAGCTCCCTCGATACCGGTCATCGATGCTGCCGCGCTGCTGGGTGAGCCAATGACAGCTTTGTGCCAGGCACCGTGAACTCAGGTCACGGCCGCGACCGACAGCAACCGCTGCTTAGAGGTCATTCACGGCGTATCGGCGAAAGTCCGCAACGGGTCGATCGCCGGCCTTGGCGAAAGACCGCTGATGGGCATCGAGCCCAGCGCTCGTGTCGCGATCATGTTCAGGAGCGGCGACCAGCTGCTTCCAGCCTGCACCAGACTTCCGCTCCAGTCCTTCGCCTCTTAAAGGTGGGTATTCACGGGCAAGAGCAGGCGGAATAGTCATATCCCATCAATTGGAATTCCATTTCACACCCCACTGTTTATTCGCTTGGATTTGCAAAGATTAAAAATCTCGGCACGATTTAGCTATCCACCCGGCGATGGCTTTCAACGTGTTCAGTACTTTCCCCAAATAACTACTAAGGGGATACCTATGCCTGAACCCATCCAAATCCATAACCGCCTGTTGTCCAAAGCAGCGGTCAAACCGGTGCAAACGGCGCCCACCAACCTGCCCAACGCTCAAACGATCCTAGCCCGCTGTGACCTCACCATCGGTTTATGCGAGGCCATAAACGACGCCACAGCACTCAACCAAACCCCGTTATTCCAGTGCTTAAAAGTCATCGCCGAACTGATTCTTTCGGAGAGCATTGGCAATTACCATCAAAATCCCTCTGCCGGGGTTTCTGTCCTCCCTGAGGAAAACCACCCGTCCTCGCTACAACTCAATCGAGAGTGGTGTTCTCGTCTAGTGGCGCTGAAAGACACAGCTCAAAGCGCACACATGCCACTCACCCTGGCCGCGATTGAGCGACTGCTTTCACAAGCCACTCATTGCTGAGTGAGTAACCCACAAAAATAAACCCCAGCCGCCGAAGCGACTGGGGTTGTAGGGATCGCGGAGGTCTTGTGAACCGCCGTTATGACGCCTCTTCCTTTTTGAGGTCGATGGCTTGTGGCTGAAATTTATTTCTATCTGACTGTGTCAAATTCGTTCCCGGCCAAGGGAACTGGAAAAGATAGGCAAGGCCCGCCAAGGCCTTGCCCACTCCCCAAGAAGCCGCCAAGCTTCAAATCAAATCGTCTCTCTGACAGCTCTTCCTTTCGGTCGATTCGATGCCACTCAAATCGTGTCTTTCAACTCCCAAACGCTTTCGGCGCTTGGTTCAATGCCTACTCGGAGAACGCTCTCACCCCTTGCTTCGGACCACGGTTCGCGACGCCGTTGCCGATGCCTTGCCAAAGACACCGGAAAGCACGAGATTTCCCCAATTAGATGACCTCTACTTCTACGTCACCTAGACGTCTGCACGTTTTCGATACTCAATTTCATGGCACGTCTCCATGATTTCCGCCTCCCGAAGGTGGTAAAGCGGTAAGCGTACGGTACCGTTCCGTTGTTCGCAGATTCGCAGGCTTCTCAGCCCTAGCGCCAGGTCCTTTCGGACTTTTAAGTGACTCACTCAACAGCACCATGCCTTTCGGCGAAGGTGCAGTGCCGGGTTAAGCTATCAGCCGCGGCGGGTGGACCTCAGGGCGTGACCCCTTTCATCTCCCGCTCGCCCGTCGCCTCCAGTCCACTTGGACAGTGACAACGACGCAGGTTTTTCTCCTGCTTTGGACTGCCATCCCAGAGTGCACGCGTTACGAGGTTTCCACTCGTCCCACGGGTTGGACTCGCACCAACTTTCGAAAACATCAGGACGCACCGGCATTTGTGCCGGGCATCCGTTTCTTGGTCGCACACCTTGATCAACAACATGAGCTGAACGAACTGGTTTGGCCAGCCGGGGTTTCCCCCTTCGGTTTTACCCAGTTCGCTCGCTCTCGCACCCGGCGTGCCTGTTTCCAAGCACCGGGCGCCAACTGTCAGATTCCCCAGATTGGCGTTCTGGGGCGTGGTCCCTGGCAGGGACCGTGGACGCTTACGCGTCCGGACGAAGTGAAGGCTTTGCAGTTTGGCGACTACCCACTGACCCCGTTTCCAGGGGCACTGGGTAGACGCCGACCGCAGGGAGCAGGTGCCGCATGCAGTTCGTCGTGGGCCATAGTGCAGGGGATATGCAGGGGTTTTCGAAATCCCCCGGGGTTTTCGAAAACCTCGCATCTCCGCGTCAGAAGGTGGGACTGTCCCACCTTCATTTGGTGTGAAAGCACTTCACAGCTAGGACGTTGTAGATGAAACATTGCGAACACATTTCACAGGCCATGCAGCAGGTCTTGCTCAACCACCAGCGCGGGTACACCTTGTGGACCAGCTTTGAGGTCGATGCCAACAAATCGCTGCTAATCGATACAAAGTTCCAGGAGCAGTTCGGTACAAAGCTGCCGAGTTGGAAACGGCAAGACCGCAAGCAAAAGGGGTTGCCCAATGGCCTGGCCTATTCGGCTCCAGTTTTCAGCAACGCAGGATTGCGGGAGATCATCCTGATGGCAACCCCTGAAGCACTCCGTGCCCCCGAGGTCACGCCTTGGCGGCGCGAGAAGTGGAAGACTTGCTACCCCACCTTTGGCCATTTCGTCATGTCGATCGAGCAGCGCGAGAGGGGAGACAGTGCCATGACCTGGCGCATCAAGCCCGAGGTGCTGGGGCAGATTGAAAAAGACCTCATCCGCATGGTCAAGCGAGGGGACAGGGCGTGTGTATTGAGCAATACACAAAGCTTGGTACGGCTTTATCCCATGTTCGGTGGTGTTCGCAGGCAGGTACGGAGGTTGTTTCGCTCGCTGCAAAAACTCTGGATCGCCGCCCAGAAATCGCCTTGGCCAGGGCCTGATCCTGAGGCCTTGCCCATGAAGATCGGATTTTTTAAGGGCTGAACTGGTCAGGCCAGGCCAATTGGGTCAGAAACCATTGGCGGTGGTGTCTACACGCTCGTCAGTGTCATACGCACTGGAAATCGCTGTGTAGGACACACGCCGTTTTGTACGACACACAGTTTTTTGTGTTGTAAACATTTTTCGATGTGTAAACACTTCGAATTTTGTAAACAGTCAGGGCTTGACCTTCCACGCCTCAACCCGCTTCGTGAACCGCAAATCATTTGGACGTGTCCCTGACACGTCCAAATGATCCGCGCTTCTCGTAGAACTGAATACCCAACTTCGATCACAGGTGGCTGGGGTCAGGTCGCCAGGCGGTTGATGTGCTTTTGCGCCTGTGCCGGTGCAGCTTGATGTCGGACAGGTGTCCGAAGGGACAAGCTACTTCGCTCGACTCGCCATTGCATCCCACACTCGAAGCGTCAGCCTGCTCTGAAGAGTCCCGTGTCAGCCACCAATAGCGCCCAATCTTCTAAATGTCTCATCGGACATGCGATCGGAAACCGGTGATCTGTCAATCCGGTTGCTTGTCTGATAGGACAAAAACTATGGCGAATCCGGAAGTGTTGCTTGGCCTTGCGGGGATCTGCCGCTGAAGGTCAGCCCGAATCAACGAATGTCCGATGGGACAAGGGCGCCGACCCCGCTGACCTGCCTTTCCTGGAACATGTCTGATAGGACAAAACACGACGCACCGTGCTGACCTTTAACCGGCCAGGACAGGCGCAGCCGGGATCGTTCAGTCCGAGTTGGGCTGGATGGGGTGGGGCGTCCGATGCGACAAGTGACCCGACGCGAGTGACAAACCGCCTGGCCGTATCCATTTGGCAGATGTATATCCCATGGGACAGGCGCATCCGCCTCGCTGTATCTGTTAGATGCCTGCATGATGTGTGGCTGTATTTTTCGGCAGCGGCCAATTTGTCCTGTAACTTTGATTCGATGGCGCGGGGCTGCGTGTTTTTGTGAGGAGATGGTCTGTTCATCAGAGCTCCCGATAACAGCGTGCCTTTGCTCACCGTAACTACAGCGACGCAGAAGGTCGGGATCTGCTGATCGGCATGGGCAAGTGTTGAGTTGGCCGGCACACGTCCACGGTCTCCTATGGCGGGGCTGATGCGGAATGGATGCGTTTGAACGGATGGCACGTCACCTCGGGTTGGCATGCGTTACCCGACAGAAGCGTTTAATTTACGTAAATCCCATTAAAGGCCGTAGCACAAATATTCAAATTGGCCAAATAAAAGCGAATATCCAATGTCAGTGAAATCCTGAGCAGTTGCAGTCGAACGGTTTTTTGCGTTTTTTTGGAGCTTTTCTCAATTCGATCTAAAGTTAATTCGTGGGGTTGAACGGGTTTGGATGAAAAAGGTCATCCATATTTTTTCCGATCAACTTAACCACAGCATCAACCAAGGAGAGAAAGAATGGGAATGTTGTCCAGTGTCAGTAATTGGCTGTTTGGTACGGGGTATTCATCGCAGGGAGTACACATCTCAACCGGTGTGGATCCATCGTTTGGAGTAACGTCTCTTAGCTCGACCTGCTTCGATGACTACGGTTTTGAAGATGTTTCGCGTCATCATTGCGATCACCACGATGACAGTTTTGATGTCAACCCAGCCACGGGCCTTCCGATGATGGACGGGATAACCGATGTGGACGGAAACACGTATGGTTTTAGCGATAACGACTCGTTCAGTCATCACAGCATGGATGACTTTGGTTCTGGATTTGATTTTTGATTGGGTGCTCAGACGCTGAAAACTACTTTATTGAGAAGTCGTTTTCACAATACCAAATCACAAAGCTCTTTTTCCGGGATCAATCAAAAAGTATGAAATCCATCGTTTGCTTTACCCTGTTGGTGATATTCAATACCTCATTTGCTTTCGCAGAGCCCACCAAGTTGACCTGCCCCCAACAGACGTACCAATCAATCTTCCTAGAGTCCGGGGTTGGCAAGGTTAACTGATGCCTTTATCGGGTTTGGTTGTTTGCTTTGCATCGCCAGTTAACTGGCGATGCAAAGCGGCGAATGTTGCCGGCGGCATTCGACCGCAACTGCTGTGAGGCCGAACTTCGTTGTAGTCCGTCCGCCATGCAGCGATCGTGTGGCGGGCCTGGTCCAGAGATTCAAACCAGTTCTCGTCCAGGCATTCGTCCCGGAAGGTGCCGTTGAAACTCTCGATGTAGGCGTTCTGGGTCGGACTCCCAGGCTCAATCAGGATGTGTTTGATGTGGTGCTTTTGCGTCCACGTCATGAATGCCCGGCATGTGAATTCCGGCCCGTTGTCGGTCCTGACCTCTTCAGGGTAGCCACGAAACGTGGCCGCCCGGTCCAGAAGCCGGGTCACGTAGGCACCACCGATCCCAAAGTCGGCCGTGATGTCCACACATTCGTGGCTGAAATCGTCGGCGACGGTGAGGCACTTGATTCGCCGTGACACGGCGCCTGGCCGACTGATGGCATCCGAGACGAAGTCCATGCTCCAAGTCTGGTTCACCGACAGGGCCGCCACCAGGGGCACACGCACGCCAATGCGCTTGGTCTTCCTGCGCTTGCGAATGGACAGGCCCTCGGCGGTGTAGATCCGGTAGACCCGCTTGTGGTTGATGCCTGGGTACTGCGGACGCAATACGTCGTGAATCATCCGGTAGCCCCAGCGCCGGCGGGTGTGTGCGGTCTCAACGATTTTGTCACGCAGCTCGGCGTTGAGCGCGCTGGTGTGGCCGCTGTGGCGGTAGGTATCTCGGCTTAGCCCCACAAGGGCACAGGCATGGCGCTCGGACATGTGGTGTTCGTTCACCATGCGCCCAACCGCCTCACGTTTGACTTGTGGGGCTAGCGCTTTGTGCCGAAAACGCTCTTGAGGGCGTGGATGTCCAGGTGGGCTTCTGCCAGCAGCCGCTTGAGCTTGTTGTTCTCCAGCTCCAATTCCCGCAGCCGTTTGGCTTCGGAGGCTTCCATGCCACCGTACTTGGCGCGCCACTTGTAAAACGAGGCGTCACTGAAGCCGTGAAGCCGACCGATCTCTTTGATCGGCATGCCGGCCTCGGCCTGGCGCAAAAAGCCAATGATCTGTTCTTCGCTGAACTTGCTGGTTCTCATGTCCATCATTCTCCGGGTTGATGGACTCCTTGGAAAAATAGACGGTACGGTTTATGGGGGGCAGGTCAGGGTGTCAAAACCTGTTTGCCGAAAATCCGCCAGATTTCGAGTTTTCTGATGAATGACGCTGACCACGCGGTTCTGCTGACGGGCGCAAAAAAGGACCCGGACCAGAAGTTGTCCATCGCCCACCTGGTACGTCCCTACCCGGACGGCAGCACGGTGTCGGTCATGAACACTGCCCCTGGCCCCAGCGGCCAGTGCTCGGGCGCCTACACCACCATCATCCCCATGGACAAACCGTGCGCCGTGGTCCGCGAAACGACTTTGAAGGATTTCACCTTCGTTGAGTCCATGGCTGGAGTTCTGCGGTTCACAGACAAAAGCGGTGGCATCGATGCCTTGCTACTTCCGGTGGCGCTGGGCTGCGCGGTGGTCAAAAGCGAGGCGGTGTACTGATCGGCTGCGACGGCGCGGATTTTCCAAAAAAGGTGTCGGCATGATGGTCCTTCAAGTTCGGCGCCGGTAAAGTGTTGTTCCAGGCAGAAGCAACCTGCGGTTTGAGTGGATTTCATCAATGCAATTCGTTTAGGCGGCTTGAGCGCGTGGTTCTGGCTGTTGTTGCTCAACAATTGAGCGCGTTGATGGCTGGCCTGCGCCGACTACAGCGACTGTCAACTGGACATTTGATGGACAAAATATCCCCTGTATTCGCGGTGTTCGCCGTCGCATTGCTGGTTCTTTTGGCGTTCGTTCTGTACTGCCTGAGGTTGCTCTACCAACGAAAAAAGCCAACTGGAGTTAGGCGAAAAACCGAGCCCTAGGTGTCGTAATCACCACTACAGGCTTCAACATCACTCAAAAGGGTGCTTGTTCGATGTCTGACCATTACCAGTAGTCAAATACAAGACAAGTTGGTTCCCTCATCTGAGACGTAAAGCCTGCACATCCGGCCGAACAGGTGATGTCAGCGTCGCTGGGTGTCATGCCCAGATACTCAGGCAAACTCTTTGATAGGCGGACAAATGGAGCCTTGAACTGGGGCGGCGATGGCATTTCCAGTCGGTCCAGCCCAATCGTGAAAGAGTCGGACTTTATGACTGGTCACTATGAGTGTGTTTAACGCAGAAATTTCCGCTGGCTCATTGATGCCACTGGAAAGCAAACGTCTTGCCAACCTTCTGCTTTCCGAGCCGAGTGAAGACCAGTGGCAAGAAGCGATCACCACCACCAATATCCTTCAAAAATCTTCTCCTGCTACGGCCAAACGCCAAGCTACGTTGATCCGTAAGCGCCTCATGACGTTGGATTCGACAGGCTGGCAGCTTATCGTCAGTGGGGGCAATGAAGTCTGTCTGCAGCTCCTTCTCGCTGCATCAATCCAGCACAGCCGCTTGTTGGGCGACTTCATGTCGCAGGTCTATCTGACCCGTTACAAGGGCCTGGAAACTGACTTGACCAAGCACAGTTGGCAAGATTTTCTGGCGGGATGCAGCCATATCGATGCCTCGGTACTGACTTGGTCGGAGTCGACCCAATTGAAGCTGTTCCAGGTGATCCTGCGAATACTGGCCGAAGCCAAATATTTGGACAGCGTCCGTAACTTGCGGCTGACCCCGCAGTCGGTGCATCCAGAAGTGCGTCGGTATCTGATGCGGCAAGAAGATAGGTATGCTTTGCATTGCATGGACATTGCCAAATGAACTACTCACTCGACGAACGTCTTAATCAGATATTGCCGCGCATCACATCCAGTGATTTTCTGGCCAGTAAAGGCTTGGGCAATGAAATCGGCTTCTGGATTTTCGACTATCCACCAGAGCGCGAACTCGAAGTCAGGAGTTTCGTGACCGGTACGGTGATGCATGCACTAGGCAAACATATACCCCCGCTGCGAGCGGTCAATGTTGATTTGTTTTCGCTTGTCACTGGCATCCTGGAGGAGCGAAAGCTTCTCGACAAAGCCATCGAAATGCAGAAATCCAAGGGTAATGACAAGGCCCTTGCTGCGCTTCGGTCTGTACTTCAAGAAGACAAGCTGGCCCAAAAAATTGCCTCGCAAGTAGACATCCCAAGCCTGGACATGCTTATCTTGACTGGGGTGGGTGCGGCATACCCCATGCTGCGCACTCATACCCTGCTCTCAGCACTGCATCCGATCATGGGAAATACACCCTTGCTGATGTTTTTTCCAGGCAAATACGACGGCCACTCTCTGCGCTTGTTCAATACCCTCGAAGAAGACCACTATTACCGTGCGTTCCGATTGGTTCCAGACTCAAAGTAGCGCGACCAGTTGTTCAACCCCTCCATGCAGCCACCAGTACAGACGCCATGATCATCAGAGAGCTATTTGTCAAACCCATCGATCGACCGATCAATGGCGTCATCAAAGCCGACCAAATGGATGCTGCAAGCGTCTGGCAAGAGCTGGAAGAGTATGTCGTGACCAGGCAGATCAGCGACTACTTGCGACGGTTTTTCGATGCTTACCTCGCCGCCATTGACCGTCCCCAAGATGCCGCTGTCACTGACCGAATGGGCGTGTGGGTATCTGGATTCTTCGGCTCGGGAAAGTCGCACTTCATCAAAATCTTGTCCTATTTGCTGGAGAACATCGAATCGGTGAATCCTGTCACGGGCGTCAAAAAGAGTGCGGCTGCTTTTTTTGACCATCAGAAGATCAAAGACGCCATGCTCCTCGCTGACATTCAGCGTGCTGTGCACGGCACGGCTGACGTGATCCTTTTCAATATTGATGCCAAGGCAGACAGCAAGTCAGACCGCGATGCCATCTTGCAGGTCTTTCTGCGGGTCTTTAACGAGAAGCTCGGATTCGCTGGAAACGCACCGCACATCGCAGAGATGGAAAGGTACCTGGTCTCCAAAGGTGCCTTCGACGTGTTCCAAAGCGCGTTTGCCGCTTCCAACGGCAGCACGTGGGTCCAAGAGCGAGACGCGGTGGATTTTCTGCGAGACGACATCGTGGTCGCTTTGGCCAAGGCGCTCAAGATGTCGCCGGAGTCTGCTGGGCAGTGGTTTGACAATGCCCGTGACACCTACCGAATCAACATCGAAGGCTTTGCCAAGGTCGTCAACGACTACCTGGCGACTCAGCCCAACCACCACAAAGTAATTTTCCTGGTGGACGAGGTGGGCCAGTTCATCGGTGCCAACTCGCAGTTGATGCTCAGCCTGCAGACGATCACCGAGCAATTGGGCGTTCAGTGCAAGGGGCGAGCGTGGGTCATTGTGACCAGTCAGGAAGACATCGACGCGGCCATTGGCGATGCGAACAAGGCCAAGAGCCAAGACTTTTCCAAGATTCAGGGTCGCTTCCACACCCGCCTGTCGTTGGCCAGCAGCAATACCGATGAAGTGATTGGTGAGCGTTTGCTGTCCAAAACCGAGGGTGCGAAGCTCGCACTGAGCCAGGTGTTCGCTGGCAAAAGTGACGTGATCAACAACCAACTTGGCTTTGTTGGCACGTCGGTAAGTCTGCGCGCCTACAAGGACGCCGAGGAGTTCTCCGCTTGCTACCCGTTTGCTCCTTACCAGTTCACGCTGTTGCAGAAGATCTTCGAGTCCATTCGCAAAGTGGGTGCGACCGGAAAGCACCTCTCGCGCGGTGAGCGCTCTCTGCTGGACGCGTTTCAGTCTGCGGCTGTTTGCAACGCCGCCAAAGGTACCGACATCCTGGTGCCGCTCTATGACTTCTACCCATCGATTGAGAGCTTCATTGATGGCATGGCCAAGCGTTCCATTGACGAGGCGCCAGACAACCCATCCCTTCAGCCCTACGACAGCCTGTTGTTGAAGGCGATGTTTTTGATTCGGTACATCCCGGACAT
The DNA here is from genome assembly GCA_017848435.1 of Burkholderiaceae bacterium. Taxonomy (GTDB): domain Bacteria; phylum Pseudomonadota; class Gammaproteobacteria; order Burkholderiales; family Burkholderiaceae_C; genus PCRC01. Next base: position 221,170 of record JAFEHU010000056.1, on the reverse strand, counting down.
CGTCAAACCCAACATCGACAACCTCGCCACCTTGTGCATCGATCAAATTGATGCTGACAAGCTGAGTCTGAAGCGGAAGATTCAGGAAAGCCTGGCCCGACTAGAGCAGCAGCGCTTGGTCAGCAGGAATGGCGATCTTTGGTTTTTTCTGACCAATGAAGAGCGCGATGTGGCGCGAGAGATCGGCCATGTGGAGGTGTCTGCCGCCGAAAAATCTCGTTTGTTGGCAGAGCTTGTGTTCGACGAGATCTTTAGCGGCCAGACCAAGGTGCGGCATCGTGACACCAAGGCCGATTACGAGTTCAATCGTCTGCTGGATGGCGCACCCTGGCGGCAAGCCAGCCATGCTTTGACTTTCGAGGTTTTGACGCCACTGGGCGATGATTTTGAAAAGCTGCAGTCGTCCAAATGCATTCTGAGGAGCAGTGAGGGTGCAGGTCGCGCCATCGTCCGCATGGGCGAGGGGGATCGTCTGGACATTGAGCTGGCGCTTTACCTTCAGATAGAAAAGTACATCGTCAGTCCGAAAGCAGACCAAGCAACGCCGTCCTTGAAGCGTATCTTGGCCGACCGCAAGGACGAAAACCGTGAGCGGCGCACGCGCTTGGTGAGCCAGCTTTCAGCGCTGATCGTGGAGGGCGAGTTCTTTGCCTTGGGGCAACCGATCGGTATCAAGGCGAATGGCCCAGACAAGATTCTGGATGACTTGCTGAACTACCTCGTCACAAATACGTACAGCAAGCTTCCTTATCTCAAGGTTCGCCAGCCTGACCCCATCTCCGAGATCAAGGCCGTTCTCAGCGCCGACAACCTGAGTCGGCCTGACCTTAATTTGGGCGGCGAGGAGGGCAATTCACTGGCCATCAAAGAGGTTCGTGACTACCTTCATTTGGCGGCCAGCGGCAGCCGAGTTTTGTTGTCCGATGTGGTGGATCGGTTCACGGGAGTTCCCTGGGGCTGGCGCCCCGAATGGGAAACTGTTCTGTTGATTGCTCGCCTCTTCATGGCTGGTGAAATCAAGCTGATGTCTGAGGGTACCGATCTTGATCCAGCAGCAGCCATTGATCCGCTGACCAAAGCGGTACGCTTCAAACAAGTTTCCATCCTCAAGCGCAAGACCGCTGACGCCACCAGTCTGAAGCGAGCCCGTGACCTCTACAAGGATTTGTTCCAGAAACTGGGTCGAGACGATGAGGACGGCCTGGTCGCCGATTTCCGCGTTCGTTTGACGGAGTGGCAGACCGAGCTCAAGAGCTATTCGCTGAGTGCATCGAGCCCGTATTACCCGGGTAAAGCCGAAATCGATGCAGCGCTCTCCCAGATCGCCCAGCAGCTCAGCACGCGCGATGCTTTTGCTTTCATCCATGCCTTGGTAGAAGATAAGTCGGCCTGGCTGGACACGTCCGACACCATCCATGACCTGATCAATTTCTACAAAAGCCAGATTTCTGCTTGGCGCAAGCTGTTGGATGGGCTGCAAGCGGTCTCAGACAACAAAGAGGCGTTGAAGAAGGTCCCGCAGGCGGCCACGGCGTTGTCGGATCTCATGCAGATCAGAGACAACCCCAAACCCTACAGTCAGGTCAATCGCATCGACCCACTGTTGGCGACTGTGATGGCCGTGAATGAGCAGCTGGCCCAAGACAAGCGAGAAAAATCACTTTTGTCCCTGGATGAAAAAATCGCTGAAGTTCAAAAACGACTCGACGCCTCGGCTGCATCCCCAGAGTTGAGCAACAACGCGTTGCAATCTCTGCAGAGCCTTAAAACCCGCATCGCCGGCCAGTCCAGTATTGCCCAGATCCTGTATCTCCAAGGACAGGGCGCAGATGCCATGGACGATGCCATTGGCCTCATTGAGGCCGCGCATGCGGTATCCATGACGAAGCCAGCACATGTGGCATCCCAGGGCGACGCGGCCACATCCGTGCAGACTGGGCAGCCCAATGTTGTGCCCCAGCTGGTCAAGCCGCCTCGGGTTGTCCGTGCGGCGGCACTGTCAAGCAAGAGCTACCTTGAAAGTGATTCAGACGTCGATGAGTACATTGGCAAGCTCAAATCCGAGTTGCTGTCTGCGGTGCGTGCAGGGAGCAAGGTAAGGGTGGAATGAGCTCGATATTTACCGAACGGGTCATTTATCCGAATCCTTGTTGGTTTGGACCTGATATTTACCGTTCAGTAAATAAATCTTGATTTTGACGACTCGATTGGCAATAATTTACCGAACAGGAAATTAAATGCCAACCACCATTGACACCCCCGCAACGCTTGGAGAGGTGGCGCGTGCAGCCCGCAAGCAACTGGGCTTAACGCAGCCACAACTGGCACTGGCAGCCGGGGTGGGTGTTCGGTTCATCGTCGATCTAGAGGCTGGCAAACCCACCATTCGTTTGGAGCAAACCTTGCGCGTTGTACAGGCGCTTGGCGGGACTTTCATGCTGGCTGGCCTGGCATTGAAGCCAGACTCCAAATCCGGCGGAAGCACGTGATGGCCAAACAACTCGACGTCTGGTTGCTGGATGCGCATGTTGGGACCCTGTCGCAGGTCGACGGCCGGATGAGCTTCGCTTATGCGCCTGCATGGTTGGCTACAAACTCTCAGCGCGTTTCCCTTTCACAGTCACTACCGCTGCAATCTGACCCATTTGATGACCGCGCAACGCGACCTTTCTTTGAGGGACTCCTTCCAGAAGGCAATGTTCGAAAAGCGATTGCGCAGACTCTGCACGTCACCCGGCAGAACGAGTTTGCGCTCCTGGATGGCATCGGCGGTGAGTGCGCAGGTGCGATCACGCTGCTGCCGCAGGGACAATTTCCTGTCGCACAAGACGCTCAACCGACAGTTCAGTGGCTAGACGATGACGAGTTGGTCAAGGTACTGGACGAGATGCCATTGCGCCCGATGCGGGCGGGTGATGACGGCCTGCGCCTTTCGCTGGCCGGAGCACAAAACAAGCTGCCGGTGGTGGCCGAAGCTGACGCATCTGGCATGCGAATTGGCCTGCCACTGTTCGGTTCGCCCAGTACACACATCCTGAAACCACCCATCGCCAGTGCAGAGGGCAGTGTGTTCAACGAGGGCTTTTGCATGGCGCTTGCAGTGGCACTGAAGTTGAACGTTGCAAAGACACGCATCCACAGTGTTGAAGATCGGCATTACTTATTGGTTGAACGCTACGACAGGCAACGCACGCCAAAAATCCAGCGGGTGCACCAAGAAGACTTTTGCCAAGCCCTGGGCATCGTGTCTACTGAGAAGTACCAAAACGAGGGCGGCCCCAGTGCGGCGCAAGCGTTTGCACTGCTGAGACAAGCCACGCGCCCGAGTGCGCCGCAGATTCTCAGGTTGTTGGACGCCTTTGTTTTCAATGCGCTGCTTGGCAACAACGACGCGCACGGGAAAAACTTCTCTTTGCTTTACAGCGAACGAGGTGCTGTGCTTGCGCCCGTGTATGACGTGCTGTGCACAGCCGTCTATCCCCAGTTTTCTGAAAAGATGGCCATGAAGATTGGCAGCAAGTACAAATTCTCCGAGGTACTTGCCAGGCACTGGAAACAGTTCGCGGCGGACGCCGGCCTATCACCAGCACAGACCATCAAACGAATTTTGGATATCGCCTGCCGTTTGCCGCCACTCGCATTGAATACGCTGAAAGATTTTGAGCAGCAGGGAAACAGTCACCCTGTTCTTGCACAGATAGTCGATGCGATTGAAAAGCGTTGCGAGTTGACGATTCGTAGGCTGACAGACGCAGCCGAGATTGAAGCCACTGACTGATCGCGCTCAGTCGAGCTGCGTTACAGACCACAGAACATACCCTCCAAAAGAATATGAATAAAGCAACCCTCAAGTCCTATGCGCCGCAAGCCAGAAAAGACTTCATTGCGGTGGTGACGGCCCGAGCCAACTTGCTTGGCTTGTCTGAGTCACAAGGGAAGCTTGACGTATTGCCCAGTCAGGTTCAAGGCGATGTGGCGGTGATCGGTGGCCAAGCCTGGCCTGCCAAAGTGGATGGACAAAGAACCAAGCTGATCGACCGCATGCGCAGCGATGGCTTTGCCCGCGCGGTCGAAGCAGTGGCATACACCTGGTTCAACCGCTTTGCGGCGTTGCGCTACATGGAACTGCACGACTACCTGGAGCACGGCCACCGCGTGTTGTCCAGTTCACAGGGCAGCCTGCCTGACGTCCTCAGCCATGCCGCCGAGCTTGCAGAAAACAAGCACTTGCCGGGTCTCAATCCAGCGCATGTGATTGAAATGAAGCTGGCAGGCAATCGCGACGGAGAGCTTTATCGCCTGCTGCTTATCGCCCAGTGCAATGCGCTGAGCAACGCCATGCCTTTCCTCTTCGAGCGAATTGACGACGAGACAGAGCTTCTACTACCTGACAACCTGCTCCGCACAGACTCTGTCATCGCCAAGCTGGTGGCAGAGATTGCCGAGGAAGACTGGGCCGAGGTCGAAATCATCGGCTGGCTGTACCAGTTCTATATCAGTGAGAAGAAGGACCAGGTCATCGGCAAGGTCGTCAAAAGCGAAGACATCCCCGCTGCTACCCAGCTCTTTACTCCAAACTGGATCGTGCAATACCTGGTGCAAAACAGCGTGGGCCGCCTCTGGCTCATGGCCAACCCGCAAAGCACCCTGGCCCAAGAGTGGCCTTACTACATCACCCCGGCAGAGCAAACGCCCGAGGTGCAAGCCCAGATTGATGCCCTCATCCAGACCCGTGTTCGTGAAGACGGCGACACGCTCAACCCCGAATCCATCACCGTTCTGGACCCGGCCTGTGGCAGCGGCCACATCCTGGTGGTGGCCTATGACGTGCTCAAGGCCATCTACCTGGAGCGTGGCTACCAACCCAAAGCCATCCCACGCCTGATTCTGGAAAAGAACCTCTACGGCCTGGACATTGACGACCGCGCTGCCCAAATGGCAGGTTTTGCGCTGCTGATGAAAGCCCGCGCCGACGACCGCCGCCTGTTCACCGCTACAGATGATGCGGGCAACCTGCAGCCACCCAAGCTCAATGTGCTAAGCCTGCAAGAGAGCAAAGGCCTGAGCGTGGACGAGCTCGCCACCCACATGGCCCCATTCAAAGTCCAGCGCGCCGCCATCTCCGCTCTGGTGGACACCTTTGAACACGCCAAAACCTTTGGCTCGCTGATCCAGATTCCCTATGCGCTCAAGACGCAACTAGCCGTGTTGCCGGAGATGCTGGCCTCGGTCAAGTTGAATGGTGATATCTATGCCAATGCGGCTGCGGATGATTTGCTGCCGCTGGTGCAGCAGGCGCAGGTGCTGGCGATGCAGTTTGATGCGGTGGTGGCGAATCCGCCATACATGGGCAGCGGAGGAATGAACGTTGCCCTCAAAAAATTTGTGCAAGATTTATTTAAAGAGTCAAAAAAAGATCTATTTACCTGTTTTATTGAGCGCAGCCGGACTTTCACCAAGATTTCCGGTTTTAGCGGCATGCTGACAATGGATTCTTGGCTATTTCTTTCTTCGTTTGGCGATCTACGAAATGCATTAGCGCGTGAACGATCATTTGATAGCCTCGTTCATATTGGATGGAATTGCTTTCCTGAAGTCCACACTTATCATCGAGGTGTGGCGTTCGTACTCTTCAATGGGAATCTGGATCACCGTGGAAGGTATCTGAATTTGAGTGACGTGTTGGCAACTGTAGACAAGAATGAACTCTTCTTGTCGAGAATAGCGAAAGGCGAAGCTATTTACTCGCGAGTCCGGAATGACTTCGACGAGATCCCCGGTAGCCCTATCGCTTACTGGGTCACTGCGAAGACAAGGCGAATTTTTGTTGAAAATAAGTCTCTTGTGGACTTTGTGGATGTTCGCCAAGGATTAGCAACCAGCAACAATGGTCGCTACGTTCGTATGTGGTTTGAAGTACCAAGCCAAAATATCGGTTTGAATATGGCGTCGGCTGCTGAAGCTGCTGAATCAAAAAAGAAATGGTTTCCGTTTAATAAAGGTGGTGATTTTAGAAAGTGGTTCGGCAATCTTGAGCACGTGGTGAATTGGGAAAACGATGGTGCGGAAATTAAAGCCAACATTCTTAGGCAATATCCTTATTTAAAAACCCCTGAATTTGTAGCCAAGAATCCGCAGTTCTATTTCAGAGAGTCTGCAAGTTGGACTGCAATCAGTTCGGGGAGTTTTTCATGTCGTTACTATCCTAAGGGAGTAATTTTCTCGCATGCAGGAATGGCTGCATTTGCTGTCGATGATGAGTTAATGCCTGTACTGGCCTACCTAAACTCTGGTCTTGCCAGCTATTTTCTTAAAATACTATCTCCGACGTTGAACTACGGCGCTGGTGAAATATCAAAGTTACCCTACTCCGGCATTGCTCTCGAAAAAGTTGGCTCGTATGGGGGAAAGTGTGTAGATCTCGCCAAAAGTGATTGGGACTCTAGCGAGACATCCATGGATTTCAAACAAAATCCACTTTTACAAGGAGTGTCGCAATCGTTACAAATTGGATGGTCAAATCATTCAGTTAGGCTCGATGACGCACGGTCCTCTATGCAGGACCTGGAGGACAGGATTAACGGGTTAGTTCTTGGGGAGTTTGGATTAAGTGATTCTGAGGTTTCAAGTGGATCCCAATCCCAAATCACCCTGACTCGTGCCGACCGCGAAAAAGACTGCCAGCGCCTGATCTCCTACGCCATCGGTTGCATGATGGGCCGCTACAGCCTCGACGAACCCGGCTTGATCTATGCCCACGCAAGCAACGTTGGCTTCGAGCCTAGCCGCTACGCCACCTTCCCCGCAGATGCCGACGGGATCGTCCCCATCACCGACGAATTCTGGTTTACCGACGACGCACCCAGCCGCATCCGCGAATTCCTGCGCGCCGTCTGGGGGCCAGACACCCTGGAAGAAAACATGGCCTGGCTGGCCGAGAGCCTCGGCACCAAATCGTCTGAGACCCCAGACGAGACCATCCGCCGCTACATCGCCGACAAGTTCTTCAAAGACCACCTGCAAACCTACAAAAAGCGCCCCATCTACTGGCTCTTCAGCAGCGGCAAACAAGGCGCCTTCCAGGCCCTGGTCTATCTGCACCGCTACCACGAGGGCACACTCGCCCGGCTGCGCGCTGAATACGTCGTGCCCCTCACCGGCAAAATTCAAAGCCGCATCGAGATGCTGCAAACAGACGCCGCAGCCGCCAGCAGCACCGCCGCCCGCAACAAGCTGGCCAAGGAAGTAGAAAAGCTCAAGAAGAAGCACGTAGAGCTACTGGCCTACGACGAACAACTCCGACACTACGCCGACATGCGCATCACCCTGGATCTGGATGATGGGGTTAAAGTCAATTATGGGAAGTTTGGTGAATTGTTGGCAGATGTGAAGGCGGTCACTGGTGGAAAGGATGAGGAATGAAGATCCACTCAATACATTTTCAAGATGTCGGCCCCTTGGGTGATCAGTCCATAGACCTTCAGAATGATTGGGATGACAGCGTTGAAGCACGTGCACTGCTCTCTGGGCCCAACGGTTGTGGGAAGTCCACTGTGCTCCGCTCTGTTGCCATGCTGTGGGAGGCGTTGGGATATTGGTTGGACTACAGAAAGTCGCTGCCCAGAAGCCACATCGCGCGGGAATGGCTACAAAAATGGGGGGGGTGTTCAGTCATCTTCACGGAAGTGTTTGAAAACGGCCCAGTAGTGGGTTTGCTGTTCGGTGATGCGCTCTGGTGTGAGTCGATGCAAAAAGCCAACCCACACGTGCAGTGGATCGGCGAAAGCGTGGCGCGCACCGGTAAGCCAGGTAATCCTAAGCGTGAGCTGATTCTGCCGAACGATGATTGGGTGACAAAGTGGGGAGAGTCTCGCAAGAGAATGATCTTGTCTTTCGACAAGGTGGATGTCCCTAACATAGTCTTTCTCGACGCCGAAGAGCGACGCTGGGTGTCACCTAGGAAGAACGTGGGGGAACACTCTGCGGAGGTTGCCGGGCGTCGATGGCTACCCAAGTACGTGGCAAGCGAGGACTGGAAGGATCAACTGGAGTCATCGCTGATCACATTGAAAACAACCCAGTTGCATCGGTATCACGAGATTATTCGGCTACTTAATGGATTTCTGTCAGGAAAAGAAATCGAACCCGATATTCAACCTGGCGAATCCCGACTTCGGGTGCGGCTTAAAGGCCGGAAGGGGCAGCACCACAATCTCGACGAACTCAGCGCTGGCGAACACCAGGTTTTGATCATGTTGTACCTATTAGCTAGGTGGGCAGAGCGGGGCGCTGTGGTTCTGATTGATGAGCCTGATTTGTATCTCCACCCATCTCTGGTGGGGGGGCTTTTGTCTAGTCTTGAAAAGCTGGTTAAAGACATCGACGGTCAGCTGGTGATTACGTCACATATGCCTGACATCTGGCAGCGCTACGAGGCTTCAGGCCGCCGTATTGAACTTGGACGAATTGGTGAAAAAGTCGAAAGTGCCTTGGCATGAGCAAGGTGGATGAGCGCATTAAGCAGATCAAGACCCAGCTAGTAGGGAATACCGGGGTGCGGGTCTTGTTGTTAGAAGGCAGTGCAGATGTAGACGCCTTCCGCATTCTTCTGGATCGCCAGTTTAGCGACTGGGAGAAGAATTGGCATCTAGAGCCTGCCGGAGGCAAAAAGGCGGTGCTAGACATGCTGGCGAAAGAAACCAGTTGGATAGGTGTGGTGGACAGGGACGAGTGGACACTGCAACAAATCACCGCTCGTCTAGTCGGGCAACCAAACCTTAAAGTGCTTCCGAGGTTCTGCTTAGAGAGCTATCTGGTTGATCCGGCTGAGCTCTGGAGCGCATTTCCACCAAAGCAGCAAGCCAAGATCGCGGGAGGGGAACAACAGCTTCGAGTGGAGTTGAGGAAAAACCTGGTGGAATGGATCCGTCAGGCGGCTTTACTGCACGAGGTACGTCCACTATGGACCCAACTGCGTGAACTGGGTTTCCCTAATGCAGTAACGGGGAGTCCGCCCATGCCGAACGACCTGGAGTTGAAGGCACATCTTAAGAATTGGTACGACGCTTTGAACGCCGACGACATCCTCTCGAAAGTTCATGTTTTGGAGCAAATGATGAATGCGATGGGCGAGACCGAGCTTTTCTCGCAGTGGCTGTATGCAAAATCTTTCTATCCTCAAGTGGTTCATCAGACGTTAAACAGATTGCTTGGGCAAAAGGAAGCAAAGCAACGGCGCATCTCAATTTTCCGGACCAGAAGTCTCCCGCCAGATTTGGATTCGCTGTGGCAAGCAATGGGACTGATGTAATGGACCAGCGACGACTGAAGGAAGGTCTGTCTAGCCTGTTTGCATCCGACCAAGTAGTTTTCTGGCACGACGTCGAGGCGGAGTTCATCTCAGTAGTGGGGGGCCTCCAGCTTGACAATGTGCAGCTGCTGTACTTGGCTGAGACGCCAGCGTTACAGATCAAGCTCAGCATCCTAAAGGATCCAGATCAACGTTGGCTGCTGTACAGCACCGAGCCCGAGCCCGAGCCCAGCCAGGACTGGTTATTCGATGTCCGGCTGCGAAGTAAGTCGTTCAAAGCGGACGCTACATCAATTCTGCTTGAGGAAATGGGTTTGACAACACTCGGGCTACGACCTCACCTCAAATTGAGAAACAAGTTTTTTGGTTCGAAAGATCGAGTCGAACGCTTGAAGCGACACGTTCTCTCAGGGGACGATGCCGGTGATCTTGATCGAAAGATGATGGCCGTGTTGACGCGGGCAGATCAACCTGAGTTGTTCGCAATTCTGCAGCGTTTGTTTGCAACCATTCTTTCAGAAGATGGTGCAGATTTGGCATCAAGCTCAAAGCTTTGGCAGGAGATAGAAAGCAACGAACTAGTTACGCCTTTTTGGAGCTTGGTTCATCAGCAGTTGGGCTACTTCGATGTGTCTCCATCTTTGCGAGACTTGTTGGTGCGAATTCTGGCTACAGACTTCTGTCGTAATTTGAATGCTGACCCACCAAGGCAACTCTTACACCTCGTATTGCTGGATCGGTCACTCGCAGCCAACGCCTCAGTTTTTGTGGCGAGGTGGCGGTCTGACATCGCACAGTTTGGTAAGTACAACATGCTGGCTCAAGCGGTATCGGACACCTTGGAGCTGAAAAGCTTGCTTGGCCCCTACACGGCCGAGCAATTGCTGGAGGTCATGACATTTGAAGATGTCGAGCTCCGCATCGTCCAAGACCTGAAAAAGCGGATTGTGGTTGGTGCAGGCGCCAACATGGATGTGGTTCGCTCTTTGATTGCCCGGCGCCGTGATGGCCATTGGGCCAACCCATTGCTGGCCAGCTCTAATGAACGCACACGGGCCTTAGCGGCCTGTTATGACGCACTGACTGCAGCGGCAGATTTTTTTACTTTGAAGGCTTCCTTTGCAGGTGGCTTCAGCTTCGCAAATGCCGATGCTGCTTTCACCAAGTACAAAGAGGAGCTTTTTCGGTTTGACCAGCTTTACCGACACTTCCACACTGCAGCCGATGCTGTTGAGCCTACTGGGTGGGCGGTTCTTCATGAATTGCGCGAAACCATCGAGAGCGCTTATTCGGGCTGGTACATCCCACAACTGAGTATGGCCTGGGCCAAGGTGATTGAGGGGAGTGATGGGCTTTTGAACCAATGGAAGTTGCCCAACATCACCAGCCAACAGGTCTTCTTCAATCGATATGTGACCCCCTTATTTGAGGGCAGTGTAAAACGTGTATTCGTGCTGATTTCTGACGCCATGCGCTATGAAGTTGCCCACGAGCTGGTGCAGCAGGTGAACAGCAAGAACAGGTTCAAAGCCAGCCTCGAAGGAATGCTGGGCGTATTGCCGAGCTACACCGCGCTGGGCATGGCCGCATTGCTACCACATCAAACACTGGCTTACAAGGTGGGTGCAAACCTGGATGTATTAGCGGATGGCCATTCGGTCGCCACACTTGAGCAACGCAGCGAACACCTCGCGGAATTTGGGGGCATGGCCGTCAAAGCAGAGGACTTGATGGCGCTTGGTAAGGAGAAGGGGCGTGAGCTCGTTCGCAATCAGCGGCTTGTGTACGTGTATCACGACCGCATTGACATGATTGGGGACAAGCAAGCTTCCGAGACCAAAACGTTTGAAGCGGCGGCGCAAACCGTACAGGAACTGGCAGGCGTACTCGGATTCATCGTCAACACCCTGAATGGGTCTAACGTGTTGGTAACCGCCGATCACGGCTTCATGTACCAAGAGTCTGCTTTGGACGCGGCCGACAAGTCCGCTTTGGAAGAAAAGCCGGTTGGCACACTCAAAGCAAAAAAGCGCTACCTGATCGGTCGTGACCTTGGCAACAGCCCTAAAGCTTGGAGTGGTAATACGGCTATCACTGCGGGTACCACCCCTGAAGGAAGTCTTGATTTTTGGGTGCCTAAGGGCGCCAGCCGCTTTCACTTCGCTGGTGGCGCCCGATTTGTGCATGGAAGCGCCATGCCGCAGGAGGTGGTGGTTCCATTGATCACAGTTCGAGTGACCGATGCAGAAAGCGCGAAAAGCAAGCCGGTGAGTGTCAGCCTGCTGGGTGCTGTGAACAAGGTTGTGACCAACACCCAGCGCTTTGAGTTCATTCAGACCGATGCAGTGTCCGACCGCGTTTTGGCCCGCAATGTGGTGGTGTCGCTGCGCGATGGTGATCGTTTGGTGAGCGACGAGCAGTCGCTGACTTTCGACAGTACCTCGCAGCTTTTGGATGAGCGCAAGCGCTCAGTGTTGTTGACGGTATTGACTGGTGCGCATGATCCGAAAAAGCGACACGACCTTGTGATGCGGGATGCAGTCTCCAAGGCTGAAATCCTCAGACTGCCCATCAAAATTGACTTGGCCTTTGGAAACGATTTTTGACCATGGACTTGACGACATCCCCCGACCTGACCGCTGAGACTTTGAGCTCAGCCAGTCTCGATGACCTTCTCAACACACACTTTGCTGGCAAGGTTGTCCGCAAAGACTTGACCAAGCTGATCAAAGAGGGAGCAAACGTACCTGTCTACGTTCTTGAATATCTGCTGGGAATGTATTGCGCCAGCAATGACGAAGTGGTGATCCAGAACGGGTTAAAGAACGTCAAGCGCATTCTGTCTGAGAACTATGTTCGTCCGGACGAGGCTGAAAAGGTCAAGTCCAAGGTCCGCGAAAGCGGCACCTACAAAGTGATTGATAAAGTCACAGTCAAGCTCAACGAAAAGCGGGACGTCTACGAGGCGCTGCTGTCGAACCTGGGCGTGAAGAACGCTGAAATTTCAGATGCTTATGTTCGTCAGTTCGAGAAACTGTTGGTGGGGGGTATCTGGTGCATCGTCACCCTCAAATATGAGTTCGAGGAAGACCAAAGAGGCTCGCCGTTCACCGTCACTGAGCTCAAGCCGATCCAAATGCCCAACATGGACATGCAGGCCTTGTTCGACGGTCGGCGTGCGTTCACAGACGAGCAGTGGATAGACGCGCTCATACGTTCGACTGGCATGGAGCCAAGCAACTTCAAGGAGCGTGCGAAATGGCATCTGCTCGCCCGGATGGTCCCATTGGTCGAAAACAATTACAACTTTTGCGAGTTAGGTCCCCGTGGCACTGGTAAGAGCCATATCTACAAAGAGATCAGTCCCAACAGCATTTTGGTCTCGGGCGGTCAGACTACGGTTGCAAACCTGTTTTACAACATGGGTGCTCGAAAGGTTGGACTGGTGGGCTTGTGGGATGTGGTGGCGTTTGACGAGGTTGCAGGGATCAATTTCAAAGACCACGATGGCGTTCAGATCATGAAAGATTACATGGCCTCGGGGTCCTTCAGCAGGGGAAGAGAGTCGATCAACGCCAGTGCCGCGATGGTCTTTGTGGGCAACATCAACCAGAGCGTTGAGTCGCTCGTCAAGACGTCCCATCTGCTGGCGCCATTCCCCGAAGCGATGATTGATTCGGCGTTTTTTGACCGATTCCATGCCTATGTGCCTGGCTGGGAAATTCCAAAGATGCGCCCTGAGTTCTTCACCAACCAGTACGGCTTGATCGTTGACTACCTCGCGGAGTACCTGCGAGAGATGCGCAAACACAGTTTTGCCGATGCCATCGACAAGTGGTTTCGGCTTGGAAACAACCTGAACCAGCGCGACACCATCGCCGTTCGTCGCACCACGTCTGGATTGTTGAAGCTGGTGAGCCCGCACGGTGAGTATTCGAAGGAAACCGTCCGCAAGTGCCTTGAGTACGCCTTGGAGGCCCGCAGGCGGGTGAAAGAGCAGCTCAAGAAAATTGGCGGCATGGAGTTCTACGACGTTCATTTCAGCTACATCGACTTGGAAGACGCTTCTGAGCGGTTTGTGACGGTTCCTGAGCAATCGGGAGGGGCATTGGTGCCCGAGGGGCGATTACAGCCTGGAACGCTCCATACGATCAGCATGGGGTCTGCAGAAATGCCAGGCATTTACCGGTTGGAGATCCAGTCTATTCCGGGTGGTGGCAAGGTCAACGTCTCCGGAGCAGCGCCAAAAGAGGCCGTGAAAATAGCTTTTGACTTCTTCAAGGCCAATTCCTCCCGCGTGAGTGCGTCCATCAAGCCCGGCGAGCGCGATTTTCATACGCATCTGGTTGAGCTGCAGAACAGCGGTACACCACAGGCTTTAACTCTGGCCAGTTTTATTGCCCTTTGCTCGTCCGCACTCGGAAAACCAGTGCAGTCGCAATTGGCAGTCTTGGGGGATATGAGCTTGGGCGGTACTGTGGTCCAAGTCACCAATCTGGCCGAATGCATGCAGGTTGCTTTTGACGCGGGTGCGAAAAGGATTCTGCTGCCGATGTCTAGTGTTACAGACATTCCAACTGTTCCCGGTGAGCTCTTTGCCAAGTTCCAGACGGGTTTTTACTCAGATCCTGTAGATGCAGTGTTCAAGGCGCTGGGAGTTGAGTAATGCAGATTTGGCGGGCGCAGCGCCTACTGTAGAGGCAACTTCGACAGCCAACTTTGCACCGCGGCTACAGTCGTGTATCGAGCTCCTGTACCTCGGTAGAGGTCGCAAAAATCTGCGTAGTGCGACTTAAGAAATTCTGCGACTTGCTGCGCATGTTGCCTGTTGTGGCAACGGAGACCCATTACACAGTCGGACAGTTGAACGCGCCGGTGAATCGACACCGCCTCAAGCGCGTCCAACGTCGGCACTCCGACTCGGGGGAACAGGACGAAATGTCCATTCAGGACTCCCCTCGCAATCGGTCGCACTTTCTCAAGCGAACCAATAGAAGACCTAGACAAGTGTCGGAGATCTGTGCTGTGGATGTACGGCAAGCCAGAGTCCAACTGCGGTACTCTGAGGTGAACAGGAAGACCTCCTCGAACAACCTCTACATGACATTCGCGATTGGCATCGGTACTAGCAAACGACTCTCTCTTTGCAGGGCTTCGACGAACCATTCGCGCGATGAACGCATTCGCTGCGGCGCCGGGAAAGGTCTTAGAGTCAAGTCGTTCCACCACTTGAACGTCGTATGCGGTGTCGATTCTTATGCGCGCGAGCCTGTCCAAATCGGACGAAGCACAGGACTCTGGCAAGATTGCCGCAATTACGTTCGGGCGACCAAACTCGATTGCGGCAAGTACATGGGAGAGGGCTGGACTAACTGCCAATCCTGAGGAGGAAAACTCGGTCGATTCCGCTCTTTTGGTCTTAAGACTGAAGGGTGGATTCATTACTGCAGCGCAGAAGTTTGAATGCCCAAAAGATGACCAAGCTGCCCGAGTAAGTGAGTCTCCGTTATTCAAGCGCCATGACGGCCTAACCGACGACAGGGTGCGGATAACATTAGTATCGATATCTATGCCCGAGAAAGTTGTGCTCGGCAACAAGGACTGGCATGCTGCGAGCAACTCTCCATGCCCGCAGTTGCTGTCCACAACACTCTGCGGAGTAAACGGCTGAATAAGCGCGGCAAGCCGGCATGCGACATCGGCAGGGGTGAAGTATTGGTCTAGCCGAAGATTAGGCACGTAGCTAGCCCTTAACGGTGTATACGTGGATCATGCCTACACCAGTACTGCGTCCCGGGCTTTTAATCGGGTGGTCAAACATGACCTCCGTGTCCTTGGGGTTGTCAAGAGCGTAAAGAATTGCCCCTAGTGCATGTGGCTTTGTGCCTATCGGGGCTAAATACAAATATGCACGCGGGTAGTCCCGACGAATTTCGTCAAGCACGGTGTAAGCCTCAAAAGGGCAATTCGCTGCTGCATAGCGAAGTCTTGGCTCTGCCCCATTCTCTTCCAAAAACTCTTGATTGCAGGACAGGGCAAGCTGTGGATACTGCAACTTGAATCCCGGTAGACCGACGACTGGAATTACCTTTGGTATTGGATCGAGGGTCATCGCTACTTGTCGAGCTCGAGATCCCTCGAATCCGAGAAAAGGCACAAACAACGCGTCGGACTCATCGGGAGGACCAACAAGATTTGCAAAACCAGGGATCGGCTGTACCCCAAGAAACGAAGCGCTTAAGTCAAAGAGACTTGCTGAGGAGGGGTTGGCATGATGCCGATAGTGACTTGGCTCGAAATACATTAGCCTTACGGAGCTCGCCTCCACGAGAGCGGTTTTAAGTAGCGGAGCCCAGACGGAATGTGGCAGGCCCGAAACGTCAATGAAAACGTCTCCAGTCCCGGTGACTAAGGCAAGAGAGGCATAGTCCGTCAAGGCAACCGTCGTCTCTTGCGAGCCGCAGCGACAAATCATCGATCTTTCGGTCGACGAGAGGATAGCAACACATCGTTCAGGAGCGGTTGAAATCCCATCGCGCCAAACCTCAGGGTTCGCGCGTTCCTCTACTTCATCGATTGCAAATATATATCGAGCATTAGATGGCATGTCTGCCCAGCGAACTGCCGCAAGGCGCTTTGTGCGCCAGTCCGGTGATCGAAACGAAAGCATTTCAGCCGCCGAAAAAGTCGCTAAACATGGCTAGCTGTTCGGGAAGCTCCATTTTAGGTAGCTGCTCCCGCCTTCGGCCTGTCATGTCTGCGATGGCACGGTTCGGCTCAGTCCGCAGCCGAATGATGTCTTCAGGTTTGATGGTGATACGTCGCTTTCGCCGATGTGAGTACTCAAAGAATGGACAGAATATTGGATGTAGCCGGTACTCTTCATCCCGGAGCTCTGAAGTGGATGTGGGCTTTGTTCGCGGATCGGATTCGAAGGCAAGATGTGCGACTCCATCAGCGAGCAATTGCACAACTTGTTCTCTGGTCTCGCCACCTGCTGAAAGGACGAACGAGTTCTGTTCGGGAGCTCGACCAGCCGGGTCGCGTGCTAGTTCAAAGAACACTTTCCCAATTGCCAATACAAGGCGCTTCAACTCGATTCCTCGTTCGCTGAGCCCCTCTAGCTGGTCTAAGCGGCGCTTCGCCACTAGCCGAGCTGCCAAAGTCTGTGCTTTAGGCGAGATCGAAAACACTTGGTCAGGTGCCAAGAAAGATGATTCGCGAAGTTGCTCAGCTATCGCGCTATCTACGAGCTCGAGAAAGTAACGAATGTTTCCAGAGGCGAGCTGAACAAACGTCTCTAGTCCAGCATAGTACTTTCGAATGCGAGCTCCTTTTCTCCCTCTAGATAGCCAGAATAAGCTCGCATAACCGTAGTTGGCGAAACGGGTGTCCCAGTGATCAGGTCTGGTCAGCCAATCGCGCGCTAGTTCAACAGCTGTTCCGTTGCCGCTCTCACTCCAGTACTGAAGGAAGTACAGTTGGTGTGCCGGTATTGTCTTAGCCCAAGCGAACAGCGCGACATCTTTTTTGCGAAGCTCTTCGAGCACCTGATCTGATATCCGCTCGCAGCCAAGCGCTATCGCCTCCTCCTCGAATGAAAGGTCAGGCAGGAATGAAGTAGCGGGTCCAACATTGATACCCGATTCGCGGGCTCTTGCCAGCCGGTGTTCCAAAACATCCAAGGCAAATGTCCCAAAGCTCTCGTTCCGAATATCGATCTCAGCGAAGTCATCTGGAGTAGATATCTGGTCGAGTTGGTCGCTTGTATTCCGGGTCTTCAAGCCACCACGTCGGATGCCGATCTTGTATGAAAGTGGGGGCTCCGAGTGCTTCAAATAAGTGTTCAGAGCAGCCTGCTGCCAATCGACCAAATTCTCGTACTCGTCAATGCAGCAGAAAACCTGCCTTCCGGCAAGCGCCCCAACCTGGTCTAGTGCTTCCACAAAGTACCGAAGTGGCGCTTCAGCAATTGAGAAGTTGGGACGTTCACTGCGACCCCCGTTGTTCACCCACAATTCGAGTTGAACAATGGTCACAGCAAGCAATTCGTACAAAGCATCCACCGAGTGAACCTCTGCTTGAACGCCGTAGGCGTTTGCGATTCGGTTTACTGCAATGTCAGAGAGAGATGGCAGGCCTTTCGCCGAGAGCCATGACGACATCTTGCAAAGCTCTTGACCCGCCAGGACATTAAAATAGTGGGTAAATGCGCGCGATGCAAGCGAAGCTTCGATCTCGCTGCTGGTGAAGGCTCTAACTCGGTTCTTATTCATCCTAAGGTAAATCCCCAGATAGGGATTTTCTGCGTCGGCTGGGACCACTGAATCACTAACTCCAATCTCCGCAGAACCAAAGCGCAGCGACTTTAGGACGGTCGTTTTCCCCGTGCCTCTTCCACCGATCACCAAACATGGCCGAAGTTTCTCAAGTTTGGAAAAGTATGGCGGTCTGACAAATAGCGAGGCAAAGTTGTGGGCCGGCCACTCCGCACGGTAGTCAGAAAAGTAGTCAGCAATGGATGTGGATTTCACGCACGCCTCGCTAATGGAGTCCAATCGTTCGAGCCGCTCGCCCAAATCAATGGAACGGTTGCATCCGGGACAGAGTGCTCAAAGGCAAGAAGGAGGCCCAAATCGGAATATCCATACTTCTTCTCACGCGTTGTTGAAAAGTAAGCGGGAAGATGCAACTGGGACTGATACTTGTCTAGGAGCTGGTCCACTCTATTCGGCAGATCGTCTAGATCAGGCCGAAGTGGGTTAGACGGAATGCCGAAAATGGAGTGACTTTGGTCAAGAATGTGAGCAACTACAAGACGCAGTTCCGGACAGTCGCGACTCAACCGTATACAGCCGCTCTCAGTGCCGACGAGCGCCAGATAGGTAGCATCGAGATGTGAGTTTGAGGCCAACTCTCTGAAGCTCCGACCAGGCGAGATTTTGCGATCCCAAGTGGATTCCATCTGGTCGCCCGACCCAATGAAGTCGTCCACAAAGATCACCGGCACTTCGTTCGCAGCACTTTCGTAAGCTTGTTCTAGAGAGACAAAGCGAGTATCGGGAATTCCCAGTACCTGACGAACCTTTCTGCAGAACAACCCACCCGAGTCAGTCGGATTCGGGGTTTCACTGAGGACAGGCGTGAAAACGGCGTCTCTAGTGAACCGTTTCAGGTTTTCTTCTCCCCTGTACTCGCGCACAAATGCAGTTAGACGCCTGAGCGTAGACGCAAGCATGTAGTTGGTGGCTTCTGAACCGAAGAACACAAAGTGATCCAGCAGCACAGCTGCTATTGGACGCTCGTGCTCCTCAAAATTGTTGAGCCAAGCGCGCGGACGAACGTGCGGCTCTCTAGACCACATTGAGCAGGCACTAAATAATTCACATTTTTTGAGGACCGTTTCAACATACATGTCTGAGCGCACGATACCCCCCTGTGGTGTTGTTTACTTTTTTGGATTCGACCTGAGCTTCGCAACCTTCAGCTATTAAAGCCTGATTTCAGCATCACGCCACACGCAAGAAGACGATTTGTAAGGTCCTCGGAAACTCTAGCTGCACGCTTTTGTGATTCACGGGCGCTGACATGCGGGTTCTATGGAGTTTCGTAGCGCATTGTTACTCATCGTTGCGCGAGATCGATTTTTCGAGTTATCGTTCTCCCGTGATTAATTCTTTCCTTAGTACCAGTCGGGTCTTGCCCCCTCACTCCCGGACCCGTCCTATTCGCAATTTAGCGTCAGGTCTTCCACAGACTGCTGGCGCGCCTGGGCGGCTTGATGCCGCCTGAACTCCCGAGGTGATCGCATTTTCAGCGACGAGTGCGGATGCACCTCGTTGAAGTGCTCGAAGGCCGCAGGCAATTGCGCCAACACGGCGGCGGCATCGCGCAGGTCCATGCGTGCCACGTAGTCTCGCTTGAACGTGTTGACGAAGCTCTCGGCCATGCCGTTGCTTTGCGGACTGCACACCGGCGTGTTCACCGGCATCAGGCCCAGCGACCTGGCTACCGCCCGGGTGTCGGCTGCGATGTAGGCGCCGCCGTTGTCCGTGAGGAACTCCAGCCGGTGATCGGCAGGAACACCCTCCACCGCACCAAAGCGCTTCTCCACCGCCTCGATCAGCATCTCGCGCACTGGCTCGCCGGGCAAGCCCTTGCCCTCCCAGGCACGCCAAGCCATCACCTCGCGGTCGCAGCAGTCCTTGGCGAACGTGGCCGTCACCGTCTGGCCCGAGTCGCACTTGATCTCAAGACCGTCCGAGCACCAGCGCAGGTCACTGCGCTCTACAGCCACCTTGCCGTCATGCACGCGGCTCGACTGGCGCCGTCGGGGTGCCTTGGGCAGTAGCAAGCCGGCTTCGGCCATCACCCGGTACGCCCGCTTGGCGTTCACGCGGGCGCTGTCCTGCGCGGCCCGCTGGCGATTGACCAGGGCGCAGGCGCGCCGGTAACCGTAGCTTGGCAAGTCAGCGATTTGCTCGCGAATCTCGGAGAGCAACTGTGTATCCCCGCGCGGGGTGCGGCAGGTGCGCCCATCGCGCCAGTCGTCACCGCGTTGATCCAACTCGTGAACGTGCGAGCGCGCACACCCGAGCACCCGGCAGACCGTCTTCATTGGTCGTCCCCGGGCAACAAGGGTGAGCGCGCAATCCACTTTTTTTCGGCAGCGTACTCCACGGCTTCCTTGAGAATCTCGTTCTCCAAGGTCTTCTTGCCCAGCACCCGCTGCAGCTTGGCAATCTCGGCACGAGCCGCCGCCAATTCCGAGGCTGGCACCACCGCTTCACCGGCGGATACCGCCGTCAACGCGCCTGGCCGTTCGAGCTTTCGCCACTGGAACAATAAGCTGGCCGCCACCCCTTCCTGCCGGGCCACCAGCGACACGCTCATGCCAGGCTCGTAGGTGCGTCGAACCAAAGCTTGCTTCTCAGCAGGGGACCAGCGCCTGCGGCGCTGGTCTTTAAAGACAACTTCTACAGAATCCGTATGCCTAGTCGTATTCACAGTCCTACTCCTATCTCCAAAGATAAGCGATAGGACGGGTCCGGGAATTCAGGGGGCTATCTCAGGGTCAACATCAGACTCGATACGTTGACACCTGCCTTGTCGTGGCGGTTGTGCTGTGCCGCTGCTATTTGTCTTTTGTTAGCACTCCTCGCGTCTGACCTGATATGGACCGCCGAAGCTGAGTGGTCCCTGGGAATGCAGCAAGCTGATTGGCTTGTTAAGCAGGTCGTTGCTGTCTCGATGTTTGTGATCTGTGAGCCTAGTATCAGTGATGTTCTTGGCGCAGCTCTTGAATAACTTCGAAGCTTCAGTCCCATCGTCCATTTTTGTCGCTGCAAATCAAACGCACACCGTCGTCATCATTTACCTAACGGGAGCAGAGCTAGTTCCCATAGGTGACCAAGTTCAATGAGCTTCAACCCATAAACGGGTTCATCTCACTTGAATATGGCTGAATCACCAGCCTGAATTTCCACCTCGTTCGGTTCGGAACTAGATCTCGGAAAACCGAGAGGTGGTCAACGTAATTCATGTCTCATGTCTTCTCTGTAGGCATTTGATTTCGCGTTCATTACGCGGCAATAAGTGACGTACCTTTTTTAAGGCTGCACAGACTCAAACTTTTTCACACATCGGGCTTCTGTACGACGCCCGCGCCTGTCACATCAGGCATCGCCTGAAGGATTGACCCATGTCAGCAGTTTTCTCCAGCGCCGATGACGGCTACCCGGCAGACCGGCAAGTCGCGCAACTGCGCATCCCACCGCACTCCATAGAAGCCGAGTCCAGCGTGCTCGGCGGCTTGCTGCTGGACAACGGTGCCTGGGACCGGGTGGCCGACCTGTTAACCGATGGCAACTTCTACCGCTACGAACACCGCCTGATCTACGCCGCCATTGGCGAGTTGGTCAATGCCAGCAAGCCCGCGGACGTGATCACGGTGTTCGAGCAATTGCAGAACCTGGGCAAGGCCGACGAAGTGGGCGGTCTGAGCTACCTCAACGCGCTGGCCCAGTACGTGCCCAGTGCCAGCAACATCCGGCGCTACGCCAAGATCGTGCGGGAGCGCGCTATTCTGCGCAAGCTGGTCAGCGCCAGTGACGAAATTGCCACTTCTGCCTTTAACCCGCAGGGCAAGGCGGTGGACAAGATCCTTGATGAGGCTGAGCAAAAAATCTTCCACATCGGTGAAGAGGGCTCGCGCAACAAGCAGGGCTTCCAGGGCATAGACAAGCTCGTGGTCGAGTTGCTCGACCGGGTTCAGGAAATGGCCGAGAACCCGAACGACATCACGGGCGTACCTACCGGTTTCTACGATCTCGACCGGATGACCTCCGGCTTCCAGGCTGGGGACCTCGTCATCTTGGCAGCCCGACCTTCCATGGGCAAGTCCGCGCTCGCGATCAACATCGCAGAGCATGTAGCGCTGCACGAAGGGCTGCCGGTAGCGGTGTTCTCCATGGAGATGGGCGCCTCGCAGCTTGCCGTGCCGGTGGTCGGTTCGATTGGCCGCATTGATCAGTCGCATTTGCGCACCGGCAAGCTGACCGACGAAGAGTGGTCGATTATTTGCAGCTGATGAGCGTCTCCACCAGCATGAACGACGAAAACCGGGCCACTGCCGTGGGCGAGATTTCGCGCGGCCTGAAGATGCTGGCCAAGGAACTGCAGTGCCCGGTGATCGCGCTGTCGCAGCTCAGCCGAGGCGTGGAGTCGCGCACCGACAAGCGCCCGATGATGAGCGATTTGCGCGAATCTGGCGCCATTGAGCAGGACGCCGACATCATCATGTTCATCTACCGCGACGAGTACTACACCAAAGAGGCCTGGAAAGAGCCAGGCATTGCAGAAGTCATCATCAGCAAGCAACGCAATGGCCCGACTGGCACCGTCAAGCTGGCCTTCATCAAACCGCTGACCAAGTTTGAAAGCCTGGCCTCTGGCTTAGGGGAGTATGAATAAGTTGGAAGCCTTTTTTTACAGTGAGTATCCAGCTTGCCGGCTGGCGAGACACCTCGCTGAGAGCCCTTAAGGGCTGCGGAACGGTTCTTATAAGCGGGTGACACTTGGGAGAGCACAAGGAAGTTTCCCATTCAGCAGCAAGCGGTCAGTGCCCTGCCCATGGCTGATGCGTTATTGCAGAAGCCGACAAAGAACTACTGGATATTGGACACTGTCTAATAAAACGTCCAATAAAGAAAAAGCCCGCTATCCAAAAGATAGCAGGCTTTCTTTTTGCCGTGAGGCTTGTAGTGGCTCCTCGACCTGGGCTCGAACCAGGGACCTACGGATTAACAGTCCGGCGCTCTACCGACTGAGCTATCGAGGAACAAGCCTCAAATTATAGCGTGGTTTTTTGCGTTTTTTACAGAGTGGCTTGAAACGTGATGCGGATTGTGCGGGGAGCACCTGGGAACAGGTAGGCGTGGCTGAACTGGTAGGGGGATTCCTTGAAGTAGCGGCGGTCGAACAGGTTGTCGACGCCGAGCGTCCAGGTGGTGGGTGTGCCCTGCAGGCGGGTGCTGTAACGCAAGGCCGTGTCCACGCGGGTCCAGCCGGGGATGCTGACCGAACCGTCGGGCAGGGCGCTGCGTTGGGTCTCGTGTGACACATGGCCGTGCAGGCTCAGACCGGGGACGGCGGTGATGCGGTAGTCGGCCTGGGCGCGGACGATGGTGTCGGGCACATTGACCGGGCGTTTGCCGTTGATGCTGGCGGTGGCGCTGCCCTGGCGCTCGGCGTCAATCACCGTCAGGCCGGCGTTGAAGGACCAGGGGCCGGTTTGGGTGGCGGCGTTGAGTTCCAGCCCGCGGTGTCGGGCGTCGCCGTCGGCCTGGCGGGTGCAGGAGTTGTCGATGTCGCAGCTGCCAACGTCGGCAAACAGGGGCCGCGTGATGCTGAAGAGCGCGGCGCTCCAGCGTAGTGCGTCCAGCTCGCCTTTGAGGCCAACCTCGCTTTGCCGGCTTTTGAGGGCGGGCAGGGCCTGGCCCTGGTTGGTGTAACGGGCGCGGCCCGGTGCCACTTCCGATTCAACACCCTGGCCGTAGCTGGCGTAGGCCATGTGGGTGGGCGTCAGCTGGTAGCTGGCGGCCAGCCAGGGGGTGGTGATGTTGCGGCTGTAGTGGGTGGCGCGGGAGCCATTGGTGCGCACGCTGTCGCGGGTGAGCTGGGTGTAGCGCAGGCCGAGCCAGGTGGTGAAGCGGTTGCTCCAGGCGATGGCGTCAAAGGCCGAGAACTCGGTGCTGCGTTCGCTGCGGTTGGTGTTCTCGTCGGTCAGCTCGGGTGCGGGGTCGAACACAGGGACGCTGGCGAGGTTGCCGGTGCCGACGTAGTTGTAGGCCTGGCGTCCAAAACGGTCACGGGTGCGGCTGCTGAGCAGGCCAAAACCGAGTTCGTGTTTGACGCTGCCGGTTTCGAGACGGCCTTTGAGTTGCAGTTGCGCGGCGTTCAGTGTGCGGCGCTCGCCCTCACTGCGGAAGTCGTAGAGGTCGTAGTCGCCGTTGGGGGTGAAGCGGTCGCAGTAGTCAAACGGGCCGTTGAAGCAGTCGCCGCCAAAGGGGAAGGCGGTGCGGTCGTCTGACTTCAAACGCTGTGTGCCGGCCTGGGCCGACCAGCGCCATTCGCGGTTCAGCGCCTGCTCGAACTTGACGGTGCCGGTCAGCCCTTCCAGCACCACCGGCAAAGACCATGGCTGGTTGTTGAGGTTCAGCCGCGGGTCGGGCGAGGGCAGGGTGTTGCCGGTGAGGCTGAGGCCGGGGGCGCTGCGCTGGGAACGGCGCGAGTACTCCAGTTCGGTCTCCAGCACCGAGTCGCGGCTCAAGCGCCAGTCGAACGCGGCGGCGAGCAGGCGGCGGGACCCGTCGAGGTTGCGCACGTAGCTGCCAATGTCTTCGCCGGCGGCATTGATGCGGTAGCCAAAGGCCTTGTTTTCGCCAAAGCGGCCACCCAGGTCCACGCTGGCGAGTGCGCCACCGTGGTTGCTGGTTTCCAGCCGGATGCTGCGCAGATCGTTCTCAGTGGGCCGCTTCACCACGTAGTTCACCAGCCCGCCAGGGGCGCTGGTGCCGGCCTGGATACCGCTGGTGCCGCGCAGGATTTCCACCCGCGCCTTGTTGTCGAGCGGCAGGGTGCTTTCTGCGCTGATGGGCAGGCCTTCGCGGCGGTAGTTGTACTTGTTGTCGAGCACAAAGCCACGCACGGTGATGTAGTCCCAGTAACCCTGGGCGTTGTAGGCGTCGCTGACCGAGGCGTCGAACTTCACCAGGTCGGCCAGGCGGCGGGCGCCGGTGGCTTCGATCTGCTGTGCGTCGATCAGCGTGGCGCTGACCGGGGTGCGCGACAGTGGCACATCGCCCAGGCCCAGCACATCGGCCACCGGGGTGGCGCTGCGTTCGTTCACCACCACCGGTTTGAGGGTGGCTTCGGCGGTTTGTGCCCAGGCGCCAGGCGCTATAAAAGATATAGCTATGGCGCAAGGTTTCACTAAGGCTTGAGCCCGATTTTTCTTGAATTTGATGGATTTTGATGCCATAACGTCTTTCTGAACGTCACAGCAGGTCGGCCTGCCGGATCATGGGGGCCGTTTGAGATACCGTCTGCAAGACAGACGCACGGCCCGATCCAAAACAATGCTTCCCTGCGCGAGGATTACCTCAATCAGGTTCAAAGGGACTCTCTCAGTCTTGTGGCGCCTCACGGCCTCACGCAACACCCCCAGCGACCCTCGCGTTGCGGCGAAGGTGCTGTATTTTAGCCGGGTGCAAGGTGTGTACTGCGCCGGTCAACAGGTGGCGCTGTGCTGACTAAAGCACAGACCCCCTTGCATAGCCCCCAGGGCGCGTTGTCGACAAGCCCATCAACCTCGGCGACCTGAAGGACAAGCGCTTGCGCCAGGCCTTTGAGAACTGGGTTTGATGTGCCCATGAAAAAAGCCCGCATGCTGCGGGCTTTGTGTGGGCGGGCCTGGTTCAGTCGAACACCGGCGATTCCACGCCCAGCACCTTGTGCAGCTTGGGGCTGGTGGTGGTGTACTGCAGGTGAATCTTGCCTTTCTCAGGGAAGATCATGGCGGCGGCGGCAAAGGCAGCCAGCGCGCATTCGTGGAAGCCGCTCAGGATGAGCTTCTTCTTGCCGGGGTAGGTGTTGATGTCGCCCACCGCAAAAATGCCGGGGATGTTGGTGGAGAACTTCTCGGTGTCCACCACCAGTTGCTTGCGCTCGATCTGCAGGCCCCAGTCGGCGATCGGGCCGAGCTTGGGGGAAAGGCCGAAGAACACCAGCAGCACGTCGAGCGGGACCACGCGGGTCACGCCGTCAGCGCCGGTGACTTTGACGCCCACCAGCTTGCCGTCGCGCACGTCAATGCCGGTGATCTGGCCAACGATGAACTGCATCTCGTGCTGGTCGCACAGATCCTTCATTTTGGCCACGCTGGCCGGCGCGGCCTTGAAGCCGTCGCGGCGGTGGATCAGGATCACGCTCTCGGCCTTGTTCGGGCCGTCGTTGACGAAGTTCAGCGTCCAGTCGAGCGCCGAATCGCCGCCGCCGACCACCACCAGGTTCTTGCCAGCGAAATCTGCCGGGTTCTTCACGCGGTAGTGCAGCTGCGTGCCATCGAACGCGTCCAGGCCATCCACCTTCAGCGTGCGCGGCTCGAATGCGCCCACGCCACCGGCGATGAAGATGGTCTTGGTCAGAAACTGCGTGCCCTTGGAGGTTTCCACAAAGAAACGGCCATCGTCCTGTTTCTGCACGGTGGTCACGGTCTGGCCCAGGTGGAAGGTGGCGCCGAAAGGCTCGATCTGCTTGAGCAGTGCGTCGGTCAGCTCTTGGCCGGTGCAGACCGGGATGGCCGGGATGTCGTAGATGGGCTTGTCAGGGTAGAGCTCGACCGGTTGGCCGCCAGGGTAGGCCAGCGCGTCAATGACGTGGGCCTTGATCTCGAGCAGGCCGAGTTCGAACACCTGAAACAGACCCACCGGGCCGGCACCGACGATGACGGCATCGACTTCCAGCGGGCCGTCGTGGGCATGGGCGGTGGTAACCACTGCGTCGTTCAATTGAGGTTCCATGGTGATGGGCTAAAAAATGAGGGGTGGTGGAGCGCTCAGCGCACCAGTTCCGACAGCTTGTCGGTTTTGTCTTTCCAGTCGTCGGCGTCTGGCAGCGGCGTCTTGCGCTTGGTGATGCTGGGCCAGCCCACGCGGGTGAGTTCCACGTTGAGCTTGATCATGTGCTGCTGGTCGGCCGGCACGTCTTCTTCGGCGTAGATCGCGTTGACCGGGCACTCGGGGATGCAGACCGCGCAGTCGATGCATTCGTCGGGGTCGATGGTCAGGAAGTTCGGGCCTTCGCGGAAACAGTCGACGGGGCACACGTCCACACAGTCGGTGTATTTGCAGCGGATGCAGGCTTCGGTGACAACGTGGGTCATGTTTGACTCGGTGTAAAAGTGAAAACAGGCGTGCGCGGCAATCCGCGTAAACCCTCTATTTTAAGCGTTCAGCGGATCAACACAGCGGCAGAGGTCTTGTGGCTGGCGGTATCGACCAGCACCATCGCTCCCACCGCGCGCGACTGCGCGTATGGCAGCAGCGCCAGCGGCTCCTGCAGCGCCAGCGTGACATGGCCAATCGCGTTGGGCGGCAGCTCGCTGGCGTCTTCTTCGGCCAGCGTGTTCACGTCGAGCTTGTGCGCGATGCGCTTGACCTTGGCTTTCACCCAGCGGTGGCCGTGCAGCGCCCAGTACAGGCGGCCCGCCACCAGCGGTTCGTCGTCCATCCAGGCGATGGTGGCGTCGAGCTCGCGGGTAGGCGTGAATACGCCCGGTTGCAGCAGCCAGTCGCCGCGCGAAACGTCGACCTCGCGGTCCAGCACAATGCCGGCGCTGTGGCTGGCGCCCACTTTTTTGGGCACGCGGGCATGGTCGAGCACCTGGGCCACGGTGGCGGTTTGGCCGCTGGGCAGCACGGTGACCTGCTGGCCGGGCGCCACGGTGCCGGTGGCGACCCGGCCCCAGAACACGCGGCGGCCTTGGGAGGTGTCGGACGAGGCCGAGAACTTCTCCACCCACTGCACCGGAAAGGCAAAGGGCTGCTCCGTCTCGGCCGGTGTGTTGGGCAGCACTTCCAGCAGTTGCAGCAGGTTGGGGCCGCTGTAGTTGCACCAGCCGGCGTGGGTATCGACCACGTTCCAGCCCTTCAGCGCAGAGATCGGCACGATGGCGCGCACCGGAATCTGCGCGGCCACCGCAAACGCGGTGAGGGCCGCGCTGATGTTGGCAAATGCCAGCACCGGGTCGGCCACCGCGTCGAGCTTGTTGACGGTGAAGACGATGGACGGCACCCGCAGCAGGTTCACCAGCAGTGAATGGCGGCGGGTTTGCGGCAGCAGTGCGAGTTGCGGGTTCTGCCAGTCGAGCTTGGTCGCGTCGACCAGCACCACGGCGGCGTCGGCGCTGCTGGCGGCGGTGACCATGTTGCGGGTGTACTGCTCGTGGCCGGGCGCGTCGCCAATGATGAACTTGCGGTGCGCGGTGGCGAAGTAGCGGTAGGCCACGTCGATGGTGATGCCTTGTTCGCGTTCGGCGCTCAGGCCGTCGGTCAGCAAGGCGAGGTCGGCCTCACCGCCGCGTTGCACGCCGGCCAGTTGGTCTTGCAGCACCGTCTTGCTGTCCACCAGCAGGCGACCAATCAGCGTGCTCTTGCCGTCGTCGACACTGCCGCAGGTGATGAATTTCAGTGCCGATGCATGGCCATTTTGGCCTTCAGCCTTGGTGAAACCTTGCGACACCGCTACGGAATCAATAGCGCTCATCAGAAATACCCATCCTTCTTGCGTTTTTCCATCGACGCGTCGCTGGTCTTGTCGTCCATGCGGGTGGCACCGCGTTCGCTGACATCGGCGGCCAGGGTTTCCAGCACCACGTCGTCGGCACCGGCGGCCAGGCTTTCCACCGGACAGGTGCAGGTGATGTCGCCCACGGTGCGGAAACGCACGTCGCGGCTCTCGGCCCGCTCGCCCTCGCGCAGCGGGGTGAGTTCGGTCACCGGCACCAGCAGGCCCTTGCGTTCGACCACCTGGCGTTTGTGGGTGTAGTACAGCGACGGCAGCGCGATGTTTTCGCGGGCGATGTACTGCCACACATCCAGCTCGGTCCAGTTGGAAATCGGGAACACGCGGAAGTGTTCGCCCTGCTGCAACTTGGTGTTGAACAGCGTCCACAGTTCGGGCCGCTGGGCCTTGGGTTGCCACTGGCCGAAACTGTCGCGGTGCGAAAAGATGCGCTCCTTGGCGCGCGCCTTTTCCTCGTCGCGGCGGGCGCCGCCGATGAGCGCGTCAAAACGGAATTCGTCAATCGCCTCCAGCAGCGTGACCGACTGGTGCACGTTGCGGCTCTCGCCGGGGTGCGCCAGGCGCACGGTGCCGCGCTTCATGGAGTCTTCCACACTGCGCACAATCAGCTCGGCCTGCAATTCCTTGGCGCGCGAGTCGCGGAAATCGGTCACTTCATGGAAGTTGTGGCCGGTGTCGATCATCAGCAGCGGGTAGGGGATGCGGCCCACGCCAAAGGCCTTTTCGGCGCATTTCAGCATCACCAGCGAGTCCTTGCCGCCGGAGAACAGCAGCGTGGGGCGCTCGAAGGCGGCGGCCACTTCGCGCAGGATGAAGATGGTTTCTTCTTCCAGCGCATCCAGGTGGGTGTTGCTGAGCTGGCTCAATGCCGAGGTCTGCAACGGAAATTCCGTACGGGCGTTCATGCCGATTCCTTGATGGGGATAACTTTTGCCTTGCCGCCATCGACGTGCAGGCCACATTCCTTGCTGCTGTCTTCCCACCACCAGCGGCCGGCGCGGAAGTCTTCGCCAACCGCAATCGCGCGGGTGCAGGGCGCGCAGCCGATGCTGGGCATGAACTGGTCGTGCAGCGGGTTGGTGGGGATGTTGTGTTGCTGCACAAAGTGCCAGACGTCGCCCCAGGTCCAGTCGACGATGGGGTTGATCTTGGCGCGCTCGGGCTGTTGCTCGACCTCGCTCACCTCGGCACGGGCGTTCGACTGTTCGCGGCGCAGGCCGGTCAGCCAGCCCTTCTTGCCGGCCAGCGCCAGCGCCAGCGGGCGGGTCTTGCGGATGTCGCAGCATTCCTTGCGCAGCGCCAGGCTCTGGTACATCGCTTCAGCGCCGTTCTTTGCGACGAAGGCGTCGGCGTCGGCGGCCACCGGGCGGTAGACATCGACTTCGCGGCCGTAGTGTTTTTGCAAGGTGTCCAGCAGCGCCACCGTCTCGGCGTGCAGCTGACCAGTTTCCAGCACAAAGATGCGGGTCTGGATGCCGGTCTGGTGGATCAGCTCGGTGATCACCATGTCTTCCACGCCCAGGCTGGAGGCCTGGGTCAGCGGCGAATAGGTGGCTTCGGCCTCGCGCAGCAGCTGCTTGCTGCGCTCCAGCTTGGCGGCGAAGTTGGCCGACGGGCGGGCGTACAGCGCAATCGCGTTGCCGGCGCCAGCCGCACCCGGCAGCGAAGACATCGTTGACTGGCTCATGCGGCGCTCCCGGTGGCGAACAGCGGCGCGGTGTGCACCGCGTCGCCCTGGTAGAAGGCGCTGTAGCGGTCGAACTGGCGCTGCGCCAGCGACACGTCCTGGTCGGCACGCAGCACGGCCACGTCGAAACCAGTGCGCTGCATCTGCACCAATTGGTCGATCAGCACGTCGCCAGTGGCGCGGATCTCGCCGGCAAAACCGCGGCGGCGGCGCAGCAGAAAAGCCTGGCTGTAGGCGCGGCCGTCGGTGAACTTGGGGAAGTGCAGGTCGATGCGCTGCACACCGTCGAGCGGCACGGCCAGCGGGTCAACGTCGTTTGCCAAAGCCACGATCTTTGGATCATTCTGGCCACTGGCCAGGGTATCTTCAGGTGTTGATGCTATCAATTTCATATTGGCCTCAGACGGTGGCGGGCTCGGACACGGGTCGCGCCGGGTGCCGTGCGCCGTTGGCGGCGAGCTTGAAGGGGTCGATGCCCACGCGCTTCAAGGTGTCGATGAAGTTCTCTTTGCCGGTGCGCAGCTTGCGGTAGGCGCCGAGCACGGCCTCGATCACGTCGGGCACTTCGGCCGCGCTGAACGACGGGCCGACCACCTTGCCGGGCATGGCCGCGCCGCTGAGCGCCGAGCCGTCGGAGCCGCCGAGGGTGACCTGGTACCACTCCTTGCCGTCTTTGTCGACACCCAGGATGCCGATGTGGCCGCTGTGGTGGTGGCCGCAGGAGTTGATGCAGCCGCTGATGTGCAGGTCGATCGGGCCGAGGTCGTCGAGCTCGTCGAGGTCTTGGTACCGCTCGGTGATGGCTTCGGCCACCGGAATCGAGCGCGCATTCGCCAGCGAGCAGAAATCGCCGCCGGGGCAAGCGATCATGTCGGTCAGCAGGTGGATGTTGGGCTTGGCCAAACCGGCCGCTTTGGCGGCGCGCCAGAGTTCGGGCAACTGGTCGGCAGCAACCCAGGGCAGCAGCAGGTTCTGGTCGTGCGTGACGCGCATCTCGCCGGCGCTGAAACGGTCGGCCAGGTCGGCGGCAATCTCGAGTTGGTCGGCCGTGGCGTCACCGGGGGCCTGGCCCAGGCGTTTGAACGACAGCGTCACCGCGCGCAGCGCGGGGTTCTGGTGCGCGGCCACGTTCTGGCGCAGCCAGCGGCTGAACTCGCCGTCCTGCCCGGCTTCGGCCTGCAGCATCGCGTTGATTTTTTCGTCGGCGTTGCCGGCCACCGGTGCCAGCGTGGGCGGCACGAAGCAGGCGGTCACGCGGTCGAGTTCGGCCTGGGTGATGGTGTGCGGGCCGCCGTCGACCTCGACGATTTGTTTGAACTCGGCCTCGACCTCATCGATGTAGCGCTGGCCTTCGGCCTTCACCAGAATCTTGATGCGCGCCTTGTACATGTTGTCGCGCCGGCCCCAGCGGTTGTAGACCCGCACCACCGCTTCGAGGTAGTTCATGATCTGCTGCCACGGCAGGAACTCGCGGATCACCGTGCCAATCACCGGCGTGCGGCCCATGCCGCCACCCACCAGCACCTTGAAGCCCAGTTCGCCCGCTGCATTGCGCACCAGGTGCAGGCCCACGTCGTGCCAGGCCACCGCAGCGCGGTCTTCGGCAGCGCCAGTGATGGCGATCTTGAACTTGCGCGGCAGGAACGCGAACTCGGGGTGCAGCGTGCTCCATTGGCGCAGGATTTCGCCAAAGGGCCGCGGGTCGGCGATCTCGTCGACCGCGATGCCGGCCAGCTCGTCGCTGGTGATGTTGCGGATGCAGTTGCCGCTGGTCTGGATGCCGTGCATGTGCACGCTGGCCAGCAGGTCCATCACGTCGGCCGATTTGTCCAGCGGAATCCAGTTGTACTGGACGTTCTGGCGGGTGGTGAAGTGGGCGTAGCCGGCGGTGAGTTTGCTGCCGATGTGGTGGCCGTTCTTCAGCGGGATGGTGCCCAGCTTGTCTTGCGTTTCCTGCGCTTCGCGGAACAGCTCGGGGGTGGGCTGGTCGTAGTCGCGCGCAATCTTGGCCAGCACCCGCACCTGGGCGCTGGAGAGTTCGCCGTAGGGCACGGCCACCCGCAGCATGGGCGCATAGCGCTGGATGTACCAGCCGTTCTGCAGCCGCAGCGGGCGGAACTCGTCGTCGCCCAGCTGGCCCGCCTGGTTGCGGGTGAGCTGGTCGCGGTACTGGTCGGCGCGGTGCTGGACGAAGGCCTTGTCGAAATCGGTGTACTGGTACATAGGTTTGGATCGGTCAGTGGGGTCAGAGCGCAATCAGTTTCAGCCCGGCATAGGCCAACAAGCCCGACAGCAGCGAGCGGATCAGCCGTTCTGGCGTTTTCAGCACCAGCCGTGAGCCGATGTAGATGCCTGGCAGCGAGCCGCACAGCAGCAGGCCCAGCAGACGCCAGTCGACTGAGCCGAGTGAGGCGTGGCCAAGGCCCGCCACCAGCGTCAGCGGTACCGCGTAGGCAATGTCGGCGGCGACGATGCGGGGCAGTGGCAGCAACGGGTAAAGCAGCATCAGCACGGTCACGCCGATGGCGCCGGCGCCCACCGAGGTCAGCGTGACCAGGGTGCCGATCAGCGCGCCAAACAGCAGCGGCAGGCTCCAGTGGCGGGGCTGCAGCGCTTCGGCTGCGGGGGTGCCATGGTTGTGCACGATCTGGCGGCCGCGCAAGGCCTTGTACAGGGTGGCGCAGGCGGTCAACAGCAGTGCCACGCCCAGCGTGGTGGTCATCACCCGCTGTACCGCCGGGTCGGCCGGACCGATTGTGTGCAGCACGTACAGCGTGACCAGCGCGGCCGGAATGCTGCCGGCACAGAGCTGGCCCACCACCCGCCACGGCACCAGCCGCTGCCGTGCCATGCTCACCGTGCCCCCCATCTTGGTGAACGCTGCAAACAGCAAGTCGGTACCCACCGCCAGGTAGGGCTTGACGCCGAAAAAGAAAATCAGGATGGGCGTCATCAGCGAGCCGCCGCCAACCCCTGTCAAACCGACAACGAGGCCAACCGCAAAACCGGCAATGACAAAGGCGAATTCATGCATGGAGCATGGACTCTAAGGGTTGGCCCTATATAAACAAACAACATTTTTCTTCGACTGGTATGTGCATATGGTTATAAAGAAATCGTCCATATGCCCCCAAAACCCGCGTTTCAGCCCGTGCGGCGGCGTTGGCGCAGGGCAAAACGGGCTGGGTCCAGGGCGTCGGCCAGTTCGGCCGGTACCGGCAAGGGTTCGTGCGCGAGCCGTGCCGCCAGCACCTCGGCGCACAGCAACGACAGCGTCAGCCCGCGCGAGCCAAGGCCGGTGAGGGCGTGCAGCCCGCCCAGGCGTGGCTGCTGGTGCACAGGCCGGTGGGTTTGCAGGGCCGCGACATCGGGCAGCGCTCCGGCGATGGGCAGCCGGTCGCCGGTGGCGCAGCGGATCTGTGCCCAGCCCGTCACCCTGCCGGTCTGAAAGGCGGGCCTCAACTGGTCGGCCAATGCCGGCAGCCAGCCCTGCAGCGCTGCCAGGTTGGCTTGGTGGTTGGCCGCGCGCACCTCCACCGTGCTCTGGCCGCGTTCGTAGGTGGCGCCCACCGCCCAATGGCCTTGCCCCTGCCAGTGGCAGCGCGGCACAAACACACCGGCGCCGTTGATGGCGTGTTCGGGTCGTTCCATCAGATCGGACGCCAGCCCGAGGCTGAGTTGTCCGCGCACCGGCGACAAGGCCAGCGCGTCGCCACCCCATGGCGCCAGCAGTGCCTGGCTGCCCCAGGCGCTGGCCAGGACCACCATGCTGGCTTCGTGAGTGGTGCGTCCGACACCGTCGGTCAAGGCCCAGTGTTGTGGCTGGCGTTGCAGGCTGGTCACCGGGCTGTGCCAGGCGGTGGTCAGTTGGCCAGTGCTGCGGGCCTCCTCCAGCCAGGCCTGCACCAGCGCGGCGGGCGT
The DNA here is from genome assembly GCA_017848435.1 of Burkholderiaceae bacterium. Lineage (GTDB taxonomy): Bacteria > Pseudomonadota > Gammaproteobacteria > Burkholderiales > Burkholderiaceae_C > PCRC01. The sequence continues at coordinate 187,388 of JAFEHU010000056.1, read as the reverse complement.
GACCTGCACCGCGTCGGGCAGCCATTCCGGTGGCTGAGTGCCATCCATGCGCATCAGGCCGGCTTGCCAGGCCTGGCTGTCTGGCAACAGGCGGGCCAGTTCGCGCTTCATCCCGCGGGCGCCGATGTCGGTCAGCTGCGACATGGCGGTGGGCTTGGCCGTCTGGTGGGGTGCCAGCAGGCCCACTGGCAGGCCGGATGCACCCTGGGCCGGGCCACTGCCTTGGTCCAGCAATGTCAGTGCCCAGCCGCGCCGGCCCAGTGCGCGGCACAGGGCCGCGCCAGCCAGTCCGGCGCCAAGCACGGTGGCATGGCCTGGCGCGCGCGGCGGTGCCTCTGGCGCAGGCCAGCGTGGGGCGTAGCGGGCGGTGAGTGGGGCGTGCCCAGTGGTTGACGTGATGGTGAAGCCGGCGTCTTGCAGGGCGTCTGGCAAACCATCGGGTGCCGCATCGCAGGCCACGCGCGTCTGCTGGTGTGACAGCCGGGCCACCGCACGCAGCACATCGGGTGTGCCGCTGCCGTTGGTCAGCCACACCGTGTCTGCCAGAAAGCGCCACGACCGCAGCACGGGCAGCAATTCACCGACACAGAGCGTCAGCGTGACGCGGCCACCGTCCAGTGGCAGCACATGGAAGCCGGGCGGTGCCGGCTCAGGCCAGTGGCTGGCGAGTTCAACCGCCAGTTCGACAAGGCCTGGGTGCGCGCTGGCGGACGCCAGCAGCGCCGTACTGCTGGGGGCTTGCGGGGTGATGGCGGCGCAGTGGAGGCGGTCGCAACGGGCAGGGTCGTCGCGCCAGTTGCGCCAGGTGTGCAGGAAGTTCAGGCCTTGGCCAAAACCGGTGTCGGCCACCACGTGCAGGGGTTGGCCCTGCCAGATGGCCTGCAACATCGGTGTCTCTTTTCTCAGGCGCTGGGCGGCACGTAGCCCTGAACCGTGTCGGCACCGGTGCCAAAGAAGTGGTTTTCCATCTGGCGGGCCAGGTACTGGCGGGCACGCTGGTCGGCCAGGTTCAGGCGGTTTTCATTGACCAGCATGGTCTGGTGCTTGAGCCAGGCGGCCCAGGCCTCCTTGCTGACGCCTTCCCAGATGCGCTTGCCGAGTTCGCCGGGGTAGGGGGGGAAATCCAGCCCTTCGGCTTCTTTGCCCAGTTTGATGCAGTTCACCATGCGCGCCATCTCGTGCCTCTTCGTGTTTCTTAGGATGATTTAGATATAAAGAACTGAAATCTTCGTTGTTCCAGTTTTGAAGACATGCTTCCAGAATCGGGGCCATCACTGAAACCCAAGGAAATCCGCATGTCTTCTCGCCGCCACATTATCAAGCTTTCGATTGCCACCGCTGCCGTGGCATTGGCCCCTTGGGTGCAGGCCCAGCAACCCGTCACCCTGCTGAATGTGTCGTACGACCCAACACGCGAGCTGTACGTCGACTACAACGCCGCTTTCGCCAAGCACTGGAAAGCCAAAACCGGCCAGGACGTGACCATCAAGCAGTCGCACGGCGGTTCTGGCAAGCAGGCGCGTTCCATCATTGACGGGCTGGATGCCGATGTGGCCACCCTGGCTTTGGCGGGCGACACCGACGCCCTGCATGCGAATGGCGGCTGGATTCCCAAAGACTGGCAGAAGCGTTTGCCGCTGAACAGCTCGCCGTATACCTCCACCATTGTGTTGGTCACACGCGCCGGCAACCCCAAGAACATCAAGGACTGGGATGACCTGATCCGTTCGGATGTGAAGGTCATCACCCCCAACCCCAAAACTTCGGGCGGTGCACGCTGGAACTACCTGGCGGCCTGGGAGTTTGCCAAACGCAAGCTGGGCACCGACGCCAAGGCCCAGGAGTTTGTGGCCAAGCTGTACGCCAATGTGCCGGTTCTGGACACCGGTGCGCGTGGTTCGACCATTTCGTTCTCGCAGCGCAACCAGGGTGATGTGCTGATCGCCTGGGAAAACGAGGCCTACCTGCTGGAAAAAGAGTTCGGCAGCAAGGTGGACTTCGTCTACCCGTCCTTGAGCATTCTGGCGGAGCCGGCGGTGACGGTGGTGGACAAGAATGTGGACAAGAAGGGCACCCGTGCGGTGGCCGAGGAGTACCTGAAATTCCTGTACACCGAGGAAGCGCAGGACATCATTGGCAAGCATTTCTACCGCCCCACCTCCGCCAAGGCGCAGGCCAAGTACGCCAAGCAGTTGCCAAAAATCAACCTGTTCAAGATTGACGAGGCCTTTGGCGGTTGGGACACTGCGGCCAAGGTGCATTTTGCCGATGGCGGTACCTTCGACCAGATCTACACCAAGAAGTGAACGGTTCTGCAAAGCCGTTGTTGGTCTGACCGAGAAAAGCCCCCATGTCTGTTTTGTTGATTGCCGGCAGTCCGTCTGAGCGGTCCCGCTCGGCCGGGTTGCTCGATGCGGTGCAGGACCTGCTGACGGCGGCCCGCCGTCCAGTGGACCGGCTGCTGATCCGTGACCTGTCGCCTAAGGCGTTGTTGCTGGCCGGCACCAGCCACCGCAGCATCCAGTTGGCCGTTGATGCGGTGGCGGCTGCGACCGCGGTGGTCGTGGCGACGCCGGTCTACAAGGCGGCTTACAGCGGTGTGCTGAAGGTTTTTCTGGACCTGCTGCCGCAATCGGCGCTGGCGGGCAAGGTGGTGTTGCCACTGGCCACCGGGGGCAGCCCGCACCACATGCTGGCGCTGGACTACGCGCTGCGGCCGGTGCTGCAGTCGCTGGCGGCGCGCCACATCCTGCCTGGCGTCTACGTCACCGATTCACAGTTTGCCCAAGGTCCCGATGGGGTCTACCACCTGTCACCCGACATGCAGCTGCGGCTGGAGGGAGCGGTGGCGACGCTGTGCGCGGAAAGCTTCCGCCAACAGGCCACCACCGGCTTTGAGCCGGTGCCGTTTTCGCGCGTTCGATGTAGCGTCTGAACGCGCCGGGCCGTTCCCCGCCCGGTTGTCCCAAGCTGTCCCGTTTTCTTCATCACCGCTGTGCAGGCGGTTGGCTTTGCCATGCCCGCACGTCAGACAGGAACTTTCATGACACAAGCTCACAACGCTCACCACGTGCACGACACGCACACCCATGCCCACCCGGGCTTCCTCCACTCAGACCACGTTGATGGCGCAGATGCCGCCCCCTGGTGGCACGCCGTGCGAAACGCCAGCATTGCCAGCGTGGTGCTGGTCGCCATTGCGCTGGTCATCAGTTTCCTGCTGCTGCCGGTGGCCAAGGCGCAAACCAAAGGCGAGCTGCGCATTGGGTACCAGAAGGCGGCCAGCTTGCTGGCCCTGCAGAAGTCCCAGGGCACGCTGGAGAAGAAACTCGCCCCGTTGGGTTTTGGCGTGAAATGGGTGGAGTTTCCCGCCGGCCCGCAGTTGCTGGAAGGCCTGAACGTCGGCTCCATTGACGTGGGCTATGTGGGTGAAGCGCCACCGATTTTTGCGCAGGCCGCCGGTGCCAGGTTCGTCTATGTGGGCAACGACCCGGCCGCGCCCCAGGCCGAAGCGGTGGTGGTGCCGAAAGACTCCGCCATCCGCACCGTGGCCGACCTCAAAGGCAAGAAGGTTGCGCTGAACAAGGGCTCCAACGTGCACTACCTGTTGGTGAAAGCGCTGGAGAAGAATGGCCTCAAGCACAGCGATGTGCAGCCGGTGTTCCTGGCCCCGGCCGACGCCCGCGCCGCTTTTGAGCGTGGCGCCGTGGACGCCTGGGTGATCTGGGACCCGTTCCTTGCCGCTGCAGAAAAACAGATCGGCGCACGGCTGCTGGTGGATGGCACAGGGCTGGTCAACAACCACCAGTTTTACCTGGCCGAGCGTGGCTTCATCGAGAAGCATCCGCAGGTCATTGCCGCCTTGTTTGACGACGCGGTGGAACGTGGCCGCTGGCTCACCGCCAACCTGGACGAAGCCGCGAAACTCATTGCCCCATTGCAGGGCCTGGACGTGGAAGTGGTCAAGCTGAGCCTGAGCCGTTACCCGCTGAACGTTGCCCCTGTGTCGGCCAAGGTGGCTGCAGAACAGCAAAAAGTGGCCGACGTGTTCCACGAGCTGAAACTGATTCCGCAGGCCATCAAGGTGGCCGACGCTTTGCCCGCCAAGCCGATCAGCACGGCAGCGGCCCGCTGACAGGGAATCGGCCATGAACGCGTCTGTTCATCTGATTCGCCGGCGCTTGCTGAAGCTGCTGGGGCTCACCGCCGTGTCCTGGGGCTTGGTTCCGCAGGGTGTCCAAGCCCAGCCTGCCGGAGAGAAAAAGCCACTGGAGCAATTGCGCATTGGCTACCAGAAGTCGGCGGCCAACCTGGTGATCGTCAAACAATCTGGTTGGCTGGAGCAGCGGCTGGCGGGCACCAAAGTGCAGTGGGTTGAGTTCCCGGCCGGCCCCCAGTTGCTGGAAGCGCTGGCCGTGGGCAGCCTGGAGTTCGGTTTGACCGGCGACTCGCCGCCGGTGTTTGCCCAGGCCGCCGGCAAGGACCTGGTGTATGTGGGGGCCGAGCCGCCCAAGCCCGACAGCTCGGCCATCCTGGTGCTGAAGGACTCCCCGTTGCGCACGCTGGCGGATCTGAAGGGCAAGCGTGTCGCGCTGCAAAAAGGGTCGAGCGCGCACTACCTGCTGGTGCGTGCGATTGAAAAGGCCGGGCTGCAGTGGAGCGACATCACGCCGGTGTACCTGATCCCGGCCGATGCGCGCGCTGCCTTCGAGCGCAAGAGTGTGGACGCCTGGGCCATCTGGGACCCGTTCTACGCCGCCACCGAACTCGCCATTGCCCCGCGCGCGCTGGCCACCGGCCGCAACCTGAGCAGCAACAACTCGTTCTACCTCGCGTCCCGGCCATTCGCCACCCAGCATGCCGACAGCGTGGCCGTGTTGTTCGAGGAACTGACCCGAGCCGACCGGCTGGTTCAGACCCACCGCAAGGAAGCGATCAAGCTGATTGCCGACTTCAGCGGCTTGGACGCCGGCGTGGTGAGCCTGTTCTTGCAACGCCGGCCGCCATCCCCCGTAGGCCCGCTGGACGCCAAAACGGCGGTGGACCAGCAGCGCGTGGCCGACGCCTTTCACCAGCTGGGGTTGATCCCCAAGCCCGTCACGGTGGCCGAGATCGTCTGGCACCCACCCGGGCAGCGGCTGGCGCAGGCCGTGCGCTGACCCGGCAGACCCATAAAAAACCTCACCTCACGCAAGGAGCTTTCATGAGCATGTTCTGGTTCATTCCCACCCACGGCGACAGCCGTTACCTTGGCACCGCCGAAGGCGCACGCCATGTGGACCTGGATTACATGCGGCAGGTGGCCGTGGCGGCCGACACGCTGGGCTACGAAGGCGTGCTGCTGCCCACCGGACGTTCGTGCGAAGACCCTTGGGTGACCGCGTCCAGCCTGATTGGGGCCACGCGCAAACTCAAGTTTCTGGTGGCCTTGCGGCCCGGCCTGGTGACGCCCACGCTGGCCGCGCGAATGGCCGCCACCTTCGACCGCTTGTCGGGTGGCCGCCTGCTGGTGAACCTCGTGACCGGTGGCGACACCGCCGAGCTGGAGGGGGATGGCCAGTTCCTGAGCCACAGCGAGCGCTACGAGGCGTCGGCCGAATTCATCCGCATCTGGCGCGAGGTGCTGGCTGCCAGCCATGCGGTGCAGTCGGTGGACTTTGCAGGCAAACACCTGCGCGTCAAGGGCGCCAAGGTGTTGTACCCATCGCTACAGAACCCGCACCCACCGGTGTGGTTTGGTGGCTCGTCCGACGCGGCGCACGACCTCGCTGCCGAGCAGGTCGACACCTACCTCACCTGGGGTGAGCCACCGGCCCAGGTGGCCGAAAAGATTGCCGATGTGCGGCAGCGTGCAGCCAAGCATGGCCGCAAGATCAAGTTCGGCATCCGCCTGCACGTGATCGTGCGCGAGACCGAAGCGCAGGCCTGGGCTGCGGCCGACGACCTGATCAGCCGGCTCGACGACAAAACCGTGGCGGTGGCGCAGCAGGCCTTTGCCAAGATGGACTCCGAAGGCCAGCGCCGCATGGTCGCACTGCACAAGCAGGGCGGGGCCCGCACCCGCGAATCGCTGGAGATCAGCCCCAACCTATGGGCCGGTGTGGGCCTGGTGCGTGGGGGTGCTGGCACCGCCCTGGTGGGCGATCCGGACACGGTGGCGCAGCGCATTGAGGAATACAAGGCCATTGGCATCGAGACCTTCATCTTCTCGGGCTACCCGCACCTGGAAGAAGCCTACCGGTTTGCCGAGCTGGTGTTTCCCAAGCTGGGTTATGGCCGGCGTGAAGCCTCCAATTCCCCCATCCTGCCCGGTCCGTTTGGCGAGGTGGTGGCCAACGTGTATGCGCCACGCGTGTCGCAAAGCTGAGGTGCAGCACCATGACCGTTCAGTTGCGTGAATTGCAAGTGACGCCTCTGCCCGACGTGGTGGACGCGCCGGACTGGGACGCGGCATCGGTGTCGCGTGGCCTGGCCAGCGTTGTGCGTGCCGTGGCCGTGCGACTGCTGCCCTGGCTGGTGCCCGTAGCGTTGCTGGTGGTCTGGCAACTGGCGTCGTCGTTGGGCTGGTTGTCCACCCGCGTGTTGCCGGCCCCTCTGGAAGTGGCCAGCGCCGCCTGGAAACTGACACTGTCAGGCGAGTTGTGGACCCATGTCCAGGTCAGTGCCGGGCGGGCGCTGGCGGGCCTGGCGGTGGGGGGTGGTCTGGGGCTCGTGCTGGGCCTGTTGACGGGATCGGTCAAGCTGTTTGAGACGCTGCTCGACTCCACCATCCAGATGGTGCGCAACATCCCGGCGCTGGCGTTGATCCCGCTGGTGATCCTGTGGTTCGGCATTGACGAAACCGCCAAGCTGTTCCTGATCGCCGTGTCGGTGTTCTTCCCGATCTACCTGAACACTTTCCACGGCATCCGCAACGTGGACCCGGGGTTGATTGAAATGGGGCGCACCTATGGGCTGTCGCGCTGGCAGCTGTACCGGCAAGTGATCTTGCCGGGCGCGCTGTCGTCCATCCTGGTGGGGCTGCGTTTTTCACTTGGGCTGATGTGGGTGATTTTGATCGTGGCCGAAACCATTTCGGCGCAGGCCGGCATTGGCTACCTGACGATGAACGCCCGCGAGTTCCTGCAGACCGATGTGGTGCTGGTTGGCATCTTGCTGTACGCCTTGCTGGGCAAACTGGCCGACGTGTTTGCACGCGGTCTGGAGCACTACTGGCTGCGCTGGCACCCTGGCTACCAGACCACCTGAAGGCGTGACACCATGACCCAGGTTTCTTCAAATTCTTCCGGTGGCGTCAGCCTGCACATCCAGGCCTTGGGCAAGCGCTACGGCGCGCGCGAGGTGCTGCGCAACACCCAGCTGTTCATCGAGCCGGGCCAGTTTGTGGTCATTGTGGGGCGCAGTGGTTGCGGCAAGAGCACCTTGTTGCGGCTGGTTGCGGGGCTGGAACCCGCCACCAGCGGCCAGATCCTGGTCGACGGCCAGGCCCACAGCGGCCTGCGCAACGACACCCGCATCATGTTCCAGGACTCGCGCCTGCTGCCCTGGAAACGGGTGATCGACAACGTCACGCTGGGGCTGCCCGTCGACCAGCGTGCAGCGGGTGCCAAGGTGCTGGCACAGGTGGGCCTGGCAGACCGACAAGGTGATTGGCCCGCCAAACTGTCAGGCGGCCAGCGCCAGCGCGTGTCGCTGGCACGCGCACTGGTGCACAACCCACGCCTGCTGCTGCTCGACGAACCGTTGGGCGCGCTGGACGCCTTGACCCGCATCGAGATGCACCGGTTGATCGAAGGTCTGTGGCGCGCCAATGGCTTCACTGCGCTGCTGGTCACGCACGACGTGCAGGAGGCGGTGGCATTGGCCGACCGGGTGATCCTGATCGAGGACGGCCGCATCGCGCTCGATGAAACCATCCAGCTGCCGCGCCCCCGTGTGCATGGCGATGCGGCCTTCGCCGCGATTGAAAAACGCATTCTGGACCGCGTGCTGCAGCAGCCCGACACGCAGCCCACCCCCGACCCCCGTTGGCCCGGTGAACCTGCGCATGCGGTGCGCTGGGCCATCTGACCGATTGCCCCCAGCCTCTGGAGAAACCCACCATGTCTGCCCACTGGAAGTTTGAAACCCGGTCGGTCCACGCCGGCTATTCGCCCGACCCGACGACCAAGGCCGTTGCACCGCCGATCTACCAGACGGTGGCCTACGCCTTCGACAACGCACAGCATGGCGCCGATTTGTTCGACCTGAAGGTGCCGGGCAACATCTACACCCGCATCATGAACCCGACGCAGGACGTGCTGGAGCAGCGGCTGGCTTCCCTGGAGGGCGGGATTGCCGCCCTGGCACTGGCTTCCGGCCAAGCCGCCGTGACCTACGCCATCCAGACCATTGCCGAAGCGGGCGACAACATCGTCAGCAGCACCGCGCTGTACGGCGGCACCTACAACCTGTTTGCCCACACGCTGCCGCAGTTTGGCATCACCACCCGCTTTGCCGACCACCGCGACCCGAAAAGCTTCGAGGCGTTGTTCGATGACAAAACCAAGGCGGTGTTTGTCGAATCGCTCGGCAACCCGGCCGGCAACGTGACCGACATCGCGGCCATTGCCGAGATCGCCCACCGCCATGGCGTGCCGCTGATTGTGGACAACACCGTGCCCTCGCCCTACCTGAGCCGGCCCATCGAACACGGTGCCGACATCGTGGTGCAATCGCTGACCAAGTACCTGGGCGGCCACGGCACCAGCATCGGCGGCGCGATTGTTGACAGTGGCAAGTTCCCCTGGGCTGAGCACAAGCAGCGCTTCAAGCGCCTGAACGAGCCCGACGTCAGCTACCACGGCGTGGTCTACACCGAAGCCCTGGGCCCGGCGGCCTACATTGGCCGCGCCCGTGTGGTGCCGCTGCGCAACACCGGCGCCGCCATCTCGCCGTTCAACGCTTTCCTGATCCTGCAGGGCATTGAAACCCTGGCGCTGCGGGTGGACCGCATCAGCGACAACGCGCTCGCCGTGGCCCAGCACCTGCAGCAGCACCCCAAGGTGCAGTGGGTCAATTACGCCGGCCTGCCCAGCCACCCGGACCACGCGCTGGTGCAGAAGTACCTCTCCGGCAAGGCCTCGGGTGTGCTCACCTTTGGCGTGAAGGGCGGCCGCGAAGCCGGCGCGCGTTTTCTCGATGCGCTGCAGCTGTTCCTGCGGCTGGTCAACATCGGCGACGTGCGTTCGCTGGCCACCCACCCGGCCTCCACCACTCACCGTCAGCTTGCGCCGGAAGAGCTGGCCAAGGCCGGTGTAAAGGAAGAAACGGTGCGCCTGTCCATCGGCATCGAGCACATCGCCGACCTGCGCGCCGACCTCGACCAGGCTTTGGCCGCAGCCTGACTGTTTTTTCAACGTAACAAGGAAACCTCATGTCCATCCAAGCTATCAATGTACGCAACCAGTTCAAAGGCAAGATCAAGGAAATCATTCGCGGCGATGTGGTCTCGGAGATCGATGTTGAAACGCCCTGGGGCATCGTCACCTCGGTCATTACCACCCGTTCGGTGATCGATCTCGACCTCAAGGTCGGCAGCGAAGTGGTTGCGCTGGTCAAGTCGACCGAGGTGTCCATCGCCAAACTCTGAGGAGTGGTTTCCCGCCTGCTCTGCCGGGGGTGGACAGCTCGGTTGTCTGCCTGCGTTGGAGCGGTGTTTCGCGCGACCCGTCCACATTCCAGGACTCACTCCATAGATGTTTTGGTTGTTTGAAGCAAGCAACTTATTCGTTTGCACTGAGGTGGTTCTTTTTTAGATTCAAGGTTTGGCGTCCAAAGCCATCCACGAGATGGATCGCGCCCCCACCGCATTGGGCAAAGCAGAGACATGAGCAACGCATCCGACACCATCAACCGTATCCAATCCCTGGAGAGTGTGCGTACTGCCGCACAGTCCGCTGGTCTGGGCTATGCGGGCGGCGTGCCGCCTGCACTGGCTTGGGCGCTTTTTGCCGGTGGCGAAGCCTTGCTGGTGGATGTGCGCAGTGCGGAGGAGCGCAAGTTCGTGGGCCATGTGCCGGACAGCCTGCACGTGCCCTGGGCCAGCGGCACCAGCCTCACACGCAACCCCCGTTTCGTGCGGGAACTGGAAGCCAAAACCGGCAAGGACGCGGTGGTCTTGCTGCTGTGCCGCAGCGGCAAACGCTCGGTGCTGGCGGCCGAGGCCGCTGCCAAGGCCGGCTTGACCAGCGTGTTCAATGTGCTGGAGGGTTTTGAGGGCGAGATCAATGCCGAAGGGCACCGCGGCACCGATGACGGCTGGCGCTTTCGTGGCCTCCCATGGGTGCAGGACTGATGGCCTCCTTCGACACCGCTGCCATCGTTGGGTCGCTGCGCAGCGTGCGCCAGCAGTGGCGTGCATCACAAAAGCGCTCCACCGATCCCGGGGGGCGCGAGTTCCCCTCGCGCGATGCGCTGAGCCAGATCGTTGACCGCCTCAAGGGGGCCCTGTTCCCGATGCGCCTGGGGCCAACCGATCTGTACAAGCACAGTGAAGACTTTTACGTTGGCCACACGCTGGAAGCAGCGCTGCATGCCCTGCTGGAGCAGGTTCGGCTGGAACTGCGCTACGTGGCCCGGCACCAGGGCGAAGCAGAGTCTGACCTGGAGTTGCGCGCGCTGGAAGTGGCCCGCGCCTTTGCGTCGCGCCTGCCCGCCATCCGTGCGCTGCTCGACAGCGATGTGCAGGCCGCCTACCACGGCGACCCGGCCGCCCGCAGTGTGGACGAGGTGCTGTTGTGCTACCCCGGCGTGCTGGCCATGATCCACCACCGGTTGGCCCACCAGCTCTACCAGCTCGGTTTGCCGCTGCTGGCGCGCATCGTGGCCGAGCTGGCCCACGGGCAGACCGGCATCGACATCCACCCTGGCGCGCAGATTGGCAGGTCCTTCTTCATCGACCACGGTACCGGCGTGGTGATTGGCGAGACGGCCGTCATCGGCGAGCGGGTGCGGCTGTACCAGGCGGTGACGCTGGGAGCCAAACGTTTTGAAACCGGGCCCGACGGCGCGCTGCAAAAAGGCCAGCCACGGCACCCGGTGGTGGAAGACGACGTGGTGATCTACGCTGGCGCCACCGTGCTGGGCCGGGTCACCATTGGCCGCGGTGCCACCATTGGCGGCAATGTGTGGGTGACGCACGACGTGCCGCCGGGCGGTCATGTCACGCAGGCGGTGGCCCGGCACAACGGCCATGCCGACCCGGTCGCCAAATGACCCCTACGCTGGTCGAGAGTTTTGGCATTGCGGTGCGCCGCCAGCGTGACGCATTGGGCTGGTCACAGGAACTGCTGGCCGAACGCGCTGACCTGAACCGCTCGTATGTGGGCGAGGTCGAGCGCGGGCGGGTGATTCCGTCGTTGGTCACCATCGAGAAGCTGGCCCAGGCGCTGGGGCTGTCGCCCCATGCGTTGCTGCAGTTGGGCGAGCAGGTGGGGCAGTCGCGTCGGGCCCATGGCATCAATTTGGCGGCTATAGCCTGTTGAGCGCACGCTGCAGGCGGCTGACACTGCCGCCTAGGGATTACCCGTAACCTTTTCACTCTCCTCTACAGGCACCTTCATGGCATCTACCCCCGTTCTTCCAACCACCCTGGGCGACGCCGCAGCGCGTCAGTTGGCCAACGCTACCAAGACGACTGCGCAGCTTTCCACCATCTCGCCCCGCTGGCTGACGCACCTGCTGCAGTGGGTGCCGGTGGAGGCGGGCATTTACCGCCTGAACCAGGTCAAGGACCCGGCGTCGATCAAGGTCACCTGCACCGCGCGCCAGACCGAGAACCAGTTGCCACGCACCTTTGTCGACTACGACGCCCAGCCACGCGAATTCTTCCTGAACGCGGTCAGCACGATTGTGGACATCCACACCCGCATTTCCGACCTCTACAGCAGCCCGCACGACCAGATCAAGGAACAGTTGCGCCTGACCATCGAGACCATCAAGGAAAACCAGGAAAGCGAACTGGTCAACAACCCCGACTACGGCCTGCTCTCGCAAGTGACCGATGAGCAACGCATCTTCCCGCTCACCGGCGCCCCCACGCCCGACGACCTGGACGAACTGCTGACCAAGGTCTGGAAAGAGCCGGCCTTCTTCCTGGCCCACCCCCTCGCCATCGCTGCCTTTGGCCGCGAAGCCACCCGCCGCGGCACGCCGCCGCCCACCATCAGCCTGTTTGGCTCGCAGTTCGTCACCTGGCGCGGCATTCCGCTGATCCCGTCGGACAAGGTGCCGGTGGCCGACGGCAAGAGCAAAATCATTCTGCTGCGTGTGGGCGACAAGCGCCAGGGCGTGGTCGGCCTGTTCCAGCCCGGCCTGCCGGGCGAGCAGAGCCCCGGCCTGTCGGTGCGCTTCATGGGCATCAACGACCAGGCGATTTCGTCGTACCTGATTTCGCTGTACTGCTCGCTCGCCGTGCTCACGCCCGACGCGCTGGCCGTGCTGGACGATGTGGAAGTAAGCAAATACCACGACTACCCGGACACCTACAAATAACCCGGGGAGACGATCTTGGTGTCCCCCAATTTTTCCGTGCCGTCCGTGCCCGAGGCGCCGTTTGATGCGGCCGTGATCGCGCAGATGGCCAACGCGCTGTTTGCGGCGCGTCCCGGCGCAACCAGTCCCGGTTTGGCCACCGTGCCGCCGGGTGTGCAGGCGCCGGGCAACATGGCGCCGGCCGGCTCACCCCTCAGCAGCCCTGCGGGTTTGGGCCCCGGTGTCCCCGGCACGCCGATTCCGCAAGGCCAGATTCCTGGCAGCAACCTGATCCCGGCCGCGCCGGGTGGCGTGCTGTCGCTGGCCAACCGCCTGCCGTCGGCCTTGCCGCATGCGGTGGCGGGCAATGGCTTGCCCGATACGGTGACCACCGTCGCGCCGGCTTTCGAGCCACGCATTGGCGGTGCCGCGCTGGGTGTGCCCGAGGCCTACTACTTCCTGGCCAACGGCCACGGCCAGCCGTCGCCCGGTGGGCGACCTGCTGCGGCCGATCCGCTCGACGCGCTGGCCTTGCAGTCCCTGTTGCCGCCCGCCGCGGTGACGCCGGTGTCGCCCTCCGCTGGCTTGCCGAGCACTGCGCCTGCAAATGCGTCGCCCACCCCGGCGTATTATTTTGTCGACGCGGTCACGCTGCCCAATGGCTTTGTCACGCCTGCCAAGCCGGCGCCGCACGCCACGGTACCGCTGGCCGGGCAGGGCCAGCACCCGCCGTTCGACGTGCACGCGGTGCGGCGCGACTTTCCCATCCTGCAGGAGCGGGTGAATGGCAGGCAACTGGTGTGGTTCGACAACGCCGCCACCACGCAGAAGCCGCAGGTCGTGATCGACCGCATCAGCCACTTCTACGAACACGAGAACTCCAACATCCACCGCGCCGCGCACGAGCTGGCGGCACGCGCGACCGACGCCTACGAAGGTGCACGCAAGAGTGTGCAGCGCTTCATCAACGCGCCGGATGTGAACGAGGTGATCTTCGTGCGTGGTACCACCGAGGCGATCAACCTCGTGGCCAAAAGCTGGGGTGGCCAGCATGTGGGCGAGGGCGACGAGATCATTGTCTCCAACCTGGAGCACCACGCCAACATCGTGCCCTGGCAACAGTTGGCGGCCGCCAAGGGCGCCAAGCTGCGCGTGATCCCGGTGGACGACACCGGCCAGGTGCGGCTCGACGAATACCAGAAGCTGCTGAACGACCGCACCAAGATCGTTGCGGTCACGCAGGTCAGCAACGCGCTGGGCACCGTGGTGCCGGTCAAGGAGATCGTCGCGCTGGCGCACCGCGCCGGCGCGGTGGCCCTGGTGGACGGCGCGCAGTCGGTCTCGCACATGCGGGTCGACGTGCAGGACATCGGTGCCGACTTCTTCGTGTTCTCCGGCCACAAGATCTTCGGGCCCACCGGCATCGGTGTGGTCTGGGGCAAGCGTGCCGTGCTGGAAGACATGCCGCCCTGGCAGGGCGGCGGCAACATGATTGCCGACGTGACCTTCGAGAAAACCGTGTTCCAGCCGATCCCGAACAAATTCGAGGCCGGCACCGGCAACATTGCTGACGCGGTGGGCCTGGGTGCGGCGCTGGACTACGTGATGCGCATCGGCATCGAGAATATCGGCCGTTACGAGCACGAGCTGGTGGTCTACGGCATGAAGGCACTGGGTGCGATTCCCGGCGTGCGGCTGATCGGCACCGCCGACGACAAGGCCAGCGTGATGTCTTTCGTGCTGGCCGGCTACACCACCGAAGAGGTGGGCCATGCGCTGAACGACGAAGGCATCGCGGTGCGTACCGGCCACCACTGCGCGCAGCCCATCCTGCGGCGTTTCGGCGTGGAGACCACGGTGCGGCCCTCGGTGGCCTTCTACAACACCTTCGACGAGATCGACCGCCTCGTGGCGGTGGTGCGGCGACTGGCCGGGCAGCGCCGCACGGCCTGAGCCGTGTGCTGCTTCGCTGGCGATTGAGATGACTTGTTCATGTTGAAGTAATTTCTTATTGGTTGGGTTTGAGGTCGCTGGTTGCTAAATTGACGAGGCCTTGTGTGTTGCACAACAGTGCGGCGCGCAAGGCCTTTCAACATGCAATTAAGGACGATCATGACAACCCCTACACCAAACCCCCTGCGCCCCGCGCGGCATTGGCTGAGCGCCATGTTGCTGTGCCTCACCGGGGTACTGTCCAGCGGCGTGGCTTCGGCTTCCACCGACGCCTTGGTCACCACCGAGTGGCTGGCCCAGAACCTGGACAACAAGAACGTTCGTGTCATTGAAGTCAGCGTCAATCCTGGTGTGTACGAGCGTGCGCACATTCCAGGCGCAGTGAACCTGGCTTGGCACACCGACCTGAACGACAAGGTCCGCCGCGACATCGTTGGCAGGGAGGTGTTTGAATCGCTGCTGTCCAAAGCCGGCGTGACGCCCGACAGCACCGTGGTGCTGTACGGTGACACCAACAACTGGTTTGCCGCCTGGGGCGCCTGGGTGTTCGACATCTACGGTGTCAAGAACGTGAAGCTGCTGGACGGTGGGCGCAAAAAGTGGGAGGCTGAAAACCGGGTGCTCAACAACCGCGTGCCCGATGTTGTGGCGAGCCAGTACAAGGTGCTTCGGGTGAATTCCCAGTTGCGTGCACGTTTGTCTGATGCGCTCGCCGCAGCAGAAGGCAAGGGCAACGCCAAGCTGCTGGACATCCGCTCGCCAGACGAGTTTTCGGGCAAGATCTTTGCGCCCGTAGGCTCGCAGGAGCTGACGGTTCGCGCAGGCCACATTCCCGGTGCGGCGAACGTGGCCTGGGGGCAAGCGGTGAATGAAGACGGCACCTTCAAGTCCGCCGCCGATCTGAAAAAACTCTATGCCAACGCCGGCATTGATGGCAGCAAACCGGTCATCACCTACTGCCGCATTGGCGAGCGGTCCAGCCACACCTGGTTTGCGCTCACCAAGATCCTTGGCTACAACGTGAAAAATTACGACGGCTCATGGACCGAGTACGGCAATGCCGTGGGTGTGCCCATCAACAACCCATCGGGCACGATCTGGGCATCCAAGTAAGCCGCCCCTTGTCTCCGCTCTTGACAGCCCGCCGCGTGCGGGCTTTTTTAAGCGTGAACCGTCAACCGATGGTGGCGGTGCTGCTGCTGAGTGTGCTGGTGTATGCCGTTTCAGCGCTGTCGTCGGGTGGCGGGGGGCTGGCGTTTGCGCTGGTCAGTGGCACCGTGCTGGGTCTGGTGCTGCAGCGGTCCCGTTTTTGTTTCTACTGCCATGCCCGCGACTGGTTTGAAGATGGCAACCCGCGTGGCTTGCTGGCCATCGTGTTGGCTTTGGCCGTGGGGGTGGTGGGCTACACCGTCGTGCAGAGCAGTTGGTTGCCGGTGCCAACACCGGACAACCTGCCGCCAGACATGCACATCGGCCCGGTGAGCTGGGTGCTGGTGGTCGCGGGGTTGGCGTTTGGCTTGGGCATGGTGGTGTCGGGTTCGTGCATCAGCGCCCACTGGTACCGGCTGGCAGAGGGCGCGGCGGTGTCACCGTTTGCACTGGTGGGTTCGGCGCTGGGGTTTCTGCTGGGTTTCCTGACCTGGAACCCGCTGTACAGCCTGAGTGTGGCGGACGCGCCAGTCATTTGGCTGCCCGCGCACCTGGGCTATGGTGGCGCGCTCGCGCTGCAGCTGGGTGTGCTGGCCATGGTCGCTGCCTGGCTGTGGCGTGGTTTCGCCCGCGAGGCCGCTTCCGGGACGGACGTTGACCAAAGGCGGGCGGTGCCGCCCCTGGGCGTGGTCTGGCGTGGTGTCTGGCAAGGGCGCTGGCCTTATTGGGTGGGTGGCCTGGCGGTGGGCTTGATCGGGGCCTTTGTGATCGTGCGCATGCGCCCGCTGGGTGTGACGGCCACTCTGGGCAGTGCGGCCCGCCAAGGTGGGCAGGCGCTGGACTGGGTGCCCGCACGCCTGAACGGCCTGGACGGTTTTGCGGGGTGTGCCACCTTGCCGGCCTCGACCTGGATGACGCCCAACGCGCTGCTGATGGTGGGTTTGGTGGGCGGTGCGCTGGTGGCCGCACTGGGCAGCCGCCAATTCACGCCGCGTTGGCCCACCGGGCGCGATGCGCTGCGTGGCTTGTCGGGGGGCGTGTTGTTGGGCTGGGGGGCCATGACCGGTTTGGGCTGCACCGTCGGGACCTTGCTGTCAGGCGGCATGGCGGGCGCTGTGTCGGGCTGGGTGTTTGGTGCTGCCATGTTCGTGGCCGTTGCGCTTGGCTTGAAGGTCAAGGCCCGTTTGCTGGCGCGGCACGGCTGAGGCGGGTCGATATACGCCATGGCCAATAAGGTAACAACAAACGGTTCGTTCCCGTTTCTGATGCGGGTACCGACAATCGGTTGACCCATTTCAGGAGCGAACCATGACCACTTTGCGTTTGGGCGACACGGCGCCCGACTTCACCCAGCAGTCCACCCATGGCGAGATCCGCTTTCATGCGTGGGCGGGCGACTCGTGGGTGGTGCTGTTCTCCCACCCGGCCGATTTCACGCCGGTGTGCACCACCGAGCTGGGCAAGACCGCGGCGCTGTCGGGCGAGTTCGCCAAGCGCGGTGTGAAGCCCATCGCGGTCAGCGTGGACTCGCTGGAATCGCACGCCAAGTGGGTGCCGGACATCAACGAGACCCAGCACACCACCGTCAACTTCCCCATCCTGGCCGACGCCGACCGCACCGTGGCCACGCTGTACGACATGATCCACCCCAACGCACTGGTCAATGCCACGGTGCGCAGCGTGTTCATCATCGACCCGAAAAAAGTGATTCGCACCACCTTCACTTACCCGGCCAGTACCGGGCGCAATTTCGACGAGATCCTGCGGGTGATCGACTCGCTGCAACTGACCGACAGCCACAAGGTGGCCACGCCGGTGAACTGGCGGGATGGCGACGACGTCATCATCGTGCCCAGCCTGCAGGACCCGGCCGAGATCGCGCAGCGGTTCCCCAAGGGCTACACCGCCGTCAGGCCCTACCTGCGCGTGACGCCGCAGCCCAACAAGTGAGCCCCAGGCGGTGTTTTGCACCTTTTTTGCTATTAAAAAAGTAGCTTTACCGCAAGGTTTTACTAAGGCTTGAGGCTGATTTGATCTTGAGAATAGCCTGCAGATTGCCAAAACACGCTGAAAATGCGCCGCAAGGCGCTTTTTACAGATGTTTTTGTAATGAATAAAAGAGAAAACAGTCTTTTGAGTTTTATAGCGGGCACGGCACACTGTGCTCCCACACATGAGCAGCTCCACCTCCATCGTCATCGTGCCCGGCTGGCGCGACTCGGCCCCCGGCCACTGGCAAAGCCTGTGGGCCGAGCGGCTGGTGGGTGCGGTGCGGGTGCAGCAAGACGACTGGATCACGCCGTCCCGTGCGGCCTGGGTGGCGTCCATCGGCCGCAGCATTCTGGCGCAGGCGGCGCCGGTGGTGGTGGTGGCGCACAGCCTGGGTTGCATCGCCACGGCCCACCTGCCGCCCGAGGTGGCAGCGCGCATTGCCGGTGCCTTGCTGGTGGCGCCGGCCGACCCGGAACGCCGCTCGGTGCTGAACGATTTCGCGCCGGTGCCGTACCAAAAGCTGCCCTACCGCAGCGTGCTGGTGGCGAGTTCCAACGACCCCTTTTGTCCGGTGCGCCTGGCCGGCGCTTACGCCCGGGCCTGGGGCAGCGAATTTGTTCGCATGCAGGATGCCGGGCACATCAACCTGGAGTCCGGCCACGGTGAATGGCCACTCGGCATGGCGCTGTTGCAGTCGCTGCTGGGTGAGTCGCCCGCCCAACGGCGGCCAGACAACGCGCACAATCTTGATCCACATTCCGCAGACTCTTACCAAACCCTATGAAAACACCGATCAAACACGCACTGGCCGTTCTGGCTTTAGTGGCTGGCAGCACCGCCGGCGCACAGACCCTGCTCAATGCTTCTTACGACGTGGCGCGCGAGTTCTACAAAGACTACAACCCCGCGTTTGTGGCCCACATCAAGAAAACCACCGGCAAAGACGTCAAGATTGACCAGGCCCACGGCGGCTCCAGCGCCCAGGCACGTGCGGTGAACGACGGCCTGGAAGCCGACGTGGTCACGATGAACACCACCACCGACATTGAATTCCTCGCCGGCAATGGCGTGGTCGCCAAAGACTGGGCCAAGCGTTTCCCGAACGACGCTTCGCCCACCACCTCGACCATGCTGTTCCTGGTGCGCAATGGCAACCCCAAAGGCATCAAGGACTGGGACGACCTGGTCAAACCCGGCGTGCAGGTGGTGGTGGTCAACCCCAAGACCGGTGGCAACGGCCGTTATGCCTACCTGGCCGCCTGGGGCTCGGTGCGCGAGAAGGGCGGTACCGAAGCCCAGGCCGCTGAATTCGTTGGCAAGCTCTACAAAAACGTGCCGGTGCTGGGCAAGGGCGGCCGCGACGCGACCAGCACCTTCCTGCAGCGCAACATTGGCGACGTGCTGATCACCTTTGAATCCGAGGTGGTGTCCATCGACCGCGAGTTCGGCGCCGGCAAGGTCGACGCGGTGTACCCGTCGTCCAGCATCGTGGCCGAGAACCCGGTGGCGGTGGTGGAGCGCACCGTGGCCAAGAAGGGCACGGCCGAGCTGGCCAAGGCCTACCTGGACTACCTCTACTCGGAAGAGGGACAGGAGATTGCCGCCAAACACGCGCTGCGGCCGCGTTCACCGGCGGTGCTGAAGAAATACGCCAGCACCTTCAAGCCAATCCAGCAGTTCACCGTGGCCAAGTACTTTGGCTCGCTCAGTGAAGCGCAGAAAGTGCACTTCAACGACGGCGGCCAGTTCGACAAGCTCTACACCGTCAAGTAATGTCCACCGCAGTCCTGACCCCTCCGGCCCCTGTTGCGGCGCCGGGGAGCCGGCGCGGCAGCAACAACGTGCTGCCCGGCTTCAACCTCACGCTGGGCTACACCCTGCTGTACCTCAGCCTGATTGTGCTGATCCCGCTGTCGGCGCTGGTGTTCAAGACCTTCACGCTGACGCTGGACCAGTTCTGGGCCGCCATCAGCTCGCCCCGCGTGGTGGCGTCGTACAAGCTCACCTTTGGCGCCTCGCTGCTGGCCGCTGTCGTCAACCTCGTGTTTGGCCTGCTGGTGGCCTGGGTGTTGGTGCGCTACCAGTTCCCCGGCAAGAAAATTGTCGACGCGCTGGTGGACCTGCCGTTCGCGCTGCCCACCGCCGTGGCTGGCATCTCGCTCACCGCGCTGCTGGCTGGCAACGGCTGGGTAGGCCAGTACCTGGAGCCACTGGGCATCCAGCTCGCGTTCACCCCCGCCGGCGTCGTCATCGCGCTGATCTTCATCGGACTGCCGTTCGTGGTGCGCACCGTGCAGCCCGTGCTGGAAGACGCTGAAAAAGAACTGGAAGAAGCCGCCACCTGCCTCGGCGCGACGCGGCTGCAAACCTTTGTGAAAGTCATCCTGCCGTCCATATTGCCAGCGCTGCTGACCGGCTTTGCGATGGCCTTTGCCCGCGCCATTGGCGAGTACGGCTCGGTGATCTTCATTGCCGGCAACGTGCCACTGGTGTCCGAAATCACACCGCTGATCATCATTGGCAAGCTGGAACAGTACGACTACGCCGGTGCCACCGCCGTGGCGCTGGTGATGCTGGTGCTCTCGTTCGTGCTGTTGCTGCTGATCAACGGGCTGCAGGCCTGGCAGCGCAAGTTCACGGAGGCGCCGAAATGAGCCAGGCTGCCAACACGGTGCGCCGCAAGAATGCGGGCACCACCGAAGCCACCTGGGTCCGCTACACGCTGATCGGTACCGCGCTGTTGTTCATGGCGCTGTTCCTGGTGCTGCCGCTGGCGGCCGTGTTCGCCGAGGCCTTGCGCAAGGGGTTTGACGCCTACTGGGCTGCCTTGCAGGAGCCCGACGCGCTGTCGTCCATCAAGCTCACCTTCATCACCGCGCTCATCGCGGTGCCGGTGAACCTGGTGTTTGGTGTGGCGGCTGCGTGGTGCATTGCCAAGTACGAGTTCCGCGGCAAGTCGGTGCTGACGACCTTGGTCGATTTGCCGTTCTCGGTGTCGCCGGTGGTGGCGGGCCTGATCTACGTGCTGATGTTCGGCGCGCAGGGCTGGTTCGGTCCCTGGCTGCAGGCGCACGACATCAAAATCATTTTTGCCGTCCCCGGCATCGTGCTGGCCACCATCTTCGTGACCTTCCCGTTCATCGCCCGCGAGCTGATCCCGCTGATGCAGGCCCAGGGCAACGACGAAGAGCAGGCCGCCATCGTGCTCGGCGCCACCGGCTGGCAAACCTTCTGGTACGTGACGCTGCCCAACATCAAGTGGGGCCTGCTCTACGGCGTGATTCTTTGCAATGCGCGGGCCATGGGCGAGTTTGGCGCGGTGTCGGTGGTGTCGGGCCACATCCGGGGCCAGACCAACACCATGCCGCTGCATGTGGAAGTTTTGTACAACGAATACCAGTCGGTGGCCGCGTTTGCCGTGGCCTCGCTGCTGGCCTTGCTGGCGCTGGTGACACTGGTCATCAAGTCGGTGGTGGAGTGGCGGCACGAGCGTGAGATGAAAGCCGCTGCCGATGTCCCGCCCGAGCGCCCCACCGCACTGATTGAAAGCACAACATGAGCATCGAAATCCGCAACGTCAACAAACGGTTTGGCGACTTCCAGGCCCTGCGCGACGTCAACCTGAACATCGACTCCGGCGAGCTGGTGGCACTGCTCGGCCCCTCGGGCTGTGGCAAGACCACGCTGCTGCGCATCATCGCCGGGCTGGAAGTGGCCGACGCCGGCAGCATCCATTTTTCGGGCGAAGACACCACCGACGTGCACGTGCGCGAGCGGCAGGTCGGCTTCGTGTTCCAGCACTATGCGCTGTTCCGCCACATGACGGTGTTCGAGAACGTGGCCTTCGGCCTGCGTGTCAAGCCGCGCAGCCAGCGCCCGAGCGACGCGGTCATCAAACAAAAGGTGCACGACCTGCTGAACCTGGTGCAGCTCGACTGGTTGGCCGACCGCTTCCCGTCGCAGTTGTCCGGTGGCCAGCGCCAGCGCATTGCGCTGGCCCGTGCGCTGGCGGTAGAACCCAAGGTGCTGCTGCTCGACGAGCCCTTTGGCGCGCTGGACGCCAAGGTGCGCAAGGAGCTGCGCCGCTGGCTGCGCCGCCTGCACGACGAACTGCACGTGACCAGCATCTTCGTGACCCACGACCAGGAAGAAGCGCTGGAAGTGGCCGACCGCGTGGTGGTGATCAACAAGGGCCAGATCGAGCAGGTCGGTTCGCCGCAAGAAGTTTGGGACCACCCGGCCAGCCCGTTTGTCTACGGCTTCCTCGGGGATGTGAACCTGTTCCATGGCCGCGCCCACGAGGGCGAGGTGCACCTCGAAGGCATGCGCCTGGACGCGCCCGAGCACAGCGCCGCGCAGGACGCCAAGGCCACCGCTTTCGTGCGCCCGCACGACTTCGACATCGCGCGCTACTCGCCCGGCCAGCAGCTCGACGGCACTGGCCGTTCGCGCGGCATCGTCGTGCAGCTCAGCCGCGCCATCGTCATTGGCCCCATTGCCCGGCTGGAACTGGTGCCAGTGGATGACCTGCCGTCGGGTGAGGATGCTGCCAACAAACTGATCGAAGCCCAGATTCCTGCGCAACAATACCGGGACGCGGGCTTCCGCGAGGGCGAAACGCTGGTGGTGACACCGCGCCACGCCCGCGTGTTTGTGGAAACGGCGGTCTGACCCCAGTTGGCGACCGCCCATCAGGAGATGGGATGTTGTTGACCTGGATCACCACGGCCCCGCGCCGTGTGTTTGCGCTGATCGGCCTCGTGTGTGTGGCCATGCTGGCCTTTGGCCTGTACCTGCAGCACGTGGTGGGGCTGGAGCCGTGCCCGATGTGCATCGTGCAGCGTTACGCGCTGGTGGCTGTGGCGGTGCTGGCAGGGCTGGCGGCGGCCAGCAGGGCAAAAGGCTTGCAGATCGGTGCCGGGCTGCTGCTGTTGCTCAGCGCTGGCTTCGGCGCCTTTGTGGCTGCGCGCCAGAGCTGGCTGCAGTGGTACCCGCCTGAGATCGCCACCTGCGGCCGGGACTTCTACGGGATGATCGAAACCTTCCCGCTGCAACGCGCCATTCCCATGATCTTCAAGGGCAGTGGCGACTGCACCAAGATCGACTGGACCTTCCTCGGTGGCAGCATTGCCAACTGGTCGTTTCTGTGTTTTTCGGCCATCGCGCTGCTGGCCCTGGCACTGCTGCTGGCCCGGCGGGCCAAGGCCTAGCCCAGTTTCTTCACCAGCACCAGGCTCTTGCGGTCCCAGTTGTACTTGCGCTTGCGCGCTTCGGGCAGCCACTCCGGGTCCACCTGCTGGAAGCCGCGCTTGATGAACCAGTGTTTGGTGCGGGTGGTGAGCACAAAAATGCTCTGCAGGCCCATGGCCCTGGCGCGCTGCTCGACGCGCTTCAGCAGCCGCTCGCCGTCGCCCTGGCTCTGGCTTTGCGGTGACACGGTGAGCGCGGCCATCTCGGCGGTTTTGGCTTCGGGGTAGGGGTAGAGCGCGGCGCAGCCGAAGATCACGCCGTCGTGCTCGATGATGGTGTAGTTGCTGGCGTCGCGTTCGATCTCGGTGCGGCTGCGCTTGACCAGGGTGCCGTCGTTCTCGAACGGCTCGATGAGTTGCAGGATGCCGGCCACGTCGTCGGGCGTGGCCTCGCGCAGCTCTTCAAGTTTCTCGTCGATCACCATGGTGCCAATGCCGTCGTGCACATAAATTTCCAGCAGCAGGGCGCCGTCGAGTGCAAATGGCAGGATGTGGCTGCGCTCCACGCCGCCCTTGCAGGCTTTCACGCAGTGCTGCAAATAGAACGCGGTGTCGCTGGGCTGGTGGGCTGGCGGCAGGCTGGCCAGCAGTTTTTCGGCCGCGGCCAGCGGCAGTTCGGTGTCGATGGGGTTGTCGTCGCTGGCAGGTTCGGTGGGGCTCTGCAGGATGCCGGGGATCTCGGTCAGGAAGATCAGCTTGTCGGCCTGCAGCGCCATGGCCACCGAGGTCGCCACTTCTTCCATCGACAGATTGAAGGCCTCGCCGGTCGGTGAGAAACCAAAGGGCGACAGCAGCACCATGGCACCGAGGTCGATGGTTTTCTGGATGCCGGCCACGTCCACCTTGCGCACCAGGCCGGAGTGCTGGAAGTCCACCCCGTCCAGAATGCCCACCGGCCGGGCGGTGATGAAGTTGCCCGAAATCACCCGCACCGTGGCGCCGGCCATGGGCGTGTTGGGCAGGCCCTGGCTGAACGCCGCCTCAATCTCGTAGCGCAGCTGGCCCGCGGCCTCCTGCGCGCAGTCCAGCGCCACCTCGTCGGTGATGCGCATGCCGTGCGAGTACTTGGCCGCGTGGCCCTTGGCCTTGAGCTGCTCGTTCACCTGCGGCCGGAAGCCGTGCACCAGCACGATCTTCACGCCCATGCTCTGGATCAGCGCCAGATCCTGCGCCAGGTGTGGCAGCTTGCCGGCGGCAATCGCCTCCCCGGCCACGCCGACCACAAAGGTCTTGCCCCGGTGCGCATGGATGTAAGGCGCGACCGAGCGGAACCACGGCACGAAGGTGAAGTTGAAAACAGCGGACATGGACGGCGAGGTGGGCGGGCAGGGCTGGGTGCTGAAAGTGCGTGAGGAAAGTGTAGCGCCTGCAGGCTGTGGCGCTAATCGGGGTTCCGGCACTGCCCCACCTGGGCGTCGCCGCGCTGCCAGCACGGGCTGGGCGCCGACAGGTCGGGCCGTGGGATGCCGCGCAGGTCGATGCGGGCCACCCGGGTGTCAAAGGCCTGCACGCCCTGGGCGTCCAGCCGCAGGCGCAGCACCCAGCCCACACGCTGGCGGTCGTTGTCGGTTTCTTTCATCACAAAGTTGCCCACGCTGTAGACGATGGGCTTGCCCCGGTGGTGCTCGATGTCTTGCGTCACATGCGGGTGGCCGCCAATCACCGCATCGGCCCCGGCGTCGATCATCTTGCGGGCCAGCTGGCGTTGGCGGGCATTGGCCAGTGGCTCGTTTTCCCAGCCCCAGTGCATCACCGGGATCACCAGATCGGCGCGGTGCACGGTGCGTGCGGCGCGGATGTCGGCCACCACCTGTTCGTCTTCGCTCCAGGCGCTGCCGGGCGCGTCGGCATCGGCCTCGAAGCTGCGGGGCATGAACTCGTTGTAGCCGAGCAGCGCGACGCGCAGGCCCTTGCGCTCGACGATCAGCGGCGTGTGGGCTTCCTTCAGGTTCATCCCACCGCCAAAGTGGCCAAGCCCGGCCTGGGGCAGCAGACGCAGCATCTCGGCAAACGCGGTTCGTCCGTAGTCGCCGGAGTGGTTGTTGGCCAGCGCCAGCGCGTCAAAGTGGCGTTTGAGCACCGGCAGCACACGCGGGTGGGCACGGAAGGTGTAGTTCTTGTCGCCCGCCGAACCGGTGGTGGCCACCACACACTCCAGGTTGCCCACGCGGATGTCGGCGTTTTTGAACAGCGTGGCGAAGCCGGCAAACGGGTCTTGCCCGCGTTGGATCAGCGCGCCCGCCGTGTCGTCCAGCACGATGTCGCCGGCAAACACCAGCGTCACCGGCGCCTGCTGGCCCGAGGCCGGGGCCAGGCACCCCAGGCTGGCGGCGCACCACAGGCCCACCCGAAACAGCCAGCGTTTCATGGGGTCACCCCGGAAAGGCTGCAGTTGTACTGCAGTTCGCGCTCCACCGGCCCGGCGTACAGAAACTGCTGGCCGGTGAGGGTGGGGCCTGTGGCAAACGGTGGCAGGTAGGTGGCCTGCTGCACCAGCACCGGTTGCTGCCGTGTCTCCAGGTAGGCATAGAGTTTCACGTAGTCAACCCGGGTGGCGGAGCCCACCACCACCGCCTTGAAGCGAAACCGCCCGCCGACGCCTACCGCGCGCACAGGGTAGGGGTCGGCCACCGGCGCGGCCTCCAGCAACTGGGTGCTGCCGGCGTAGGTGAGCTGGCAGCGCAGCAGCGGGGCGGCTTGCAGTGGCGTGCAGGCCAGGAACGTGGCCAGGCCCAGAAGCCCTGTGGCGAGACGGGGGGAAACCATGCCCGCATTGTGCCGCCACCGGGTCGGGGCGCCGCTCGCCCGGGCGGGCGCAGGCGTGCCACCGATAATTGCGCCCCAATGCCTTCCCCTTTGCACATCGAATTCCCAGAGTCGCTCCCGGTATCGGGCAAACGCCAAGAGATCATGGACGCCATCGCGGCGCACCAGGTGGTCATCGTCTGTGGCGAAACCGGCTCGGGAAAAACCACACAGTTGCCCAAGATCGCGCTCGCCATGGGCCGTGGCAAGCTGAACGCGCCACCCGGCAAGGGGCGCTTGATCGGCCACACCCAGCCGCGCCGGATTGCCGCGAGCTCGGTGGCCAAGCGGATTGCCGAGGAGTTGAAAACCCCGCTGGGCGATGTGGTGGGCTTCAAGGTGCGCTTCCAGGACCGGCTGAGCCGCGACGCCTCGGTGAAGCTGATGACCGATGGCATCTTGCTGGCGGAAACGCAGACCGACCCGCTGCTGAAAGCCTACGACACGATCATCATCGACGAGGCGCACGAGCGCAGCCTGAACATCGATTTCCTGCTCGGCTACCTGCGCGAAATCCTGCCGCGCCGGCCAGATCTGAAGGTGGTGGTGACCTCGGCCACCATCGACGCGCAGCGTTTTGCCGACCACTTCGCTTCGGCCAAAGGGCCGGCGCCGGTGATCATGGTGTCGGGCCGGATGTTCCCGGTGGAGCAGCGTTGGCGGCCCTTTGAAGAATCGCGTGAATACGACCTCAACGACGCGATTGCCGACGGCGTGGACGAACTCTGGCGTGACGTGCACAACGGGGGTGACATCCTCGTCTTCCTGCCCGGTGAACGCGAAATCCGCGAAGCGGCAGACCACCTGCGCAAACACCTGAGCCACCAACCGGTGATGCGCAACGCCGAGGTGCTGCCGCTGTTCGCCCGGCTGTCGCAGCCCGAGCAGGACCGCATTTTTGAGGGCCATACCGGCCGCCGCATCGTGCTGGCCACCAACGTGGCCGAGACCTCGCTCACCGTGCCCGGCATCCGCTACGTGATCGACGCCGGCACCGCGCGCATGAAGCGCTACAGCTTCCGCAGCAAGGTGGAGCAGTTGCTGGTGGAGCCGATCAGCCAGGCGGCGGCCAACCAGCGTGCGGGCCGCTGTGGCCGGGTGGCCGACGGCATCTGCATCCGGCTGTACGACGAAAAAGACTTTGCCGGCCGGCCACGCTTCACCGAGCCGGAAATTTTGCGTTCGTCGCTGGCCGGGGTGATCTTGCGGATGAAGTCGCTGCACCTGGGCGACGTGGCGCAATTCCCGTTCATCGAGGCACCGTCGGGCCGGGCGATTGCCGACGGTTACCAGCTGCTGGCCGAACTCGGCGCGGTGGACGACGCCAACGAACTCACCGCCATCGGACAGGAGCTGTCCCGCCTGCCGCTCGACCCGCGGGTGGGCCGGATGATTCTGGAAGCCCGGGGCCGCAGCGCGCTGACCGAGGTGCTGGTGATCGCCAGCGCCTTGAGCGTGCAGGACGTGCGCGACCGCCCGATGGACGCGCAGGCCCAGGCCGACCAGGCCCACGCCAAGTTCGACGACGACAAAAGCGAGTTCAGCGGCTACCTGAAGCTGTGGGACTGGCTGGACAAGTCGCGCGGTGGCCACGGCACCGAGCACAAGCTGAGCAACCGCCAGTACGAGCAGCTGTTGCGGCGAAACTTCGTCAGCGTGCGCCGGGTGCGCGAGTGGCGCGACATCTACAGCCAACTGCACACCGTGGTGGCCGAGCACAAATGGCGCCTCAACACCACACCCGCCAGCTACGAGCAGCTGCACCTTTCAATGCTTTCGGGCCTGCTGGGCAACATTGGCTGCAAGCTGGACGACGAAGACGTCTACCTGGGGGCCCGTGGCATCAAGTTTTACCGCCACCCTGGCGCGCACCTGGCCAAAAAGCCGGGGCGGTGGATTGTGGTAGCGGAGTTGGTGGAAACCACCCGGCTGTTCGGCCGCGGCATCGCCAACATCGACCCGGCCTGGCTGGAGCAGGTGGGTGGGCATCTGCTCAAAAAGCAGCTGCTGGAGCCGCACTGGGAAAAGAAGGCTGGCGAGGTGGTGGCGCTGGAACGGGCCACGCTGTACGGGCTGGTGGTCTACAACGGCCGGCGCGTCAACTTCGGCCGGGTGGACCCGCAGGGCGCCCGCGAGGTCTTCCTCCGCGAGGCGCTGGCCGGTGGCAACTGGGACACCAAGCTGCCCTTCCTGGCCGCCAACCAGACAATGATTGCCAGGGTGGAGGAGCTGGAACACAAGTCGCGCCGGCAGGACGTGCTGGTGGACGACGAGCTGATCTACGCCTTTTATGACCAGCATGTGCCGGCCGATGTGCACAGCGGCGCCAGCTTCGAGCGCTGGTACAAAGACGCGGCCAAGGCGCAGCCCAACTTGTTGCTGCTGACCCGCGACGAACTGATGCGCCACGAGGCCGCCGGCATCACCACCAGCGCCTTCCCCAAGACGGTGCGGCTCGGCGGGGTGGACTGCGCGGCCGAGTACCTGCACGAACCGGGCGACGCGAAAGACGGCCTCACCGTCACCGTGCCGCTGTTTGTGCTGAACCAGGTGAACGACGAGCGCTGCGAGTGGCTGGTGCCCGGCATGCTGCGCGACAAGGTGCTGGCGCTGTTGAAAAGCCTGCACCAGAAGCCCCGCTCGCGCTTCGTGCCGCTGCCCGACAGCGCCACCCGCATCGCTGGCGAGCTGAACGCCGCTGAGCTGTTTGGCCACGGCAGCCTGACCGACGCGTTGCTGAAAATCGTGCGCGCCGCCACCTCGCTCGACGTGAAGCGGGCCGACTTCAAGCTCGACATGGTGCCCCCCCACCTGTTCATGAACTTCCGCGTGGTCGACGAACACGGCCGCCAGCTCGGCACCGGGCGGAACCTCGGCGCGCTGAAGGCCGAGCTGGGCGCACAGGCCCGGGGGGCGTTTCAGGCCCTGGCGGGGCTCAAAGTGGCCTCCAACGCGCCTGCGCCAACGAATTTTGAATCAAATCGGCCTCAAGCCTTAGTGAAATCTGGCAGTCCAGCTATAGAAAAGGGAGCAAAATCGGCGCCTGTGGCCACCGCCCGGGCCGAACAACGCTACACCGCCTGGACCTTTGGCGAGCTGCCGGAGCTGATGGAAATCAAAAAGGGTGGGCAAACGCTGATCGGCTTCCCGGCGCTGACCGACCAGGGCGATGCGGTGGGCATCGAGGTGTTTGACGAGCCCGAGGTGGCCGCCGCACGCCACCGCGCCGGGCTGCGCCGGCTGTTTGCGCTGCAGCTGAAAGACGCGCTGAAGTACCTGGAAAAGAACATCCCCGACCTGCAGAAAATGGCGGTCAGCTTCATGCTGGTCGGCCGCGCGGCGGACAACACCGGCGGCGGCACGCAAGAAGAACTGCGTGCCCAGATCATTGACGTGGCGCTGGACCGCGCCTTCCTGCTCGACCCGCTGCCCACGGGTGAGGCCGACTTCAAGCGCCGCTTGGACGAGGGCCGGGGCCGGCTGACCTTGATTGCCACGGAAGTGGCGCGACTCGCCGCCACCGTGCTGGCCGAATACGCCACCGCACTGCGAAAAATCAAAGACACCAAAAACGCGCCCGAGGCCACTGGAGACGCCACGCAGCAGCTGCAAAAACTCATGCCCAAGCGCTTTTTGCCACTGACACCCTGGGCACAGTTGCAGCACTACCCACGCTACCTGAAAGCGGTGACGTTAAGACTGGAGAAGTACCGGGCCGACCCGGCGCGGGACGCCGCCAAACTGGCCGAGCTGCGCCCGCAGGAGCAGCGTTACTGGCGCTTGGTGGCCGAACGCAAGGGGGCGGTGGACGCGCGGATGCAGGAATTCCGCTGGCTGCTGGAGGAATTGCGGGTGAGCTTTTTTGCGCAGGAACTGCGCACGCCCCAGCCGGTGAGCGTGAAGCGGCTGGAGAAAGTGTGGGGCCAGCTCAACAGCTGAGCCGGTGGGCTCAGGCGCTCATCTGGCGCTGGCTGCGCGCAATGCAAAAGTCGATCAGCGCGTCGATCTGGTTGGACTTGTCAAACACCGCGTCCACGCCCAGTGCCAGGCAGCGCTTGCGCATGTCTTGCGTGGCGTAGTTGCTCAGCACAATCACCGCCTGTTTGGGTGAGCGTTTGCGGCAGGCCTGGACCACGCCCAGGCCACTGCCTTTTTTCAGGAACAGGTCAACGATGGCCAGGTCCCAGCGGTCGGCATGCCGGGTCAGCCAATTCGTGCCCTCGGACTCGTTTTCGGCGGCACCCACGGTCTTGACCTGGGCCAGTTCTTCCAAAGTGTCGATCAGGTTTTCCCGGATCGTGGGGTTGTCTTCAACCACGTAGGCGCGCAATGCCATGGTGTGTTGCCTTTCTGGGTTCATTTTTCATGTTGAATCCAATGTAGGGGCTCGAGCGCGGCAGGTCTGCCGGCCCGCAAGCCCAGGCGCTGTAGGACAACCCGCCACCCTGGCGCTGCGGCCTGTGCTCGCTATCATTCGCCCATGCGGCCTTTACCCACCCCGTCCCTGAACGTCAGCGCGCTCGGCGGCAACGTGTGGCGCTGGGGGAACAGCTGGTGGGGCGTGCTGTATTTCGGGCTGGTGGCGCTGGTCACCGCGCTGTCGCCGGCCACCTACAACCGCCGCACCCGGCTCGCCATGGCGCGGCTGATGGTGGCCACCACCTGGCGTGTGCTGCCGTGGTTCACGCTGCTGTCGGCGTTGATCAGCCTGGTGCTGATCCGCATCGTGGTGGTGACCGCGCAAAGCTACGGCCTGTCGCAGTACGCGCTCGACGTGGTGGTGCGGGTGCTGGTGCTGGAGCTGATTCCCCTGTCGGCTGCGCTGTTCGTGGTGCTGCGCGGCGCCATGGCCGCCGAGGCCGACCTGGGCCAACTGCCGCTGGGCAGTGACGCATCCGGCCGCCACGCCCAGACCGTGCTGGTGCGCACCGAACTGCTGCCGCGCGTGGTGGCCGCCGTGTTCTCGGTGGTCACGCTGGCGGCGGTCAGCAGCGTGGTGGCGCTGGTGCTGGCCTACGTCAACGTTTATGGCTTCACCCCTTGGGGTTTTGCCGCCTACACCCGCATGGTCGGCCGCGTGTTCGACCCGGCCACCGGCATCGGCTTTGTGCTGAAGATCGCGTTGTTCAGCGTCGCGGTGGCGGTGGTGCCCGTGGCCTCTGCCCTGCAAGCCCGGCTGTGGACAGCCAGTGGTGGCCGCAAGGCGCCCAGCGGCACGGTGCGGCTGTTTCTGGCGCTGGTGCTGATCGAAGGCGCCTCGCTGGCATTGAAATACATTTGAATCTCCCATGACCGAACCGACCGACAGCCCCGACCCGACCGACGCCCCCGGCGTGGCGAACCTGGAACTCAAGGCCATGCTGATGCTGGTGCTGGTGGTCGCGCTGGTGGTGGGCGCGGTCACCTACATCCTGTACGCGCGCGGCGCATTCGAGCGCACCCAGACCCTGGTGCTGGTGGCCGACGACGCGCAGGGCGTGACGGTGGGCCTCGACCTGACCTTCTCGGGTTTTCCCATCGGCCGGGTGCGGCAGGTGGAACTGGCCAACGACGGCAAGGCCCGTATCGTGATCGACGTGGCCAGCAAGGACGCGCGCTGGCTGCGCATGTCCAGCATCTTCACGATGGAACGCGGCCTGGTGGGGGACACCAAGCTGCGCGCCTACAGCGGCATCCTCACCGACCCCTTGCTGCCCGACGGCGCCGAGCGCGCCGTGCTGGTGGGCGACGTGGCGGCCGAAATCCCCCGTGTGGTGGGCGTGGTGCGCACGCTGGTGGAAAACCTTGAACGCATGACGGCCAGCGAGTCCAGCCTGAACGCCAGCCTGGGCAACGTGCAGGCACTGACCGACGGCTTCAAGGGCCGCTACGGCGCCCTCGGCGCGGTGATGGGGGGCGACGCCAATGCGAAGCAGATCCTTGTCACGCTGGAGCGCGCCAACGCGCTGCTCGCCAAGACCGACCAACGGGTGTTTGGCAAACAGGGCCTGATGGACGACACCCAGGCCACGGTGAAGCAGCTCAACGGGGTGCTGACCGATGTGCGCGCCAGCCTGCAGCAGGTCAATGCCGTGCTGGCCGAGGCGCAGAAGATCGCCACCAACACCACCGCCGCCACCGCCGACCTCGGCGCGCTGCGGGCGCAGGTCGAGACCAGCTTGCGCCGGGTCGATGGGCTGGTGCTGGAGATCAACCGCAAGTGGCCGTTTTCGCGCGATGCGGAAGTGAAGCTGCCATGAACATGCGACACCTTGCACCGTTTGCTCTGGTGGCCCTGCTCAGCGCCTGTGCCAGTGGCCCGCAGCCCGCCGAATGGCAACTCAACGCCCAGGGCGCGCTGCGCGAGGCGGTGTTGGCCTACCTGGTCGGCAACGACCGGGTGGCCAACGCCGAGTTCACCCGCGCCCGCGCCGACATCGCCAGCACCGGCCGGCCCGACCTGCTGGCCCGGGCCGAGTTGGTCCGCTGCGCTGCCCGCGTGGCCAGCCTGGACATCGACACCTGTCCCGCCTACCAGGCGCTGGCCGCCGATGCGGCACCGCCCGAACGCGCCTACGCCACCTACCTGAGCGGACGCTGGCAGGGCCTGGACGCCAACCTGCTGCCGCCGCAGCACCGGGCTGTGCCCGGCAGCAGCGGGGCGGCCAACGTGTTGCCTGGCATCACCGACCCCCTGGCCCAACTGGTGGCCGCCGGTGCCCTGTTGCAGGCCGGCCAGCTGTCGCCCGCCGGTGTGGCCACGGCGGTGGACACCGCCTCGGCCCAGGGCTGGCGCCGGCCATTGCTGGCCTGGCTGGGTGTGCAGCTGCAGCGTGCCGAAGCGGCCGGGCAGGGCGATGAGGCGCAGCGTGTGCGGCGGCGCATGGCCCTGGTGACGCAGGGCGGCGTGCGCGCGCCCTGATCAGTCCCCCATCACCACGCCTTCGCGCCGTGGGTCGGCGCCACCAAAGTAGCCATGGGGCCGCTTCTGGATGGCTTGCAGGCCGCTGGTCATGTCCACCTCGTTCACCGTGTGGCCACGGGCCTGCAAGGCGCGCACGGTGTCGGCCGGGAAGCGGCCGGCCTCAAGCTGGGTCGGGCCGTTGTTGGAGCCGAAGTTCGGCAGGTCAATCGCGCGCTGGGCGTCCAGGCCCCAATGCAGCGTGCCGACCAGCGTCTTGGCGGTGTAGTGGATGATGGCCGCGCCGCCGGGACTGCCCAGGGCCGCCAGCAACGGGCCGGTCTGGCCGTCGGGTGCCCGCTCGAACACCAGCGTCGGACTCATCGACGAGCGCGGGCGTTTGCCGGGCTGCACCCGGTTAGCCACGGGCAGGCCGTCAGCTCCAGCCGGGGCAAAGCTGAAGTCGGTCAGTTCGTTGTTGAGCAGAAACCCACCCGCGAGCCCTTTGCCCCGGTTCACCATCAGCCGTGCGCCAAAGGCGCTTTCAAGGGTGGTGGTCATGGCCACCGCACGGCCCTGGGCGTCGACGATGCTGATGTGCGAGGTGCCAAACTCCGGCTGCGCTGGCATGGCCGACAAGCGCTGCGCCAGCGGGCCAGGCACACCGGGTTGCGCGGTCTTCATGCTCTGCGGGCCGATCAGGCGGGCGCGCTCGGCCAGGTAGCCGGGCGCCAGCAGGCTCTGGAAGCTGCCGCCGGGGGCTGGCACGAAGTCGGGGTCGGCCAGGTACTGGTTGCGGTCGGCAAACGCCAGCCGCGCCGCCTCGGTGTACAGGTGCAGCCAGTCGGCCGAGGGCAGGCCCCGCTGCAGTGGCAGCGTGGCGGCCGGTGTGTGTTCCAGCAGGCCCAGAATTTGCGCAACGGCAATGGCGCCTGAGCTGGGCGGCGGCATGCCGCACAGACGCACCACCTGGGTGGCGGCCGTGTGGTCGGTGCACAAGGGGGCGCGCTTCAGGGGTTTGTAGCCGGTCAGATCGGCCTCGCTCAGGGTGCCGGGGTTGGTGGCATGGCCACGCACCGCCCGCACCATGCTGCTGGCCACCTCACCACGCTGCAACGCACGGGGGCCCTGGCGCGCAATCGCCTGCAGGACCACCGCCAGCTCCGGGTTTTTCAGCAAGTGGCCCACTGGCCAGGGCTCGCCAGCCGGGGTGTAGAAATAGGCGGCGGCCACCGCGTCTTTTCGCAGGTACGGGTCGGCCTTGAGCAGGCTGTGCAGGCGTGGGCTGACCGGAAAACCACCGCGTGCCAACGCAATGGCCGGTTCGAACAGGCGGGCCCAGGGCAGGCGGCCGTGGTCGCGGTGCGCCATGGCCAGCATCGCCACCGCACCCGGCGTGCCGACCGACCGGCCACCCACCACCGCGTCAAAAAACGCCATCGGCTGGCCGTCGGCTTTCAGGAACAGGGTGTCGCTGGCGGCCGCAGGTGCGGTCTCGCGGCCGTCGTAGGCTTCGGTGCGGCGTGCGGCGGGCTGCGCTGGGTCGTGGTGCAGCAGAAAGGCGCCACCACCGATGCCGCTGGACTGGGGTTCCACCAGCGTCAGCACCATTTGCACCGCGATCGCCGCGTCCACCGCCGAACCACCGTCCTTCAGGACGCGGTAGCCCGCCTGTGTGGCCAGCGGGTTGGCGGCGGCCACCGCAAAGCGGCGCTTGGCCCAGCCGGGTTTGGTTTGGGGGGGGGAGGCGGCTTCCGGTTGTTGCCGGGCCAGGCCTGCCTGGATGGGCGCTGCCGGTTGCAGAACCTGTACAGGGGTAGGCACCCGGTCTTCCACCGGGATGGCCGGTGGCGCTGATTGGCAGGCCGCCAGAAAGCAGGTGGCGGTGAGGGCGATGGGGAGGGTCACATGGCGCATGACGCCATGGTATCGGGCCATGTGACCGGCCCGTGTCGCTCAGCGTGGCGCGAGGCGGATCGCGCCGTCGAGGCGGATCACTTCGCCGTTGAGCATGTCGTTTTTCAGGATGTGCTTGACCAGCTTGGCGTAGTCCTGCGGCGTGCCAAGGCGGCTTG
Source organism: Burkholderiaceae bacterium (assembly GCA_017848435.1). GTDB lineage: Bacteria > Pseudomonadota > Gammaproteobacteria > Burkholderiales > Burkholderiaceae_C > PCRC01. The sequence continues at coordinate 152,772 of JAFEHU010000056.1, read as the reverse complement.
GGAAGGGCACGCCGGCGGCCAGCGCGTCCTGCACGTCTTGGGGCATGGAGAACAGCATTGGCGTGCCAAAGATGCCGGGCGCGATGGTCATGTTGCGGATGCCGTTGCGGGCCAGGTCGCGGGCAATCGGCAGCGTCATGCCCACCACGCCGCCCTTGCTGGCGGCGTAGGCGGCCTGGCCAATCTGGCCGTCGTAGGCCGCCACGGACGCGGTCGAGATCAGCACGCCGCGTTCACCCGTGTCCTCGGGTTCGTTCTTGCTCATCGCGTCGGCCGCGAGGCGGATCATGTTGAAGGTGCCCACCAGGTTGACCATGATGGTCTTGGTGTAGGTGGCCAGCGTGTGCGGGCCGGTCTTGCCCACGGTTTTCTCGGCCGGTGCAATGCCGGCACAGTTCACCAGGCCCATCAACTTGCCGAGTGAAACGGCCTTGGCGACCACGGCCTGGCCGTCGGCCTCGCTGCTCACATCGCACTTCACAAAGGCGCCACCGATCTCTTTGGCCACCTGTTCGCCTTTTTCGGCCTGCATGTCGGCAATCACGACCGTGCCGCCGTTTTCCGCCAGCATGCGTGCCGTGCCTTCGCCCAGGCCCGATGCGCCGCCGGTGACGATGAAAACTTTGCCTTTGATGATCATGGGAACTCCTGAAGATGGGATTGACGTTGACGTAAACGTCAATTATGCCGGACATGGCTTCACACGCTACCATGGCCCCATGAGCGACGCCCTTCCCAACGCCAAGGTCACCTCGACCGACCTGATCCACCACGACTACCTGCCGCCCGCCGGGTTCCGCGCACCGATGCCTGGCGTGTTCAAGGCCTCCACCGTGATCTTCCCCAATGTGGCCGCCATGCGCGCGCGCGACTGGCAGCACAAGACCGGCTACACCTACGGTCTGCACGGCACGCCCACCACCTTCATGCTGGAAGAGCGCATCAGCTCGCTCGAAGGCGGTTTGCAGTGTGTGCTGGCGCCAAGTGGCTTGGCGGCGATTGCCAATGTCAATCTGGCGCTGCTGAAAACCGGCGACGAGGTGCTGATCCCCGACAACGCTTACGGCCCCAACAAGGCGCTGGCCCAGGGCGAGCTGAAAAACTGGGGCATCGGCCACCAGCTCTACGACGCGCTGAACCCGGCCGACCTGGACGCCAAGATCGGCCCCCGCACGAAGCTGGTCTGGCTCGAAGCGCCTGGCTCGGTGACGATGGAGTTCCCCGACTTGCCCGCGCTGGTGGGGGTCTGTCGGCAGCACGGCGTGACCAATGCTCTCGACAACACCTGGGGTGCCGGGCTGGCCTTCAACGCGTTTGCGTTGCCCGGGGTGGAGGAGCTGCGTGGCAGCGCCGGGGCCGACATCAGCGTGCAGGCGCTGACCAAGTACCCAAGCGGCGGCGGCGATGTGCTGATGGGCAGTGTGGTCACGCGCGACGAGGCGCTGCACCTGCGCATCAAGCTCAGCCACATGCGCCTGGGCCTGGGCGTGGGGGCCAACGACGTGGAAGCGGTGCTGCGCTCATTGCCCAGCATCGCACTGCGCTACGCCGCGCACGACCAGGCGGCCCGCGCGCTGGCGCACTGGCTTGGTGGCCGCCCCGAGGTGGCGCAGGTGTTGCACCCGGCGCTGCCCGGTTCGCCCGGCCATGCGCACTGGCGCGCGACCTGCGGCGATGGTGGGCAGGCGGCGGGCCTGTTTTCGGTGGTGTTCGACGAGCGTTACAGCGCGGCCGATGTGGACCGCTTCTGCGACCAGCTGCGCCTGTTCAAGCTGGGCTACTCGTGGGGTGGCTTCATGAGCCTGGTGGTGCCTTACGACATTGGCACCATGCGCAACGCCAGCATCAGCGCCTGGCCGCACCGGGGCGTGCTGGTGCGGTTCTCCATCGGTCTGGAGACGGTGGACGACCTGCAGGCCGACCTGGCACAGGCCCTCGCCGTGCTGCATTGAGCAGGTGTTTTTGCCGGAGAAAAATTTCTCGTTACCATTCAAATCCGAAACACATCACGCACAGAAACGGACAGCCCAGTGGCAACACCCAATTACGGTTACGAAAAACGTCAGAAAGAGCTGGCCAAGAAGCGCAAGAAGGAAGAAAAACTGAAGCGCAAGTTGGATCCACGCCCTGACGAGCCGACCGAGGGGGGTGACCCGGCAGCCACGCCGGACGGTGTGGACATCCCCGACGCCACAGGCAACCCACCCGCCTGAGCCGCCCTCAAGCTGCCAGCATGCGCTGCGCCAATGCCGCCATGCTGGCCGCGCTGCGGTCGGTGGCCACCACCGTCTGGGCGCTGCCGTACTGTGTGAAGTTGCGCTGCATCGACGCCAGGTAACCTGGGTCGTAGTGGGTGAGCAGCAGGTTGCGCACCACCGCCTCCATGTCGTTGTTGTGCACCTGCGCTTTCCAGCTGTCCACCACCGCCTTGCCCCGCAGCATGGTCAGGGCTTCCAGCCGGCTGCAGAAAAACGCCTTGTCACGCACGAAGAAATCGTAGTCTTCCAGCAGCAGCGCCACCCGTTCGGCATCGTTCAACTGCAGGTCGAAGCAGGGGCTGGCGCGCATGGCCTGGATCAGCGCGTCGGGCACAGCCAGGTTGCCGACCTTCTTGCTTTCACTTTCCACGTACACCGGCCGCGCTGGGTCAAACTGGCGCAGCGCCTGCCACACCAGCGTGTCAAAACGCTTTTGCGTGGGTTGGGGCTGGCCGGGGATCATGCCCAGCACCGAGCTGCGGTGGCTGGCCAGCGCCTCCAGGTCCAGCACCTGCGCCCCGGCGGCGGCCAGCGCGGTGAGCAGCCGGGTTTTACCAGAGCCGGTGGGGCCACACACCACCCGGTAGGACAACCGGGGTGCCAGCAGCGGCAAGTCGGCCAACAGCGCGGTGCGAAAGGCCTTGTAGCCGCCTTCAATCAGCGTCACCTTGAAGCCAATTTGCCCCAGCACCAGCGCCAGCGAGCCGCTGCGCTTGCCGCCGCGCCAGCAGTACAGCAGGGGCTGCCAGCTGCGCGGGGTGTCGGCCAGTTCACGCTCGATGTGGCGGGCGATGTTGGCCGCCACCAGCGCGGCGCCGCGCTTTTGCGCCTCGAAGGGGCTGACCTGCTTGTAGAGGGTGCCAATCACACGACGCTCTTCGTTGTTGAGCGAGGGCCAGTTGTGTGCGCCGGGCAGGTGGTCTTCGGCGTACTCGCCTTCGCTGCGGGCGTCGATGACGGTGCTGAAACGGTCCAGCTGCGCCATGGCGTCGGCGGCTGGGATGGCATGGACAGGCATTATTTCAGCAGCTTCTTCAGTTCGGGCCAGACGTTGGCCAGCAGGGCGGGTTGCGCCTCTTCCCGGGGGTGGATGCGGTCGGCCTGGAACAGGCTCAGCGCGTTGGGCGCGTCGGCCACGCCTTTCAGGAAAAAGGGCACCAGCGGCACCTGGTGGGCCTTGGCCACCGACGTGTAGAGTTTGGCAAAACGCTGGGTGTAGTCGCTGCCGTAATTGGGCGGCACCTGCATGCCCAGCAGCAGCACCTTGGCGCCCTGGTCTTTGGCCGCCTTGACCATCTGCTGGAGGTTGTCTTCGGTCATTGGCAAGGGCAGGCCGCGCAGCGCGTCGTTGCCACCGAGTTCGATCACCACGTGCGTCGGTTTGTTGTGCTGCAGCAGGGCCGCCAGACGGGCGCGCCCACCGGAGGTGGTGTCGCCGCTGATGCTTGCATTGACCACCGTGGCATTGATTTTCTCGGTCGCCAGCTGTTTTTGCAGCAGCGCCACCCAGCCGGTGCCGCGTTTCAGGCCGTACTCGGCGCTCAGCGAGTCGCCCACCACCAGGACGGTGGGCGCCGGCGCAGCCTGGGCCACCGGCAGCGATAGCCCTGCAACCGCACCGATGAACGTGGCCGCGATAAAGTCGCGTCTGACCAGCCCACGGTGGGTGGCCCAAGAAAGTGTCATGTCAGATTCCATCATTTCAGTCAGCCATGTGTTCAAGTCGGTCACCGACTCCACGGGCACCTTGGACATTTTGCGCGATATTCACTTCAGCCTCGCCCCGCGCGAAACCGTGGCGATTGTGGGCGCGTCGGGGTCCGGCAAAAGCACCTTGCTGTCCATCATGGCCGGGTTGGACACGCCCAGCCGCGGAACAGTTCACCTCGCCGGGCAAGACCTGTTCGCCCACAACGAAGACGAGCGCGCCGCGTTGCGCGCCCGGCAGGTCGGTTTTGTGTTCCAGAGCTTCCAGCTGATGGGCAGCCTGACCGCGCTGGAAAACGTGATGCTGCCGCTGGAGCTTGCTGGCCGGAAGGGCAGCAACCCACGCCAGGCCGCCACCGAGATGCTGGCGCGCGTCGGCCTGGCCGAGCGGCTGAACCATTACCCCAAGGTGCTGAGCGGTGGCGAGCAGCAGCGGGTGGCGCTGGCCCGGGCCTTTGTGGTGCAGCCGGCGGTGCTGCTGGCCGACGAGCCCACCGGCAGCCTGGACTTCGCCACCGGCGACACGGTGATGCAGCTGATGTTTGACCTGAACCGCGAGCAAGGCACGACGCTGGTGCTGGTCACGCACGACCGCGCGATTGCCGCGCGCTGTGCCCGCCGCATCACCATCGAGGCCGGTCAAATTGCTTCCGACCAGGCCTGAGGGCCATTGTTGTGCAATTTCTGAAGCCAAATCGGCCTCCGGCCTCAGTGAAATCTTGCGGTTTAGCTACTGATTCGATAGCAGCCAGGGCCTGCACCAGCGTCCCCCGATAATCGGTGCATGTCCTCACCCAAAGTTTTGTTCGGTTTCCACGCGGTCGGCGTGCGCCTGAAGACGGCGCCAGCCTCCATTGTTGAAATCTATTTTGAAGTCACCCGGCGCGACGCCCGGATGCGGCAGTTCATCGAGCGCGCCACCGAGGCCGGTGTGCGGCTGATCGAGGCCGACGCGATGCGCATCGCCAAGCTCTGCGGCAGCCACGGCCACCAGGGTGTGGCGGCACGCGTCCAGCCGCTGCCGCAGAACCACTCGCTCGACGACCTGCTCGACGCCGTAGAAGGCCCCCCTTTGCTGTTGGTGCTCGACGGTGTGACCGACCCGCACAACCTCGGCGCCTGCCTGCGCGTGGCCGACGGTGCCGGCGCGCACGCGGTGATCGCCCCCAAGGACCACGCGGTTGGCATCAACGCCACCGTGGCCAAGGTGGCGAGCGGTGCGTCCGAGACGGTGCCGTATTTCATGGTCACCAACCTGGCCCGCACGCTGGGCGAGCTGAAAGAACGCAGCATCTGGTGCATTGGCGCCAGCGACGACGCGCCCAAGACCCTGTACCAAACCGACCTCACCGTGCCGGTGGCGCTGGTGCTGGGGGCCGAAGGCGATGGCATGCGCCAGCTCACCCGCAAAACCTGCGACGCGCTGGTCAGCATTCCGATGCGCGGCGCGGTGGAAAGCCTCAACGTGTCCGTGGCCAGCGGTGTGTGCCTGTACGAGGCGCTGCGCCAGCGCGGCTAAACCAGCCCGAACCAGCCCAGCAGCGCGCCCGCACCCAGCAGCCACAGCAGGTGCAGCCGGGTGCGCCACACCAGCAGTGCGGCGGTGGCGGTCAACAGCCACAGCGGCCAGTCCGTCAGCGGGTTGCCGTGGGCGCGGGACAGAATCCAGCCGGTGGCCAGCATCAGGCCCACCACGATGGGGGCCATGCCCTGCTTGAAGGCCCGCACCGCGCGGCGTTTCCCGTTGGCATGGGCCCAGCGCGCCGCCACATAGGTCAGCGTGGTGCTCGGCAGCAAAATGCCCACCATGGTCAGCAGCACGCCGAACAGGCCCAGCCACGGCCCGCCGGCGTTCAGCCCGACCTGCCAGCCCATCAGCGCCACAAACAGCACGTTCGGCCCCGGTGCGGCCTGGGCAATCGCAATCGACGCGTTGAACTGCGGGTCGGTCAGCCAGTGCTGCTGGTCCACCAGGTAGCGGTGCATGTCGGGCGCGGTGCTGATGGCGCCGCCAATCGACAGCAGCGACAGCATCAGGAAGTGCAGGAACAGTTGTGCCCAGTCGCCGCTGGCCATGGCAAGAGTGGCTTCTGTCATGGCCTGAGCTTGCGGTAGGCGAGCACGCAGGCCATACCGCCCAGGCCCAGCAGCACCCACAGCAGCGGCCAGCGCAGCAAGCCAATGGCCACAAAGGTCAGTGTCGCCAACACACAGCAGACACGAACGCCGAGTTGGTTGCGTTGGAGGGCCGGCGCCAGCTTCAGGCCACTGGCAAGAATCAGCCCGGCCGCCACCGCGCCCATGCCGCGCAACGCACCGTCAAAGCCGGGGTGGCCCGCCACCTGCGCATAGAGCGCGGCCAGCAACAGCACGCCACACAGGGGGAACACCAGCATGCCGGCCAGTGCGGCGAGCGCACCGCCGAGGCCAAAGTAGCGGCCACCGATCACCAGCGAGAGGTTGACCACGTTGGGGCCGGGCATGATCTGCGCGACTGCCCACTCTTCAATGAACTCCTCGCGCGTCAGCCACTTCTTTTTGTCCACCAGCTCGCGCTGCACCACCGCCAGCACGCCGCCAAAACCCTGCAGCGCCAGCAGCGTGAACGAGACGAACAAATCCGTCTTGGAGGTGGGCTGGTTGGGCGCCTCGGCCATGCCCACCTCAGACCGACATGCCGCCCGAGACTTCGATCACCGCGCCATTGATGTAGCTGGCTTCGTCGCTGGCGAGAAAGGCGTAGGTGTTGGCAATTTCTTCCGGCTGGCCCAGGCGGCGCAACGGCACCCGATGTTCCATCTCGGTGATGACCTTCTCGGGGATGGTGTTCAGGATGGGCGTGGCAATGAAGCCCGGCGCCACCGCGTTGACGCGCACACCCTTGGGGCCGAGTTCGCGGCTCCAGGTTTTGGTGAAACCGATCACGCCGAACTTGGTGGCGGCGTAGTTGGTCTGGCCGAAGTTGCCGTAGATGCCGACCACCGAGCTGGCGTTCAGAATCACGCCGCTGCCTTGCGCGGTCATGGTGTCGGCCACGGCCTGCGCGCAGTGGAACACCCCGCGCAGGTTGACGTCGATCACGCGGTCGAATTGCTCCAGCGTCATTTTCTGCAAGCGCGCGTCCTGCGTGATGCCGGCGTTGTTGACCAGCACATCAATGCGGCCAAACTGCGCCTTGACCTTGGCCACCACGCCGTCGACCATCTCGCGCTGCGTCACATCGACCACATAACCTTCGGCCTGGGCGCCGAGCGCACGGCACTGGGCCACGGCCTCGTCGACCGCCGCCTGCTTCACGTCGCAGACGATGACGATGGCGCCTTCGCGGGCGAATTTCAATGCAGTGGCCAGGCCAATGCCCTGGGCCGCACCGGTCACGATGCTGACCTTGTCTTTCAATCTTGGCATGGAAATCTTCAGTAGGTGGGTTGGTGCTGGCGCAGTGTCGCCACCACGCCGGGCGAGAGTGTAAAGCCCTCGCCGTGCCGCTGCGCCAGCGCCGCCGCGCGGGCCACAAACGCGTCCACCCCCATGCCATAGACAAACTGCAACGCCCCCCCGGTCCAGGCCGGAAAGCCAATGCCGAAGATGGCGCCGATGTTGCCGTCGTGCACCGTGGTCAGCACCCCTTCATGCAGGCAGCGGGCGGTTTCCACCGCCTGGCGGTAGAGCAGGCGGTCTTTCAACTCGTCAATGTTCCAGGCCACAGCGGGTTTCTCGAACAGCACTTTCAGCTGCGGCCACAGGGTTTTCTTCTGGCCGGCGGGGTAGTCGTAGAAACCACCGCCGCCGGTGCGGCCGGGGCGCTTCAGTTCTTTCACCATGCGCTCCACCAGCAGTTCGCCGGGCGTGGCCTGGTAGCCGGGCAGGTCGGCACGGGTCTGGTCCAGCACATGCACACTGAGCGACAGCGCGGTTTCGTCCAGCACCGCCAGCGGGCCCACCGGCATGCCCGCCTGCAAGCCCGCGTTCTCGATCACTGGCGCCGGAATGCCTTCGCCCAGCATTGCGGCGCCTTCCATCACGAAGGTGCCGAAGGTGCGGCTGGTGTAGAAGCCACGGGAGTCGTTCACCACGATGGGCATCTTGCCCAGCGCCTGCACGTAGTCGAAGGCGCGCGCCACGGTCTCGTCGTCGGTTTGCGGCCCACGGATGATTTCCACCAGCTTCATCTTGTCCACCGGGCTGAAGAAGTGGATACCAATGAATTTCTCAGGCCGGGCGCTGGCGGCCGCCAAACCGCCGATGGGCAGGGTGGAGGTGTTGCTGGCAAAGAAACCGCCGGGTGCCAGCATGGGCTCGGCCTCTTGCGTGACCTTGGCTTTGAGTTCGCGGCTTTCAAACACCGCTTCAATGACCAAGTCGCAACCCTGCAGGTCGGTGGCTTTGTCGGTGGTGGTGATGCGGTCGAGCAACGCTTTCTGGTCGTGTGGGCTGAGTTGGCCTTTGTCCACACGCGGTTGGGTGACCTTGATGCTGTAGGCCTTGCCGGCTTCGGCTCGCTCGCTACTCACGTCTTTCAGCACCGTGGCCATGCCCTTGCTGGCCTGCACATACGCAATGCCGGCGCCCATCATGCCGGCACCAAGCAGGCCGACCTGGGTGGGTTTGAAGCGGGGCACGCCGGCTGGCCGCGACTGGCCGCCCTTGATGGCGTTCATGTTGAAGAAAAAGGTGTTGACCATGGCCCGCGCGTTGCGGCCGGTCATCAGCTTGGCGAGGTAGCGGCTCTCGATGCGCAGCGCGGTGTCCACATCGACCATGGCACCTTCGGCCATGCAGGCCATGATGGCTTCGGGCGCAGGGTAGAGGCCACGGGTCTGTTTCTTGAGCATGGCGGGTGCCATGGTCAGCATGCCGGCCACCTTGGGGTTGGCGGGGGTGCCACCGGGGATCTTGTAGTCCTTGGCGTCCCAGGGGTGGTGTGAGGCCGGGTGGGTGGCAATGTAGGCCAGCGCCGCTTCGCGCAGCTGGGCCGGATCGCTGACCAGCTCGTGCACCAGGCCCAATGCCAGTGCCTCTCGCGGGTTGAACAGCTTGCCCTCGACCAGGTAGGGTTGCGCACCCATCAGGCCCAGGTGCCGCACCATCTTGGTCACGCCGCTGGCGCCAGGCAGCAGGCCCAGCGTCACCTCGGGCAGGCCGAGCTGGGTCTTGGGGTTGTCGAGGGCGACGCGGTAGTGGCCCACCAGTGCCACCTCCCAACCGCCGCCCAGCGCGGTGCCATTGATGCAGCTCACCACCGGTTTGCCCAGCGTCTCAAGGGTGCGGAAGTTCTTTTTGAGCAACTCGACTTCGGCATAAGCCTTGGGCGCGTCGGCCTCGGTCAGGCGCATCAGCGCCTTCAGGTCGGCACCGGCGAAGAAGGTGCTTTTGGCGGAGGCCAGCACAACGCCCGTGATGGCGTCCTTGTCCTTCAGCACCTGCGCGGCGGCTTCGGTCATGTCCTGCTGCCATTGCCGGCACATGGTGTTGACCGGTGAATCGGGTTCGTCAAAGGTGAGGGTGGCAATGCCGTCTTGCAGTGCGTAGCGGATGGTTTTCATGGGCAGGGTGGTTCATGGGCAACGCCAGCGGCGCTGCCGGTGGGTTTATCGGGGGCTCGGGCAGTCGCCCGCACGAACGATGAAGACTTCGGCCACCGGCTCGGTTTTGCCGTTCACCACGCGTTCGCTTTTGCTTTCCAGGTAGATGTCGGACTTGACTGTCCACTGGCCGCGCCGCAGCTCGGTCTGGCCGTTGGCGTTGGTGCAGCGCATTTCACGGGTGTAGGTCGCGCCTTTCTGGCGGACGTCTTTGTCCACACAGCGGTCACCGGGGGCTTGTTTGGCGGCGGTGTTGGCCGACAGAAAATCTTCCTTCAGGCATTCGCGGTGGACAAACGGTTGGCCGCCAGGGAGCACCGTCATGATTTCCCACTGGCCAGCTTTGATCTTTGGCAGTTCGGCGGCAAAGCCGGGCAGGGCGCAGCAGGCGAACAACGCTGCGGCGTACCGGTTGCGCCAGGACACCATCAGATGCGCTCCACAATCGTGGCAATGCCCATGCCGCCGCCCACGCACAGCGTGGCCAGGCCGTAGCGCAGCTTGCGGCGGTGCAGCTCGTCCACCAGCGTGTTCAGGATCATCGCGCCGGTGGCGCCCAAGGGGTGGCCCATGGCGATGGCGCCGCCGTTCACATTGACCTTGTCGTGCGGTACGTTCAGCTCCTTCATGAAGCGCATGGGCACCGCGGCGAAGGCTTCGTTGACCTCGAACAAATCGATCTGGTCCACCGTCAGGCCAGCCTTGGCCAGCGCTTTCAGCGCCGCGGGCACCGGGCCGGTGAGCATGATGGTGGGGTCGGCCCCGCTGACGGCGGCGGCAACGATGCGGGCACGCGGCGTGAGCTGGTGGGTCTTGCCGGCCGCTTCCGAGCCGATCAATATGGCCGCTGCGCCATCGACGATGCCTGACGAATTGCCGGCATGGTGCACATGGTGGATACGCTCGACCTGCGGGTAGCGCGACAGCGCCACCGCGTCAAACCCCATGGCGCCCATCTGCTCGAATGAGGCTTTCAACGCGCCCAGGCCCTCCAATGTGGTGTGGGGTTTGATGAACTCGTCGTAGTCGAGGATGGTCTGGTCCAGGAAGTCTTTCACTGGCACCACCGAGCCGGCGAAGTAGCCACCTTCACGCGCCTTGGCGGCGCGCTTCTGGCTTTCCAGCGCGAAGGCATCGACATCCTCGCGGCGGTAACCGTCGATGGTGGCGATCAAATCGGCGCCAATACCCTGCGGCACAAAGTTGGTGGCGCAGCTGGTTTCCGGGTCTTGCGCCCAGGCGCCGCCGTCGGAGCCAATCGGCACCCGGCTCATGCTTTCCACGCCGCCGGCCACCACCAGGTCTTCCCAACCCGAGCGCACCTTTTGTGCCGCCATGTTCACCGCTTCCAGGCCCGATGCGCAGAAGCGGTTGAGCTGCACGCCGGAACAGCGGAAATCCCAGCCGGCTTTCAACGCGGCGACCTTGGCAATCACGGCACCCTGCTCGCCGACCGGCGAGACCACGCCCATCACCACGTCGTCGACCTGGCTGGTGTCAAAGTCGTTGCGGCGCTGCAGTTCGGTCAGCACGCCAGCCAGCAGATTGACCGGCTTGACCTCGTGCAGGCTGCCGTCTTTCTTGCCCTTACCGCGCGGGGTACGAATGGCGTCATACACAAATGCTTCGCTCATGGGGGTGGCTCCAAAGGGACAGTAAGACAGGGAGAAAAGGGATGTTTGCAGTATATTCATTTCACCAAGCAATTGCTTGCCAAAAATAGTCCAGCAGGTGACACCATGATCGAACGCACACTTTTCTCGGCCGACCACGAGGCCTTCCGCGACAGTTTTCGCCGCTTTGTGGAGAAAGAAATCGTCCCGCACCATGAGGTCTGGGAGGAGGACGGCTATGTCGACCGCGCCGTCTGGCACAAGGCCGGCGAGAACGGCTTTTTGTGCATGTCGCTGCCCGAAGCCTATGGCGGGGCCGATGCCGACAAGCTGTATTCGGTGGTGCAGATGGAAGAGCTGGCGCGGGCCGGCACCACGGGCATTGGCTACGGGTTACACAGCGAAATCGTCGCGCCCTACATCCTCCATTACGGCACCGAGGCGCAGAAGCAGCACTACCTGCCCAAACTCGCCAGCGGCGAGATGGTGGGCGCGATCGCGATGAGCGAGCCAGCCGCCGGCAGCGACCTGCAAGGCATCAAATGCACCGCGCTGCAACAGCCCGACGGCAGCTACCTGCTCAACGGCAGCAAGACCTTCATCACCAACGGCTGGCATGCCGATCTGGTGGTTGTGGTGGCCAAAACCAACCCAGCCGCTGGCGGCAAGGGCACCAGCCTGTTTCTGGTGGAGCGGGGCATGCCGGGGTTCGAGAAAGGCAAGCGCCTGAAGAAGATGGGCATGAAGGCCCAGGACACGTCCGAACTGTTTTTCAGCAATGTGCGGCTGTCGGCCGAGCAGTTGCTGGGCGGCAGTGCCTACGAGAACAAGGGCTTCATCTGCCTGATGGAGCAACTGCCCTGGGAGCGGCTGCAGATTGCCATCACCGCAGTGTCTGCCGCCCAGGCCGCGATTGACTGGACGGTGGACTATGTCAAAGACCGCCAGGTGTTTGGCCAACCGGTGGCCAATTTTCAGAACACGCGCTACACCCTGGCCGAGCTGCAGACCGAAGTGCAGGTGGCGCGGGTGTTTGTGGACAAATGCTGCGAACTGGTCGTGTTAGACAAGCTCGACACCGCCACCGCCAGCATGGCCAAGTACTGGTGCAGTGACCTGCAATGCAAGGTGATGGACGAATGTGTGCAGCTCTTCGGCGGCTACGGCTACATGTGGGAGTACCCGATTACCCGCGCCTACGCCGACGCCCGGGTACAGCGCATCTACGGCGGTACGAACGAGATCATGAAAGAAGTGATTTCGCGGGCCATGGGCCTGGGGGCACGTTGACAGGGCACGCCTCGGCGGCAAACTCTGACAAACTGGGCGCATGAATACAACCCATGCAACCTTGGCCGCTCTGCTGGCATGCGGGTTCGGCCTGACCCATGCCGCCGACACCTATGTTGCCGACCCTGACCACACCTTTGCCAGTTTCGAGTTCAGCCACCTAGGCTACAGCACCCAGCGCAACCGTTTCGACACTGTGCGTGCCACCGTGGTGTTGGACCGCGAGAACCGCACTGGCTCGGTGGAGGCCACCATCGCCGTGGCCTCGGTCAGCACCGGCTCTACCGCCTTCAACCAGACGCTCCAAGGCCCGTCTTTCTTTGACGCCGCCACGTTTCCCACCATCACCTTCCGCGGCAAGGAACTGGGCTTTGACAAGTTCGACCACATCAGCAGCGTGGCCGGTGAACTCACCATCAAGGGCGTAACGCAACCGCTGACGCTGCAGGTCACCCAATTCAAGTGCATGGTCCACCCGCTGCTGCGCAAAGAGGCATGCGGTGCCAACGCCACCGCCAAAATCAGCCGCAGCACCTTTGGCCTCGGCAAGTTTGCGCCGCTGGTGGGGGACGAGGTGACGCTGCACATCGCCATTGAGGCGTTGGTGAAATAGCCAGGCCATCCCGCACCGCATGCGGTAGCACGGCTATTTTGCGACCGGACTCAGTTTGCGTGAATTGGCCACGTCGCGAAACACGATAGGCCGCACCTGCACCGACGGTGCTTCTGCCCGCAACACCGCTTCGGAGACGATGGCGTGGTGCGGGCTCTTGGGGCACACCGGGTCGGCCGCGTTGGCATCGTTGGCCAGTGCATAGGCCTGGCAGCGGCAGCCGCCCAGGTCGCGTTCCTTGTGTTCGCAGCTGGAGCAGGGTTCCTTCATCCAGCCCGTGCCCCGGTAGCGGTTGAAGCCTTCGGATTCGTACCAGATGCTGCGGAGGTCCGACGTGCGCACGTCTGGAAATTCCAGTCCGGGCAGCATGCGTGCGGTGTGGCAGGGCAGGGCAGCGCCATCGGGCGTGATGGTCAGGAACATGTTGCCCCAGCCGTTGACGCATTTCTTCGGGCTGCCGTCGTGGTAGTCGGGCGCGACGAAGAAGATGCGCATGCGGTCACCCAGCTCCAGCCGTTGGGCATTGACCAGTGCCTCCGCGCGTTGCAACTGCGCACGGGTCGGCAACAGCTGGTCGCGGTTCTCGAGCGCCCAGGAGTAGTACTGCGTATTGGCGAGCTCAAGGTACTCGGCGCCGAGTTCAACCGCCATGTCGATGATGCGGCCGATGTGGTCGATGTTCATGCGGTGCATCACCACGTTCATCACCATCGGCCAGCCGTTGGCCTTGATCAGGCCCGCGACCCGCAGCTTGAGGTCAAAGGTCTTGGTGTGCGAGAGGAAGTCGTTCATCTCGCGGGTCGAGTCCTGGAACGACAGCTGAACGTGGTCCAGCCCGGCTTGCTTGAGCGCGGTGGCGCGTGCCGCCGTCAGGCCCACACCGGAGGTCAGCAGGTTGGTGTAGTAACCCAGCTGGCGCGCCTCGGCCACCAGCTCTTCCAGATCGTCACGGACCAACGGCTCACCGCCTGAAAAGCCGCACTGCACCGCGCCCAGCGCACGCGCTTCCCGCAGCACCCGCAGCCAGTCGGCGGTGGACAGTTCCTTGTCGTGCTGCGCGAAATCGACCGGGTTGTAGCAAAACGCGCAATGCAGCGGGCAACGGTAGGTCAGTTCTGCCAGCAGCCACAGGGGTGGCCCGATGTCGGTACTCATGCTTCTTCCACCCATTTCTGCTGCAGCGCAATGTCGATGAAGGCCAACACCTCGCCCTGCAGGCCCTGGGTGTTGAACGTGGCTTCAAGTTCGTCAACGATCTCTGCCACCGCTTTTGCGCCATCCACACGCTTGAGAATTTCCCCCGCGCTCTGGTTCAGCTTGACCATGCCTTCGGGGTAGAGCAGCACATGGTTCTTCTGCACCTCTTCCCACTGCAGGCGGAAACCGCTCCCCATCCGGGGCCGCATCAGCAAGGAGGCGCTCATGGGTTGACGCCATAGCGGTTGGCCATCGCGTCGCTCATGGCCCACAGGATGTCGAGCTTGAGCTGCAGGATGTCGAGCGCGCGTTCCTGCTGTGCCCGGGTTGTGAAATGGTCCAGCGTGATGGTCAGACCCTGTTCCACGTCACGCCGCGCCTGACTGACGCGCTGGCGGAAATACTGCAGGCCACCGCTCTCAATCCAGGGGTAGTGCTCCGGCCAGTTGGCCAGCCGCTGTTTGTGGATTTCGGGGGCGAACATTTCGGTCAGCGAGGAACAGACCGCCTCTTGCCAGGGCGAACGCCGCGCGAAGTTGACGTAGGCATCGACCGCAAAGCGCATCGCTGGAACCACGTGCCGCAGGTCAATGATTTCCTCGCGCGCCAAGCCAGTGGCAATGCCAAGTTGAATCCAGGCTTCGGTGCCACCGGCGTCGCGCGTTCCGCCGATCTCAAAACCGTCGTGGTCCAAAATGCGCTGGACCCAGCCGCGCCGCACATCGGCGTCGGGGCAGTTCGACAGTACTGCCGCGTCTTTCACAGGAATCGCGATCTGGTAATAAAAGCGGTTGGCCACCCAGCCCCGGATCTGCTCAGGCGTGGCTTTGCCGGTGTTGAGCATGACGTTGAACGGATGGTAAATATGGTAGGCCGCGCCCTTGCTGCGCAGTTGCGCTTCAAACTCGTCGCGGCTCCATGCCGGTTCTGTCGGCACCGCCAGCGTGGGTGCGAGGGAGGAATCTATGAGAGCGATGGTGTGTCTCCGGTGAAGCTGTGCATTACAGGCTGATGGCCATGCCATCAAAAGCCACTTCAATGCCGTGCTCGCGCAGCGTCTGCCGCTGCGCCGAATCCTCGTCGAGGATGGGGTTGGTGTTGTTGATGTGGATCAGGATGCGGCGCGTACTCGCGGGCAGGCTGTCCAGCCATTCGACCATGCCGCCCGGGCCGGATTGCGGCAGGTGCCCGATGCTGCGCGCCGTTTTGCGGCTGAAGCCGGCCGTGACCATCTCGTCGTCGGTCCAGAAGGTGCCGTCCACCATGACGCAGTCCACGCTGCGCATGATGGCGTCAATGTGTGGTTCCCGCGCACCCAGGCCGGGCGCGTAGAAAAGGCGCTTGCCGCTGTCCGAAATCAGCGTCAGCCCGATGTTGTCGCCGGGCACCGACTGCTCGCGGTGCGGCGAATAGGGCGCAGCCTTACTGGCCAGCGGTACCGCCGAGAAGCGCACGCCCGCCACGCCTGCGACGGCGAATTCCGAACCATCGAGCGGCAGCGTGTGGCGGTCCACACCGCAGTAATGTTCGAGCACGCGCAGGATGGGGTTGCCGCGCGTCAGGTCTTCGTAGACCGGGTCGGCGCACCACAGCGGCAGCGGGCTGCCGCGCTCACGCAGCATGTAGAGGCCGGTGGAATGGTCCACCTGGCCGTCCATCAGCACCACCGCCGCAATGCCCGAATCGCGCGCCGCGCGGTTGGGCTGCAGCGCAGGCGTGGCACGGATCTGCGTGAGGATGTCGGGCGAGGCATTGAGCAGCGCCCAGTCCTGCCCGTTGGACGAGACGCAGATCGACGACTGGGTACGGGCCACCGCATTGAGCGTGCCCGCACGCAGGCCGGCACAGTTGTGGCAATTGCAGTTCCACTGGGGAAAACCACCGCCGGCGGCGGCACCGAGAATCCGGATGTGCATGAGGGGAATTACCTGCGCTTGGGGGAAAGGCCCGCCAGGGCCTGCAAGCGACAAAGCCCGCTCGCGCGGGCTTTGTCGTTCAAACCGTGCCGATCAACGAGCGGCGACGTACATCGTGATTTCAAAGCCGAAGCGGAAGTCGCTGGCCTTTGGTGTTTCCCAGATCATGCCTAATCTCCTGTTGGTTAAGAACAGAGTGCCGGTAGCACTCCGAAAACGGCGATTGTCCGTTCGAGATGAGCATAAGCGCCCCATCGCCGCACCACACTGGCCCCAACCCTGAAACCCCCCTCATGATTTTCATGAATCGTCGTTCGTTGCGGCCAAATCCACCCAGCCTCCGCCGTTGGCGTTCGGGTACGGCACGTGGGCTGATAGCATGCGACCGCATGGTCACCCTGCAAAACCCCCTCCTGGACAGCCCGCACTGTTCTGGCGGGCGGCTGGGCCTGGGGCATGGACACACCATGTACTGGCAAGACAGTGGCCCCCGCGGTGGTCTGCCTGTGCTGCTGTTGCATGGCGGGCCGGGCTCCGCCAGTTCTGCGGCCTTGATCCGGCAGGCCGCAGGCGCTGCTGGCCACCGCGTCATCGCCTTCGACCAGCGCGGCTGCGGCCAAAGCACGCCGCGCGGCCATACCGGTGAGAACACCACAGCCCATCTCGTGCAGGACATCGAGTCATTGCGCCACCACCTGGGCATCACACGCTGGCTGGTGGTGGGGGGGTCTTGGGGTGCAACGCTGGCCCTGGCCTACGCCGCCCGCTTTCCGCAAGCCGTTTCGGGGCTGCTGCTGCGCGGTCTTTTTGTGCCGTCCGAGGCCCAGCTCGCCTGGTTCTTTGGCGGTGCTGCACCGCATTTCCCGCAGGCCTGGGCGCGGTTCTCACGCGGCGCGGCCGACACCAGTGCCCCGGGCATGGTGCGCTGGCTGGCGCAGGTGTTCAGCCAGGGGGCACACGAACTGCAGGAACGTGTGACACACGGCTGGTTGCTCTGGGAGCAATCGCTCGGTGGCACGCCGCCTTTGCCGGCCGTGTCTGGAGAGGCCCTGGCGGCAGCGATTGACCGCTACCGAATTCAGGCGCACTTTCTGGCCCATGCCTGCTGGCTGGGCCAGCAGGGGCTGCTGCAGGCTGGCGCCCGGACGGGCAGCATACCCACCCTTTTTCTGCACGGGCGAAACGACCAGGTGTGCATGGCATCGGCTGCCATCGACGTGCACCGCGCCAGTAACGGCAGCCATTGGCAATGGGTGGACGGCGCCGGCCATGACCCATTTCATCCCGCCATGGTGGCTGCAATGACGGACGCGTTGCGGAGCCACGCCAACCATGCAGATTTCCGCAGACAGCAGGTGCCTGCATGAGCCTGCGGTTGCGCATCAACCTGATCATGCTGGCTGTCATCAGTTCGCTGGTGCTGTCGATGATCGCCTTGCAGATCGACGGGTTGCGCCGTTCGGTGCGCGAGGAAGTGGCTGCCGCCAACCTGGTGGCGGCGCAGTTGCTCAACCGCGTGGGCTGGCTCTACGCCATGGAAGGCATGCCGTCGCTGGTGCGTTTTCTCGACCAGCTCGGGCGGGTAAGGGCCAACGACCTCACCCTCACCAATGCCGATGGCAGGGTGCTGTACCAGTCGCCCGCATCGCACTACAAGCCCGGGCGGGAAGCACCGCAGTGGTTCCAGGCCGTGCTGCTGCCTGCGTCGGCACGCCAGGTGATTTCGCTGCCGGGCGGCCAGCTGGTGATCGAAGCCAACCCGTCGCGGGCCATATTGGATGGCTGGGACGATCTGCTGCGGCTGACCGCCATTGGCGCCGTCACGCTGCTGCTCATCAACGTGCTGGTGTTCTGGGCCATGGGCCGGGCGCTGAAGCCGTTTCAGCAGATTCTGGCTGGGCTGCAGCGCTTGCAGGCTGGTGACTTTTCGGTTTCCTTGCCGCCGTTGCCGGGCAAGGAGGCTGGCGCCATTGGTGCGGCTTTCAACCGCATGACAGCGGTGCTCAAGGACAACATCGCCTCCCAGCAACGCGCTTTCGAGGCCGAGCGTCGGCTCTCGGATTCGCGCGAGCTGGCCCGGCTGATTGAAACGCACGTCGAGACCGAGCGCCGCGAAATCGCTCGGGCGCTGCACGACGAGCTTGGCCAGTCGGTCACCGCCATCCGCAGCCTGGCGATGTCGGTTGTCCGGCGCAGCGAATCCAGCGATGCCCAGACGGCGCAGGCCGCCCGCGTCATCACCGAAGAAGCGGCCCGCCTGTACGACCACATGCACGGCATGATTCCCAGGCTGGCGCCGATGGCGCTCGATGCGCTGGGGCTGGCCGACGCCATGGGCGACCTGGTTGAACGGGTCCGCGCCAGCCACCCCCAGGTCCAGCTCGACTTACAGATGCACCACGTTCCCGCCGACCTGAACGAGCCGACCGCGCTGGCCGCCTACCGCGTGGCGCAGGAGGGCCTGACCAACGCTCTGCGGCACGGCGCTGCCAGCGTGGTGTCGCTGACGCTGGCCGGGCACCCAGACCGGCTGGAGCTTGCTGTCAGGGACAACGGCAAGGGGCTCGATGGCGACTGGCGCGCTTCCGGCCATTTCGGGCTGCGCTGGTTGAGCGAGCGGGTCGAGGCCCTGGGCGGCACGCTGCGCATCGACAACCTGGTGCCACATGGGGCGTTGCTGCAGGCGGTGCTGCCGCTGGAGGCCACTGCGTGATCCGCGTGATGCTGGTGGACGACCATGCCATCGTCCGCATGGGGTTTCGCATGCTGCTGGGTACGCCGGACATCGAGGTCGCGGCCGAAGCCGAGAGTGGCGAGCAGGCCTGCCAGGACTACGCGCAGGTGCGCCCCGATGTCGTGGTCATTGATCTGTCCATGCCCGGCATGGGCGGCCTGGAAGCCCTGCGCCGGCTGCTGGCGCACGACCCTGCGGCCCGGGTGCTGGTGTTGTCGGCACACGAAGCCACCGCCTACCCGCAACGCGCTTTCAAGACCGGCGCGCTGGGGTATTTGTCCAAGCGTGGTGCACCCGAACAGCTGATCGACGCGGTCCGCACCGTGGCTGCCGGACGCCGCTATGTTGACCCACAGATGGCGCAAAAATTGGCCCTCGCCCAGATCGACGGCGAAGCCAGCCCGGCCGACATGTTGAGCGAACGCGAGTTCGCGGTGTTCCTGCAACTCGCGCAAGGCTTGTCGGTGGCGCAGATTGCCGACCACCTCAAGCTCGCCGCGAGCACGGTGGGCACGCACCTGTACAACGTCAAACAGAAACTCAATGCGTCCAACCAGTCTGAACTGACCCTGATTGCGTTGCGCTGGGGCCTGATCCAGGCCTGACACAGCCGCGCCAGGCCGGCTGCGCCGCCAGGCAAGTCGGCCCACGTCAGACGCAAAAAAGCCTGCGTGGGGCACACGCAGGCCAAACGGAGAAACGGAGCGGGGTGTTTAGTTCACGCGGCGTTCAATGACGATTTGTTCCACTTCCACGCGGCGGTTGGGTTCCAGGCAGGTGATCAGGTCGGCGCGCTTCTTGTTGTTGCACTCCACAACGGGGTTGCTTTCGCCTTTGCCTTCGGCATTCAGGCGACCGGACGTGACGCCCTTGCCGACCAGATAGGCCTTGACCGCGTCAGCGCGGCGCTGCGACAGCTTCTGGTTGTAGGCAGGCGAGCCGAGGCGGTCGGTGTAGCCCACGATGTTGAGCGTTTCAGCGCCACCGGCGCTGACCAGCGTGCTGGCCAACTGGTCGAGCTTGGGCTGGGGCGAACGCAACTGGGCGCTGTCAAAGCCAAACAGCTCGGTGGCCGAGAGCGTGATGCGCTCGAACTTGGGGGCTGGTGGCGGTGGTGGGGAAACCGGCACAGGCACTGGCATCGGTGCGGGGGCCTGGGCCACCGGTGCAGGTGGCGGAACATACTGCGCTTGGCGCACGGGTTGAGGCGCCTTGTCAAAGTAGTAAGCCAGGCCAATGTTGGCGCTGTCGGTGATGGAGTGGTCGGCGTTGAAAGTGGTGCCACGCAGGTGGGCGGCACTGCGGCGCACGTCGGCCTGCACGAACAGGCGCTCGGTCACTGCGGCTTGCACACCAAAACCTGCGCTAATGTATGGCGACGTTTCATTGCTGCCACCAATCTTGTCGCGCTGGGCGCCTGCGCCCACCAGCACAAACGGGCGCACCGCACCACGGCTCAGCATGTACAGGCCGTCCACGCCCAGGGTGCCCTGTTCGTAACGTGGCGATTGGCCATGGTCACGCGAGTAGGTGCCGCCGACCTGCATGTCCCACGACGGTGAAACCTGTTTACCGAAGCGCAGGCCAACACCGGGGGCGTTGTGACCGTCGTTGAAGCGGTTGTCGGGCTTGCTGACGCCAATGCTGGGCATGATGTACCAGGACGGGTTTTGCACGGTTTCGGCATGGGCCACAGCAGTGGCGCCTGCGAAAACCGCCAGGGCGATGGAAATTTTGCTCAGAGGTGTCATTGGGGAAATCCTTGTTGTAGGTGGTGCGGTTGGCATGGTCACGGCATTGCGGCGCGCTGCCGAATGCCTGAATGCAGTGTCGGCGGCAGGAGCAGCACAACCAATCAGGCATGCGCCCGACTGGTTGTGGGCCTTGTCCTACCGCCGCAGGTTGGGCGGAGTGGCCTAGTTCGTGTAAATTGGTGCGGTTCGGCACACCCGTGCCAACGCCATTTCACCGGAGCATTCCATGACCCCTGTTGCAACCCGTTCGCGTTTTCTTCTGGCCGCGCTGGCCTTGAGCGTGCTGGCCGCTGGCTGCATCGTCATCCCGCTGCCGAACAGCAGTGCCGAATACAGCGTCACGCTGAGTGGGCTGGAAGAGGTACCCCCCGTGACCACCAAGGGTGGCGGCACGCTGACCGCGTCGCTGCACAAAAGCACCAATGTGTTGACCTGGAAACTGAGCTACGCCGGGTTGACCGGCCCGGTGACGGCCGCGCATTTCCACGGCCCAGCGCCGGCAGGGCAGAACGCAGGCGTGGTGGTGGGGCTGGCCAACCCGGTGATCAGCCCGTCCACTGGCGAGGCCACGCTGACGGCCGAGCAGGCGGCCGATGTGCTGGCGGGCAAGTGGTACCTGAATGTGCACACCGCCAAACACCCGGGTGGCGAGATCCGCGGACAACTGGTCGCGCGCTGAAGCGCAGGTTGGCGGTGCGGCAGAAAAAATTTGCCGCGGCCGGAAACATGCTGTGGATCTTCCTACGGATCAGCATGTTCCCGGTCGCGGCAAAGAGCTGCTGCCCACCTCGCACACAACTTGTTGTCATGTGCTGTGCTTAATTTATCGGGCTGTGCCCGCCAGCGTGCGAGTGGCATGGCCAACAAAATGGGGCAACCGTGCATAAGTCATGGGGTGTCTGCTTGTGTTGGGGCCATGGGGGTGTGCAGGCTTCGTGTGTGGGGTGAAACACCAGGCATCGGCTTGACATTTCAATGAAGTGAATTTAAATTCACTTTATGGCCTACCACAAGACCGACCGCGTCATTGCCAAGTCACAGGAAACGCGCGAGCGCATTTTGCAGGCGGTGCAGCAGTTGATTGCCGAAGGCGGTTGGCGTGCAGTGCAGGTGGCGACGGTGGCGGAAATCGCCGGCGTGGCCACCGGCTCCATCTACCGTTACTTCCCCGACAAGGGCGATCTGATGGCGCAGGCCTACGGCTACCACACCGGCCACGAAACCGACGTGGTGGCCGCCATTGCCGACAGCGATGGCCCGGCCCTGGCCCGGCTGGAGGCGGCGATTCGCACCTTTGCCCAGCGCGCGTTGCGCGGGCCCCGGCTGGCTTACGCCATGCTCGCCGAGCCGTCTGACACGCAGGTGGAGGCCGCACGGCTGGAACACCATGCCCGCTTCATCGCGCAGTTCAAGCGCATTCTGGACAACGGCGTGGCGCAGGGCGAGCTGCAGTGCGCCCACACCGGTTTGACGGCCACCTGCATCGTGGGTGCGTTGCGCGAAGCGTTGTCTGGCCCTTTGTGCGAGCCAGTAGCCGACGCACCCGCCGCGGGCGAACTGATCAACGCCCTGTGTGCCTTTTGCATGGGAGCGCTGCGGCCCACGCCTTCACGGAAACCACGATGAACCAAGCCATCCCCTTGAAACTGGCCGACGACCCGGTGGCACGCCGCATTTGGGAACGCTCGGCCACCGCCATCCATGGGCAGGACCCGCAGCGTGGTGCACCCAGCAGCCAGCCGGTCAGCCATTACCTGAACCCGGCGCAGCTGGCCGACGAGCTGGCGCTGCTGAAAACCCTGCCGATGCCCGTCGCGCCCATCGCCCAACTGGCGCAGCCCGGCGACTGGCTGAGCACGCGGGTGCATGGCGTGCCAGTGCTGTTGACGCGCGACGCGCAGGGTGGGCTGAACGCGTTCATCAATGTCTGCCGGCACCGGGGCGCCATCGTGGTGCCAGAAGAAGCCTGCGGGCACGGCAAGACGCGCTTTGTTTGCCCGTACCACAGCTGGACCTACGACGCCTGTGGCGCCAGCGTGGGCCGGCCGCACGAGGCCGATTTCCCGCATGTGCCGCGCGAGGCAGCGGGCCTGGTGGCGCTGCCGGTGGCCGAGCGGCTGGGCATGGCCTGGGTGATCGCCACGCCGCAAACGGGGTTTGACTGGGACGGCTACTTCGGCCCCATCGGCGCCGAGGTGGAAGCGCTGGGCTACAACAGCACCGCTTTCAGCCCGGAACGGCGACAGTTCGTGCAGCCGTCGAACTGGAAGCTGGTGCTGGAGGGCAACCTGGAGAGTTACCACTTCCAGTACGCACACCAGAAAACCGTGGCGCCGATTTTCCACGACAACATGGTGGTGCACGAACACGCCGGGGACCACCACAAGATCGTGCTGCCCAAACGCACATTGGCCGAGACGTCTGCCAACACCATCGACATGGACCTGGTGGGCCGGCACACCCACATCATTTATTACTTTTTCCCGTGCGCCTTCATGCTGTGGGAGGGCGACCACATTGACCTGTTCACCGTGAGCCCGACCGACGTGGACCACTGCGACGTGCACGGCTGGATGCTGGTGCCGGAACGCTACCAGCACCGCGCCGCCGAGCACTGGCAGAAGAACGACTTCCTGTTCTGGGAAACGCTGGACGAAGACTTTGCGCTGGCTGCGTCCATTCAAAGCGGCTTGCGCAGCGGCGCGAACGACGCCTTCCGTTTCGGGCGCAACGAATTCGCCTGCGCGTTGTTCAACGAGAGCCTGGCGCGGCGGCTGGGCTGAGTTCAGGCCGTCCTGCGCCAGACCAGGCAGCGGTTGTTGGCCGGCATCGCCACATCGCCTACCAAGACCAGCCCGGCGGCCTGCGCCAGCGCGTCCACCGCTTCAAAATCGCGGATGCCGCGCTTCGGGTTGGCGTCGCGCAGCGCCGCGTCAAACGCGGCGTTGCTGGGGCTGGTGAACTGGCCGCCGTCGTTGAACGGGCCATAGACCACCAGCAAGCCGCCCACTGCCAGGGCGTGTGGCAATTCGGCAAACAGCCGCTGCACCTCGGCCCAGCCCATGATGTGCAGCGTGTTGGCGGTGAACACCGCGTCGTGAGCCACCGCTGGCAGGCCTGCGTTCACGTCCAGCACCCACGGGTCGGGCGTGTTGGGCAGTGCGGCGTCGGCCAGCCAAGCACGGATGCCGCCGAGGTGTTCTGCCACGTCGCTGCATTGCCACTGCAGGTGGGGCAGGGCGGCGGCAAAGTGCACCGCGTGCTGGCCGGTGCCACTGCCAACCTCGAGCACCCGTACCGAGGGGTTCAGCGCGGTTGTGGGCGGCGGCAGGTGCTGCCGCAGCACCGCGAGGATGGCGTCGCGGTTGCGTTCGGCGGCGGGGGAGAAGGGTTTGTCGAGAGGCAGTTCCATGGGGACAGTCTCGCATGCGCCGGTGGCAGCCACGTTTGCTACTTTTTTTATAGCTTAACCGCAAGATTTCACTAAGGCAGATGGCCAATTTGGCTTGAAAATAGCAGGGAAACCGGGGTGGGGTGGCCTGCGGTGGCCAAAACAGGGGGCTTGCCGTAAGCTCGCGGCATGCACACACCCTACTTGCCCCGATTGTTGGCTGGTGCGCGGCGCGCCTTGCTGCTGCTGTCTTGCGTGGCCGGCGCTGCGTTGGCCCAGGCGCCCGCCAGCACCGCACTGGCCACTTTTGCCGGTGGCTGTTTCTGGTGCGTGGAGTCGGACTTTGACAAGGTGCCCGGCGTCATCTCCACCACCTCCGGCTACATCGGTGGCCGCACCGCCCACCCGACCTACGAGCAGGTGTCTTCCAAAGCCACTGGCCACGCCGAAGCGGTGCAAATTGTTTACGACCCGGCCAAGGTGAGCTACGAACAACTGCTGGCTTATTTCTGGCACACCATCGACCCGACCACCAAAGACCGCCAGTTTTGCGACGTTGGTTCGCCTTACCGCACCGCGATTTTTGCCCACGGTGAACAGCAGCTGAAAATCGCCACGGCCTCAAAAGAAGCGCTGGACAAGACCAAGCCGTTCAAGGCGCCCATCGTCACCGAGATCGTGCTGGCCAGCACCTTCACCCCGGCTGAGCAGTACCACCAGGACTATTACCAAAAGAACCCGCTGCGCTACAAGTACTACCGCGCCAGTTGCGGGCGCGACGGTCGGCTTCAGCAGCTGTGGGGCGACCAGGCTGGCAAGTTCTGAGCGGGCGGCTCAGTTGCTGCCGTCCAGCAGGCGGGCGCGCTTCAGGCGCCAGGCGTCGTCTTCGGAGTCGCTGCCGTAGACGTCGTCCAGCGTGGTGGGGGTTTCCTGCAGGTGGGTGTCGAGCGCAATGCGGTTGTCGAACACAAAACACTCGCCTTGCCAGTCGCGTTCGGCGTCGGGCATTTTCTCGAAGTAGTTGAGGATGCCGCCTTCCAGCTGGTAGACCGTCATGCCGAGGTCCAGCATCCAGGCGCTGGTTTTCTCGCAGCGGATGCCACCTGTGCAGTACATCGCCACCTTCTTGCCTTTGGCCTTCCAGGTGTCAATGTTCGCCAGGACGTACTCGGGGAAGTCGCGGAAGTTGGTCACCTCCGGGTTGACGGCGTTGCGGAATTGGCCGAGCCGGTACTCAAAGCTGTTGCGGTTGTCGATCAGCAGCACGTCTTCTTCGTCAATCAGCTTGCGCCAGTCTTCCGGGCTGACGTTGATGCCGGTGTGTTTGGCCGCGTCAATGCCCGGAATGCCCAGCGGCACGATCTCGGCTTTTTCGTGCACCTTCATCCGCTTGAACGGCGCGGTGATGCAAGGGCTGCGCTTGTAGACCATGCCGCCGAAATGGCCGCCAAACCGCGGGTCGGTTGCCAGCGCGTGGCGAAATGCGTCCAGCGCCTCGGCGCTGCCCGCCAGCATGCCGTTGATGCCCTCGTGCGCCACCAGAATGCTGCCCAGCAGCGGTGCGGTCACCTCGCGCAGCGCGCTGGCCACCTCGGCCGTGGCTGGGAGGTGCACGAATTTGTAAAAGGCGTCGTGGAACGCGACGCCGGTGTTGGATGCTTGCGCCATCCCCGCATTATCCCCGTAGCCTGGCAGCGGTGTGCCGTGCTACCGTCCATTTCACCGATTTCAGCACCAGGGCCTGCACCATGGACCGACGCGATTTCATCGAGACCTGTTCCGCCAGCGTGACCTGTCTGAGCGCGCTCAGCGCCTGGCCAGCGCTGGCCGCCAACGCCCGTCCCCAGAACTACGCCCGTGTGCTGCTGGTCAACGAGCTTGGTGACCCGCTCAAGGCCGCCACCCTGAAGCCCCAGACCAACTACGTCTTCCATTACCCGTTCGAGGCCACGCCGGTGTTCCTGCTGGACCTCGGCAAGCCCGCGCTGCCGCAGGCGCTGACCACCCAGGACAAGCAGGCCTACGCCTGGCCGGGCGGTGTGGGGCCCAAGAAGCAGCTGGTGGCGTACTCGGCCATTTGCGCCCACAAGCTGGTCTACCCGACGCCGCAGCTCAGTTTCATCAGCTTCCGCAAGGGCCCCGCAGCCAACGGCAACACGCCCAGTGCGGCGAACGATGTGATCCACTGCTGCGCCGACCATAGCCAGTACGACCCCGCCAAAGGCGCGCAGGTGCTGGGCGGGCCGGCCGAGCAGCCGCTCTGCGCGGTGCTGCTGGAACACGACGCCAAAACCGACACGCTGACCGCCTACGCCACACTGGGCGGTGAGCTGTTTGACGCGTTCTTCAAGAAGTACGAAATGAAGCTGAGCCTCGATGTCGGTCCCAAGGCCCGCCACCCGGTGCAGGTGAAAAGTGTGGTGCGCGAACTGGACAAGTTCTGCCGCAACCCCGTGAAGTGCTGAGCGGGCGACAGGGCCGCTGCACGTCACAGGCCCACGGAGCAGGGTAATTCCTTACAATCGGGGGTTGCCCAGAAAGACCCTGTGTCCGATTCCACCTTGACCCCACCGTTGCCCGCTGCCGACCGTGCCAAGGCCGCGCCGCGCGTGCCGCAGGTGAAACCGCTGGGCAGCTACCGCCCCTACTGGGCCAAACGCTTCGGCACCGCTAAATTCCTGCCCACCAGCCGCGAAGAAATGACCGCGCTGGGCTGGGACAGCTGCGACATCGTCATCGTCACCGGCGACGCCTATGTGGACCACCCCAGCTTTGGCATGGCGGTCATCGGCCGCATGCTGGAAGCCCAGGGCTTCCGGGTGGGCATCATCGCCCAGCCCGACTGGCAGAGCGCCGACCCATTCAAGATTCTGGGTAAACCGAACCTGTTCTTTGGCGTGACCGCCGGCAACATGGATTCGATGATCAACCGCTACACCGCCGACCGCAAGATCCGCAGCGACGACGCCTACACCCCCGGCGACGTCGGCGGCAAGCGGCCAGACCGCGCCTCGCTGGTGTATTCGCAGCGCTGCAAGGAAGCCTGGAGCGACGTGCCCATCGTCATGGGCGGCATCGAAGGCTCGCTGCGCCGCATCGCGCATTACGACTACTGGCAGGACAAGGTGCGTCGCTCCATCCTGGTGGACGCGAAATGCGACCTGCTGCTGTACGGCAACGCCGAGCGGGCGATTGTGGAAATCGCCCACCGCCTGGCCGCCCGCGAGCCGGTGGAAAACATAGTCGACGTGCGCGGCACGGCCTTCATCCGGCGTGACACGCCCGAGGGCTGGTTTGAGATCGACTCGACCTCGGTCGATGCGCCCGGGCGTGTGGAGTCGCACGTCAACCCGTACCTGAACACCTCCGAGCAGGCCAAAAGCCAAGGCGAAACCTGCGCCAAGGAAGACGGCGGCGCGGCGCCCAACGCCAACCCCGCCATCCAGCCGCTGGTGTTCATGCCCAACCCGGCACTGGCCGGCAAGCTCAAGGTGCCGCCGCGCGACCGCTCGGTGATCCGCCTGCCGGCCTATGAACAGGTCAAAAGCGACCCGGTGCTCTACGCCCACGCCAACCGGGTGCTGCACCTGGAAACCAACCCCGGCAACGCCCGCGCGCTGGTGCAGGCCCATGGCGACCGCGACGTGTGGATCACGCCGCCCCCCATTCCGCTGACCACGGCCGAGATGGACATGGTGTTCGATCTGCCCTACGCCCGCAGCCCGCACCCGCGTTACGCCGACGAGAACGGCAGCCACGAGGGCGCGACCAAGATCCCGGCCTGGGAGATGATCCGCTTCAGCGTGAACATCATGCGTGGCTGTTTTGGCGGCTGCACCTTCTGCTCCATCACCGAGCACGAGGGCCGCATCATCCAGAGCCGCTCGGAAGACTCGGTGATCCGCGAGATCGAAGACATCCGCGACAAGATTCCGGCCTTCACCGGGGTGATTTCCGACCTCGGTGGCCCCACGGCCAACATGTACCGCATTGGCTGCAAGAGCCCGGCCATCGAGGCCGCCTGCCGCAAGCCCAGCTGTGTGTACCCGGACGTGTGTTCCAACCTAAACACCGACCACGGCCCGCTGATCAAGATGTACCGCCGGGCACGTGCGCTCAAAGGGGTGAAGAAGATCCTCATCAGCTCCGGCCTGCGTTACGACCTGGCGGTGAAGTCGCCCGAGTACATCAAGGAGCTGGCCACCCACCATGTGGGCGGCTACCTGAAGATCGCGCCCGAGCACACCGAGACCGGCCCGCTGTCCAAGATGATGAAACCGGGCATCGGCAGCTACGACCGTTTCAAGAAACTCTTCGACGCGGCCAGCCTAGAAGCCGGCAAGAAGCAGTACCTCATTCCTTACTTCATCGCCGCCCACCCGGGCACCAGCGACGAGGACATGATGAACCTCGCGCTGTGGCTGAAGAAGAACGGTTTCCGCGCCGACCAGGTGCAGACCTTCTACCCCAGCCCCATGGCCACGGCCACCGCGATGTACCACAGCAACAAGAACCCGCTGCGCAAGGTGACGCGCGACAGCGAGACGGTGGACATCGTGCGCGGTGACCGCCGGCGCCGGCTGCACAAGGCGTTTTTGCGTTACCACGACGCCAACAACTGGCCGCTGCTGCGCGAGGCGCTGAAGGCCATGGGCCGCGCCGATTTGATCGGCAACGGCAAACACCACCTGATCCCGACCTACCAGCCGCTGACCGACGGGGGCTACACCAGCGCCCGGCGCAAAAACTCCACCGCAGTGGGCGTGAAAACTTCGCCGGTGACCAAGGGGCGGGTGCTGACACAGCACACCGGGTTGCCCCCACGCGACAACGGCTCGCGGCCTGCCGCCAAGTCTTCGCGCAAGAAGCCAGGTTGAGTTGTCGCCCGGGTGGGCGTCGGGCTGATCTCCGGCACCTGAACGGGTTACAGGCGCGACAAGCGCTGCAAAGCCGTCTGCAGGGTCTCGTCTTTCTTTGCAAAACAGAACCGCACCACCCGCTGGTCAAACCCGTTGGCATAGAAGGCCGACAAAGGAATGGCCGCGACACCCACCTCACGCGTCAACCAATGGCAAAAGTCGACCTCATTGAGGTCGCTCACAGACGAAATGTCCACGCACTGGAAGTACGTGCCTTCGCTGGGCAACATGCGGAATCTGGAGTTCGAGAGTCCGGCCCGGAAGAGATCACGCTTGCGCTGGTAGAACTGGGGCAGCCCCAGATAAGGCGAGGGGTCGCCCATGTAGGCTGCCAAGCCATGTTGTACCGGGGTATTGACCGTGAACACATTGAACTGGTGCACTTTGCGGAATTCACGGGTCATCGAGGCAGGGGCCGCCACATACCCCACTTTCCAGCCGGTCACGTGGTACGTTTTCCCAAAGCTGGAGACGATGAAAGACCGGGCGGCCAGACCTGGAAAACGGGCCGCACTCTGGTGCTGTTGCCCATCAAACACCATGTGCTCATAGACCTCGTCAGACACCAGAACAATTTCAGTACCCGCCAGAAGTTGCTGCAATTGCAGCATGTCTTCCTGAGACCACACGGTGCCGCTGGGGTTGTGAGGGCTGTTGATCACGATGGCGCGGGTACGGGGTGTGATGGCGGCCGCCATCTTGTTGAAGTCGGGCCGGAAAGTGCCCGGGGTCAGTGGCACCCGCACCACAACACCTCCGGCAAGTGCGATGTTCGGCACATAGCTGTCGTAACAGGGTTCGAGCACGATGACTTCGTCGCCAGGGTGCACCACCGCCAGAATGACCGTGATGATGGCCTGCGTTGCGCCAGCCGTGATGGTGATCTCGCTGTTGGGGTTGTAGCTGTGACCATACAGGGTCTGCATCTTGGCGGCCACAGCTTCGCGGAGCGCAGGTACACCTGCCATGGGGGGGTACTGGTTCAGACCACGCTGCATCGCTTTGGAAACTTCATCGACCAGCCGGCTGTCGCCGTCGAAGTCGGGGAAACCCTGGCCCAGATTGACCGCGCCTGTTGCCGATGCCAGTTCGGACATGACGGTGAAGACCGTGGTGCCCACGGTCGGCAGTTTGCTCTGCAGGGAGGGGGAGGGGATTTCAGTGCGCATGGTCGCAACAATGGTACCGAAAAGAAGCGCCTTGATAACCACGACAGGCGTGGCCTGCGCCGCTGCCGTACCGACTGTTAAAGCCAGCCGATGGCGGAGCACGTGCCGGTATAAAAAAAGCCACCCGGGTTGCCCGGGTGGCCTGGAAGTCGGGGTGATCACACCCCGGGGACCCTCATGGGGAGGCTCACAGCCTCAGCGGCCGACGCTCTCAAATTCAACTTTTGAGGCCACCAGCGTGCCACTGGCGTTCAGGTTGCCCTTGATCTCGACAAACACGCCGTTGACGAGGTTGGTCGCCGAGCCCTTCTCGAACCGGGCGCTGCTGGCGTTCACCCGCAGGCCATTGACGCGGAAGTCGCTCACCGACACAAAACCAGAAACCAGGCCGTTTTGCTCAATGAAACCCCCGCTCGGGTTGCCCGACTTGAACTCGATCTTGGTCGCTTTCAGGACGTTGCCGACCACATTGCCCTTGATTTCCAGATAGGTGCCAACCGCAATTTGCGACGGGCTGATGCCGTTGATGGCCGAGGCGTCCACCGTCACACCGTTGACCACAAAGTTGCTGATCGAGGTGAACGCGCTGACTGCGCCGTACAACTCGTTGCGGCCACCCAGCTGCACGTCACGTGAACCCTCGAACTCCACTTCGCGCGCCACCAGCGTGGTGCCATTCCAGCTGCCCTTGATTTCCAGAAACGCGCCCGCGGTGACCACTGTGCCGCCTTTCAGCGTCGCATTGCTGATGTCCACTGGCGTCCCAGAGACATTGAGCTTGCCAGCGCTCGGTGCCGACTCGGCCACGCCTTTGATCTTGATGCTGGCGGCACCGGCCGAGGTGTAGGCCGCGCTGTCGTCCGAGAGTTTCACACTGCTGGCGTTCAGCAGGTTGGCCACGGGGGCGGTCGCTGCTTTGACCTTGACCACGCTGCCGTTTGTCAGCGTGCCATTGACGGTGGCGTTGGTGTAGTTCACCAACAAGGTGCCCACAGTGAAGGTCTTGGCGGTGGTGTTCAGGTTGCTCACGCGGCCACGCAGGGTTGTGCCTGTGATGGTCTTGCGCTCCAAGCGGGTGGCCAGAATGCCACCCGCGGGCTGGACTACACCGTAGACCTCGACGGTGTTGCCATCGGCCAGCGCTGTCAGACCGGTCAGGCCCTCGTAGGTGGTGCTGCTGTTGGTGGTCACCAACTGGCCCAGCAGCGTGAAGGTGCCTGCAGCCACGTTCACCGCAGAGACGGCACCTTGCAGGCCGCGCTGGACCACCACGGCGGTGGCGTTGCCGAGGCTGGTGGTGTCGTCACTGCTGCCGCTCACGCGCACTGTTTGACCGAGCTTCAGATCGTCGCTGCGCAGGCCAGCGCCATCGTCGTCACTGAGCGTGGCGTCCGAGGAGGAGAAGCGCACGCCGTTGACGGTGACCGAGCCCAGTCCGCTGATGGGGCCGCTGTACACCGCAGGCTTGGTATTGGTGCTGCCGGTGCTGTCACCACCACCACCGCCACCGCCGCAGGCGGCCAGTGTCGCGGCGGCAACCAGTGCCAGGGTAAAACGAAAGCGGGTTGGGTTCAGCATGTGAATGAATCCTTGAGGGGTGTTGAGTGGGTGCATTGGGTTGGTAAAAAACGCCTCGACAGGCAATCTCCTGTCGAGGCAAATCTGCGGAATGCATACACATTTGCAGGCTCACCTACCTGCTGCGAGCCAATGAATAGTAGGCAGCGTGGCTGAAGTGAGAATGAAGAAGTGCTTGGCGATGTGGCAGTGAGATGCCAAATTTGTCACGAACTGTTCACCAGACTTTGACCACTCGCAGGCGTTGTCCGGAGGCTGTCAGGGATGGGGCCACAACACACCCGACTCCAGCTGTAGCCGCAGCCGCGCGGTCCACAGGTCTGCAAGCCCTGTGGCGGCCACCAGTTGTTGCTCGTTGGCGAGTCGCCTGGCAGACAAGACGTCGTTGAGGTTGCCTTCGCCAAGCCGGTAGCCGTTGCCCAGCTTGTCTGCCACGCTGGTGAGCTGCCGAGCCGCTTCAGCCTGGCGTTGCCAGGATTCGTACGCGCTGACCAGATCACGGACGCGCTGGGCTGCCTCCGTTTGTGTTCGCCGTTCTACATCCAGCAGCAACTGCACAGCGGCCGACGCCCGGAACGCGGAAGCTTGGGCCCCCGCGCTGCGGTATTCACCGCCAAAAGGCACACTCAACACAAGAGCGGCGGTGTGTTCTGCACCGCCACGTTCGCGGGTGAAGCGAACGCCCACCGTGGGGTCAGCCCGGCGCTCGGCGGTGTCGAGTTGCAATTGAGCCTCCGCCACCTGCTGCTCTTGCCTGGCCAGCGTCACCTCAGGGCTGTAGCGCAATTGCCTGTCGACCAAGGATGCAGTGCTTTCGGCTTCTGGTGCCACTGAAAATGGCAGGGCGTCCGATATTGACGGCAAGGCAGGCAAACCCCTGGAAAGCGCGGCGCTGGCGCTGGCCAAGCGACTTTCCGCAGTCAGTTGCTGGGCCTCGGCCTGGGTCAGCGCGGCCAGCGCCTGCTGCTGTTCGATGCGTGCCGCGTCACCAAGTTGCTGCCGCCGTTCGGTGGCAGACCACTGTTGTCGCAGCAGGGCCACCTGCTGGGCCCACGTGCGGGCACTCTCTCGCTCACGCAGCCAGGTGGCGTAGCGCTCCAGCAGCAGCCTGGCCTGTTCATGCCACACCTTGCGGGCCATGGCCTCTGACTGTGCCACGCGCGTCTCGCCAGCGCGAGTCGCCACGGCCACCTTGCCAGGAAGTCGCACGGTGCGCTCCAGCCCCAGTTCGTATTCCTGAAACCGCTCACGGGTGGGGTCGGTCTGGCTGCGCCGTGATGCTGCGGCTGTACCCGTCCACTCGTACGGGCCAATCTGGTGTTGTCTGGCGACCATGCGTTCCGCATCACTGCCGCGTTGGGCGGCCAGGTAGGCCGGCGACACCAGCAGAAATTCGGCCACTGCCGCTGAGGGAGGAAGTCCCGGCAGGGTTTCTGCTGCAGTGTGCAGAGGGATGGCCCACAGACAGGCTTGTATGAGCACCAGGCTCAGGGCGGAGGTTTTTTGAAGCAGCATGGTGATTATCCGAGCGTGGTACAGGTGGCCGATCCGCCAAAAGCCGCAAAGTTTTCGAGGGGTGTGACCCAGTAGCCGCCGTCCAGTCCTTGCATCAGAGGCAGCAGTTCACCGAGCAGTTCAGACAGCAGTCCGCGTTGGACAATCAAACGAAGTTCGACCCGCAGCGCACAACCTTCGATGCGTTCTTCAATGCTGCTGAGCCGCACCAGTGGCCCGCGCGAAATCACCTGATGTGCACTCAACTCGACCTGCCATGTCGGGTGGTCGATCAGCCAGTCGGTGATCTTGGGTTCCGCAACAGCGGGAATCAGCAGTGTCAGACACACCATCGCTGACGGGTTGTTTGCAAGCTCATGCATGTGAAGTCTCCAGTGCGATGGGATCGGTCACCCCGACACCGTAGCGGCGAAACAGCATTGGCAACAGCAGCAATGTCAGGACGGTTGACGACACCAGCCCACCAACCACCACAATCGCCAGCGGTTTCTGGATTTCCGAGCCCGGACCGGAGGCAAACAGCAATGGAATGAGGCCGCCACCGGAAATGGCGGCTGTCATCAGCACTGGCCGCAGGCGACGCTTGGCCCCCTCGACCACCACGTCTGCCAGGGCCATGCCTTGTGCCAGCAACTGGTTGAAGTAGCTCACCATCACCACGCCGTTCAATACCGCAATGCCCAGCAGTGCGATGAACCCGACCGACGCTGGCACCGACAGGTACTCGCCGGTGACCACCAGCGCGGCGACACCGCCGACCAGCGCCAGCGGCACATTGGCGAGCACCAGCAAGGCCTGGCGAACCGAGCCAAAGGTGGAAAACAGGATGAAGAAAATCAAAGCCAGTGCGACCGGTATCACCATGGTGAGTCGCTGTGCGGCGCGTTGCTGGTTTTCAAACTGTCCGCCCCATGTGAGGGTGTAGCCGGGTTGCAGCTTGATGGTGCGCGCAACGGCCTGTTGTGCCTCTTGCACGAAGCCGACCAGGTCACGACCACGCACATTGGTTTGCACCACCACGTAACGCTGAGCCTGCTCGCGGTCGACTTTCACCGGACCATCGACCCGTTTCAGCCGGGCCACGGCACTCAGCGGGATCGCTTGCCCATCTTCCTTGGTGATGCGCAGCGCTTCAAACTCGGCGGGCGAGGTGCGCAGTGCCTCGCTGCCGCGCACCACCAGCGGTGTGCGACGGCCGCTCTCTTGCACCGTGCCGACCGACGCGCCTTCGACCCAGCGGCGCAGGTCAGACTGGATTTGTTCTGTGCTCAAGCCGAACCGCCCGGCGGCCAGGCGGTCGATCTCGATCTGCAGGTACTGCACGCCGTCGTTGCGCACGGTCAACGTGTCTGTGGCGCCGGCCAGTTTGGCCACCACCGCCTCGGTGTCGGTGGCCAGCTGGTTAAGTGTGGTCAGGTCCGGGCCATAAATCTTGATGGCCACATCGCCCCGGACACCGGTCAACATTTCCGATACGCGCATGTCAATCGGCTGCGTGAAACTGGCGTCGATGCTGGGGAAGTCGGCCATCACCGTGCGCAGTTGGTCGGTCAGCCATTCCTTGTCGGACTGGCGCCACTGGTCACGGGGCTTGAGCACCAGAAAGCTATCGGTCTGGTTCAAACCCATGGGGTCCAGCCCCAGTTCGTCGGCACCGCTGCGCGCGACAACCCCAGCCACTTCAGGCACTTGGGCCATCAGCGCCTTTTGTACCTGCAGATCGACCTTGACCGCATCGGCCAGGCCGATGGAGGGCAGTTTCTCCAGTTGCATGATGATGTCACCTTCGTCCATCGTGGGCATGAAGGACTTGCCAATCCAGCCAAACAACACCACGGCAGACAACAAGGCACCGGCAGCCCCCAGCAGCATGGCTTTTTCATGGGCCATGGCCCAGCCGAGTGCCCGGGCGTACAGGGTGTTGAGGTGTCTCACCAGCCAGGGTTCATGGGCAGGCCCCACTTTCAGCAGCCACGAGGCCAGCACCGGCACCACAGTCAGGGACAGCACCAGCGAGACCGACAACGCAAAAACGATGGTCAAGGCCACCGGCGCAAACAGTTTGCCTTCCAGGCCCTCGAGGCTCAGCAAGGGCAGGAAAACGATGACGATGATCGCAATGCCCGAAGCCACTGGCAGCACCACTTCCTGGCTGGCCCGGTACACCATGTGCAGCACAGAGCGGCGCCCCGGGTTGGGGCCCGTCAGGGCGGTCTCAATGTTTTCCACCACCACCACAGCCCCATCGACGAGCATGCCGATGGCAATCGCCAGCCCCCCCAGGCTCATCAGGTTGGCCGACAGGCCGAACTGGCGCATCAGGATGAAGGTGCCCAGGGCTGACAGCGGCAACATGACCGCCACCACAGCCGCGGCACGCAGGTTACCCAGGAAGGCGAACAGCAGCACCAACACCAGCAAGACCGCTTCCAGCAGGGCTTGGCCCACGGTGGCCACTGCCCGGTCCACCAGGCTGCTGCGGTCGTAAAAAGTCACCACCGTCATGCCTTCTGGCAAGCTGGACGCAATATCACTCAGGCGCTGCTTGATCAGTTTGACCACGGCCCGTGCATTGGCGCCACGCAGGCCCAGCACCAGTCCCTGGACTGCTTCGCCTTCGCCGTTTCGGGTGACGGCACCGTAGCGCGTCAGTTCGCCGAACCGTACCTGTGCCACATCGCTGACCCGGGTCACATGGCCATTGCTGGTGCGGACCACGGTCGCACCCACATCTTCAAGCGTGCGCAACGCGCCCTCGACGCGCACGATCAAAGCTTCTTCACCACTGGCCAGCCGCCCGGCACCGTCGTTGCGGTTGTTGGTCATCAGCGTAGCTTCCAGCTGCGGCAGCGTGACGCCATGCGCCAGCATGGCACCCGGGTTGGGCACAACTTCAAAAGTCCGTACCCGGCCGCCGAGGCTGTTCACATCGGCGACACCGGCGAGGGTGCGCAGGGCTGGCCGGATGACCCAGTCCAGTACCCGTCGCCGCTCTTCCAGCGATTGCGGGCCTTCCACCGTGAACATGAACATCTCGCCGAGTGGGGTGGTGATGGGGGCCAGACCGCCGCTGGTGCTGGCTGGCAGGTCTTTCATCACACCCGCGAGCCGCTCGCTCACCTGCTGGCGGGCCCAGTACACGTCGGTACCGTCTTCAAAGTCGAGTGTGATGTCGGCCAGTGCGTACTTGGAGGTGGAGCGCAACATCTTCTGGCGTGGAATCCCCAGTACTTCCTGCTCAATCGGGACGGTGATGCGGGCCTCGACTTCTTCTGGCGTCATGCCCGGGGCCTTCAGGATCAGCTTGACCTGGGTGGTTGAAACGTCTGGGAATGCGTCAATCGGCAGGCTGATGTACGCCAGCGCGCCGAGCGCGACCAGCATGGCGGTCAATATCAGCACCAGCAGGCGTTGGTGCAGCGAGAAAGCAATGACTTTGGACAGCATGTGTGGTTCTCAGGGACGGCTGGCAGCCAGCATGGACTTCATCGCGGCCGTTCCCTGGACCACGACCTTGCTGTTCACCGGCAAGCCACGCACGTAAGTGGTCCCGCCAGAGGCGCTGACGTACTGCACCCCCAACACCCGGTATTGCCCCGGCCCAGCTTCGACAAAAACAACCGACCGGTCGGCGTCGGTCAGCACCGCAGCGGCGGGAACGGCTGCAACGTCGGTGTCGAGGCGTGTGAGTTCAACCTCGATCGCCTGCCCGGCCCGGACATCGGTGGTCGACGGCGGCAGTGCGGCACGCACCAGCACAGTCTGGCTGGCCATCTCCACGGTGCTGCCGACGGCAATCACACGTGCCGGCGTGTGGGTGCCGAGCACCCGAACCTCGTGGCCCAGCTTGATGCTGGGAGCTTCTCGTGCGGGCACTTGCAGCTCGATCCAGAGCTGCGACAGGTTGGCAATGCGGAACAGCGGCGTGGCCTGGTCAACCCGCTGCCCCATCACGGCCTCACGCGCCAGAATCACACCACTGATGGGCGATACCAGCGAGAGCTGTCCGCCCAGGCCTTGCGCGGAGACGCCTGCCTCTGCGGCTGCGCGCTGCCGCGCCTGTTGCTGGATCTGTGCGTCGCGGGCCTGTGAGCGGCTCATTTCGAGCCGGGACAGGGCAATCAGGCCCTCTTTGTACAACTGCTCTTCTCTGGCCAGCGTGCCAATCTGCAGGGAAGACTGGCTGGACGAGATGTGAAGGTCGCGCTGCAGTTCCTGGGCCTGGGTGCTCTGAACCACCGCGAGCACCTGGCCCGAACGCACGTTCTCCCCCACACTGGCACGCAGGTTGCTGACCAGTCCTGGCAGCGGTGCCGCAACAATGCGCTGCTGCGCAGCAGGCACCACCACAGTGGCCGGGTAACGGGTGGACGCGCCGTGGTTGCCAGCAACCACCTGAAAGGTCTTCAAACCCATGGCCTGGATCTGGTTGGGGCTGACCTCGATCAGGGGCGCCGGTGTGGCCGCGTTGGCCTGGGTCAGCCACGGGGCACTCAGGGTGGATGTGACCAGGGCAAGGTTGAACAAAAGGGTGGCTTTATGCATGGTCTGTGTGGGGTTTCTGGCCATGAAATGGCGTGTGAGAGTGCTCACCAAGGAGCCTAGGTGTTTGCCCTGAAATGAAAATGAAGATGCCGAGGCCAAGCCGGTCGGCAGGCCTTGGCGCAGGGCACTCAGGCCAACGCGGCGCTAGCGGGCAAGAGGTGGACCTGGGCCTCGAAGCCTTGTGCCAGCCCTGGTGGGGGCGACAGCAGTTCAAGACGGCCCTGGTGCCGGGTGACCACCGTGGAGATGATGGACATGCCCAGGCCATAGCCAGTGGTGTCCCGCTGGCTTTTCACGTGCCGAAGGCGAATCAGGCCCAGTGTCCTGGGGTCGACGCCCGGGCCCTGGTCTCTGACCCGGATCAGTGCAGGTGTTTCCACCATCACGTCGATCAGGCTGTTGGGTGCATGGCGCACGGCATTCTCGATCAGGTTGCGGACCACGATGGCAATCGCATCAAAATCCCCCAGGGCCACCACATCGTCGTCCTCCGGTGTGTGCAGCTGGATGCGGTCCAGCAGCTTCGGGTCGCTCCAGAACTCCTGCACCACCGTGGCTGCCAGGGTGGTCAGCTGGATCGGCTGATAGGTCAGGGTGGCGCCAGACTCTGCGCGCGACAGCTGCAGCAGCTTCTCGGCCCGTCGGTTCAATTGCACCAGGGATTCAAGTGCCATGGTGGCTTCGGCCCTGGATGCTGCGTCCAGCGACATTCCCAGCAGCGCATGCAGCCGCAACTGCGCCGTGGCCAGCGGGGTTCGCAGTTCGTGGGCCGCGTTGGCTGCCAAGGATTTTTCGGTGTCGAGCGCATCACCCAGCCTCAGGAGCAGCCGGTTGGTGTTGATGGCAATGACCTCGATTTCAGACGAGCGGTCGCCGTCCGGGAGGGGGCGCAGGTCAGCGCCATGCCGTTGTGCGATCTCGTCGGCAATGGTTTGCACTTCGGCCAGTGCTGCGCGTGTGATGGCGTAGATCAGCCAGGCCAGCATCGGCAAGACCAGCAGCATAGGCAGCAACATGGTGAGCATGAGTTCTGACTCGGCCTTGCTTCGGTGGTCGAGCGAGTCAGCCACATGGATGTACAGGGGCCGTTCGGGTTGTTTGTAGGTGTACACGCGCAAGGCTTCAAGTTCTGTGAAGCCGTTTTCCAGAGGGACTTTCAGTGCCGCTGCCGGCGCATCTGTGGAGCGCAGTAAAACAGCGTGGTCTGCATTGACCACCTGGTAGAAGATGTGGTCGTCGCTGAAGTTGGCATTGCTGCTGCCAACCTGGTTGGATGTGTTCAGGTCGCGCTTGCCTGTCAGGGCTTGCCCGGGTGCCTGGTTGTGCACCACTAGGTCGTGGGCCGCAAGGTCAATCAGGCGCTGGGCGGTATCCACCAGCGCACTGTCCATGCTCTCATTGACCTCGCTTTGTGCCAGCCAGGCGGCTGAAACAGCAATCGCAATCCATGCGCAACCGACGGCCAAAAGCAGCGACCGCGTCAGCTTGCTGACCAGGCTGTTGGTGTTTTTCACAGGTCGTTGCTGTTGAGCCGGTAACCCATGCCACGCACGTTCTGGATCGAGTTGGCGCCCAATTTTTTACGCAGGTTGTAAATGAACACTTCCAGTGTGTTGCTGCCCACATCGTCGTCAAAGCTGTAAAGAGCCTCCATCAGCGACGACTTCAGGTGGATGCGGTCCAGACGGGATGCCAAAACCCGCAACAGGCTCCATTCCTTGGCCGTCAGTGAAACCGGTTCATCGCGGCGGGACACGGTCATGTTGCCCAGGTCAATGACCAGATGGCCCACCGTCACCACCGCCGTGGCACCGCCGCTGCGCCGCCGTTCAATGGCCCGCAAACGGGCCAGCAACTCATCGGGGTCGAATGGTTTGATCAGATAGTCATCTGCGCCACTGTCCAGCCCACGCACCCGGTCGGAGATCTGGTCGCGTGCAGTCAACACGATGATGGGCAATGTGGGCAGTCTGTGGCGTGCGGTGGGGATCAGGCTCAAACCGTCGCCGTCTGGCAAGTGCAGGTCAAGCAGCATCGCGTCCCACTTTGCCAGGGGCAGCAAGGACCGGGCGGAGGCCAGCGTCAGCGCGTGGTCGACCTTGAACGATTTTCTGGCCAAGTAGGACTTGATGGCGTCGGCCAAGGCCGCATCGTCTTCAACTAACAGGACTCGCATGGCATTTTTCTGGGTCAAAGTGCTGCATTTGACCGTTTGATTCTGAAGAGCGCCTTAAGACCCTGCTGGGCATTTTTGAGGCTCTGCAGAACGCAGTTGCAGACGGAAACATCTCCCGTGCTTTCTTCAGGGTCAATTCACTTTGGGGCGTTTCAATACATCCACCAGCCACTGGGCTGGCACTCAACCACCCACAGGAAACACCATGAAATCCATTGCTATTGCTTCTCTCTTGGTCGCCATGTCGTCCGCCGCCCTGGCTGGCCCCACCTGCACCGTGCCACAAGCCAAATGGATGAAAGAAGCCGACTTCAAGAAGGGCCTGGAAGCCCAGGGCTACCAGATCAAGACCTTCAAGGTCAGCAAGGGCCAGTGCTATGAAATCTACGGTTTTGACAAGACCGGCAAGAAAGTCGAAATCTACTTTGACCCCAGCAATGCCAAAGTCCTCGAAGTCAAGGCCTGATGCTGTTTGACGCCATGAGCGCCCGACCCTTGTTGATCCAGCCGGTGCCTGTGTGGGACCGTTTTGTCCGCGTGTTCCACTGGAGTCTGGTGGGCTGTGTGCTCGTCAACTACTTCTGGCTGGACGACGGCAAGAACATCCACCAATGGCTTGGCTATGCGGCCTCAGCCCTGGTGGTTGCACGGATCGGGTGGGGGTTCATTGGCACACGCCATGCCCGGTTCAGCAGCTTCTTCCCAACGCCATCACGCCTGCGCCGGCATGTGGCGGGCTTGCTGTCGGGGCAGCACGAATTCCATGCCGGGCACAACCCGCTCGGCGCGCTGATGATGCTGGCGCTGATGGCGTCGGTGCTCACACTGGGGCTCTCGGGCTGGATGCAATCGCTGGACGCGTTCTGGGGCGAGGAATGGCTGCAGGAGTTGCACGAACTGGCGGCCAATGGCCTGATCGTACTGGCGTTCTGTCATGCCTTGGCCGCTATCGTGGTGGGCCGTCTTGAACGTACCCGGCTGATCCGTGCCATGTTCACCGGGCTGAAGGAGCGCTGGTAAAGCCAGCACGGGCATGGCATTGAAAGTTGTCGCCCCGGCCGCCAGCAAGCCTGCGGCCGCTCACAGTTCGTAATCGTCCTCGTGGCCCGTCATGGCGCGGGCAATCAGCTTGCGGTCGAGCCGGTCGCCCAGAAGCTCGGCAAAGGTGTAGACAAAGTTGCGCAGGTAGGCGCCGCGTTTGAACGCCACGCGGGTCACGTTCTGGCCGAACAGCACGCCACCCGGGCGTATCACCAGGTCGGTGTTGGTGCCGTCGTCGCGCACCGCCATTTCGGCCACGATGCCCACGCCCAGCCCCAGCCGCACATAGGTCTTGATCACGTCGGAGTCGATGGCTTCGAGCGCAATGCGCGGCACCAGCTTGCGTGCGGCAAAAGCCTGGTCAATGCGGGTGCGGCCGGTGAACGATGGGTGGTAGGTGATGACCGGTTCGCTGGCAATGTCTTCGAGCGTGATGCGCTCTTTTGCCGCGAGCGGATGGTTGGCCGGCAGCACCAGCATGTGCTGCCATTCGTAGCAGGGCAGGGTCACCAGTTCGGGGTAGTTGGCCAGCGATTCGGTGGCAATGCCGATTTCGGCCACTTCGTCGATCAGCATTTTGGCCACCTGGTCGGGCGCGCCCTGGTGCAGGCTGACGTTGACCTTGG
The DNA here is from genome assembly GCA_017848435.1 of Burkholderiaceae bacterium. Lineage (GTDB taxonomy): Bacteria > Pseudomonadota > Gammaproteobacteria > Burkholderiales > Burkholderiaceae_C > PCRC01. The sequence goes on along the minus strand of JAFEHU010000056.1, from coordinate 111,145 downwards.
GGAAAGCCTCGCGCAGTTTGGCCACCGGCACCGGCAGCACGTAGCGGGCCTGGGTGTGGGTGGTGGCAATGCTCAGCGTGCCGCTGTCCTGGGCGCTGAACTGTTCGCCGATGCGTTTGAGGTTGCCCACCTCGCGCATGATGAGTTCAATGCTCTTGAGCACATGCTGGCCGGGCTCGGTGATGCGTTTGAGGCGTTTGCCGTGGCGCGCAAAAATCTCCACACCCAGCTCTTCTTCCAGTTCGATGATGGCTTTGGACACGCCTGGCTGCGAGGTGTGCAGCGCCTTGGCCGCCTCGGTCAGGTTGAGGTTGCGGCGTGCGGCTTCCTGCACGAAACGGAACTGGTGGAGGTTCATGGCCTGTTTGTATATATGAATTCGAGCTAACAGAAGGATTCATTATGCAATAACAAGTCTATGAAAGTGCAATATGGGCCAGGGTTTCGATCAAACGGGTGTCTTCGCCCACGGCGGGCATCAATTCGAAAACCACCTGGGGGTGGTCTGTTCGCAGTTGGGCGATCAGCAACGGCAGGTCTTCACGGGCGTGCTTGCCAACCCCGAGGAACATCGGCAACACGCGGATGGTGCTGGCGTGCTGGCCGACCAGCCCAGCCACGCAGGTGGGCAGGTCGGGTGGGCTCAACTCCAGGTAGGCACAGGCCACCAGCGCATCGGCTTCGCGGTCACGGATGCGCTGTGCCACCGCTTCCATCGGCTTGTGCCACAGCGGGTCGCGCGAGCCGTGGGCAAACAGAACGATCGCGTGTGTCATCGCCGCAACACCAGCCAGCCAAACGCCCCGAGGGACATCAGCATGTAGAGCAGGCCTGGCGAGGCGGCGGCCAGCCAAGGCTCCCAGTTGCGCAGGTTGCCGATGTAGCCAAACACGTTGTTCAGCAAAAAGAAGCTGATGCCGATCATCACGCCGCCAAACACGTAGGCGGTGATGCCACCGCTGCGGAAATGCAGGTAGGCGAACGGCAGCGCCAGCACTACCATCACCAGGCAGCTGAGCGGGTAGAACACCTTGCGCCAGAACTCAATTTCGTAGCGCTGGGCGGTCTGGCCATTGGTTTCCAGGTGCTGGATGTACTGGAACAGGTCCACCGTGCTCATGCGGTCAGGCTTGAGCAGCGCGACCGACACCATTTCGGCGTTGATGGCGGTGGGCAGGCGGTAGCTGTCCAGCTTGCGCCGGACCACGTTGGCCTGCTCGCTGGTGGGGCGTGCAAACTCGCTGCGGCTCACCCCCGTCATGTTCCAGGCGTTGTCCTGGCCGAAACGGGCACTGTCGGCCTGTGTCAGGGCGCGCATGAAGCCGTCGTTGTCGAATTCGAACACCCGCACGCCGCGCATGCCCCCGTCGGGTGAGAGCGCGCTGATGTTGGCGGCGTAGCTGCCGTCGGGCAATTTTTCTTTCAGCCAGGCGCCGGTCTGGCCGATGGACACCCGGCCCTCGAAGCGGGCCTTGACGATCTGTGCGGTGCGTTCGCTCAAGGGGGCGAGGTAGTCACCCACTGCAAAGGTCAGCACCACGAACATCGCGCCCAGACCCAGCAGGGTGTTGAGCGCCCGCCAGGGCCCCAGGCCACTGGTGCGCAGGATGGTGTATTCCGAGCTTTGGGCCAGCCGCGCCATCACGAAGATGGTGCCAATCAGCACCGCGATCGGCAGCAGCTCGTACCAGTGGGTCGGCACGCGCAGCGCCACGTACAACAGCGCATGGCGAACCTGGTACGTGCCGCCCAGGCTGTTTTTGCCAATGGACTGCAGCTCGTCGACAAAGTCGAAGAAGAAGAACAGCGCCAGAAAGCCCAGCGTGACATAGCCGACCGAGGCCAGCACCTCGCCGTAAATCAGGCGGCGGATGGTTCTCATTCGGTGCTTATCCGTGTGCGCGGGCGCAGCAGGCTGCGCAGCGTCCAGTTGTTGTGGCGTTTGGCCAACCACAGCAGGCCCAGCAGCAGGCCGCCCCCGTGCAGGCCCAGCATGAAACCGGCAAAGCTGGCACGGCCGCCGGTGACCCAGCTCTGGCCGAGGTTGATCAGGTTGTAGTAGACGATGAAGGTGAACAGCGCAAACACCATGCCCCCGGCGCGGCCCACCCGCGGGTTGACGCTGGAGAGCACCAGCGCGATCACCACGCAGTTGAACGCCGCCAGCGCCAGCCCGAGGCGCCAGGCCAGCTCGCCCAGGTGTGGCGCGGTGCGCTCCACCAGCAGGGTCTGGGTGCTGCGCGCCCGCACCGGCAGCTCACCGGGCAGGCTCAGGCGCGAGGTCCCCACGCGGGTGCTGTAGTCGGCGAACTCGCTGATCTGGATTTCACCGGTGGCCACGGTGGTTTCCAGCCGCTGGCCGCTGCTGAGGCGCAGCATCTGGTCGTTGCCGACAATCTCGATGCGGCCGCTCTGGGCCGAGGTGACGGTGTCCTTGCCATTCTCGCTGGTGGAGATGAAGACATTTTTGCTGCCGCCGGTGCTGGCCGCGTCCTTGTCGATGAAAAACACCCGGCTGCCACTGGCCGAGGTCTGGAACTGCCCCGGCGCCACCCGGTCGAGGTCGCCCCGGCGTTCGTAGCGTTCGCGCAGTTCGGCCGTCTGCTGGTTGGCCCAGGGCCAGATCAGGAGCGCGAACGCGGCAATCACCGCCAGCACCGGCCAGGCAAAGCGCAGCAACGGGGAGAGGAAGCTTGCCAGACCGCGGCCACTGGCGAACCAGATCACCATTTCGCTGTCCTTGTACATGCGCGACAGCGTGGAGACGATGGCGATGAACAGCGACAGCGTCAGGATGGTGGGCATGTAGCCAAGCACGGTGTAGCCCATCACCAGCATCACCTCCTGCGGGTTGACCGAGCCCTTGGTGGCCTGGCCGAGCGTGCGGATCAGGATCATCGACATGACGATGGTGACCAACACCACCAGCGTGGCCCCGAAACTCCGGGCCAGCTCCTTGCGAAGGGAAGAATGGAATAACATCAGTTTGCAGACAAGACACTGAATTATGAACTTTGAACTCAAAACCCTCGACTTGGCGCAATTGGCGCGCGAAAAATGCGACGCCTTGCTGGTGCTGGTCGATGACCATTTCAAGCCCGGCAGCGGTGCATTGTCCGAACTGGTGGCGCAGGCCCTGAAGTCGGGTGACTTCTCTGCCAAAACCGGTCGGTTGCTGCAGACCTACCGCCATCCCGGCCTGGCCGCCACCCGGTTGGTGCTGGTGGGCGCGGGGGACGGCAGCGTCAAGCAGGTGCGCAATGCGGCTGCCGCGGCGGTGAATGCCATCAAGGCCAGCCGCTGCAAGCAGGCGGTGTTGCACCTGGGTGCACTGGCCGCAGTCAATGAGGCGGTGGTGTCTGGCGCCATGCTGGCCGTGGCCGACACCACTTACGTGTACACCACCACCAAACCCAAGGCCGAAGCGCGCAGCCTGCAGACCGTGACCCTCGGTGTGGCTGACGCGGCGGCCTGCCAGGCCGGCCACCGCCATGGCCGTGGCATTCTGGCCGGCATCGAGCTGGCCAAGGAGTGGGCCAACCGCCCGGCCAACCACGCAACGCCCACGCACCTGGCCACGGCGGCGCAGGCGCTGGGCAAGCCCGCCAAGTTCAAGACCGAGGTGCTGGGCCCGAAAGAGGTCACCCGGCTCGGCATGGGCTCGTTTCTGGCGGTGGCCAAAGGCTCGGAAGAGCCGCTGCGCTTCATCGTGATGCGCTACGACGGCGCGGCCAAGACCGAGGCACCGGTGGTGCTGGTGGGCAAGGGCATCACGTTTGACACCGGCGGCATCTCCATCAAGCCCGCTGGCGAAATGGACGAGATGAAGTTCGACATGTGCGGCGCCGCCAGCGTGCTGGGCGTGTTCAAGGCACTGGCCGAGCTGCGCCCGGCGCTGAACGTGGTGGGCCTGATTCCCGCCTGCGAGAACATGCCCGATGGCCGCGCCATCAAGCCCGGCGACGTGGTCACCAGCATGAGTGGGCAGACCATCGAGATTTTGAACACCGACGCCGAAGGCCGCCTGGTGTTGTGCGACGCACTGACCTACGCCGAGCGCTTCAAACCGCGTGCGGTGATCGACATCGCCACCCTCACCGGTGCCTGCGTGGTGGCGTTGGGCGGTGTACGCAGCGGCTTGTTTTCGGCCAACGACACGCTGGCCACCGCGCTGCAGACCGCTGGCGACGCGGCGCTCGATCCGTGCTGGCGCCTGCCGCTGGACGACGAGTACGCCGAAGGCCTGAAAACCAATTTTGCCGACGTGGCCAACATCGCAGGCCGCATGGCGGGCGCGGTCACTGCGGCCAAGTTCCTGCAGCGCTTCACCGCCAAGTTCGACTGGGCGCACCTGGACATTGCCGGCACCGCCTGGAAAAGCGGCGCTGCCAAGGGTGCCACCGGCCGGCCTGTGGCCTTGCTGGTGCATTACCTGCTGGGCCAGGCGGCGGCCACCCCGGCCCGTGCGCCCGCAACCCGCACGCCACGCGCCAAAAGCACCACGCCTGCGGCCCGTGCCCGCCGCGCCTGAGGCATACCCAGCAGGGCAGGGCCAATGACCGAAGTCGCCTTCCATTTCAATGCCCCAGACAAGCTGCCGTATGCCTGCCGGTTGCTGCGCAAAGTCTGGGCCTCGGGCGCGCGCTCGGTGGTGACTGGCGAGCCGGCGCAGCTGGACGCGCTGGACCAGGCGCTGTGGACCTTCTCGGCGCTCGATTTCCTGCCGCATTGCCGCGCCGACGCGCCCACGCACGTGCTGGCCGCTTCGCCCATCGTGCTGGCTGCGGTACCCACCGCGCTGGCCGGGCACGACGTGCTGGTGAACCTGGGCAGCGGCGTGCCGGCCGGCTTCGAGCAGTTTGGCCGCCTGGTTGAAGTGGTGGACACCAGCGACGCCGACCGGGCCCCGGCCCGTGCCCGCTGGAAGCACTACGCCGACCGCGGCTACCCCATCGTCCGCCACGACCTGGCGCTGCGCCACACGGCGGTGTCCGAATGAGCAGCCGTTTGCCCCCCAGCTTTGTGCCCACGCTGACCGAGGTGCTGCGCGAGGGCGGCAGGGTGGAGCCCAGTGGGCCGGCCTACCCGCCGCCGCCCACACCGGCCCAACCCGCCGTGACCGACGCGCGCTGGCTGGCGTTTGAAGACCAGGTGGTGCAGCGCGTGTTGCAACGGGTGGACCTGACGCTGGAGCACCGCCTGCACGAGGCGCTGGCGGAGCTGTTGGCGTCGCAGACCCGCAGCCTGATGCCGCGCCTGCGCGACGAGATCGAGGCGGTGGTGCGGCGCGCCATCAACGACGCGGTGGCGCAGGAGATGGACGCCCCCTGAAGACGGGCCCAGCGCTTTCAATACCCGCCGTTGCAGCCCCATAATGCACACGTGCCGGCCGCCGGCCACGCATTCTCATAACTTTGACTGGAGGACCCCCATGCAAATGAAAGTGACTTTGATGGCCGCTGCGGTGTTGGCTGTGGCCAACGCGGGCGCGCAAGAAGTGCAGGTCGTCAAGATCGGCCACGTCGCGCCGCTGTCGGGCGCGCAGGCGCACTACGGCAAAGACAACGAAAACGGTTCGCGCATGGCGATTGAGGACATCAATGCCACCAACCCGGTGATCGGCGGCAAGAAGATCAAGTTCGAGCTGCTGGCCGAAGACGACGCCGCCGACCCCAAGCAGGGCCAGGCCGTGGCGCAGAAGCTGTGCGACGCGAAAGTCGCCGGCGTGGTTGGCCACCTCAACTCCGGCACCACCATTCCTGCCGCCAAGGTGTACAACGACTGCGGCATCCCGCACGTGACCGGCGCCGCCACCAATCCCGACCTGACCAAGCCCGGCTACAAGACCACCTGGCGCATCATTGCCAACGACAACGCCCTCGGCGCTGGCCTGGCGTTCTATGCCGCCGACGCGCTCAAGGTGAAGAAAGTCGCCATCATCGACGACCGCACCGCCTATGGCCAGGGCGTGGCCGGTGTGTTCAAGAAAACCGCGCAGCAAAAGGGCATCACCGTGGTGGACGAGCAGTTCACCAACGACAAAGCCACCGACTTCATGGCCATCCTGACCGCCATCAAGGCCAAGAAGCCCGACGCCATCTTCTACGGCGGCATGGATGCGCAGGCCGGCGTGATGCTGCGCCAGCTGCAGCAGCTCGGCATGTCCAAGGTGCGCTACTTTGGCGGTGACGGCATCTGCACCACCGAGATCGCCAAACTCTCCGGCGGCTCCAAGGTGTTGAACAACGTGGTCTGCGCCGAAGGCAGTGCCTCGCTGCAGAAAATGCTCGGCGGCGAAGCCTGGAAGAAGCGTTACGACGCCAAGTACCCGAACCAGTACCAGATCTACAGCCCCTACACCTACGACGCCACCTTCGTGCTGGTGGACGCCATGAAGCGCGCCAACTCGGTGGACCCCAAGGTCTACACCGCCAAGCTGGCCGACACCAACTTCAAGGGCATCACCACCGCCATTGCGTTTGAGCCGAATGGCGAGTTGAAGAACCCGACCATCACGCTCTACACCTACAAGGACGGCAAGAAAACCGCGCTGAACTGAGCGTTTTTTGCCCCCCAAAGGCCCCAAAAGCCGCCCAGGTCTGCCTGGGCGGCTTTTTTTGTACCAAATTGGCCTCGGGCCTTGGTGGAATCTGGCGATTAAGCTATTGATTCAATAGCAAAAGTAGGCCTTAGCGGTCACCAGTGTCGTCCACCGACGCGCTCCAGCGGTCGCCCCAGGTGCCGGTGTTGTCCGCCGCGTCGTTCAGCGCGCGGCGGTCGCGCTTGGTGGGGCGGCCCTGGGTGATGGTGTGGGCTGGTTCGCTGGCGTAGCGCCGCTGCTCGGCAGCGGCCAGGTTGGCCTGGATGCTCTCGGGGGTTTCTTCGTACAGCAGCCGCGCCACCGGTGCCGGGCCGCGCGCCGCGCTGATGCCCCGCACCTGCACCGTGCGCTGTTGGCCACCGGGGTGGCGCATGGCCACCGTGTCGCCTGTTTTCACCTCACGCGCCGGCTTCACGGCCTGGCCGTTGATGTGCACCCGGCCCTTGTCAATCTCTTCGCTGGCGAGCGAGCGGGTCTTGTAGAACCGCGCTGCCCACAGCCACTTGTCGATCCGCAAACGCTCCATGCCTAGTTCGCAGCGCCCAGCGCCTTGGCCTGTTCGTGCGACACCTTCAGCGCCGCCGCATCGGGGGCGCCGGTAGGCCAGCCGGCCAGGTGCTGCTCGGCAATGCCGGTCAGTGCCGAGAGCCAGGCCGGGCTGTCGTTCAGGCAGGGGATGTAATGGAACGCCTGGCCGCCAGCGGCCATGAAGGCGTCGCGCCCCTCCATGGCAATTTCTTCCAGCGTCTCAAGACAGTCGGCCACAAAGCCGGGGCAGCACACGTCCACCCGCTTCACACCGGCCTGGGCCAGTGCCTGCAGGGTGGGCTCGGTGTAGGGCTCGAGCCATTTGGCCTTGCCAAAACGCGACTGGAAGGTGGTCAGCACCTGCGTGGGGTTCAGGCCCAGCCGCTCGGCCAGCAGGCGGGCGGTTTTGTAGCATTCGCAGTGGTAGGGGTCACCCAGGTGCAGGCTGCGCAATGGCACGCCATGGAAACTCAGCACCAGCTTGTCGGGCCGGCCGTGGGTTTGCCAATAGCCGGTGATGCGCTGGGCCAGCGCGTCGATGTAGCGGGCGTCGTCGTGGTAGTGGTTCACAAAGCGCAGCTCCGGCACGTTGCGCACCGTGCGGCCCCAGGCAAACACCGCGTCCAGCACGCTGGCGGTGGTGGCGGCCGAGTACTGCGGGTAGGCCGACAGCACCAGCACACGGGTGACGCCTTCTGCCTTGAAAGCGTCCAGCGCGCTGGCGATGGACGGCGTGCCGTAGCGCATCGCGTGGCTCACCACCACCTGGTGGCCGCGCTCGCCCAGGTAGCCGCGCAGCAGCGTGGCCTGCTTCTGCGTCCAGACGCGCAGCGGCGAGCCCTCGGACGTCCAGACGCTGGCGTACTTGAGCGCGGACTTGGCTGGCCGCACCCGCAAAATGATGCCGTGCAGGATCAGCCACCACAGCAGGCGCGGGATCTCCACCACCCGCGGGTCGCTCAAAAACTCGGCCAGGTAGCGGCGCAGGGCCGGGGCGGTGGGCGCGTCGGGCGTACCCAGGTTGCACAGCAACACGCCGGTTTTGGGGGCCTGGCCATGGGCAAAAGGGGGCTCTTTGGCGAAAGGTGATTTCAGCAGCATGCGGTATTCTCCCGCACCATGCTCGACATCCCGAAAATCAGGGCGATCAGCATCGACCTCGACGACACGCTGTGGCCCATCTGGCCCACCATCCGCCGCGCCGAAGCGGTGCTGCTGGCCTGGTTGCAGCACCATGCGCCAGCCAGCGCCGCGCTTTACGCCAGTGTCGACTACCGGATGCAACTGCGCGAGTCGCTGGTCGCCGCCCAGCCGCGGTTTGGGGTGGACCTGAGCGGGCTGCGCCACGCCACGCTGCACCACACGCTGCAGCGTGCGGGCGAAGACACGGCGCTGGCCGACCCTGCTTTTGAGGTGTTTTTCAACGCCCGCCACCAGGTCGATCTGTATGCCGACGCGTTGCCCGCGCTGGCGCGCCTGGCCCAACGCTACCCGGTGGTGGCCTTGTCCAATGGCAATGCCAACCTGGCCCGCATGGGCCTGGGGGCCTACTTCCACGCGGCGCTCAGCGCACAGACCTTTGGCGTCGGCAAGCCCGACGTGCGCTTCTTCGCTGCGGCTGCCGAAGCCGCCGACGCGCCGCTGGACACGGTGCTGCACATCGGCGACGACGCGGCGCTGGACGTGGCCGGCGCCCACGCTGCCGGCATGCAGGCGGCGTGGGTCAACCGCACACCCGACGCTTGGGCCCACCCCGGCCCACCACCCCACGCCAACACGCCAGACCTGCTGGCGCTGTGCGACCTGCTTGGTGTCTGAGGCCACCCGCAACACGGGAAATCCCTAGCGGACAAAACCGCGTGCATGGCTAGAGTACGTTGGTTACTCAAAAGTAGAAATCAGGTGGTTTCACCGCCGCCTGCCCTCAGAGACATCCACACATGACGCCCGACGACGCCGCGCCCCCGATGCTGCAGGTCCAGGACCTGACGCTGGCCTTTGGTGGCGTCAAAGCCCTCAATGGCGTGAGTTTTTCGGTCAAGCCCGGCTCCATCACCTCGGTCATTGGCCCCAACGGCGCCGGCAAGACCTCGGTCTTCAACACCATTTCGGGCTTCTACACCCCGGTTTCGGGCCGCATGGTGTTTGAAGGGCAAGACCTGGCAGCTCTGCCACCGCCCAAGCGCGCCGCGCTGGGCCTGGCCCGCAGCTTCCAGAACATCGCGCTGTTCCGCGGCATGACGGTGCTGGACAACATCAAGCTCGGTCGCCACTGCCACCTGAAAACCGGTGCCCTGGGTGCGCTGTTCTACAGCCCTGCCGCACGGCGTGAAGAAGAAGCGCTGCGGCAGGAGATTGAAGAACGCATCATCGACTTCCTGGAAATCGACCACATCCGCAAGGCGCCAGTGTCGGCGTTGTCGTACGGCCTGCAGAAGCGGGTGGAGCTGGCGCGTGCGCTGGCGATGAAGCCCAAACTGCTGCTGCTCGACGAGCCCGTGGCCGGCATGAACCGCGAAGAAACCGAAGACATGGCGCGCTTCATTCTGGAGGTGCGCCGCGAGTGGGGCGTGACGGTGCTGATGGTGGAGCACGACATGGGCATGGTGATGGATTTGTCCGACCACGTGGTGGTGCTGAACTTTGGCCAGGTGATTGCCAGCGGCTTGCCGGCCGAGGTGCAGGCCAACCCCGAAGTCGTCAAGGCCTACCTGGGTGCGGGCGATGTAACGGTGCTGCGCGAGCGGTTCCAGGCCGTGGCACGGGCTGGCAAGGCGCGGGCAGCGCAAAAGGTGGCTTGAGATGGATTGGTGGCTGCTGTTTGAAATCACGCTGGCCGGTCTTGGCACCGGTGGGCTGTATGCGCTGACCGGCCTGGCCTTTGTGATGATTTACAAGGCCACGCGGGTGGTCAACATCGCCATCGGCGACATGCTGATGATCGGTGCCTATGTGTTTTTTGCATTCTCGGCTGGCCTGGGCTTGCCGATCTGGTTGGCCATTCCTGCCGCACTGCTGGTGTCGGGTGCATTCGGCGCGGTGATCGAGCGCACGATGATCCGACCGATGCTGGGGGAGTCGCCAATCTCGTCTTTCATGGTCACCGTGGGTTTGTCGTCGGTGCTCATCGGTCTGGTGGAACTGGTCTGGACGGCCGACCAGCAGCGCTTGCCCGAGTTCCTGCCCAACACCCCGATCACGGTGGGTGAGGCCTTCATTTCACCGAAGATCTTTTATGGTTTCTGGATTGCCGTGGCGCTGATTGCGGTGGTGCTGGTGCTGTTCCGCTTCTGGCGTGGCGGCGTGGCCCTGCGCGCCACCGCGTCCGACCAGGCGGCGGCCTATTCGATGGGCATCAACGTGCCGCGTGTGTTCTCGCTGTCGTGGGTGGCTGCCGCGATGATCGCCTGCGTGGCCGGCATTGTGGTGGGCTCCATCGGCGGGCTTTCTTCCGCCATGGGGGTGTTTGGCCTGTCGGTGCTGGTGGTGGTGATTTTTGGCGGGCTCGACAGCGTGCTCGGCGCGCTGGTGGGCGGTTTGATCGTGGGCGTGATGGAGGCGTTGGCCGGCTTCTACCTGGGCGGTGAGTTCAAGATTCTGGCCACCTTCAGCCTGCTGGTGCTGATCCTGCTGGTGCGGCCCTACGGTCTGTTCGGTACACACGAGATTGAAAGACTCTAGATGCGCATCGGTTCCGCCAAACAAAGCTACGCCGCCGATGCGGCCCTGTTCGACAGTGCCACCCAATGGCGCTGGGTGGCGCTGCTGGGTGCATCGCTGCTGGTGTTCCCGTTTGTGGCCAGCCAGTACTGGCTCTACATGGCCTGCCTGCTCGCCATCAACATTGCCAGCGCCACGGGCCTGAACATCCTCACCGGCTACACCGGCCTGGTCAGTCTGGGGCAGGCGGCCTTCATGGGGCTGGGGGCCTACACCGTGGGTGTGCTGCAACTGCGCTACGGCACGCCGTTTCTACTGAACCTGCTGGCGGGGGGCTTTGTGGCCATGCTGGCCGGCATTGTGGTCGGTCTGCCGTCGCTGCGCGTCAAAGGCCTGTACCTGGCGATTGCGACCATCGCCGCAGGCGTGATCGCGCATTTCCTGTTCTCGCATTTCACTGCGCTCACTGGCGGTACCGCCGGCCTGACCGTGCCACCCGCCTCGCTGTTCGGCATGCAGCTCGACACCGACTTCAAACTGTACTGGGTGATCATTCCGATCGCGGGCTTGATGCTGGTGGGGGCGGCCAACCTGTTCCGCACCCGCATCGGCCGCGCCTTCATCGCCATCCGTGACCGCGACATTTCGGCCGAGGTGCTGGGCATCCCGCTGCTGCCGTACAAGCTGCTGTCGTTCGCCATCTCGTCGTTTTACGCCGGGGTGGCCGGGGGGCTGTTTGCCTACTTCTTCCGCGCCATCACGCCCGAGAGCTTTCCATTGCTGATGTCGATCTTCTTCCTCGCGGCCGTCATCGTCGGTGGCATGGGCACCATCCTCGGCAGCGTGCTGGGCGCGGTGTTCATGACGCTGGTGCCCGAGGTGCTGAAGATCGTGGTGGGCTGGCTGCCCCTGGGGGGCAACGCGACGCTGATCCTGTCGCCGGTGCGCACCATCGTCTTCGGCCTGATGATCGTTTTGTTCCTGATCTTCGAGCCGCATGGCCTGGCCGAAGTGTGGCGCCGCATCCGGCGGCTGTTCCACCTGTGGCCATTCCGTACCTGAGCCCGCTTTCCACCCGCAACAACGTCAAGGAGACTGAGATGAGCTTAAGCAAACGCGATTTCTGCGCCGCCAGCCTGGTGGCCGCCACCACGCTGGCGCTCGCGCCCTCCGCGATGGCACAAAAAAAGGCGGCCGCGCCGCTGGAAGACATCGTCTTCGGCGGCTCGATCCCGCTGACCGGGGTGTTCGCGTTTGCAGGCATTGGCATTGATGCCGGCATCAAGGACTACCTGACCATCCTCAACGAAAGCGGGGGTGTGGCTGGCCGCAAGGTGAAGTACGTGGCCGAAGACACCGCCTACAAGGTCGACCAGTCGATGGCCGCCTTCAAGAAGATCACCAGCCAGAACAAGGTCAGCCTTTACTACGCCGACTCCACCGGCTTTGTGAAAGCCGTCAACCCCGAGCTGGAGCGTGTGGGCTCGGTGCTGATGACCGGCGCCTCGTTCGCCAAGGAAATCAGCAACGCGCAGAAGTACCCGCTGCAGTTCATGATGGGCCCCGACTACAGCGAGATGGTGTCCATCCTGCTGCAGTACATCGCCAAGACCAAGCCCGGCGCCAAGGTGGCGCTGGTGTACTCCGACACCGAGTTCGGCAAAGACCCGGTGGAAGCCGCCCGTGCCGATACCAAGAAGCTCGGCCTGAACCTGGTGACCGAGATCGTCACGCCGCCCGGCAGCGTGGACGTGTCGGCCGAGGTGGTGAAACTGCGCCGCGCCGCGCCCGACTACACCATCTTCCACGGCTATGTGTCGGCCCCGATCCCCGAGTTCATCAACCAGGCGCGTGGCCAGGGCCTGCAGACCCAGTTCATGGGCACCTTCTGGAGCATGGACAAAACCACCGTGATGCGCATGGGCCCGAACGCCGACGGCTTCCTCGGCGTGATGCCTTACCGTTACTACGACGACACCGACGGCAAGGCACCGATGCTGGACAAGATCCGCAAGATGCGTCCCGAGTACCAGAGCACCGCCTACATCCAGGGCTTTCTGGCTGCCATGCTGCTGACCGAAGCCGCCAAGCGCACGCTGGCGCAAGGCAACGAGCTGAACGGCAAAAACCTGAAGACGGCGCTCAGCTCGATCCGCAACTTTGACACCGGTGGCCTGATTGGCGTGCCACTGTCCATCAAGGGCAACTCGATCCCGATTGGCCGCATCTACAAGGCCGACTTCAAGCAACAAAAAATGGTCCCGGCTTCCGACTGGATCAGCCTCCAGCAATAAGAAGACGCGGAAAGCATGGACATGGACAGCACTGACGCGATCCTGCAGGTCAACAACATCGAGGTCGTCTACAACAAGGCGATCCAGGTGTTGCGCGGTCTGTCGCTCTCCATTCCCAAAGGCCAGATCGTGGCGCTGCTGGGCAGCAACGGTGCTGGCAAGTCGACCACGCTGAAGGCCATTTCCAACCTGCTGGAACTGCAGGACGGGGAAATGACCCGCGGTGACATTCGATTCAATGGGCAAGACACCCAGGGCCTGCCCCCCCACGCGCTGGTGCGCAGCGGCATGTTCCATGTGATGGAAGGCCGCCATGTCTTTGAAGACCTGACCATCGAAGAAAACCTGGTCGCTGCGACCTATGCCCTCACCGGAAAAAAAGCCGGCAAGGCCGAGTTCGATGTGGTGTACGAGTACTTCCCCCGCCTGCACGAGCGGCGCAAAGGTCTGGCTGGGTACCTCTCTGGCGGTGAGCAGCAAATGCTGGCCATCGGCCGCTCGCTGATCGCCGAGCCGCAACTGATCCTGCTGGACGAACCCTCGCTGGGCCTGTCGCCGGTGCTGGTGGAAACGATTTTTGAGATCATTGCCCGCATCAACGCGGAGCGCGGCGTCTCCATGCTGCTGGTGGAACAGAACGCGTCCATCGCTCTGGCGGTGGCGCACTACGGCTACATCATGGAAACCGGCAAGGTGGTGATTGACAACACCGCCGAGAAGCTGGCCGCCGACCCCGATGTGCGGGAGTTCTACCTCGGTGTGGGCAGCGAAGGCGGTGCCAAGAGCTTCAAAGAGCTGAAGCACTACAAACGCCGCAAGCGTTGGCTGTCCTGAAAGCGCTGCGATGACCGAACTGTCTTATTCCCTGACCCTGCCCCAGGTGCTGCGCGAGCAATCGCAACGCCGTGCCGACGTGGTGGCCATCCGCCAGAAGGAGCACGGCATCTGGAAACCCCTGACCTGGGCCGGCTACCACGAGCGGGCCCGCCATGTGGGCTTGGGCCTGCGCGCGGTCGGTTTGTCCGATGGCGCCCATGTGGGTGTGCTGTCAGAAAACCGCGTGGAATGGGTGCTGACTCAGCTGGGCGCGGGCCTGGTCGGCGGTGTGACGGTGGGCGTCTACCCCACCAGCCCCACCAACGAGATTGCCTATGTGCTGGCCCACGCGGACGCCGAGGTGGTGGTCTGCGAAGACCAGGAGCAATCCGACAAGGTGCTGGAAGCCCGCGACCAACTGCCACGACTGAAAAAGATCGTGGTGATGGAGCGCAAGGGCCTGGACGACACCCGTGAAGCCGCGCCCGATTTGGTCATTGGTTTTGCCGAACTGGAAGCCCTCGGTCGTGCCTCCTCTGACGGTGCGGTAATTGACCAGGTGCTGGCCCGGCAAACGCTGGACGACACCGCACTCATCATCTATACCTCCGGCTCCACCGGCAAGCCCAAGGGCGCGATGATCTCCTACGGCAACGTGGCCGCCATGGCACCCGGGGTCATTGAACGCCTGGGCCTGTCCCCCACCACCTCGCATTTGTCTTACCTGCCGCTGTGCCATGTGGCCGAGCAGATGCTCACCACCTTTGTGCCGCTGTATTTGGGGTCGCGGGTGGACTTTGGCGAATCCATCCGCACCGTGCAGGAAGACCTGCGCGAAGTGGCGCCCACCATGTTCCTCGGCGTGCCGCGCATCTGGGAAAAACTGCACTCGGCCATCGCCATCAAGATGCACGAATCGGGCGGGCTGCGGCAGCGGCTGTTTGAGGCTGGCCTGAAAGCCTGTGCCCCGTTTGCCCACAAGGCGGCGCACCAGCGCAGCTTGGGTGAAAAGCTGACCTTCGGTTTTTACTACGGCCTGATCTTCCGCGCGCTGCAGAACTTCATCGGCCTGCGCCGGGTGGGTGTGGCGCTGACCGGCGCCGCACCGATTTCACCGGCCATCGTGCAGTTCTTCCGCACGCTGGGCGTGCCGCTGGTGGAGGTGTATGGCATGACCGAGTCCAGCGGCATGGTGCTGGGCCAGCGGCTCGACCAGGTGCGTTTTGGCACCGTGGGTGTGCCCACCCAGGGTGTGGAGCACCGCTTGTCCGAGGTGGGCGAGTTGCAGATTCGCGGCGGCGTCGTGTTCAAGGGCTATTACAAAAACCCGGAAGCCACCGCCGGCAGCATTGTGGATGGCTGGCTGCACACCGGCGACGTGGTGGCCGAGCAGGACGGCCAGCTGCGCATCGTTGACCGCCTGAAAGACATCATGATCACGGCAGGCGGCAAAAATCTGACGCCGAGCGAAATTGAGAACACGATGAAGACCAGCCACTTCATCAAGGAATGTGTGATCGTGGCCGACGCGCGCAAGTTTGTCGGCGCGCTGATCCAGATCGACTACGAAGCCGTGGCGCAGTGGGCTGAATCACGCAACCTGTCGTTCACCCATTTCCGCTCCCTGGTGGAGACCGCCGAGGTGCGCGAACTGGTGCAGGCCGAGGTTGACCAGGGCAACGCCAAGCTGGCCGAAGTCGCGCGCATCCGCCGTTTCCACCTGCTGACCAAAGAACTCGACCACGACGACGGTGAAGTCACCGCCACCATGAAGGTGCGTCGGTCCAGCATTTACAAATCCTATGCCACCGAGATCGAGGCCCTCTATCGCTGAAGCAGTGTCCGCGCCCCCCGCGCCCAAGGGCCGGGCGGTGGTGGCGTCCCCGTGGGAGCCGCAGGATGAGCGTGCCCGGCTGCGCGCCAGCAAGCGCGAGGCGGTGCTGCGGGTGGCGGCGCAGATGTTCAATGAAAAAGGCTTCCACGCCACCTCGCTGGACGAGGTGGCCGAGCGGCTGAACATCACCAAGCCCACGCTGTACTACTACGTCAAGAACAAGGACGAGATCCTGTTCGAGTGCGTCAACATTGGCCTGCAGATGCTGCAGGACGCCATTGGGAAGGTGGCGCTCAGCGGCGGCAGCGCCATCGACAAGCTGGTGGCCGGCATGCACCAGTACGCCCGCATCGTCACCATGGACTTTGGCATGTGCGTGATCCGCGTGGGCGAAGACCCGCTGCCGGTGGAAAGCCAGCGCAAGCTGCGCCGCTTCAAGGCCGCACTCGACCAGGAATTCCGCGAACTGATCCGCCAGGGCATGGCCGAAGGCAGCATTGCCCCCTGCGACCCCAAGATTGCCGCCTTCACCCTGGCCGGTGCGCTGAGCTGGATTGGCCGCTGGTACCAGCCCGGCGGCCCGCTGAAAGCCGACGAGATCGCCAGCCAGTGCATTGGCCTGCTGATCAACGGCCTGGGCCAGCGGCCCGCGCCATCTCCCACTGCCTAGGACGCCCGACATGACCACCCCCGACACCCACCCCGTACTCACCACCCGCAACGGCGCGGTGGTGCACCTGCAGTTCAACCGCCCGCAACAACTCAACACGCTGGACGTGGCCACCGCACAGGCGTTTCTGGCCGCCTGCCGGGCCGTGGCCGCTGACGCCACGGTCCGCGCGGTGGTGCTCAGCGGCGCAGGGCGTGGTTTTGGCGCGGGCGGCGACCTCGCCAGCTTCCGCACCGACCCGACCGCCACCGCCGTGGCGGTGATCGAGCCGATGCACCAGGCGGTGCAGTTGCTCACCGGCCTGAACGCCCCGGTGATCGCCAGCCTGCACGGCGTGGTGGCCGGTGGCAGCCTGAGCCTGGCCACCGCCTGCGACCTCGCCATTGCCGCCGAAGGCACCAAATTCAACCTGGCCTATGTGAACGTGGCGGCCAATTGCGACGTGTCCGGCTCGTGGCACCTGCCACGCATCGTTGGCCTGCGCAACGCGATGCAGATCGCCCTGCTGGGTGAGACCTTCCTGGCCGACGAAGCGCTGCGCTTGGGCCTGGTCAACCGCGTGGTGCCGGCCGACCAGCTGGTGGCCGAGACCGAGACACTGGCCCAGCGCCTGGCCAATGGGCCCACGCTGGCCATCGGCCGGCTGAAAAAGTTGCTGCGCGCGTCGCTCGACAACGACCTGCCGACCCAGCTCAACGCCGAGCGCGACAACTTCCAGGCCAGCACCCAGACACGCGATTTCAAGGAAGCGCTGGACGCTTTCCTCAGCAAACGCCCGGCGGTTTTCGAGGGCCGGTGACGGCCGCTGGTGCGGCGTGGTGGGGGAAAACCGGGTTGTTGCCGGTAACACCTTCGCATACATTTGACACCTTTGTGACAGCCCGCACCCAAGCACCACCATGAACAAGCACATCTCCCGCCTGGTTTTGACCCTCCCTTTGGCTTTGCTGACCACCGCCGTGTGGGCCCAGAGCAGCGCTGGTTTTTTTGACGATGCCGAGAAGGCCCGGCTGACCGCCCGCAACCCCGGTTGCCAGGTGGCAGTCATCAAACTGCCGGAGAACAAGCCGGTGGCACTGATCAGCAACACCAACGTGGCACGCGTCAAGGTCGGCAACACCGTGAGCGAGCAGTACGTGCATTTCCGCAACAGCAAGGAAGTGAAGTTTGGCGGCCTGACGCTGTCACCGGGGGGCGACTTTGTGGTCGAAGCCGCGCTGGTGAAGAACGGCGAAGAAGGCCTGTGCCAGCCCATTGGCTGCCGCAGCATTCCCGCCAAGATGGTGATGGACGTGAGCGCCAAAGGCGGCAAGAGCCGCATCCTGGACAGCGACGTGTTGGTGCAGGACGCCTGCGGCCGCGAAACGACCAAGCGGCTGATGAACTAAAGCGCTGCTGCGGCGGCCAGCCCGCTGCGCACCGCGCCTTCCAGCGTGGCCGGGTAGGGGCCCGCCACGTAATCCCCACAGGCCAGCAGCCCGGGCGCCACCTGCATCGGTGGCCGTTCCAGCCCCGGCGTGCAGGCAAAGGTCGCGCGTTTCTCCACCACGGTTTGCAGCGGCGTCAGGCCGCGCAGGCCAAGTTGCGCCTGGGCCTGGGCCAGCACCTGCTGCTGCAAGGTCTCACGCTCCCCCACGCTCGCGCTGACCACCCAGGCCAGCAGGCCTGCCGGGCCGCCCAGCTGGCCCCGGTCGAACACGAACTGCGCGGGGGCATCCGGCCCGCTGGGCAGTGCGATCAGCGGCGCTGTCAACCGTGCATCGGGATGGTGGGTGTACACCGTGGTGATGGCCTCACAGCGCAGCGCCGCTGCAATGGTTTGCCATGGTGTTGCGGTGTGCGACAGCAGCCGCACCGCTTCGGGTGCCGGGCAGGCCAGCACCACACGGTCAAACGCCTGGCCGTCCACCTGCCAACCCCCCTGTGTGCTGGTGTGCAATGCCGTGACCCGGTGGCCTGCGACCACCTGTGCACCACGCTGCAGCAGCCAGGCGGCGGCCGCGTCGGGCAACAGCGCGCCGAGGTCGGTGCGGGGCAGCAGCAGGTCGGCGCCGCCGGGACCGGCGAACAGGCTGTCTTGCAGCACGCGCAGGAACACCTGCGCGCTGGCCTGTTGGGTGGGGGTGTTCAGGGCCGAAACGCACAGCGGCTCGACCAGCGTGGCCATCACCCGCGGGCTGAGTGTGTGGCCCAGTTCGGCGACGCTCAGCGAGGGGGCGCACTGGAAGCCGTTCAGGCGCCAGCGCAGCGTGGTGCGCAGTAGGCGCCATTTGTCGCGCCAGGTCCAGCCCTTTGCGCACAAGACACCGGCCAGCAGGTTGAATGGTGCCGGGCCAGTCGGCACCCGCAGGCCTGAACCATCGGGGTAGACCAGTGACAGCGGCAGGCGCTGCAGCACCGATTCAGGCTGGACGCCCACCGTTCGCATCAGCGCCAGGGTGTCGCGGTAGGCGCCGATCAGGATGTGCTGGCCGTTGTCGAGCGTGACCGGCGTGCCGTCGGGCAGCGTGGCGGGCAGGGCGCGGGCGCGGCCCCCCAGGGTGCGGGCAGCTTCGAAGACGGTGACCGCATGGCCGGCTTGTGTGGCGGCCACGGCGGCGGCCAGACCGGCCCAACCCGCGCCAACGATGGCTGTTCTTAGAGCCATGTTTCGCCGCTGGGCCGCCCCAAGGCGAAATGCGGCCCCCTCGGGGGGCAGGGAGCACACGCAGTGAGCGACCGTGGGGGCAATCTCACAACCGACCTAAAGCTTGCACCTTCCACGCCAGCCAGAACTTGCGCAGTGGCGTCAGGCTGACGCGCTGGTGCAGCACCTGGAAGCCGTCGCGTTCGATCTCGCGCAGCAGGGTGCGGTAGATGCTGGCCATCATCAGGCCGGGTTTTTGGGTGTGGCGGTCGGCGGCGGGCAGCAGGGCCAGGGCTTCGTCGTAGAGGCGGTGGGCGCGCTGGGCCTGGAACTGCATCAGCGCGGTGAAGCGGTCGGAGTAGGTGCGCTGCAGGATTTCGTGCGCCTTGACGTCGAACTGCTGCAACTCGTTCACCGGCAGGTAAATGCGGCCCCGCAGCGCGTCTTCGCCCACGTCGCGGAGGATGTTGGTGAGCTGGAAGGCCTGGCCCATGCGGTGGGCATACGCCGTGGTGGCGGGGTCGGTCTGGCCAAAGATTTGCGCGGCCACTTCGCCCACCACGCCGGCCACCAGGTGGCAGTAGCGCTGCAGGCCGGGGTAGTCGAGGTAGCGGGTTTGCGTCAGGTCCATCTGGCAGCCTTCGATCACGGCTTGCAGGTGGTGCTGCTCAATGTGGTGGCTGGCGGCGAGTGGCATCAGTGCCTGCATCACCGGGTGGCTGGGCTGGCCAGCGAAGGCCTTGGCCACCTCGGTCTGCCACCAGGCGAGCTTGGTGTGCGCCACGCCGGGGTCGACCATGTCGTCCACCACGTCGTCCACCTCGCGGCAGAAGGCGTAGAAGGCGGTGATGGCGGCGCGGCGCGGCTTGGGCAGAAACAGGAAGGCATAGTAGAAGCTGCTGCCGGAGGCGGCGGCCTTTTCCTGCACGTATTGCTCAGGGGTCATGCGTGAATTGTCTCCGACGGCATCACATCGTCAGGCTGCGCCACAGCAGGCGGGGCACATCGGCGCGGCCCACGGTGGGGCGGACGTCCAGCGTGCGGTAACCCACGGCCTCGATCTTGCCGAGGATGGCCAGACCGCCCTGGGCGACCAGCCGCAGCTCCCAACCGGCCCGGCCGGGCACTTTTTTCGGCAATTTCAAGCCTTTCAGCATGTAAGCCCGAGTGAAATCTACCTGGCTTGCTATCAATTTAAGAGTGTTTGGCGTCGTTTGCAGGGCCGCCAGGCCACTGCGTGAGACACCGTGGGCGGCGCAGGCGTCGTCGGGCAGGTAGTGGCGGCCACGCGGGATGTCCACGCTGAGGTCTTGCCAGAAGTTGGCGAGCTGCAGCGCGGTGCAGATGTGGTCGCTCTCGGCCAGTGATGTGGCGTCGGTGATGCCGTAGAGGTGCAGCAACAGCCGGCCGACCGGATTGGCCGAGCGGCGGCAGTAGTCCAGCAGCTCGGCGCGGTCGGCGTAGCTGGCGCCGTCGCGGGTCTTGCGCACGTCTTGCTCGAAGGCGCTGAGCAGGTCGGCCAGCAGCGGCACCGGCAGCTTGAAATCGGCCATTGCCTGGGCCAGGGGTGTGAACACCGGTGCCCAGCGGGCGGAAGGGGGCTGGCCCGCAGCAGCAGCATGCAGGTCGGCACGGAAAGCGGCGAGGTCGTCGAGCCGCGTTGCAGCGGTGGCGTCGCCTTCGTCGGCGATGTCGTCGGCGGTGCGGGCGAACCAGTAGATGGCTGTGATCACCGGCCGCAGCCGGGGCGGGCACAACCAAGAGGCGACCGGGAAATTTTCGTAGTGGTTAACAGCCATCAGCCGACTCTCATCGGTGCGCGGGCAGGGGGGAGTGCGGGCATGGTCTGTAGTTTAGAGGCCGCGGGTTGCCGCCGTGACTGACGCGTGTGCGGCCCTGCCGTAAGCTCGGCCACCTAACCACCAAAAGGGTATTTCCCATGGGACTCACGATCCACGGCGTCGCCAGTTCGCGCGCCATCCGCCCGCTGTGGGCCGCCACCGAGCTGAACCTGGCCTTCAGCCACGTGCCCACGCCCTTCCTGCGCGGCGCCACCCGCACGCCCGAGTTTCTGGCGCTCAACCCGAACGGCCACATCCCGGTGCTGGTGGACCAGACGCCCGAGGGCGAGGTGACGGTCTGGGAGTCGATGGCGTGTGTGCTTTACATCGCGCGCCAGTACGGCGCGCACGATGGCACGGACATCTCGACCGCCAACGCCCGCGAAGAAGCCGATGCCTTGCGCTGGAGCTTCTGGGCCGCCAGCACGCTGGAAAAAGACGCGCTCACCGTGCTGATGCACCGCCTGGCCATGCCGCCCGAGCAACGCAAGCCGGAGTTGGCCGAGGCGGCCGAGAAGCGGTTGCCCAAGCCCCTGGCCGTCATCGAGCAGCACCTGCAGCTGGCGCAGGACCGGGGCCATGCCTACCTCGCCGCCGACCGCTTCACCGTGGCCGACCTGTGTCTGGCCAGTGTGACCGGCTGGGTGCGCCCGGCACGCGAGTTGCTGGCCAACTACCCGCTGACGAAAGACTGGCTCAAGGCCTGCCTGGGGCGGCCAGCGCACACGCAGTGGCTGTGAGCTGACGCTCAGCGCTTCTGGGCGGCAACAGCGGCACGGCCCACCGCCGGGTCGTCGGTGAAGAAGCCGTCCACGCCCGCGTCCAGGTAGGCACGGATCTCGGCCAGAAGGTCGCCGCGCTCGCTGGGTGACGCCACATTGCCGCGCCGCAGGTTGGCCGGCAGGAAGGGGTTCTCCGGGCGCAGGGTGTAGATGTGCACCACCAGGTGGTTGGCATGCGCGTTGGCCACGAACGCGGTGGGCGTGCCGAGGTGGTTGCTGGCATCGCGCGGGATCACCAGGTCTTTCACCGGGCCCACGCCCTGGGCGTAGCTGGCCACCTCGCGCAGGCCGGCGGCAGTGGCCATGTCGCCATAGGTGCGCGGGTCGTTTGCCACCACAAAGTCGTAGGGCTGTTGCGTCGGGCTGCCGTAGAGCTGAACCAGCCGCACCCGGGTGCGGCTGCGCAGCGCACGCAGGTTGGCGACTTCAAACGACTGGATGTAGACCGGCGAATTCGCCTCGGTGTAGCCGTTGCGGGCCAGCGTGTCGAGCAGCGGCTGCTCCAGCGGCTTGCCGATGCGCTGGAAGTAGGTCGGGTGCTTGGTTTCCGGGTAGATGCCAATGGTGCGGCCGGTCTGGCGGCTGGCCTGCTGGGCCAGATCAATCACTTCCTGCAGCGTGGGCACCGGGAACTGGCCGTTGAAGGCCACGTTGGCCGGTCGGTTCTGCGGGATGCGCTCGATGGCGCGCAGCGTTTTCAGCTCGGCCAGCGTGAAGTCTTCGGTGAACCAGCCGGTCAGCGCTGTGCCGTCGATGGTTTTGGTGGTGCGGCGGGCGGCAAATTCGGGGCGGCTGGCCACGTCGGTGGTGGTGGCAATCTCGTTCTCGTGCCGCGCCACCAGCACGCCGTCGGCGGTGATGACGAGGTCGGGCTCGATGAAGTCGGCGCCGTCGTCAATGGCTTTCTGGTAGGCCGCCAGCGTGTGCTCAGGCCGCAGCGCGCTGGCGCCGCGGTGGCCGATCACGGTGGCGGGCGGCGCATCGCCGCCGCCGCAGGCGCTGAGCGCGGGCAAGGTGAGTGTCATGGCTAGCAAAAAGCGTTGGGTCAGTGTGCGCATGGTAGTGGCTCCTGTGAACAGACCCCGATTGCACGCCCGGCGCGTGAAAAGCCGGTGAACACGACGCCACTGGCGGCCGGTGGGTTTGACAAATACACCTGCTTACATTAGATTACTAACCAGTCAGTCATTAATATCGTCGCCAACGGGCAGTTTTCTGCGCTGCCACCGAACCACCTTCTGGAACCACCATGCCCACACGTGCCTTTGCCCTGTTGTCCTGTGTTGCCGGGGCTGCGTTGCTGCTGTCGGCCTGCTCCCGGCCAGCCCCGCCAGAGGCCCCGGTGCGGGCGGTGCGCCTGCTCACGGTGGGTGTCGACAGCATCCAGAGCGGGCACGAATTTGCCGGTGATGTGCGGGCACGGGTTGAGTCGCGGCTGGGTTTCCGGGTGGCAGGCAAGCTGCTGCGCCGCCCGGCCGAACTGGGCCAACACGTGAAGGCGGGCCAGGTGCTGGCGCAGATTGACGCGCAAGACTACCGGCTGGCGGCCGATGCCGCCCGCGCCCAGGTGGCGGCGGCCCAGACCAACCGCGACCTGGCGGCGGCCGATTTTGGCCGTTTCAAGTCGTTGAAAGACCAGAACTTCATCAGCGGCGCCGAGCTGGAACGGCGCGACACCACCTTGAAGGCCGCGCAGGCGCAGTTGGACCAGGCGCAGTCGCAGCTGGCCAGCCAGGGCAACCAGGCCGGTTACACCACGTTGGTGGCCGATGTGGCGGGGGTCATCACCGCGGTGGAGGCCGAACCCGGCCAGGTGCTGGCCGCTGGCACGCCGGTACTGCGGCTGGCGCAAGACGGCGCGCGCGACGTGGTGTTTGCGGTGCCGGAAGACAAGGTCAGGGCCATGGCGGTGGGCAGCGCGGTCAAGGTGCGCAGCTGGGCGCAAGACACGGTGCTGCCCGGCACGGTGCGCGAGGTGGCGGCCAGTGCCGACCCGGTGACCCGCACCTTCACCGTCAAGGTGGCGGTGGACGCCGCCCAGGCCCCGCCGCTGGGCACCACCGTCTACGTGCAGCCGGCCGCACTGAGCCTGGCCGGCACACCGGCCATCAAGCTCCCCACCAGCGCCTTGCGCAAGGACGGTGACGCCACCGCCGTGTGGGTGCTGGACGAAGCGACCATGACCGTGCGTTCCCAGCCGGTGCAAATTGCCACCGCCGACGGCAACGCCGCCGTCATCGCGGGCGGGCTCACCCCGGGCATGCGGGTGGTGTCGGCGGGTGTCCATGTGCTCTCGCCAGGGCAAAAAGTCACTGTTTTCAAGGAAAAAGAGGCGCAAGCCTTAGTGAAACCTGGTGATTCAGCTATTAAAAACGGAGCAACTGCGGTTGCTGCCAGTGCCCCCACCGTGGCCGCCAGCCGCGCGCAGTGAGCCTGCCATGACAGCACCCAAGCACCCCACACCGCCGCTGGCCGAACCCAACGCCGGCTTCAACCTCTCCCGCTGGGCTCTGGAACACCCGGCACTGACCCGCTACCTGATGGTGGTGCTGATGCTGCTGGGCGTGGCGGCCTACTTCCAGCTCGGGCAGGACGAAGACCCGCCGTTCACCTTCCGCGCGATGGTGGTGCGCACCTACTGGCCCGGCGCCACGGCGCAGCAGGTGGCTGAACAGGTGACCGACAAGCTGGAGCGCACCCTGCAGGAGGTGCCCTACGCCGACAAGATCCGCAGCTACTCCAAGCCGGGCGAGTCGCAGATCATTTTCCAGATCAAGGACTCGTCCAAGCCGGCCGACGTGCCCAACGTCTGGTACCAGGTGCGCAAGAAGATCGGTGACATCCGCAGCACCTTGCCGGCGGGTGTGCTGGGGCCGTTCTACAACGACGAGTTCGGAGACGTCTATGGCGTCATCTATGCGCTCGAGGCCGACGGCTTCAGCGACGCCGAAACCAAGGACTTTGCCGACGACGTGCGCCAGCAACTGCTGCGGGTGCCCGACGTCGCCAAGGTCGAGCTGTTCGGTGTCCAGGACGAGAAAGTCTTCATCGAGATTTCGCAAAAGCGCCTGGCCCAGCTCGGGCTGGACTTCAACCAGGTGCTGGCGCAACTGGGCCAGCAGAACGCGGTGGAAAGCGCTGGCGCGGTGCAAACCCCGCTGGACGTGGTGCAGGTGCGGGTGGCTGGCCAGTTCAACGCGCTGGATGACCTGCGCGCCATGCCCATCCGCGGTGCCGGTGGCAACGCGTCGGCCAACCAGCTGCGGCTGGGCGACATTGCCAGCATCAGCCGGGGCTACGTGGACCCGCCCACGGTGAAGGTGCGTCACCAGGGCAAGCAGGTCATTGCACTGGGTGTCTCCATGGCCAAGGGCGGCGACATCATTGCGCTGGGCAAGGCGCTGCAGGGGGTGACCCAAAACATCAACGCCAAACTGCCAGCGGGCATGGCGCTGGTGAACGTGCAAGACCAGCCCAAGGCGGTGTCGCGTTCGGTGGGCGAGTTCATCCGGGTGCTGATCGAGGCGGTGGTGATCGTGCTGGCGGTGAGCTTCATTGCGCTGGGTTTGCACAAGGGCGGGCGCCTGGGTTGGCACATCGACATCCGTCCCGGCCTGGTGGTGGGCATCACCATCCCGCTGGTGCTGGCCATGACCTTTCTGGCGATGAACTACCTCGGCATTGGCCTGCACAAAATCTCGCTCGGCTCGCTGATCATCGCGCTCGGGCTGCTGGTGGACGACGCGATCATCGCGGTCGAGATGATGGTGCGCAAGATGGAGGAGGGCTACGACAAGGTCCGCGCCGCCACCTTCGCCTACGACGTGACCGCCATGCCCATGCTCACCGGCACACTCATCACCGCCGCCGGCTTTTTGCCCATCGGCCTGGCCCGCTCCACCACCGGTGAGTACACCTACGCCATCTTTGCGGTGACGGTGATTGCGCTGGTGCTGAGCTGGCTGGTGTCGGTCTATTTCGTGCCCTACCTGGGCCTGTTGCTGCTCAAGGACAAACCCGCCCCGCTGGCGGAAGACGGCCCGCACGAGCACTTTGACACGCCGTTCTACCGCACCTTCCGCCGCATGGTGGACTGGTGCGTGGCGCACCGCTGGCTCACCATCGGCGCCACCTTGCTGGTGTTTGCACTGGGCATTGTGGGCATGGGCAAGGTGCAGCAGCAGTTCTTTCCAGACTCCAGCCGACCCGAGATCATGGTGGACATCTGGTTCCCCGAAGGCACCTCGTTCGCGGCCAACGAATCGACCACCCGCCGTGTGGAAGCCCGCCTGCGCGAAGAAGTGGGGGTGGACTCGGTCACCACCTGGGTTGGCTCTGGCGTGCCGCGCTTTTATTTGCCGCTGGACCAGGTGTTCCCGCAGGCCAACGTGTCGCAGTTCATCGTCCTGCCCAAAGACCTGCAGGTGCGCGAGAGTTTGCGGGTGAAGTTGCCCGCCCTCCTGGCGACCGAATTCCCCGAGGTGCGTGGCCGCGTCAAGCTGCTGCCCAACGGGCCACCGGTGCCTTACCCGGTGCAGTTCCGTGTGGTGGGTACCGAGCCGACACTGCTGCGGGCCCGGGCCGACGAGGTCAAGGCGGTGCTGCGCCAGAGCCCGAACACGCGTGGCGTGAACGACAACTGGAACGAGTCCATCAAGGTGCTGCGTCTGGAGGTGGACCAGGCCAAGGCCCGCGCGCTGGGCGTGACGAGCCAGTCCATCGCCCAGGCCTCGCGCACCAACCTGGCGGGCAGCACCGTAGGCCAGTTCCGCGAAGAAGACAAACTGATCGACATCGTGCTGCGCCAGCCGCTTGACGAACGCGACACGCTCTCCGGGCTGGGCAACGGCTACGTGCCCACCGCGTCGGGCCAGTCCATCCCGCTGACGCAGATTGCCAAACCGGTGTTCACCTGGGAGCCCGGTGTGCTGTGGCGCGAGAACCGCGATTTCGCCATCACCGTGCAGAGCGACATTGTCGAAGGCCTGCAGGGCGCCACCGTCACCGCGCAGCTGTTGCCCGAACTGAAGGCGCTGGAAGCCAAGTGGCAGGCGGCCGGGCCCATGGGCTATCGCATCGAGGTGGCCGGCGCGGTGGAAGAAAGCAGTAAGGGCTCGGCGTCCATTGTGGTGGGCCTGCCCATCATGCTGTTCCTCACCTTCACGCTGCTGATGCTGCAACTGCAGAGTTTCAGCCGTGCCATGCTGGTGTTCCTGACCGGGCCGCTGGGCATTGCCGGTGTGTCCGGTGCGCTGCTGCTGCTGAACCGGCCGTTCGGCTTCGTTGCTTTGCTGGGCGTGATCGCCTTGATGGGCATGATCCAGCGCAATTCGGTGATTCTGATCGACCAGATCGAGCAAGACCGTGCCCGCGGTGTGCCCGCCTGGGACGCGGTGGTGGAATCGGCCGTGCGCCGCTTGCGGCCCATCGTGCTGACCGCCGCCGCCGCTGTGCTGGCGATGATCCCGCTGTCGCGCAGCGTGTTCTGGGGGCCCATGGCCGTGGCCATCATGGGCGGCCTGGTGGTCGCCACGGCGCTGACCTTGCTGGCGCTGCCGGCCATGTACGCCGCATGGTTCCGTGTGAAGCGTGAAGGACCGGTTGCGGTGTGACTTTGTGCACCCCCGGCGGGGTGCATGCGTGTGCCGTCAGGCTAAAATACACATGGACCGAAAACTGCGGTTTCGGGTGCTCGCGACAGCGGTGCCACCCGAAGCCGCTTTCTTTTTCAAGAACCGCGCGGGTGGCGAAATTGGTAGACGCACCAGGTTTAGGTCCTGACGTCCGCAAGGATGTGCGGGTTCGAGTCCCGCCCCGCGCACCAACTGCAATTTCCGGTCAAAACCTTTCCAGCCCGGAGATCAAGGCCATGCGGCGTGCGGTTTTAAACCCACGGTCATTTGGGTGTCATTGCCACAGAAAACGGCACAGCCTTGTACGTCATTTTCAGGTCCGCCGGTCGGCTGATGACTTTGAGCCGCGCCACGCGCTTGGATTCTCCAGGCGCAAACAGGTATCCAGCTTGTTCGGCAACCTGTGTTGGTATGCCTGAATAGCCAAGCGCCAAGATTTGTAGGTAGACCGTGTGGATCATGTCGGTGTCATTTTTGCAAACGATGTTGGCAACCTCGTAGGTGTCTCGCCCTGACTTGGATAAGGTGCAGGTGACGGCTTTGGGCTTGCTGGGTTGCTTGGTCTTTGTCGGTGCAGACGTTTCTGCCTTGGGCTGGGTCTTCTTCTTTTCTTTTTCAGCTTTGCCTGGTTGAGTCAACGGGTGGCCATGGCTGGCTACTGGTTGCACGGCTGCTGTGACTGGCAAGGAACTGGCAACAGCGGTCGCCGGAGGTGTAGTCGCTGTCCGGGACAATTCAGGTTGCGGCGACGCCGAGACAATCTGACGGTGCTGGTCAGGTGAGTCTGCACATCCCAGAAGAGTGAAAACCAAGAGGACAGGTGCAAAGATTTTGGTCATGGCGCTGAGGGCAGGTTGTTGCAGGCAGTTCGAACCGTTATTTCTTACTTAGGGGCAGCGCATTTCGACCGACTTTCTTGGCTGTCAAGGTATTGGGTGCCAAGCTTTTAGGCTGCAAATTGAGGCGGTTTCACGTGCACGATGGCGTTCAGCAAAGCCGGCGACTTGACATAGCGCAGCGCCTTTTCAACAGCGCCGCAAGCGAATCCAAGTTCACTCAGCATTGTTTCGTGGTTGGTTGAACCGATCCAAACGATGGGCAGCGCAGGGTTTGGCAGAAGGTACTGCGCTTCAATCTGGGTTTTCTCAATCGCTAAAACCAAGTCAACGGTTTTGTGGAAGGTGAGCCGAATCGCGTCGCGGTGACCGCCGGTCCTCTCACACAGCGCAAAAGCTTCTAAGTCACCATCAGACAGAGGTGCCATGAGGACGGAATACATAAGAAAATATGAAATCAGTCATGGGAGGAGAAGCCACCGAAGCGAAGTCTTTGGCCGTCCCACCTTGGGTAACAGCGAAAAAATAGCGCCAACAAATCCAGCCTCAATTTCGATTCTCTCAAGGCCCCCAACAGAAATATTGCACAACATTGCAATACCCGACCCCCTCCGAGAATGCCGCCCAACGCGACGAAGCCCTGGCCAGCGCATTCAGTGCAGGGAAACCTGGGGGTCTACGGTGTCAGCAAGGTCGGCATGCAGATGCGCGGGATAGCACCAATGAGGTGCAAGCCACGATCAGCACCTTCGAGGAGGCATGCCAAGAAGGCGGGTCAATCGGCAGTTCGCCTGGCGCACCAGCCTCTTTTGCTTTCACATGCCCACGGAAACGCCAGGGCCCATCGGGTGTGCGACCGCTTTCAGGATGTCGCGCCAGCTGACAATGCCCACCGGCACGTTGTCGCCATCCACCACTGGCACACACGAGATGCGGTGCGCCAGCATCAGGTCGATGGCGGCCGACACCGGGGCGTCGGCCTGCAGTGTCAGCGGTTTGCGGCTCATCACGTGGTGCACCCGCTTGTGGAGGGTGGCCACGTCGCGGGCGGTTTCCACAATGCTGTCGATGTAGGGGCTGAGCGCCTTCCACAGGTCGCGGTCAGACACCACGCCAATCAGGCGGTGGTCTTCCACCACCAGCACGTGGTGCACCTTGAGTTCATCAAAGATTTCCTTGACGGTTTCCAGCGTGTCGTCCAGTTCGACCGTGACCAGCCGTTTGGACATCAGGGACTGCAGGTTCATGTAGGTGGCTCAGGGTGTCGGGCGGTGGAGTGTGGCCGCAAAGCCGTCTTTGTTGGTTTCGGCAGCCGGTACAGGAAGTAAACGGTGAACGGCGCAGAAACCCGCGTCTGACGCGCAAACCATCCCTTTTGCGCCCTCGACGTGGGGAAATACGGGGCGCTCCAATGGCTAATCACCCTATTGGGATGGCGTGCCCTGCCGATAACTGGAGGGCGGGCAACAAGCCCGCGCCCATGGAACACCCGATGCGCACCATCCCGTGTGGTTCAGCCACCGACTACCCGACCAACCCAGCAGCCGCTGCCGGGCTGCTGGCGGTGTCTGCCGAACTGGCGGCACTGGAGACTTTGCTCGGCAATGCCTCGCACCGCCTGTTTACGGCTTTTGCGCAGGCCTCGCAGCTGGTGAACCGGCTGGAAACCGACCCCCTGGGTGGTGCCCAGCCCGCCTTGCGCCAGGCTCTGGCCGACGCTGCCGTGGCCTTGCAGTTCGAGGACATGGCCCAGCAGAAGTTGGCCCATGCCCAGTCCCGTCTGAAATGTATTGCAGCCACCTTGCCCGCTGACACAACGCCTTACCTGGGCTTGCTGTCCCACACAGGGCTGGCCGTGGTGCCGCCACGCCCGGTTGAGCAGGCCGATGTGCGTGCCGGCAGCATTGATTTCTTCTAATTTTCAGCCTATTCGGAGCAGCCACCCATGCCCTCAATCCTTGCCGTTGACGACTCGGCTTCCATGCGACAAATGGTCACCTTCACGCTGGAGGGCGCTGGCTACAAGGTGATTGAGGCGGTGGACGGCCTGGACGCGCTGGACAAGCTTCGCCACAGCACCGTCGACCTCGTGCTGACCGACCAGAACATGCCGCGCATGGATGGGCTGACGCTCACCCGATCGCTGCGCGCGCAGGGTCAGCACCGGCAGGTGCCGATCCTGATCCTGACCACCGAGTCCGGTGACGACATGAAGCAAGCCGGCCGCGCCGCCGGCGCCACCGGCTGGCTGGTGAAGCCGTTCGACCCCGCCCGTCTGATCGAAGTGGTGCGCAAAGTTGTTGTCTGACCTGTGAACCGCCCATGACTGAAACCAACCTTACCGACCAGAGCGGCAACAACCAGAACTTCGATCTGACCCAGTTCTACCAGGTCTTCTTTGAAGAAGCGGGGGAAAGCCTGGCGGGCATGGAGCAGTTGCTGCTGGACATGCAGGTCGATGCCCCGGACGACGAAGCCCTCAACGCGGTGTTCCGTTGCGCCCATTCGATCAAGGGCGGCGCCGCCACCTTCGGGTTTGAGGACGTGACCAGCCTCACCCATGTGATGGAGACACTGCTGGACAAGTTGCGCCGTCACGAGATCGCACTGAACACCCGGATGGTCGATGTGTTGCTGGCTTCTGGCGACGCTTTGCGCGCCATGCTGGCCGGCCACCAGGGTGGTACCGAGAGCCCGGGTGATGTTCAGGGGCTGATCGACACCATCCAGACCTTTGATTCCGATGGCCATCACCCCAGTGGCGCGGCCGCCAGCGGTGCCGCTGCAGCCCCCGCTCAGAACGAGCGCACCATGACTTTGCTGGCCGGACCGCTGGCACAGCCTGATCTGGCCGACGATTTGTTGACCCTGTTCAAGGAGGTGGGCGGGCTGGGTCGCCTGGAGCGCAAGGCGCCCTTGCCGGGGCAGGACGAGCACACGGTGCGGTTCAAGTTGGTGACCAGCACCGACGACGACGAACTGATGGACCTGTGCTGTTTCCATGTGCCGCGCGAGCAGTTGCAGATCGCGCCCTGGGCCGAGAGCGAATCCGAATGCGGCTACGGCCTGTTTGAAGCCCCGGTGGCACGCGTACCTGTCCCACCCGCACCAGCGGCGGCCCCAGCGGTAGCGCCAGCGCCAGAGAAGGCCCAGGTGGGTGCGGTGGAAACCACGATCCGGGTTCCGGTTGAAAAGGTAGACCAGTTGATCAACCTGATGGGCGAGTTGGTCATTACCCGTGCGGTGCTGGCACAGCGGGCCGAGAAGCTGGAGCTGGGGGCGCACCAACAGCTGCTGTCGGGGCTGGCCGACCTGGAGCGCACCACCCGGCATCTGCAGGACGCGGTGATGTCGATCCGCATGATCCCGATGGCGGTGGTCTTCAACCGCTTCCCGCGCATGCTGCGCGACCTGGCCAGTCGGCTGGGCAAGCAGGTGGAACTGAAAACCATTGGCGAGGCGACCGAGCTGGACAAGGGGCTGATCGAGAAGATCACCGACCCGCTGACCCATTTGATCCGAAACTCGCTCGACCACGGCATCGAGCTGCCCGACGAGCGGATCGCATTGGGCAAATCACCCCAGGGGCGCATCACGCTCTCGGCCCAGCACTCGGGCGGCTCGATCCTGATCGAGGTGCGCGACGACGGCAAGGGCCTGGACCGCGACCGGATTCTGGCCAAGGCCCGCAACAACGGCATGGTGTTGCCCGACAACATGACCGACCAGGATATCTGGCAGCTGATTTTTGCCCCTGGCTTTTCCACCGCCGAGGTGGTGACCGATGTCTCTGGCCGCGGTGTTGGCATGGACGTGGTGAAGCGCAACATCCTCGCGCTGGGCGGCAGCGTTTCGCTGGATTCTGCCAAGGGCGCAGGCATGCGGGTCCAGGTGCGTCTGCCGCTGACCCTGGCCATCATGGATGGCATGACCGTGGGGGTGGGTGACGAAATCTATGTGCTGCCGCTGGCCTGCGTGGTCGAGTCCTTCCAGGCCAGCACCGCGGTGGTCAAGACACTCGCTGGAACCAGCCAGGTTGTCAAGGTGCGTGACGACTGGCTGCCGGTGGTGGCGCTGGACGCGGTATGCGCTGTGCAGCGTACCCATGCCGAGGTGACCAGTCCGCCCATCATGGTGGTGGTGGCGTCGGAAGGGCACCGTGTGGCACTGCTGGTCGACGAACTGGTTGGCCAGCAACAGGTGGTGGTCAAGAACCTGGAAGCCAACTACCGCAAGGTACAGAACATTTCCGGCGCCACCATCATGGGCGATGGCCGCGTGGCATTGATTCTCGATGTGTCTGCCTTGGCGCAGCCTGACGCGCGCTGAGCACATCCAGAGAAACACCCCGAATCACCACTCAGTCTCGGCCATTTTTTGCCGACAACATGGGTAACCCAAGAAAGGTCCTTCCGCATGACGAGTCTTCTCAGAAACCTCAAGATTGGCCAGCGGCTGGCACTGGGCTTTGGCCTGATGCTGGCCATGGTGGTCAGCATGTCCGCCCTGTCGCTGAACCGTTTGTCCGAGCTGAAGATGAGCATGGACGACATCGTCAACGTGCGGCATGAGCATGCCCGCGCGGCCCACGACATGTACGGCGCCATCAACCGCAGCAGCGCCTCGGTTCGGGACCTCATTTTGTTCACTGGACCTGGCCAACGTGACCAGGTTCAGCGCGAACTGACCGAGGCCCGCAACGCCTACGACGAAGCCGAGAAAAAGCTGATCCAGCTGATGCCCAACCCGACAGCCCGTGAGCAGGCGCTGATTGGCACGATCCAGAAGCGCAAAGAGACGGCGCGCCCACTGGCCGACAACGTGGGCCGGCTGGCCAAGAACGACCAGGCCGCCGATGCAACCCGCATGCTGTCCGAGGAGACCCTGCCCGCGCAGAAAAGCTGGATCGAGTCGGTGCGGCAACTCTCCGAGCACGAAGAACAGCAGGCAACCGACATTGCCACCGCCGTGCGCAAAAATTACGACAGCATGCAAGTGGTGTTGGTGTCGTCTACTGCTTTGGCCGTGTTGTTTGGTATTGCCGCCGCCTGGTTATTGACGCTGAGCATCACCCGTCCGATTGCCCAGGCCGTCACAGTCGCCGAGACGCTGGCCAGTGGTGACCTGAGTACCAAAGTGCCTGTTGGCAGCCGCGATGAACCCGGCCAACTGCTGGTGGCGCTCGGCAAAATGACCGACGCGCTGAGCGGCCTGGTTTCCCGGGTGCGTACCAACAGCGACGCGATTGCCAGCGGTTCAGGCCAGATCGCCAATGGCAACGAAGACCTGTCCCAGCGTACCGAGCAGCAGGCCTCCAGCCTGCAGCAAACGGCCGCGTCGATGGAGCAACTCAACGGCACGGTGCGCAACACCGCTGACACCGCACGGCAGGCGTCGCAGTTGGCCACAGCGGCTAGCCAGGCTGCGGTGGACGGTGGCCGGGTGGTGGACGAAGTGGTCACCACCATGGAGGGCATTTCTGTGTCCAGCCGGCGCATCAGCGACATCATCGGCGTGATCGATGGCATTGCTTTCCAGACCAACATCCTGGCCCTCAATGCGGCGGTGGAAGCCGCCCGGGCTGGCGAGCAGGGCCGTGGCTTTGCGGTGGTGGCGGGCGAGGTGCGCAGCCTGGCCCAGCGCAGCGCCGAAGCCGCCCGCGAAATCAAGGGGTTGATTGGTGAAAGCGTCAGCAAGGTGGAAGGCGGCAGCAAGCTGGTGGCCGATGCCGGTCGCACCATGGGTGACATCGTGGCGCAGGTCAAACGGGTCAGCGACATGATTGGCGAGATCAGTTCCGCCGCACAGGAGCAGACCCAGGGCATTGCCCAGGTCGGCCAGGCGGTCACGCAGCTGGACCAGGTCACGCAACAGAACGCCGCACTGGTGGAAGAGCTGGCGGCAGCGGCTGGTAGCCTCAAGTCGCGTGCGGGGGAGCTGGTCGGTTCGGTGCAGCAGTTCAAGATCAGCGGTGATGTGGCGGGTGGTTTTGCGGTTGCGCAAACACCTGCAGCCCGTGTGGCGCACAACCAGACACCCGCCAAGAAGCCGGCACCGTCCACACAGGTGCGGGCGGCATTGCCAGCCCCCGTGCTCCATGCCAAGTCCCCAGTTGCGTCGGTTGCCGACGACGACTGGACCCAGTTCTGATTCTTTCTTTACAGCCTGTCGCTACCAAGGACGCACACCATGGACATGATCAACGAAGGCGCCCAGCTGGCGCGCCAAATGGCCGAGCGCCAGGACCACCGTTCACGCCCCGGGGAATACCTGACTTACCGTGTCGGTGCCGAAGAGTACGGCATTGACATCCAGAAGGTGCAGGAGATCCGTTCCTACGAGCCACCGACGCGCATTGCCAACGCACCGTCGTTTGTCAAAGGCGTGGTAAACCTGCGCGGTGTGATCGTGCCGATCATCGACCTGCGGGTCAAACTCGGTTGCGACACCGCCGAATACACCGAAGTCACGGTGGTGGTGGTGCTCAACGTGTGTGGCCGGGTGGTCGGCGCGGTGGTGGATTCGGTGTCGGATGTGATCGACCTCGACAGCAGCCACATCCAGCCACCACCAGAACTCTCCGCCAGCGACACCGGCTTCATCACGGGCATTGCCAGCCTGGGCGACCGGATGCTGATCCTGGTGGACATCGAATCCATGTTGGGCGGCGCCGAAATCGGCCTGTCGCAAGGGCTCTGACCGTGGCATTCCCAAAACTTCGCCTTCGCGGCAAGCTGGCCTTGGCCTTTGGTGTGCTGCTGTTGCTGCAAATGGCCACAGGTTTCCTGGCGGTGGCCCAGTTGCAGGGCATCACCGCATTGCGGCTGAACGAAGCCGCGTCACTGGCGTCGCAAGGCATGGCCACAGAATGGGCGCACCAAACCCGCATGAATGTTCAGCGGGCTGTGTTGCTGGCCAAGGCTGGCAGCCCGCCAGCACTGGCCACATTCGTGAACGGTTCAATGAAGCAGACATCTGCCCGCATCTCCGAGCTGCAGAAGCAACTGGAAAAGCGACTGACCACACCCACCGAAACCACGCTGATGGCCAAGGTGGCGTCGTCGCGCCAGACCTACCTGTCTGTCCGTGCAGCGATCATCGAACAACTGGGTCAGCCCGACAACCTGGCTGCCGCCCAAGCCGCCATCGAACGGCAAATGATGCCCGAGGCCGATGCGTACCTGAAGACCATCGAGGCGGTAGTGGCCCACACCGAGACACAGGCCACTGCCCACGCCGCAGACGCTGAAGCGCAAATTCAGCAGTCCAAGGGCTGGTTGATCGCACTTTGTGGTGTGGCGGTGCTGCTGGCAGGCTGTATGTCGTGGGTGGTCGCGCAGGGGGTGCTGACGCCGGTTCGACAGGCCATCCAGACGGCCAAGGGCATCGCAGACGGTGACCTGATCACCACCATCCGCGTGAGCCGGAACGACGAACTGGGCGAACTCCAGGGTGCGTTGTCCCAGATGCAGCAGCGGTTGCGTGAGGTGGTTTCCGGCATTCGCTCCGGTTCTGAGAGCGTCAGTGTGGCCACCGAACAGATTGCCACCGGCAACCAGGACCTGAGCTCACGCACCGAACGCACGGCAGGCAGCTTGCAGGAGGCCGCCGTCAATGTGGACCGACTCGCACAGACCATGCGCAAGTCGGCCGGGTCTGCAGCCACTGCCAACCAGCTCGCAGCATCTGCTGTGGAGGTGGCCGAGCGGGGAGGGGTGGTGGTGGCCAAGGTCACCGCCACGATGGGGGAGATCAACGCCAGCGCAACCCGCATTGCCGAGATCACCGCATTGATAGACGGCATCGCTTTCCAGACCAATATCCTTGCATTGAATGCCGCAGTCGAAGCCGCCCGTGCCGGTGAGCAGGGCAGAGGCTTTGCGGTGGTGGCGGGCGAGGTGCGCAGCCTGGCCATCCGTTCTGCCGACGCCGCCAGGGAAATCAAGGCCCTGATCGGGGTGAGCGTGGACAAGGTTGACACCGGTTCCCGGCTCGCGCAAGAAGCGGGCCGAGCGATTCAGGACATTGTCCGCAGCGTTCAGAACGTGACTGTGGCCATTTCGGAGATCAGTACAGTCGCCCAGCAGCAGACCGGCAGCATAGGCGAGGTGAACGACGCCATAGGCGAGTTGGACCGCATGACCCAGCAAAACGCGGCACTGGTGGAAGAGGCCGCTGCTGCTGCCCACAGCCTGAAAGACCAAGCAGCCCATCTGGTGTCGGCCATGTCGACCTTCCGAATGGCCGCACCCGCCTGACTGCCATACCTCACCCGGACAAACCTTGCACAATGGCACTGAGCAATACACCGATCCGCACCAGCAACCGCCCGACGGTACCGCTCTCTGAGCCGCAGCCGTTTGACCGGGATTTGGAGTTCAACCAAGCCGATTTTGAGCGGGTGCGTCGCCTGATTCACGAACGCGTGGGCATCGACCTGCATCCCAGCAAGCAGAACATGGTGTATAGCCGCTTGTCGCGGCGCCTGCGCGAACGGGGGCATCTGACCTTTCGCAGTTACCTGGATGGCGTTCAGTCGGGCAGCGACACCGATTGGCAGGAGTTTGTCAACAGCCTGACCACCAACCTGACCTCGTTCTACCGCGAGGCCCACCATTTTGACGTGTTGGCCGAGCGGCTTCGGCACATCCGCTCTGGCGATGTGCCCCGTATCTGGTGCTGCGCGGCGTCTACCGGCGAAGAGCCCTACTCGATTGCCATGACCGCCACCGAAGCGCGGGTTGGCAGCACCAGTGCCGTGGTGCATGCCAGCGATGTGGACACCGATGTGCTCGCCACTGCCGAACGTGGGGTGTACAGCCTGGAGTCGGTCGCAGCTCTGTCAGAAGCGCGCTTGCGTCGCTTTTTTCTCAAGGGAAGTGGCTCCAATGCAGGAAAAGTCAGGGTCAAGCCAGAACTGCGCGCCATGGTCACGTTTCGGCCGTTCAATCTGCTGACCAATGACTGGCGCATGGAGCCATACGACATCATTTTCTGTCGCAACGTCATGATTTACTTTGACCGCCCGACCCAGCGCCGGGTGCTGGAAGGCCTGTACGCCTGCCTGAAGCCAGGCGGATTGTTGATGGTTGGCCACTCAGAAAACTTTGGTGACCACCGCGACCTGTTCCACCTGACCGGCAAGACGGTCTACGTTCGCAGTGGAACGTGATGGGACTCGCGATGGCTACCGATCCGCCGGAACTGGTGGCGTTGCGCCGGCTGCCGCGCAAAGACCACCAGGCCTCGTTCTTCTACCTGGAACACGCGTTCAAGCGTCCGGCTGTCAAGGTGCTGCCGGGGGAGTACTTTGTGTCCAGCGAGCCGATCGTGGTGTTGACCACGTTGGGGTCGTGTGTCGCCGCCTGTCTGTACGACCGGCACACGGGTGTGGGTGGCCTGAACCATTTCATGTTGCCCGACGGAGACAGCAATGGCAACGAGAGTGGCCGTTTTGGTGTGTTCGCGATGGAACTGCTGATCAACGAGTTGCTCAAGCGCGGGGTGCGGCGTGAATCGCTGGAGGCCAAGATTTTTGGTGGCGGGCAGGTGATGAAAAGCCTGGCATCGACCCAGATTGGGGAAAAGAACGTGGCCTTTGTCGAGTCATTTCTGGCCCGCGAGCACATTCCCATCCTGGGGCGCGATGTGCTGGACGTCTACCCGAGAAAAGTCTGTCTTTTTCCCGACAGCGGGAAAGTGCTGTGCAAGCGGCTGGCGCCAGCCAGCGTCAACGAGCTGCAGCAGCAGGAATCGCGCTATCGCAAACAACTGATGCTGGCGCCGAAAACCGGCGACATCGAACTGTTCTAGGACACTGTGATGACCATCCGTGTGATTGTTGTGGACGACTCTGCACTGGTGCGCAGTGTGTTGACCGAAATCATCAACAACGAAAAGGACATGCAGGTGGTGGCCACGGCTGCCGATCCCTACATGGCGAGGGAGCTGATCCGTGAGTTGAATCCCGACGTGCTGACGCTGGACATCGAGATGCCACGCATGGACGGGCTTGATTTTCTGGAAAAACTGATGCGCCTGCGGCCGATGCCGGTGGTCATGATTTCCACGTTGACCGAGCGTGGCGCCGAAGTCACCATGCGGGCGCTGGAGCTGGGTGCGGTGGACTTTGTGCCCAAACCG
Source organism: Burkholderiaceae bacterium (assembly GCA_017848435.1). Classification (GTDB taxonomy): domain Bacteria; phylum Pseudomonadota; class Gammaproteobacteria; order Burkholderiales; family Burkholderiaceae_C; genus PCRC01. The sequence goes on along the minus strand of JAFEHU010000056.1, from coordinate 72,881 downwards.
CGTTTGGGTGTGAAGACCGGGCTGGACGAGGCTGCGCGCGAGATCACATACAAAATTCGCGCTGCCGCCCAGGCCAAGGTGGACCGGAAGCTGGCGCCTGTGGTGACTGCGCCGAAACCGGCGGGCACGCACACCACCCCGCGCCATGGGACGGAGAAACTGATCGCCATTGGCGCTTCCACCGGCGGCACCGAGGCCATCCGTGAACTGTTGATGGTGCTGCCACCGGATTGCCCGGGGATCGTCATCACGCAGCACATGCCTCCGGGGTTCACTGCCAGCTTTGCATCGCGCCTGAACAGCCTGTGCCAGGTGCGTGTGAAGGAGGCTGTACATGGTGAGCGCATCCTGCAGGGGCATGCCTACATCGCGCCGGGGGGGAAACACCTGAGCGTGGCGCGCAGTGGCGCCAATTACGTGGCCGAGATCAGCGATGGCGAGTCGGTGAACCGGCACAAACCGTCGGTGGAGGTGTTGTTCCGCTCGGTTGCACGCCAGGTCGGACCGAATGCCATGGGCGTCATGCTCACCGGCATGGGGGCTGACGGCGCCGTCGGCATGCGCGAAATGCGGGAGGCAGGGGCTTACAACTACGTGCAGAACGAAGAGAGCTGTGTGGTGTTTGGCATGCCGCGTGAAGCGATTGCGGCCGGTGCCGCCGACGAGGTGTTGGCCTTGTCCAAAATCGCGCCGCAGTTGCTGCTGAGGCTGGGCAGCCTGACGCAGGCCCACCGCGTTTGAGAGGCTAAACCGTCAGCGCAGCGGTGCCAGTACCAGGCGCATGGCCTCGTCAATTGGCGAGACGATGTGGTCCATGCCGAACGTGATCCAGGCCAGGCCAGCGAGCAAGGTGGCGGGAAAGCCCACGGCCATGATGTTGAGCTGCGGTGCCACCCGCGACACATAGCCGAGCACGAGGTTGATGAACAGCAGCATGATGCTGGCTGGCAGGGCCAGGGCCAGGGCCAGCCGGAACACCTCCGAGCCCAATTTGTCGAGTTGGATCAGTTGCAAGCCCATCAGCGGGTCGGCAGAAATCGGGAACACCTTGAAGCTGGTCACCAGTGCGTCGAGCAGCATCAGGTGGCCATTCAGCGACAGGAACACCAACATCGCCAGCGTGTTGAGCCAGCTGCTGACAATCGACTGGTGCCCGCCGGCCGGGTTGAAGAAGCCTGCAAAAGACAGGCCCATTTGCAGGCCGATCGCTTCGCCGGCGATCTCGAACACCGCAAACACCAGCCGCGCTGCAAAACCCAGGGTCAGCCCGATGCTGACCTGCTGCACCACCAGACCCAAAGCCGATGCCGACGTCAGCGTGAGTCCAGGGGGGACCTCGGCGAACGGTGCGACCAAGACCGCCATGACGGCCGCGAGGGCGATGCGGCTGCGGGCGGGAAATGAGCGGCTCGACAGGATGGGGGCTGCCGAGAACAGTGCCAGCAACCGCAGAAAGGGAAGCAGGCCCAAGGCCACCCATGCCTCCAGCTGACCCGCAGTGAAGGTCACCATGGCATGTCAGCCAATGACCGTGGGCAATGAACCAATGACCTGGCGAATCCAGTCCACCAGTGTGGACAGCATCCATGGGCCTGCCAGCGCGAGAGCGCCCAGTACCGCGAGCAGCTTTGGCAGAAAAGACAGCGTGGCTTCGTTGATCTGCGTGACCGCCTGCAGCAGGCTGATCACCAGGCCGGTGCCCAGCGCGACCAGCAGGATGGGCGCGCACACCGACAACATGACCATCATGGCCTGGTGGCCATAGGTCAAGACCATTTCTGGTGTCATACACCGCCCCCAAAGCCCGCCACCAGCGAGCCCATCATCAGGTTCCAGCCGTCGGCGAGCACAAACAGCATCAACTTGATGGGCAGTGCCACCAGCACTGGCGACAGCATCATCATGCCCATCGCTGTGAGCACGCTGGCGACGATCAGGTCAACCACCAGAAACGGGATGAAGATCATGAACCCAGTCTGAAAGGCCGTTTTGAGTTCACTCGTCACAAAGGCTGGCACCAAAATCTTCAACGGCGTTTTGGCCGCATCAACTGGCGCGTCCTTGGCAATGCGGGTGAACAGGGCGAGGTCGGCTTGCCGGGTCTGCTTCAGCATGAAAACGCGCAACGGTTCTGAGCCTTTCGCCACCGCTTCCTCAAAGCTGATTTTTTGCTCGTTGTAGGGCTTGTAGGCGTCCTGGTGGATTTTCTCCAGCGTCGGGCTCATGATGAAGAATGTCAGGAACAGCGACATGCCCACCAGCACCTGGTTCGGTGGCGTGCTCTGCAGCCCCAATGCCTGCCGCAGCAGGCCAAACACAATGATCAAGCGGGTGAAGCTGGTCATCAGCAGCAGAACGGCCGGCAGGAAAGACAGGGCGCCAAACGTCAGCAGCGTCTGGATGGGTACCGAGTAGGTGGTGTTCGCGCCGCTGCTTTGCGCCACGACGGACAAGGGCGCAGCCTGGGCAAAAACAGCTGGGCTGACAAGCGCCAACGCGGCAAGGGCGGCCATGGGCAGGAACTTCATGCGCGGCGACCGGTGTAGCTGGACAATGTTTCGCGCAGCAGGTGGGCAAAACCTGCTGTGGGCGGCAGGGGTTGTGCAGACAGCGTGGCTTGGGGCAGGTTGTCCAGCTGGTTGATCAAGGTGACCTGGTGCTGGGTGACGCCCAGCACCAGGACGCGGTCGTCGGCCCGTACCAGCACGACCCGCTCACGGGGACCAAGGGACAGCTGACCCATCAGTTCCAGGGCATAGGGGCTGGTGCGCCGGGATGGCAGCTTGCGCAGGCTGGCCAGCACGATGGGGATGGCCACCATGACCAGAACCAGGACACCAAGTGCCCACGTCGTCATTGACATGGTGTCCTTTCAGGCGAAACGGTTCAGGCGGCGCATCCGCTCAGATGGCGTGACGATGTCGGTCAGCCGGATGCCGAATTTGTCGTTGACCACGACCACCTCGCCCTGCGCGATCAAAAAGCCGTTGACCAATACGTCCATTGGCTCACCAGCCAGGGCTTCCAACTCGATGACCGAGCCCTGTGCCAGTTGCAGGATGTGTTTGATCGGGATGCGCGTGCGACCCAGTTCCACTGTGAGCTGGACCGGGATGTCCAGCACCATGTCAATGTCGTCGCGCTGGGTCAGTGGTCCGTTGGGGGACAGGGGCGGAAAGATTTCAGGCCGCGTCGGGCTGGCGCCGCTTTGCTGCGATGCCTCGGCTTCGGCCAGCGCGCTGGCCCAGTCGTCGGCCATGGCATCCTGTTCAACACTGGAATCAAAAGTAGACATTCGGTTTCTCCTAAATCAGCGGACTGCAACGGTGCCGTGGTCACCCGGAGGTTGCGTCAGCACGTCCTGTACCCGGAGGCCATAACGTGCCCCCAGCGTGCCGTAAGCGCATTCAAACAGGGGGACGCCATCGACCTTGGCGGTCAGCGTTGGGTTGCGGTTCAGCTCAATGAAGTCGCCAGCCTTGAGTCCCAGCAGCGCCCGTACGGACGATTCCTGCTGGGCCAGTTCTGCGGTCAGCTCCACTGTGGCCGACTTGATCTGCTGCGTGAGCAAGGTGACCCAGCGGCGGTCGGGCTCTGCCTGGTCGCCCTGCAGGGGGGAGTACAAGGTTTCGCGGATGGGCTCGAAGGTGGAGTAGGGGATGCAAATGTGCAGATCGCCGCCGCCCTCGCCAATCTCGATCCGGAAGGTGGCTGTGACCACAATTTCCGATGGCGTGGCCACGTTGGCGAATTGCGTGTGCATTTCGGAGCGTGCGTACTCCAGCGTGATCGGGTAGATGGTCGACCAGGCCTTGGTGTACTCGGTGGCGATCACTTCCACCAACCGCAGGATGATGCGTTGCTCGGTGGGAGAGAACTCGCGACCTTCCACGCGCACATGGTTGCTGCCGCTGCCACCGAACAAGTTGTCGATGATGCTGAATACCAGTACCGGGTCGCAGATCAGCAGCCCCGAACCGCGCAGGGGCCGGATGTGCATGATGTTGATGCTGGTCGGCACCACGATGTTGCGCAGGAAGGCGCTGTACTTCTGCACCTTGACTGGCCCGACCGAAATGTCGGGACTGCGGCGCATGAAGTTGAACAGCCCGATCCGGAAGTTGCGTGCAAACCGCTCGTGGACGATTTCCAGGGTGGGCATGCGTCCGCGGACGATGCGCTCCTGGCTGGACAGATCGTACTGGCGAACGCCCGAGGCATCTACCGGGGCGGCTGTGCTGGTCTGGGTTTCTCCCGTGACCCCTGCCAGCAGGGCATCGACTTCGTCTTGAGTCAGGGTGTTCTGGGTCATGCAACCGCCTTACTGGACCAGAAACTGTGAAAAGAGAACGTCCTTGATCGGGTTGACGGTCTTCTGCTTGGCCGGTGCCGATGCCGTCCCCTCTGGTGCTGTTGCCAGATCGGCATCGGTGATGTCGACACCGATGGCTTGCGCTGCGCGGACGCCGATCTGCCGTGCCAGCAGTTGTTTGCCTTCGAGTGTGAGCAGGTCCTCGGTGCGCTTGGATGCGATCAACAGCAGGATGTTGTTTCTCAGGGCAGGCAGGCGTGTCTTGAGGTCGTTTTCAATGGTTGCATCTTCCAGCTCCAGGGTAACGCCGATTTGTGCGTAATGGTCACCCCCGTCGTCCCGCAGGTTGACGGTGAAGTTCTCCAGCGGTACGAAGATGCTTTTCGAGGGTGTTTTGCGCTTGGCCGCCTCTGGCGCATGAGACTCGGCTTTCTGCTGCTGCATGTAAAAGTAGGCAGCGCCTGCGGCGCCGCACACCAAAAGCAGAATGACAGCCGCGATGACAAGGCGTTTCTTGGACGATTTTTGGGGAGCGGTGGCGGTGTTGGTTTCCGTTGACATGGGTACTTTCGTTCTGAGCTTCATTGTGCTCAGACGGGTCCATGGCAATGCAACGATAAAGATTCTGAAAGCACCGCAGTTTCGCGGAGTCGCCCATGGGTTCAGGCGTACAGGTCCAGGACCCCTTGCGCACGCCGAGGGCTGCCGCCAACCCGAATGTCGATGGTGGTTGTTGCGGTGCGGCCTTCCACCGTGCGTGGCGACGCGTCAAACCGTGGCCGGTCTTGCGCTGCCTGCTGCTGCCCTTGTGCTTCAGCGCCAACGCTGGTCTGCCCCAGGCTGAGGCCTTGGCTGTTCAGCATCTCGCGCAGTTGTGACAAAGACTGAGTGATGCCTTCGCGGGTGGCGGCATGGGTTGCCGTAAAACCAATGTCGGCGACCTGGGACGACACACGCAGTTCAATCTGGATCGGGCCGAGTTCAGCTGGGTTCATCCGCAGCTCTGCGTGCTGCAGCCCGCCTTTGACGAGGAAGCGCACCTCAGACACCAGTTCGGCTGGGAATGTGGGCGAAGAGGGCTGGGTTTGCAAGGTGTTCTTGTACACCCCGGCAGACTCCGCAGCCGCGTGGCTCACCGCGTGTCGAAAACCGCCTCCTAGGTCAACGGCGGCAGGCATGGTGGGCTGGAATGGTTCAGCCAGCGGGGTGTCCTGAGCCTGGGCCGTGGTGTCCAGTGTGCTCACCAAGCCCGGTTTGGCTGCTTTGCTGGCCGCTGGCTCAGGCACCGCCATGAGACTGGCTGCACCTGCTTCGGGCGCCGGTCGTGGTGTGGTCGCGGCTGCAGCCAGGGTGGTCATGGCGGCAGGCAAGGACGTTTCTGGGCCGTGCGCGTGGCCCCGTACCAGGTCCAGCAGTGCATGGGTCGGCGACCGTGCCTCGGGGCCGGATGCGAGGGACATGGGGTTGGCCGAGGCGGTGTTGTCGCCATTGACCGAAGGCAGCGGTTGACCCTGGGCGGTGTCTCTGGCTGTTGGGAGTAGTGGTATGACTTGGGGGAGCACCAGACCCAAACCCAAAAAATCCGGCGGGGGCACAGGCTCCTGTGCGGGGATGCTCAAACCCTCTGACAAGGGCAGGGCGCTTCCTGTGTCCGCGGGAATGGTGTCGTCTGGCACCACCGACAGGGCTTGCATCAGGTCTTGAAACAGGTCGGTGGGTACGTCGTCGGTGCTTGGGGACGAACTGGCCGTGTCGGTCGTCTTGCGTGTGCTGGTGGCGGCGGGTGTGGCCGGTGCGGTGATCATGGGCGCACTCATTTTGTCTTGTCCATCGGCTGAGTCCGGATGGCACGGGATGCCCAGGCGTCGGACTCTTTCTGGTCTCTGCGCACCTGCAGTACTTGCTGGGCCGTTTTCTGCCGTGTGTGCAGTGACTGCAGTGCCAGCAGCCGCTTTTGCCGCTCGACCAACTGGGCCTGGGCCTGGGCGCTGAGCTGTTCACGTTCGTTGCAGGCCTGTTGCTGTGCGCCGATGGCATGGCCGATGGCGTTGGTGAACTGCTGACGGCCCTCCAGTGTGGCAATGGTGAAGGGCTGGGAGCCGGTGCCCGGCGCACGGTTCAGGAACTCGGCTCTGAAGGTTTGCAACCGAGCCAGCGTCTGTTGCGATTCCTGGGCCATGCGTTTGACCGTGTTTGCCTGGACCATCTCACTGTCGCGGTCGGCTTCAGCACGGTCGATCAGCTTGATCAGTATTTGCTGTTTCATGGGTTCGTGGGCTCCAGCAGTTGTTCAAGTTGTTCCAGACTTTGGGCCAGTGGAACGCCTTCCAGCATGCCCTGCTGGAGAAAGCGGGCGACCTGGGGGTACAGGTGGATTGCCAGATCGGTGGCGGGATCGCTGCCCGGGGTGTACGCACCCACCGCGATCAGGTCACGTTGCCGCTGGTAGCGGGCATAGACTGATTTCAGGTTCAATGCCAGCTTCTGGTGCCGCTCGGTGGTGACGTTGTGCATCACCCGTGAAATGGATTTTTCAATGTCAATGGCAGGGAAGTGGCCTTCGTCGGCGAGGTCCCGAGACAGAACGAAATGCCCGTCCAAAATGGCCCGTGCGTTGTCGGCCACCGGGTCCTGCTGGTCGTCCCCTTCTGCGAGCACCGTGTAAAAAGCCGTGATGGAGCCGCAACCATTCAGACCATTGCCGGTTTGTTCCACCAGCTGGGGCAAACGGGCAAATACCGACGGTGGGTAGCCGCGTGTGGCGGGGGGCTCCCCGAGAGCGAGCGCAATTTCGCGGTGTGCCATGGCGTACCGTGTGAGCGAATCCATCAGCAGCAGTACGTGCTGGCCTTTGTCGCGGAAATGGCTGGCCAGGGCGGTGGCGTAGGTGGCGCCCTGCATGCGCATCAATGGCGGCAGGTCGGCGGGCGCGGCCACCACGATGGCACGGCTGCGGCCCTCGGGGCCCAGGATGTCCTCGACGAACTCTTTCACTTCCCGGCCCCGTTCGCCGATCAGGCCAACGATGATCACATCGGCTTGCGTGTGGCGTGCCATCATCCCCAGCAGAACGCTCTTGCCAACGCCTGAGCCTGCGAACAGGCCCAGCCGCTGGCCCCGGCCCACCGTCAAGATCGAGTTGATCGCGCGCACACCCACGTCCAGCGGCTGCCGGACCGGGTCTCGGTCCATCGCGTTCAGTGGCTCGCGCACGATGGGTTGCATGCGGGTCTGGTACAGCGGTGGGCCACCGTCCAGTGGCTGGCCTGCCGGGTCCACCACACGACCGAGCAGGCCTTCGCCCATCGGCAGGCGCCGTGTGTGCGATTCCTTGCGTGGGCGTTCGGGCAGGTCACTGCTGTAATGCAACCGTTCCAAAGGGTAGCGAACCGGCTCGACGCAGGCGCCCGGGGACAGGCCATTCAGGTCGCCGGTGGGCATCAGAAACAGGTGTTCTCTGGAGAATCCGACCACCTCGGCTTCAGAGGTGTGTTCGCCATCGCGCACCACACAGACACTGCCCAGTGGCAAGCGCAGGCCGCTGGCCTCCATCACCAGTCCTGACACGCGAACCAGGCGACCACTGGTGGTCAGAGGCGGTGGGGTGGCAATGAGGCTGCGGTGTGCCTGCAGGTGGGCTGCCATGGCGGCTGCCACAGGGCCTGGGCGGCTGGTGGCGACGGTCAAGGCAAAGGCTCCTCGTCACGTCCGAGGTTGGCCATGACCGCTTGCCAGCGGGCTTCGAAGCTGGCATCGACCACCCCCGAATCCGCTTCCAGGCGGAGGCCGCCAGGGCGCACACTGGCGTCTTCCACCAGGTGGCACCGGGCGCCACCCGGCCGTTTGTGCAGGTGCTCTCCCAGAAGGGCTGCATCGTCCGGATGAACCCGCAGCTCAATGTGCGAAACGCCTTCTCCCAGTGCCCGAAGGGCTTCTGTGGCCACCGGTATCAGGCCTTCTTTGGACAGCACCAGTTCACGCCGCAGGACCTGCCGTGCGATGTCGATGGCCAGCGACACCAGGTCGCTGGCCACCTGCGACTCCAGCCCGACCATCTGGTCCTGGAAGCGGGTCAGTACCTCGTGCAGGCGGTTTGCAACCTCGGACGCGTCGTCGGACTCGCGCTGGCGCAGGACCTTGGCACCTTCGGCAAACCCCTGCTGCTGGCCGGCACGCAGTCCGGCTTCGTAGCCGCGCTGGCGCCCAAGCGCAAAGGCTGCGCGTGCGGTGGGGTTGTCCTGGTCCCGGGTGCCAAGCAACTGGATGCGCCCCGGTGCGGCCGGCGCCAGTTCCTGGAGCCATGACATGTCGGGTTTGACCCCGACGGCTTCAGACGAAGCTTTCATCTCCACTGCCTCCCAGAACGATTTGCCCCTCTTCGCTCAACCGGCGTACCAGCTTCAGTATTTCCTTCTGTTGGGCTTCAACCTCGGACAATCGGACAGGGCCGCGGCTTTCCAGATCCTCCTTGACGGTTTCGGCGGCACGTGCGCTCATGTTGCTGAAAATCTTCTGGCGCATCTCGGGTTCTGCCCCTTTCAGGGCCACCACGAGCGATTCGCCTGGCACTTCGCGCAGCATCAGCTGAATGGCCTTGTTGTCGAGCTTCAGCAGGTCGTCAAAGGTGAACATCTGGTCTTCGATTTTCTGCGCCAGGTCGCCGTCCAGGTCGCGGATGGATTCCAGCACGGCGCCCTCGGCACTGGCGCCCAGGAAGTTCAGCATTTCTGCCGCCGTTTTCGGACCACCGAGTGCCGCCTTGCGCACCCGCTCACCACCGGCAAGCACCTTGGAGAGCACATCGTTCAGTTCCTTCATGGCGTTCGGCTGCATGCCGTCGAGGGTGGCAATCCGCAGCACCACGTCGTTGCGCAGGCGGTCGGTAAAGCAGGTCAACACACCGGAGGCATGGTCCCGGTCAAGGTGCACCAGGATGGATGCGATGATTTGCGGGTGCTCGTTGCGGATCAGCTCGGCCACGGCGGTGGCGTCCATCCATTTGAGGCTTTCGATGCCACTGACATCCCGGCCTTGCACGATGCGGTCGATCAGCAGGCCGGCCTTGTCGTCGCCGAGAGCCAGTTTCAACACGTTGCTGACATACGCGTTGCTGTCGTCCACCAGCGACCGTTGCGACTGGACTGTGCCCATGAAGCGGGCCAGTACTTCGTCAAATTGCTGGTCGGCCACCGTGGTGAGCCGGGCCATCCGCTCGCCCAGGCGTTGTACTTCCTTGGGCGTCAGGTGCTTGAAGACCTCGGCCGCACACTCTTCACCCAACGCCATCAACAGGATGGCGCTCGAATGCAACCCTTCTTCTTCTGTCACTGCGCTTGCCATGGCACTTCCTTGGTTCAGGTGGGTTGGTTAACCCAGTTGCGGACCACGTTGGCCACCGTTCCTGGGTTTTGTTTGGCGAGTTGACGAATGTCTTCCAGCTGCGCTTGCTGCAGCGAAGGCTGTCCCCCGAGCAGTGCCACCGGGGGACTCGCCTCTGGCGAGGGCAAGCTGAGCGGGTCTTGCACTGTGGTTTCCAGCGTGCGCAGCGGCGATGGGTTGCGTCCGAGCTTGAGTGCTGGGCGTACAAGACCCAGGACGATGATCAGCGCCAGCATCGGCAGCGCAATCCAGCCACCCAGGCTGCGCGCCAGGTCCAGAATTTCCGGGCGCTGCCACATCGGCAGTTCGGCCGCTGGCGGTGCCGCCGGTGCGACCGAGAAGGGCGCATTGGCCACGCTGAGGCTGTCGCCGCGCTCCTTGCTGTAGCCAATGGCTTCCCGCACCAGGCCGGTGATCTGTTCGATCTGTGCGGCCGTCAGTGCGGCGGTGGTGACCTTGCCGTCGCTGGCGGTGACGGTCGCGTGGTTCAGCACCACCGCAGCGCTCAGCCGCTTGACAACGCCCGTGGCGCTGCGGACCACCCGAACGGTTTTGTCCACTTCGTAGTTGGTGACGGCATCGCGTTTCACCCCACCTGCTGCCAATGCGGTGCCACCCGCCGTGAGTGCCGGGGCTGGGCCATTGACCGGGGAAGCCGCCGTGGCAGGTGGCTGGTTGGACAACACCCCGGCCACACCGGTTGCGTTTGCATTGGCCTGTGCCGCACCGCCAGCGCCCCCAGGTGCCTCGGACAGTTGCTGGCTGCGGATCGCGGCCGGTGCGCTGCCCTGGTTGGGGGTGTAGATCTCGGCGGTCGACTCGGATTGGGTGAAATCAATGTCTGCTGCGATCTGGGTTTTGACGTTGCCCACGCCCACAATCGGCTCGACGATGGCCAGCACCCGGGCGGCCAGGCCTTGCTCAAGCTGGCGAACATGTAACAGCTGTGCGCTGTCCAGTCCGTTGGGCGCAGCGCCCGCGTTCTGTGACAGCAAGTTGCCATGCTGATCGACCACGCTGACCGTGTCCGGGTTGAGTTCGGGCACGCTGGACGCCACCAAATGAACGATGCCGGCAATCTGCCCGCGTTCCAATGTTCTGCCGCCATGCAGGGTGAGCAGCACCGACGCCGACGGTTTTTGCTGTTCCCGGAGGAAGGCTGTTTGCTGGGGCAGGGCGAGGTGGATGCGTGCCGACTGCACGGCCGACAGCGCCATGATGGACCGGGCCAGTTCGCCTTCCAGCCCACGCTGGAAGTTCAGGCGCTCCTGAAACTGTGTAACCCCAAAGCGCTGGTTTTCCATCAGCTCGAAACCGACCGCACCGCCTTTGGGCAAGCCCTGTGACGCCAGCTTCAGCCGCGCCTCATGCACCTGCGACGCGGGCACCATGACGGCGCCACCACCTTCGCTGAACCGGTGCTGCACGTTGAGCTGGCTGAGTGCGGCGATCACCGCGCCCCCGTCCTTGTCGCTCAGGTTGGCGTAGAGCACCCGCCATTCAGGCTGCTGACTGCGCAACATGGCGGTTGCGGCAACAGCCGCCAACAGGGCAACCGCCAGACCCGCCATCAGTTTGGCCCGACCGGGCAGGTTGCCCAGGGCGCCCAAAAGTCCTGCGGGTGGCAGCGTTCCGCGCGCTGGGTTGGCAACGGAGGGGAGGGTGGTGTCCATGGGCGGCGGTGAAAGAGGAGACGGGTCATTGTCTGCCCGTCCCCGGGTTTCCCGAAGCCAGATATGCGGGGGTTTGGCCGTGCTATTCCAACGAGAGCACGGTGAGCCGGCTCCTATACTGGCCAGACACCACAGGCATTCCCATGGACATCAAAACCTCATCTCCGATGGTCGCCACGCGGCTGATTGATGCGGCGGGCAACCGCTTGTCGGCGCCCCGTGCGCCAACCAAGCCGGTGGAATCGTCGTTCGCCGGGGCCATGGACCAGGCCTTGCGTTCGGTCAGCAGCCAGCAAAACGACGCCAGCCGCATGGCCAGCCAATTTCAGGCCGACCCCGCCAGCCAGAGCCTGGAGCAAACCATGGTGTCCATGCAAAAAGCACAGATTGGTTTTCAGTCGGCGCTCCATGTGCGTAACCGGCTCGTGTCTGCTTACAGCGACATCATGAACATGCAGGTGTGAACGGTGAAGGCCCTGGTGCAGGGTGTCAGTGCAGCAGGGTACTTGCTGGTGCGCTGGACAGACACAGTGCATCAAACCGCATCGGCGCTTGCTGGCAGATGCGGCAGATTTCAAGGTCGTTTTCCATGATGGTCTGCAGAATGCGGGTCCGTTGGCGTTGCTGGGATTCGGTCAGCGACACCCCTTCTCCCATGCCACGCAAACGGACGATCACCACCGCGCACGCTGCTTCCAGGCGTGTCACGTTGTCCCACTGGCCCGCATGCGCGGCCAGCAGCATTTCTTCGCTGGCAAATTCCAGCGCGGCGTAATGGTTGAGCAGCAGTGCTGCCGAGGGTGTTTTGTCTTTCATGGTCATGGCCAGGCTCAGGCTTGTAGACGTGTCGGTGGGGCGCCCGCCGGTGCAATCGCGATCCAGGCGTCGCGGAGTTCAGCCAGCAATTGGCTGGCCTCTTCCAGAGGAGCTTCCGTGTTGCGCACATTGGCTTCCAGCAGTCGGCCAACGATGTGGTCGTACAGGGCGTGCAGGTTGGCGGCGAGGCCGTTGTCGGTATCTGACTGGAGTGACGCCTTGAGGCCTTCGTCCACGATCCGCATGGCTTTGCTGATGGATGTCAGCTTGGTTGGGGTGTCTGAGCTGGCAATGGCGTGCCGTGCCTGCATGACCGCAGCGATGGCACCGTCAAACAGCAGCGTTACCAGACCGTGTGGGTCGGCCTGGGACACTGCGGTGAGTGTGTCCACCCGGCGGTACTGGTCAATGGGGGTGATGACGGTGGCAAACATGGCGTTGTCTTGTCTCAAGTGTTACCAGTTCTTATCGACGGCAATCGCATCCGATGTAGGGCTGGTTCAGAGGCTGCTGAGCTGGTCGAGCGAACTCAGGCTGCCCTTGAGGCGTGACATCTCGGTGTCGAGCCGCTGGTACTGGGCGCGCAGCCGCGCCTCGGTGCGGGCAATGCGGTCCTCTTCCACCGTCTGACGCTTGTCGTTCGCCGTCTGGCGACGTTGCAGGCCTTCTGTCCGGCTGGACAGAGAGCCGGTGTCGCCGGTGAGGGCCTGGGCCCAGTCTTTCAGGCGCAGGCCAAAGCCATGGGCCTGGCTGTCGGTGCTGCTTTTGGGGCTTGCAAACAAGGCGGCCAGTTGCGTTGGCGACTCCAGCAGCGCGGCAAACCGGTCTTCTTTGATCAAAAGAGAGCCGTCACGCTGGACTTCAATGCCTGCGGCCGACAGCGAGTTGGCGCCCGACAGCCCGCTGACACCACCGCGCAGGATCTCGCGCATTGCGTTGGTGACGCCCACGGCGGTCGAGTCCGCCTGCAGGGGGCCCCGTGTCTTGCCCGACGGGTCGGCCTGGGTCTGGCTGCGTGCCAGCTTGTTCAGGTCGTTGTAGGCCTTGACAAAATCGTTGATGTTTTTGCGAACCGCGACCGCGTCGGCTGTGATGGTCACGCTGACGGGCGCTGTGGTCACTTTCTTCAGTGACAGGCTGATGCCTTCCAGCACCTCGGCAGGGGAGTTGGTGGCGCTGGTCAGGTCAATGCCATCCAGCTTGTAAAGCGCGTCCTGGGCGGTCTGGGTCTGTGCCATGTTGCGGCCGTTGCCCACGGTGCCGCCGGGCGTCCAGGCCAGGGCCGACAGGCCGGTGGCGTCTGCGTTGTTGGTGTCGCTGTCGGTGACGCTGATGTCGAAGGCGCTTGCTGCGCCGTCCTGCCCACGCAGGACCAGTTTCGAAACGCCGCCGCTCGACACGATGCTGGCAGACAGGCCGCTGTCAGCGGCATTGATGGCGTCACGGACACCCGCGAGCGTTTGTGCGCCGGAACCGATGACGACCGTTGTGGGTGAGCTGCCCGCCTTCGGCGTGAACACGCCGGCGACGATGCTGCCTTGTTGTATGTGCAGGGTCCCGGTACCCACCACTGCGGTGGACGAGGCAAAGTTGCCGCTGACCAGGGTCTGCGATTGGGCCAACTGCTGTACTTCCAGGCTGTGCCGGCCAGCCACCGCCTTGGCAGAGCCGGTGGCGGTCACGCTCGCCGAGTCGCTGCTGTCGACCCGAACCGGGTTCCAGTTGGCCTTGTCAGCGAGCCGGGTGGCCACGTCGCCCAACGCCGCGATCTGTCCCTTGAGGGCACCGAAAGCGGACAACTGGGTTTGGACCGTGGCCGATTGTTGCTGCAGCAAAGTGAGGGGTCGCCGCTCCAGCGTCATCAGCGACGTGATGATGGTGCTGACGTCGAGGCCGCTACCGACCCCGGTGCTGGTGATGGTGGCCATTGCGGCGACTCCTCAGTTCAAACGCTCAACGCAGCAGGGACAGCACTTGTTGCGGCAGCTGGTTGGCCTGCGACAACATCGCCGTACCTGCCTGCTGCAGGATCTGGGCACGGGTCAGGCTGGCGGTTTCAGACGCGAAGTCGGTGTCCATGATGCGCGAACGGGCGGCCGTGGTGTTCTCCGAATTGATCTGGATGTTGGCAATCGCGTTGTCAAAGCGGCTCTGAACGGCACCCAGACTGGCGCGGGCCGTGTTGATCTGCTTTTGTGCGGCATCGGCTTGCTGGATCGCCAGCTGGGCACCACCGTAGGAACTGATGTCCAGCGACGCCATGTTGGCGCTGGCAGCGGCGGTGGCCGAGTCTGCGGCAACGAAGCCGACCGAGGCACCTGCAGCGCCGGTCAGGGTGATAGTGCTGGCCGACGTCAGGGCGATCACGTTGTTCTGGCTGTCAAAGAAGGCGCCGACGCCGGTGGTGCTGGAAATGCGGTTGATCGCGTCAACCACCTGGGCCTGGCGCTCCTGGGTGGTGCCCGCAGCTGACAACACGCCGATGTCGGTGCCATTGATGGTGAGGTCGCCCAGCGAGGTGGCCGTCAATGTGGTGATGGCGGTGGAGCTTTGGGTCGAAGCGCGGTTGACCACGCCCATGCCCGCCAGCTGGGCGTTGGTGATGCTGGCCACGGTGATGGACTCACCGGCGTTGGAGCCGACCTGGAACTTGGCCGATGTGAAGCTGCCGTCCAGCAGCTTGGTGCCGTTGAAGTTGGTGGTGGTGGCCACGCGGTCGATTTCTTCTTTCAGCTGGGCGACTTCCGACTGCAGGGAGTTGCGATCGTCGGCGCTGTTCGTTGCGTTGGACGACTGGACTGCCAGTTCGCGGATGCGTTGAACCATGTCGCCGATCTTGCCGAGCGAGCCTTCAGCGGTCTGTGCCAACGAGACGCCGTCGTTGGCGTTGCGGGCGGCCACGTTCAGGCCGCGGACCTGAGAGTTCATGCGCTCTGCAATGGCCAGGCCAGCGGCATCGTCTCGTGCGCTGTTGACGCGCATGCCGGTGGAGAGGCGCTGGATCGAGGTGGCCAGAGCCGACTGCGAGGAGTTGAGGTTGCGCTGCGTGTTCAACGAAGCGAGGTTGGTATTGATGACTGATGGCATGACAATGGTTCCCTATAAATCAGACCTCATCAGAGGCCTTGGTGATAACACCGCAAGTGGTCTTGCGGCTCTGCGGGTAATGCCCGTACCCATTCTTATCGGGTGGGTCTCCCGGCAGCTTTAGGGTGCCTTTTCAAACCGCATGGCGGGTGGGCCCTTCGGCACCTTCAAACCCCATTGGCCAGGCGTTCTGTCCGCGAAAAATGGGTGGTGCGTGCGTGCTTTTGGTGTACCTGAACATGGCATTTCCCAGCCGATACGGTCAAAAGTAAACAAGGGCGTGCAGCGTTGAAAAAATCTGCGCCCTGAACAGATTTCAGATTCCTGTCCCAGCCTGTATACGGCACGCCCTGGGCCAGTGGCTAATGGCTGGTCATTTCCTTTTCGGTGAACACCTGTGTCTGCACGGGTCTATCAAGTGCGTGCATCTGTTGCCGTAAACAAATGCACAGCCCTGAAGCTGCTCACTCCAAGGAAAGAAAGCGCCCCATGATCGTCATCGTTGGCTACATCCTTGTACTTGCCTGTGTGCTCGGCGGGTACGCCATGGCCGGTGGCTCGTTCGGTGTGTTGCTGCACGCAGCCCCCCATGAGCTGTTCGTCATTCTGGGGGCCGCGCTGGGCGCCTTTCTGGTCAGCAACAACACCAAGACGATCAAGGCCACAGTCCGTTCGCTGCCCAAGCTGCTCAAGGGCTCCAAATACACCAAGGTGCGCTCCATGGAGCTGATGTCCATGCTCTACGACGTGCTGTCCAAGGCACGCAAGGAAGGCCTGATGGCCATTGAACAGGACATCGACGACCCGGACAAGAGCCCTTTGTTCGCCAAGTACCCCAACATCCAGGCCGACCACCATCTGATGGAGTTCATCACCGACTACCTGCGGATGATGGTCTCTGGCAACCTGAATGCGCACGAGATCGAGGCGTTGATCGACCACGAAATCGAAACCCACCACCACGAAGCCATGGTGCCCGTCGGGGCGATCCAGGCGGTGGGTGATGGTTTGCCGGCCTTTGGCATCGTGGCCGCCGTGCTGGGCGTGGTGAAAACCATGGCCTCGGTGGGCGCCTCACCCGCCGTGCTGGGCGCGATGATTGCCGGTGCACTGGTCGGCACTTTCCTTGGCATTTTGCTGGCCTATGGTTTTGTGTCGCCGCTGGCCAACCTGGCCAGCCAGAAAGCCGACGAAGCTACCAAGGAGTTGCAGTGTGTCAAGGCCACGTTGCTGGCCAGCGTGCAAGGGTATGCCCCGGCCATCGCGCTGGAGTTTGGCCGCAAGGTGCTGTACTCGACCGAGCGCCCCAGCTTCTCCGAACTGGAAGACCATGTCAAAGGCCGCAAAGCGGCGGCCACCTGATCAGAAAGCCAGAGCATGACCTTGTCAAGCCGCAAACCCCAGACCATCGTCATCAAACGTGTCAAAAAAGCAGGGCATGGTGCGCACCATGGCGGCGCCTGGAAGATTGCTTACGCTGACTTCGTCACCGCAATGATGGCTTTCTTTTTGCTAATGTGGCTGCTCGGTTCCACCGCCCAGGGCGACCTGCAGGGCATTGCCTCCTACTTCCAGAGTCCGCTAAAGGTGGCCCTGGGGGGCGGCACAGGCTCGGGCGACAGTTCGAGCGTGGTCAAGGGTGGTGGCACCGAGCTGACCCGCTCCACTGGGAATATCCGCAAGGGCGAGATTGATGCACCGAAAAAATCCGTCAATCTGCAGGCCCTGCGCAACGAGGTGATGGACAAGGAGGCGGCGCGGCTGCGCCAGGCGTCTCGTCTGATCGAGGCGGCCGTGCAGTCCAACCCCAAACTTGGCGCGCTGAAGAACCAGTTGCGCATGGACATCACACAAGACGGCCTCCGCATCCAGGTGGTGGACGACCAGGGGCGCCCGATGTTTGACGCTGGCAGTGCCCACGTGAAAGAGTACATGCGCGAGTTTTTGCGCAGCATGGGTGCGCTGCTTGACCAGACAGAGGCCAAGATCGTGCTGTCGGGTCACACCGACGCCATGCCTTACAGCGGCGGTGAGCGGGGCTACTCCAACTGGGAGTTGTCGGCCGACCGGGCCAATGCCTCACGGCGTGAGTTGCTGGCCGGTGGCCTGCACGAAGACCGTGTGCTGCGCGTGCTGGGCATGAGTTCGTCGTCCCTGTTCGACCAGGCCGACCCGAACAACCCGATGAACCGGCGCATCTCCATCCTGGTGCTGAGCCGGATTGGCGAAGAGCGCTGGACACGCAGCGGCGAGACCCCCATCTCCGAAGCCGAGGCGCTGGAGAAGCTGCTGTTGAAGCAGGGCGCCATACCCACACCTGCCCCGGCGAACCCGGAGCGCTGAGCCCTTTTACCTTGAACGACCTGGAGCCCACCATGACACTACCCACCGACCTCAAGTTCCTGATTGTTGACGACTTCTCCACGATGCGGCGGATCGTGCGCAACCTGCTCAAAGAGATGGGCTATGCCAATGCCGACGAGGCGGAAGACGGCGTCAACGCACTGCAAAAGCTGCGCAATGGCCACTTTGACTTTGTGGTCACCGACATCAACATGCCCAACATGAACGGTTTCGAGCTGCTGGCGCAGATCCGGGCAGAGGATGCGCTCAAAGGCTTGCCGGTGCTGATGGTCACCGCCGAGGCCCGCAAGGAAGACATCGTGCTGGCCGCCAAAAATGGCGCCTCGGGCTACATCGTCAAGCCGTTCACCAAAGCCACGCTGGACGAGAAGGTGAACAAAATCATGCAGAAACATGCGTTGACCGCTTAAACCACCAGGGGACATCCATGTCTGAACATCCCGTCACCCTGGCAAAAGCCGCAGAACCTGAAGCTTTTGATGTGTTCCACCGGATTGGCAACCTGACCCGCAGCCTGCACGATGCCCTGAAAGAGCTGGGCTACGACAAACAGATCGAAAGTTCCATCGGCACTTTGCCCGATGCACGCTCCCGCCTCAGCTTCATCGCCCGGTTGACCGGCGAGGCGGCCGAAAAGGTGCTGAACACGGTGGACTGCGCGCAGCTGCAGCAAAATGCGCTGATCACCGAGGCCAACCGGCTCGAAGCCCTGCTGGACGCCGGTGGCAACGACGCTGCGGTCCGCGCCGAGATGAAGGCTTTTGTCGGTTGCGTGCGCGGCACGGCCCAGCAGGCCGGCGCGCAGCTCACCGACATCATGCTGGCCCAGGATTTCCACGATCTGACCGGCCAGACCATCCGCAAGGTGGTCGAAATCGCCACCACCCTGGAAGACTCTCTGGTCCAATTGCTGCTGGACGCCACACCGCCTGCGGAGCGGGTGGCGGTTCAGTCGGAGGGGCTGCAGGGCCCGGTGGCCGACGCCGCCGGACGGCTGGATGTGGTGTCCAACCAGGCCCAGGTTGACGAGATGCTGGAGAGCCTGGGCTTTTGAACAGCCGGGTTTTTGTCCGCTTGATCTGAACTTCAAAAAGGTGACCCGCTGCGAATAATGGTGCGCAACACCAGGTTCGTGCATGTCCGCCTCAGAAACAAGTCGAGAAGACCGTCAGTTACCCGCCACCGAGCGCCGCCTGGAGCAGGCGCGCGAGGAAGGCCAGGTCGCGCGGTCCCGCGACCTGGTGCACCTGGTGGTGCTGTGCGTGATGATCGCCTTGATCATGGCGCTGGGCCCCTGGCTGGCGCAGAGTGCGCTGGAGCTGATGGCCAGCAGCCTGCGTTTTGACCGTGCCACCGTGTTCGAGTCTGGGCGCATGCTGCCTCGCCTGTTGCAAAGTGGCATGGCCGGTGGTCAGATCGCGCTGCCGGTCGTGGGCGGTCTGGCGCTGCTCACCGCCGGTGCCACCGTGGTGGTGGGGGGCTGGAACCTCACCGGCCAGGTGCTCGAACCCAAATTCTCCAAAGTTGACCCGATGGCCGGCCTTGCCCGGCTGTTCGCCGTCCGGCACCTGGCCGACCACAGCCGGGTGATCGCGGTCACCGCCGGTTTCCTGTGCACGGCCGGCTGGTACGTGTACAGCCACCTGGGCGAGCTGCAGATGCTGGGCCGCATGCCGCTGGAAAAAGCCATGCAGGTCGGTTTTGAGTGGTTTTCCGCCGGTCTGCTGGGCCTGGTGGTGGTGGCGGTGGTGTCGGCGTTGGTCGATGTGCCGCTGCAACTCTTCAAGCACCACTCCGAGCTGCGCATGACGCTGGAAGAGGTCAAGCGCGAGAACAAAGAGTCCGAAGGCGACCCGCACATGAAAGGCGAGCGCCGCCGCCGTGCGCGCAGCATGTCGCGTTCCCGCATGCTGTCGGCGGTGCCCAAGGCCGACGTGATTGTGGTCAACCCAACCCACTACGCGGTGGCCCTGCGCTACGACGAAACCACCATGCAGGCGCCCCGCATCGTCGCCATGGGGGTGGACCTGGTGGCCCTGAAGATCCGGGAAGTGGCCAAGGCCGCACGGGTGCCGATTCTGGATGCACCCCCGCTGGCCCGCGCGCTCTACCGCCATGGCGAGGTGGACCGTGAAGTGCCCGTGGTGCTGTACACCGCCGTGGCCCAGGTGCTGGCGTACATCGCCCGCCTGCGCACCGCGCTCAAGACGCCACCCCCCCCTGACATTGCCGTGCCACCGGGTCTGGACCCGCTGGAGGTCAAGCCATGAGCCAGCCCATGACGCCCGCCTCGGCGCTCGCCCTGCTGCGCCGCATTCCCGACGGCCGCGCGCTGGGCGCGCCACTGCTGATTCTGCTGATCCTGGCGATGATGCTGGTGCCGGTGCCACCGTTGATTCTCGATTTGATGTTCAGCCTCAACATCGCGGTGGCGCTGGTGGTGCTGATCGTCTCCAGCTACACCAAGCGAACGCTGGACTTCGCGAGTTTCCCCAGTGTTCTGCTGGTCACCACACTGCTGCGGCTGGCGCTGAACGTGGCGTCCACCCGCGCGGTGCTGATGAACGGCCACACCGGCACGGCCGCTGCGGGCCATGTGATCGAGTCGTTTGCCGAGTTCATGATCGGTGGCAGCTTGGCGGTGGGCGTGGTGGTGTTTGCGATTCTGACGGTGATCAACTTTGTGGTGATCACCAAGGGCGCGGGCCGCATTGCGGAGGTGTCAGCCCGCTTTGCGCTGGACGCGATGCCTGGCAAGCAGATGGCGATTGACGCCGACCTCGCCGCCGGCAGCCTGGACGAAAAAGAAGCCCGCCGCCGCCGGCTGGAAGTGACGCAGGAGGCCGAGTTCTACGGTTCGATGGACGGTGCCTCCAAGTTCGTGCGCGGCGACGCGATCGCCGGCATCCTGATTCTGTTCATCAACCTGCTGGGTGGCCTGGCCATTGGCATGTTCCAGCATGGCATGAGTTTCTCGGCCGCCATCAACAACTACGCGCTGCTGGCGATTGGCGACGGCCTGGTGGCCCAGGTGCCGGCACTGGTGATTTCGGTGGCCGCCGGCCTGATCGTGTCGCGTGTGGGTGAAGACGACATTGGTCGCCAGATTGCCGGCCAGCTCTTCAACATGCCGCGGGCCCTGGGCCTGACGGCGGTGATGATTGGCATGCTGGGCATTGTGCCGGGCATGCCGCACTTTGCCTTCCTGCTGCTGGCGGCGGTGTTTGGCGGCGGCGCCTGGCTGCTGACGCGCCAGGCCGCCAGCCGTGCGCTGGTGGCACAACAAGCCCCGCCCGCACCGGCGGTGGGTGCCGAAGCCACCTGGGACGACGTGTTGCCCATCGACGTGATGTGCCTGGAAGTCGGCTACCGCCTGATTGCGCTGGTGGACAAGAACCAGGGTGGCGACCTGCTGCAGCGCATCAAGGGTGTGCGCAAGAAATTTGCCGCCGAGGTGGGCTTTTTGCCACCTGCGGTGCACATCCGCGACAACCTGGAACTGCACCCGTCGTCTTACCGTTTGTTGCTCAAGGGCGTGGTGGTCGGCGAAGGCCAGGCCCAGACCGGCATGTACATGGCCATCAACCCCGGCCACATCAACGTGCCGCTGATCGGCACCCCCACCACCGACCCGGCTTTTGGCCTGCAGGCGGTGTGGGTGGAGCAGCGGGTGCGCGAACAGGCGCAGGCGGCCGGCTACACCGTGGTGGATGCCGCCACCGTGATCGCCACCCACCTGAACCACATCATGCAGACCAACGCTGCGGCGCTGCTGGGCCGGGCCGAGGTGCAGATGCTGATGGACCACGCCCGCAAGTTCACCCCGGGTCTGGTGGACGACGTGGTGCCCAAGGTGGTGCCGCTGGGCACGGTGCAGAAGGTGCTGCGCAACCTGCTGGACGAGTCCATCCACATCCGCGACCTGCGCGGCATCCTGGAGCTGTTTGCCGAATACGGCAGCGCCACCCAGGACGTGACCGAACTCACCCGCGACCTGCGCGTTGGCCTGTCGCCCGCGTTTGTGCAGAACCTCTATGGCGCCGTGCGCGAGCTGGGCGTGATCGCGGTGGAGCCCGGCCTGGAGCAGTTGCTGGTGCAGGCCTTGTCGCCCGGCGCCCAGGTGCCGCTGGACCCGTCGATCGCCGACATGCTGAGCGAACAGGCTTCTGAGGCCGCCAAGCTGCAGGAAGAGGCCGGTGTGCCCGCCTGCTTGCTGGTGCCCGACCGCATCCGCCTGCCGCTGTCGCGCCTGCTGCGCCGCGCCGCGTCGCGCCTGCACGTGCTGGCGCACTCTGAAATTCCCCGTACCCACTCGATCCGCATCCACCGCGTTATTGGAGCCCACTCATGAACGTCCAACGATTCACTGGCAAAAATGCCCGGGAAGCCATTGCCAAAGTCCGCGCCACTTTAGGTGAACACGCGGTGGTATTGTCCAACCGGCCGATCTCCAGCGGTGTTGAAATCCTGGCCATCCCAGGCACCGACGTGCCCGACGCCAGCGCCGCGCCGACCACCCCGTCGGTCGCGCGTGCGGTGGTGACACGCTCGAAAGTGGAGCCGATGAGCACGGTGTCGTTCGAGACCTTTGTGCGCGAGCGCCAGAAGCAGCAGGTGGCTGCGCCCGAGAGCGAGGTGCCGGTGTCACCCCAGCGTGCCGCCATGGCCAACGCCCCCCGTGCGCCCCAGCAGCCTGGCCGCTTTGCAGCGGAAACCTTGGCCGCCACGGCCGCAGTCACCACCAGCACCGTGGCACCCAGTCAACCGGAAAAGGCCCCCGCCAGCGTGGCCAGCCCGACCGCGTTCGATGCCAACCAGGTGCTGATGGAAGAGCTGAAGTCGATGCGCAGCATGATCGCCTCGCAGCTGTCGTCGCTGTCGTGGTTTGACACGGTGCGCCGCAGCCCGGTGCAGACACAGCTGCTGCGCCTGATGCTCAGCAATGGTTTTTCGCCCGCACTGGCCCGCCACATGGTCAACCGCCTGCCGGCCGACCGCAGCGACGCCGAAGCCGATGCGAGCCAGTGGCTCAAAGACGTGATCTCGCACAACCTGCACTGCATCCCCGAGCAGGAGTCCATCCTCAACGCCGGGGGCGTGTTCGCGCTGGTCGGCCCGACCGGGGTGGGCAAGACCACCACCACGGCCAAGATTGCCGCCGGCTTTGCGCTCAAACATGGCGCTGGCTCGGTGGGCCTGATCACCATGGACACCTACCGCATGGCTGCGTCCGACCAGCTGCGGGCCTTTGGCCGCCTGCTCAATATTCCGGTGCACACCGCGCGCGACGCCGCGTCACTGGCCGACCTGCTGGAGCTGTTTGACAAAAAGCAGCTGGTGCTGATCGACACCGTGGGTGCCAGCCAGCGCGACCAGCGCCTGGCCGAGCTGTTTGCCGCCTTGCCAGCCAAGGTCACCCGCCTGATGGTGCTGAACGCCGCCGCCCAGGCCGAAACGCTGGACGAAGTGGTACAGACCTATGGCCAAGGCCCCGGTACCCGCTGCGTCATCACCAAGCTGGACGAGGCGGTGAAAACCGGCGGTGCGGTGGACGTGGTGGTGCGGCGCCACCTGCGGGTGGAAGGGATTGCCAACGGCCAGCGCGTACCGGAGGACTGGCACAGCGCCAGGCCACAGCTGCTGGCCCAGAAAGCCCTGCAGACCCGCCCATCCTCGGTGTTTACCACCGACGACAGCGAGCTGGGCCTGGTGATGACCGCCCCCGAAATTGCCTGGATGAACGCCAGCATGACCGAGAGCCGCCATGCTTGACCAGGGCCGTGACCAGGCCGCAGGTTTGCGGCGGCTGATGGGCCGTCCAGCATTGAACCTGATGGCTTTCCCGCTCAGCGCGAACGACGCGCAAGGTGGTGCCTGGGTCGGCCAGGTGGCCCGCACGCTGCACAGCCTGGGTTCGCGCGCGCTGGTGATCGATGCCAGTGGCGGTGAAGTCGCCCGTGCGCTCGGCGTGGCCCGGCCCACCCGAGAACTGATGGACCTGCTGGCCGGCCGCCACCGCTTTGACGACGTGGCCACCGTGACCCGCGAAGGTGTCACCCTGGTGCGTGCCGACGCCGGGCTGGACGCGTTCGTCGCCTCGGGCGGCGCACCGCAAGACCTGCTGCGCGGCTTTGCCGATTTGTCCCACGGTTTTGACGTGCTGCTGCTGGCCATGCCCGCCGGTGAACTGGCCTCACTGACGTCGCCTACCAACACCGTGCCGGTGATGGTGGCCGACGCTGGCCCCGAGGGGGTGCAGCAGGCCTACGCCACCATCAAACAACTCTCGGCCGACTTTGGCTACGGCCAGTTTGCGCTGGCCCTGCGCGGCGCCGTCGGCCCCGGCGAGGCGATGGCGGTCCACGCCCGCGTGGCCCACGCCGCCCGCACATTTTTGAACGCTGGCGTCACGCTGGCAGGCTGGGTACCGGCCGCCGCTGCAGGCGGTGCGGTAACCCATGCGGCGCTGGAGCGGCTGGTCCAGTCGCTGCTCGACACCGCATCCACCCCTGTGTTCAGGCATTGATTCATGTTGGAGAACCATACGATGTACACCGCCAAAGGCACTTTGCAACGCACCGCTGGCATTGAGCAGTACCTGCCGATGGTGCGCCGACAGGCGTCCAAGATGATTGGCCGCCTGCCCGCCAACGTGGAGCTGGACGACCTGATCCAGGCCGGCACCATGGGCCTGATGGACGCGATGCAACGCTACGAGCAAGGCCATGGCGCCGAGTTCGAGACCTTTGCCATGCTGCGCGTGCGTGGCGCCATGCTCGACGAGTTGCGCGGTGCCGACTGGGTGCCCCGTTCGGTGCGCAAGAGCCAGCGCGGCATTGCCGAGGCGGTGCACAAGCTGGAGCAGAGGCTCCGCCGCGCGCCCAAGGACACAGAAATTGCCGCCGAACTCAAGGTGTCACTGGAGCAGTACCACGACATGTTGACCGACGTGCGCGGTGCGCAGCTGGTCTACATCGGCGACTACGACTCGGAAGACGGCGAGTCCAGCTACCTGGACCGCCACATGTCGGACGACAGTTCCAACCCGGCCGACCAACTCACCGACCAGCGCTTCCGCCAGGCGCTGGTGAACGCCATCACCCAGCTGCCCGAGCGCGAGCAGTACATCATGAGCATGTACTACGAGCACGACATGAACCTGAAGGAAATTGCCGCCGTGCTGGGCGTGACCGAGTCCCGTGTCTGCCAGCTGCACAGCCAGGCGGTGGCCCGCCTGCGTTCGCGCCTGAAGGAGTGGTGAGCCGGAAAACCGGCTGAAAAGCCGGTAAAAACGGCCTCAGAGCGCCATTTCAGGCCCGTCAGGGCCTGTGGGGGGAGAATTTAGGGTCTTTTATGCCACAAGCCCTAGTACAGGCTTGTGATTAAGCTATCGAAAACGTAGCAAAACGCGGCTGACGCGCAGGCTCAGGCAGAGCCCATCGCTCGGGTGCTCAGCGACGACACCAGCAAACCGGCAGGGGCATAGACCCGGCGGGCCTGCATCTCGGAAATGTGGCTGTGAGAGTGGCCCAGGGCGTCCAGCGACCGGCGAACGTCTGACTGGCGACGGTTCAGCATGGTGCCCACGGTCATGGCCTGCTTCTGAATGGCTTCCACCCGTTGGCGTTGCGCGGCTATGTGCGGTGTGCCAGCGTGGACCAGCAACTGCCCCAACGCGGACGACAGGCGGGTGCCCAGCACCGGCAGCGAATCGGCCGTGCCCTCCAGCACCAGTGCACGCTGGCTTTCCAGCAGCAGCTCGATGCTGTCCAACAACTGGTCCAGGGTGGGCTGTGGGGTCATGGTGGTGTGTTTCAGGAGGCGCGTGGGCGGAGCAGGGCGCTCGCCTCGGCGATGAGGCGGTCGGAAATCACTTCCGGGTTGACGTTGAAGCGGCCTTGCTTGATGGCCTCCTTGATGGCCTCCACCTTGGCGCTGTCAAAGTCCACCGTGGTGTTGGGTGCGCCAATCCGGGCGCCCGCGGCCGACAGGTCGACCCGGTCGACGCCCTGGGTGGCCGCACCAGACACTGCCTTGGTGGCCGGTTTGCCACGCGCCGCCGCGTCGGGCGTGGCGGTGCTGATTTCTGGGGGAAGTCCGATTTTCATAAAGTGCTCCAGTCAGACAATGCTCATCTTAGGAACTTTTTTCGGCATGCCTTCAGCAAACTGTAGGGCTGCCGGCACGCAAAGTCCGAATTCCTGAGCTGTGGTGTGTCTCTGGCTTCCTTTCAGGGCTGCAGGTCCACGATCCGACCCGCCCGCGCCACACCGGTCACGGTGCGGCCAAAGTCGGTTCGCACCCGCACCGGCTGGCCGTCGGCCGCCGTGCCCAGCGACTGGCCCGACGCGGTGATGGCAAAACCACCGCCCAGCACCCGCAGCCGCACCACGTCGCCAGCCGTCACCACCGTGGCGGCTCGCACCGCGTCGGCATGCACTGTTTGGCCGGCCTGCAGCGGTCGCACCAGCACCTTGCCCAGCAGCGACTCGGTGCCGCGCGGCAGGCCGGCGCGTTCGCGCGTCAGCTCCACCTCGGTTTCGCGCAGGTCATTGGCACCCAGCGTCGTGCCGGCGGGCAGGGCAGACGCCGCCACCCACGCCGGGCCCCAGACCGAAACGGTCACCGGGAACAGCACGCGCCAGTTGGCACCGTCCACACAGCGCACCCCCACCGAGGCACGGCCCCACAGGCGCATGCCTGCCGGCACGAACGGCTCTGACCGGAGGCAGGGCGCCACCGGTGCCTGGGCCTCGGGCATGCCTAATTGCACTTCCACCCGCGCGGCGGGGTCGTTCACCGCCAGTTGCGCCTGCTGCAAGGCATAGGCGCGCAGTTCGTCGGCCGTCATCAGCGGTTGCGCGGTCTGCGCCCACAGCGGCAGCGCCAGGCACAGGGCCAAGGCGCTGGCGGTGCGTGAAACAGAACGTAATAGAGGACGCGTGAACGGCATGGTGTGGCGGAGAAATCGCATGTGCCACTGTAGGCATCTGCCATGCGCGGCGCTGCGCGATAAGCCGCACAAACAGGCGTCTTTTCTGGCCTTTGCAAATCCGTTACATGCCGATACTCATTTCAAACCTCCCACCTCCGGGTGTTCCCACCATGACGCAACCCTTGACATCTCTTCTCGACCGACAAGGCCGGGTACTTGAGCTTCTGGCGCAACGTCAGCAAGTTTTGGCCGGAAATATTGCCAATGCCGACACCCCTGGCTACAAGGCGCAGGACGTGGACTTCGCCAGTGCCCTGAAGCAGGCCCAGGTGGTGCAGACCGCCGCCCACAACGCGCACCTGCCGCTGGCTGGCAGCGCCGACGGCAAGGCGGCGGTGGTTTTCCGCGCCGCAGAACAACCCAGTATCGACGGCAACACCGTGGACCTCGACCGCGAGCGTGCCAATTTTGCCGACAACGCGATGCGTTACGAAGCCACGCTGCGTTTCATCAACGGCCATGTGCGGACCATGTTGTCCGCCATCACCGGCCAGTAAGCCCCGGCCCTGAAAGGAAACCACCATGTCCCTGTTTGATGTGTTCGCCATTTCCGGTAGCGCGGTGTCGGCCCAGAGCAAGCGGCTCAACGTGGTGGCCAGCAACCTGGCCAATGCCGACTCGGTGGCCGGGCCAGACGGCCAGTCGTACAAGGCGCGCCAGCTCACCTTCCAGGCGCAGCCCATGCCCGGCAGCACCACCCCCGGTGTGACCGTGACCGGCATTTCAGAGAACCAGACACCCGGCCGCCGTTCGCACGAACCCGCCCACCCCATGGCGGATGCCGAAGGCTATGTGACGCACTCCAACGTCAGCGTGGTGGACGAGATGGTCAACATGATCTCGGCCTCGCGTTCGTACCAGAACAACGTCGAGGTGATGAACACCGCCCGCACGCTGCTCTCCAAAACCCTGCAGATGGGCCAGTAAAGGAACCCCCATGGCCATCTCCCAAGTCAACAACACCACGTCCAACCCGCTGGCCGCGTCCAGCAGCAGCGGCACATCGAGCGCCGCCGAGCAGCAGGACCGTTTCATGAAGCTGCTGGTCGCACAGATGAAGAACCAGGACCCGCTGAACCCGATGGACAACGCGCAGATGACCAGCCAGATCGCACAGATCAACACGGTCAGCGGCATCGAAAAGCTCAACACCACGGTCACCTCGCTGCTGGCCAGCTTCAACAACCTGCAGGCCCAGTCGGCCACCCAGCTGCCAGGCCGCTCGGTGCTGGTGCCGGGCACCGGCTTGACGCTGGCCGACGGCCAGGCCATGGGCGGTGTGGAACTCGCGGCTGCGGCCGACGCAGTCACGGTGGACATTGTGGACGCCGCTGGCACCACCGTGCGTTCGCTGGCGCTGGGCGCTTCCGGCGCCGGTGTGCGCAGCTTCACCTGGGACGGCCTGCAGACCGACGGCAAGGCCGCCGCCGCGGGCAATTACCGCCTGCGTGTGACGGCCACCGTTGGCGGCAACGCGGTGGCCGCCACCCCGTTGGTCGCCAGCCGCGTGCAGGCGGTGAGCAACGGCAGCAATGGCGTGCAGCTCGATCTGGGCAGTGCAGGCATGCGTGCCTACAGCGACATCAAGTCTTTTCTTTGAACCGTTTTCCTTTGATCTGAACTGGAGCACACGATGGGTTTTCAACAAGGCATCAGTGGTTTGAACGCCGCCTCCCGCAACCTGGAGGTGATTGGCAACAACATCGCCAACGCCAACACCGTGGGCGCCAAAACCTCGCGCGCAGAGTTCTCCGACGTCTATGCCAACGTGGCCTACAACGCAGGCAACACCTCGGCGGGTGTGGGCGTGCGGGTGCAGTCGGTGACGCAGCAGTTCACCCAGGGCGGCATCCGCACCACCGAGAACCCGCTGGACGTGGCCATCAATGGCCGCGGCTTCTTCCGCGTGGCCCAGCCCGGTGTCAGCACCGACGTGGCCTACACCCGCAACGGCCAGTTCCAGCTCGACAGTGCGGGCTACGTGGTCACCAACCAGGGCCTGCGCTTGCAGGGCTACCAGGTGGACGCCGCGACCGGCAAAGCCGGCGGCATTGTGGGCGACATTCTTTTGCCGGCTCAGGGCATTGGCCCCCGCGTGACCTCCTCGGCCGCGCTGCGCATGAACCTGGACGCGCGCGCCGCCGCGCCCACCGCCGCCACCCCGGCCTTCAACCTGACCGACCCCAAGTCCTACACCTCGGCCACCTCGGTTGCCACGTATGACCAGCAAGGCAACCAGCAGGTGCTGTCAGTTTATTTCCGCAAGACGGCCGTGGCCAACGAGTGGGAGGTCTATGCCGCCCACGACGGTGTGCCCGTGCCGGCCCTGTCGGGCGCCGGCGCCCAGCAGGATCCGGTTGGCCGCATCACGTTCAAGGCCGACGGCACGCTGGATGCGGCCAACACCGGCAGCCTGTCGGGCGGCACGCTGACCGCTGGCGACATGTCACTGGCCATCCCGTTTGCGGCGTCCACCTTGCCGGTGGCGCCATCGGCCTCCACCACCTCGGCGCCCGTGACCCTGTCGTTCACAGGCGCCACCCAGTTTGGCAGCGCCTTTGGCGTGACCGAAGCCACGCAGGACGGTTACGCCCCGGGGCAATTGGCCGGCTTTGGCATTGGCGCCAACGGCATGGTTGAAGCGCGCTACTCGAACGGCAAAACCCTGAACGCGGCCCAGATCGCCTTGGCCGATTTCCGCAACGAGCAAGGCCTGGCCCCGGCGGGCGGCAATTTGTGGCATGAAACCCCGGTTTCCGGCCAGGCGGCGGTGAGCGCGCCCGGCACCGCCAACCTGGGTGCGCTGCAGGGCGGCGCGCTGGAAGAGTCCAACGTGGACCTGACACAGCAGCTGGTGGACATGATTTCCGCCCAGCGCAACTACCAGGCCAACGCACAGACCATCAAGACCATGGACCAGATGCTGTCCACGCTGGTCAACCTGCGCTGAACGGCACCGCTGACCCATGGACCGTCTGATCTACACCGCCGCCTCCGCTGCCCGGGCGCTCACGCTCCGTCAGGACGGCATCACGCAGAACCTGGCCAATGCCAACACCACTGGCTTCCGCGCCGATCTGGTGGCTTTCCGTGCCGTGCCGGTGCGCGGCGAGGGCGCCAGCACGCGGGTGCAGGCGCTGGAGGTCACGACCGGGTTCGATGCCCAGTCCGGCCCGATCAACGCCACCAGCCGCAACCTCGATGTGGCCATTAAGGGCGACGGCTACATCGCGGTGCAGACCGCTGCCGGCGGCGAAGCCTACACCCGCAATGGCGGCTTCGAGGTGAATGCCGAAGGCGTGCTCACCGCCTACAACGGCCAGCCCGTGGCGGGCGAGGGCGGCACGCTGACCATTCCCCCCGGCACCCAGGTGCACATTGCCGACGACGGCACGGTGAGCGCCAAGCCCCCCACCGGGCCGGCGCAGACGGTCGGGCGCATCAAGCTGGTGAACCCGCCCGCCGCCGAGTTGCAAAAAGGCGCAGATGGCCTGCTGCGCACCCGCTCCGGCGATCCGGCTCCTGCCGACGAGACGGTGAAGATCACCTCCGGTGCGCTGGAGGGCAGCAACGTCAACATCATCGACGCGATGGTCAACATGATCGCCGCGTCGCGCCAGTTTGAAACCCAGATGAAGCTGCTGCAGAACGCTGAGCAGAACGACCAGCGTGCGGCCCAGCTGCTGGCCCAGTCGCACTGATTGAAGGAGTCACCACCATGATGCGTTCACTGTCCATTGCCAAAACCGGCCTGGAAGCCCAGCAGACCCAGCTGGATGCCATCACCCACAACCTGGCCAACACCGCCACCAACGGCTACAAGCGCAGCCGCGTGGTGTTTGAAGACCTGCTGTACCAGAACCTGCGCCAGGCGGGCGCACCTTCCAGCGCCCAGACAGAATTGCCCACAGGCCTGCAGCTGGGCACTGGTGTGCGTTCGGTGGCTACGGTGCGCAATTTCAGCCAGGGGGGCCTGAACCAGACCGGCAACAACCTGGATCTGGCGGTGAACGGCCAGGGCTTTTTCCAGGTGCAAATGCCCGATGGCACCACCTCGTACACCCGCGATGGCTCGTTCCAGGTGGACGCCCAGGGCCAGCTGGTCAATTCCAGTGGCTACGCGGTCAGCCCCGGCATCACCATGCCGGCCAACACCCAGAGCATCACCATCGGCCGCGACGGCATCGTGTCGGTCACGGTGGCCGGTACCACCGCGCCGCAGCAGATCGGCCAGATCCAGCTCGCCAACTTCATGAACCCGGCCGGGCTGGACCCGCGTGGCGGCAACCTGTTTGCCGAAACCTCTGCTTCGGGCAACCCGCAGACCGGCAACCCCGGCGCCAATGGCCTGGGTGTGGTCACCCAGGGCGTGGTGGAAAGCTCCAACGTCAATGTGGTCGAGGAACTGGTGGCCATGATCCAGACGCAGCGCGCCTACGAGATCAACTCCAAGGCCATCCAGACCTCTGACCAGATGCTGGCCCGCCTGACCCAGCTGTAAAGGAACACCTGCCATGTCGCTTGCCTGTAAGATTGTTGCGGTGTCCCTGCTGTCCGCTGTGCTGGGCGGCTGCGCGGCAGTGGCCACGCCGCAGGTCGACATGCTGACCACCGTGCCGCCAACAGCGTTGCCCGCGCCGCTGCCACCGCCCACGCAAGGGGCCATCTTTCAGGTGGCCAGCCACCGCCCCCTGTTTGAAGACCGCCGCGCCCGTCTGGCCGGCGACACCCTGACCATCCAGATCGAAGAGCAGTTGACCGCCAGCCAGCAGTCCACCAGCAAGCTGAACCGTGACAGTTCCCTGTCGGCGGGCATCTCGGCATTGCCCTTTGCCTCCACCCGTCTGCTCGGCCGTTTGTCGGCCGATGCGACCTCGGGCGTGGACACCTCGGCCGATGGCAAAACCAACAGCACCAACACCTTTGCCGGCACCATCACCGTGCTGGTGCAACAGGTCTTGCCGAACGGCAATCTGGTGGTGGCGGGCGAAAAACAGCTGGGCGTGAACCAGAACGTGGACGTGATGCGTTTTTCCGGCATCGTGAACCCGGTGTCCATCCGCGCCGGCAATGTGGTCAGTTCCACCCAGGTGGCCGAAGCCCGGCTGGAGCAACGCGGCCGTGGTGACATTGGTCGGGTGCAGGGTCTGGGCTGGTTGTCCCGTTTCTTCCTCAGTGTGGCCCCGGTATGAACAGCCCATTTTTCCGCTTGATCGCACTGGTTCTGGCGTGCGCCGTCGCCCCAACAGCCTGGGCTGCCAACGGCGGCAGCGAGCGTATCCGTGACCTGGCCAGCGTGTCTGGCGTGCGCGTCAACCAGCTGATCGGCTACGGCGTGGTGGTGGGCCTGGACGGCAGCGGTGACGCTACCAACCAGGTGCAGTTCACCGGCCAGAGCGTGCAGTCGTTGTTGAGCCAGTTCGGCGTCACCTTGCCGCCGGGCGTGACCCCACAAATGAAAAACGTGGCGGCGGTCATGGTGACCGCGGCGCTGCCCTCCTTCGCACAGACCGGGCAACAAATCGACATCACTGTGTCGTCCTTGGGCAATGCCCGCAGCCTGCGTGGTGGTACCTTGTTGCTGACCCCGCTGCGCGGTGCCGATGGCCAGATTTACGCCATGGCCCAGGGCAATCTGGTGATTGGCGGGGCAGGGGCTTCCGCTGGCGGCAGCAAGGTTGCCATCAATCATCTGCTGGCCGGCCGTGTGCCAGGCGGTGCCACGGTGGAACGGATGGTGGCCAACGCGGCACTGACCGCCGACGTGATCCACCTGGAACTGAACCAGACCGATTTCTCCACCGCCCGCCTGGTGGCCGATGCCATCAACCGCAAACTCGGGTCTGACGACGTGGCCGCGGCGCTGGATGGCCGGGTGGTGCAGGTGCGTTTCCCCGGCGTGGGCAGCCGCGTGGCGTTCATCTCGTCGCTGGAAAATATTGAGGTGGCGCTGGAAGCGCCCCCTGCCCGTGTGGTGGTGAACGCCCGCAGCGGTTCGGTGGTGATGAACCAGTCGGTTCGCCTCGGTGCCTGTGCGGTAGCGCACGGCAGCCTGTCGGTGACGGTGTCGAGCACACCGGTCATCAGCCAGCCAAATGCTTTCTCTGGGGGCCAGACGGTGGTCACTGAAAAGACAGACATCCGTGTGCAGCAAGACCCCGGTGTGCTGTTCAACATCCCTGCCAGTGCCGACCTGGCCGACATCGTCAAGTCGCTGAATGCACTCGGGGCCACGGCGCAGGATTTGATCGGCATCCTCCAGGCCATCAAGGCAGCGGGTGCGCTCAAGGCCGAGTTGGAAATCATATGACCATCTCCGACGCCTCCAGTTCGTCGCTGGGCATTGACAGCCGGTCGCTGGACGCGCTTCGGAACGAGGCCACGCGCAACCCGAACGGTGCCGCCCGGCAGGCTGCGGTGCAGTTCGAGTCGATGTTCATGCAGATGGTGCTCAAAAGCATGCGCGACGCGACCATCAAGGCCGACGAGTCCAGCAACACCGGCGGCGACACCTTCACCGGCATGCTGGACACACAAATGGCCAAGCAGTTCGCCGGCCGCCCCGGTGGCCTGGCCGACATGATCGAGCGTCAGCTGTCGCGCCACATGCAGGCTTTGCCTGCAGGCACGAGCGATGCCTTGCCCGCCGTGGCCGTGCCCGCATTGCCTGCGGCCCTGCCCGTGAACGCCAGACCCGGCACGCCACAGGCGCAGTTCATCGAGAAGTTGAGCCCACACGCCCGCGCTGCCGAGCGCGAGACCGGGGTGCCCGCGTCCTTCATCCTCGGGCAGGCGGCGTTGGAGTCCGGCTGGGGCAAAGGAGAGATTCGCAACCCAGACGGCAGCCCGTCGTTCAACCTGTTTGGCATCAAGGCCACCACAGCCTGGAAGGGCGCCACCACCGACGTCCGCACCACCGAGTACGTGAACGGTGAGCCGGTGAAACAAACCGCCCGCTTTCGCAGCTACAGCTCCTACAGCGAGGCGTTTGCCGACTACGCCCGCATGCTCAGCAACAGCCCGCGTTACAGCGGCGTGGTGCGCGGCGCCACCAGTGCCGAAGGTTTTGCCAACGGCATGCAGCGCGCTGGCTATGCGACCGACCCGGCCTACGCCTCCAAGCTGACGCGCACCATCAATCTGGCGCTGGCGGTGCAGCGCTCCACAGGCTGAGGAGCCGGCCATGACATCCTTGCTGAACATTGGCACGCGCAGCCTGGCTGCTGCCCAGGGTGCGCTCAGCACCATTTCCCACAACATTGCCAACGTCAACACCCCCGGGTATTCGCGCCAGGAAGCGGTGCTGTCCACCGCGTCGGGTCAGTTCACCGGGTCTGGTTTTTTTGGCCGGGGTGTGGACCTGACCACGGTGCGCCGCCAGTACGACCAATTTTTGATGGGCGCGGTGCAGTCCAACACCGCCCAGGCCTCAGCCGATGCCGCGCACTCGGACGCGATGGCCCAGCTGGACAGCTTGTTCTCTGACCCGGAGCTGGGCATTGGTGCTGCGGTGGACGGTCTGTTTTCTGCCGCAGGCGATCTGGGCAACCGGCCAGCAGACACCTCGGTGCGACAGGCTTTTGTCGCCCGTGCCGACCAGTTGGCCCAGCGTGTCACAGCCGTGGGCAGCCAGCTGAACGAGATGGGCCAGTTGGCCGATTTGCGGC
Organism: Burkholderiaceae bacterium; assembly: GCA_017848435.1. GTDB lineage: Bacteria > Pseudomonadota > Gammaproteobacteria > Burkholderiales > Burkholderiaceae_C > PCRC01. The sequence continues at coordinate 38,588 of JAFEHU010000056.1, read as the reverse complement.
TGACCCAGTCGGTGTCGCAGGTGAACCAGCGGCTGACCGAGATCAAGAATCTGAACAACCAGATCGCCCAGTCTCAGACCACTGGCCATGCGCCCAACGACTGGCTGGACCAGCGCGACGTGGCCCTGAAGGCCCTGAACGAACTGATTGGCGTCAGCACCGTTGCGTCGCCCGATGGCAGCATCAACCTGTTTGGTGCCAACGGCGCACCCTTGCTGGTGGGCAACCAGCAGTCGGAACTCCAGGCCGTGCCAGACCCAGCCGACGCCTCCCGCCTCAGCCTGCAACTCAAAGTGGGGGCGATCACCCAGCCGCTGGACGGCCAGTCTCTCGGGGGCGGCATCTCCGGGCTGGTTCGCTTTCGCAGCGACGACCTCGCCAACGCCATGAACCAGGTCGGTCGGTTGGCGGTGGTGCTGGCCGACAGCTTCAACACGCAGCAGTCCCTGGGGGTGGATGCCACCGGCGTGCCGGGGCGTGCGCTGTTCACCGTGCCCCAGCCGGTGACGCGTGCCAATTCCGCCAACAGTGGCACCAACACCATCACCGCCACGGTCAGCAACAGCGCAGACCTGCAGCCCAGCGACTACCAGGTGGACTGGAACGGCACCGCCTACACCATCACCCGGCTGTCGGACGGGCAAACCACCAGCACTGCCATAGTGCCCGCCACGATGGATGGGTTGACCTTCACCTCGTCCGGCCCGATCGCCCCTGGCAACTCGTACACCATCCAGCCCTATGCGGCCGCTGCCAAAGGCCTGTCCGCGCAGCCATTGCTGCCGCGCGAGATCGCCACTGGCTATGCCGCCACCGTGGAATCGGCCGCCACCAACAGCGGCAATGCGTCCGTTCGGCAGTTCCAGGTGAACCGCCTGACCACCGACACCACGCTGCCGGTGACGATTGCCTTCAACAACCCACCCACCACCTTCAACGTGACCGGCCTGGCCAGCGGCAACCTGACCAACGTGCCCTACACCCCCGGCCAGCGTGTACCGGCCGCACCTGCCGACTACAACGGCTGGTCGCTCACGCTGGACGGTCCTGCGGCGGCGGGTGACAGTTTTGTGGTCAAGAAGACCCTGAGCCCGGCCAACAACAACGGCAACGCGCTGGCGCTCGGCCGTCTGGCCGATGCGGCGCTGGTCGATGGAGCCACCCTGAACGAGTCTTACGCCACGCTGGTGGGGGACGTGGGCATACGCATCCAGAGCGCACGTGACAGCGCCAACGTGTCGTCCCGGCTGCTGGGCGAAGCGACGTCGCGCCAGGCCAACGTGTCGGGGGTGAACCTCGACGAAGAAGCCGCCAACCTGCTGCGTTACCAGCAGGCTTACCAAGCTTCGGCCAAGATCATTCAGGCCAGCCAGCAGCTGTTCGACACGCTGCTGTCGGCTGTCGGCCGTTAACAGGACAGGAGGCGCCATGCGCATCGCCACACTTCAGTCTGCCCAGGTGGCCATGGGCGGCATCGCTGCCCGCCAGGCCGAGCAGGACCGCATCCAGAACCAGTTGTCCACCGGCTTGCGGGTCAACGCCCCGAGCGACGACCCGGTGGCCGCCGCCCAGGCCGAACTGGCGCGTTCGCGCCTGACGCGTGTGGCCCAAGACCAGCGTGCCGCCCAGCTCAGCAGCAGCCTGCTGACTTCGGCCGACAACTCGCTTGCCCAGGGGGTCGATGTGCTTCAAGGGATGCGCGACACGCTGGTGGCGGCTGGCAATGGCAGCTACAGCCCGGCAGAGCGAAAAATCCTGGCCGAGCAGTTGAGCGCCGCACGCGACCGGCTCCTGGCGGTGGCCAACACCCGCGACAGCACCGGTGGCTTTGTTTTTTCAGGGCAGGGCACAGCAGACAGCCCGGTCAGTGGCAACAGCCTGCCAAGCTATGACCCTGCCCCTGGCGAGCAGCGCATCGGTGCCGATGCCCGCTACGCGAGCAATGTGGATGGCCGGGCCGCCTTTGTGGCGTTGCCGCGTGGCAACGGCGTGTTTGTGCCTGCATCCTTGGCGGGCAATACCGGTGCGGCTTCCGTCGACGCGGGCCGCGTCACCGATGCCTCCTTGCTGACTGGGCACGACTACCAGATCACCATCACCGGCACACCGGGCAACCTGCAGTACAGCGTGAACGACATCACGGCGGGCACCACGCTCAGCACCGGTACACCCTTTGCCAGCGGCAGCGCCATCGACATTGAAGGGCAGCGCGTGGTGGTCACCGGTGTGCCCCAGGCGGGTGACCAGTTTGAACTGAAGCCCGCGGGCCAGCAGTCAATTTTCAAGACAGTGGACGATGCCATTGCCCTGCTGGAAGACCCGAGCGTTTCCACATCCCGCTACGCCGAGCGCTTGCAGGCGGTGCAAACCAGCCTTGACGGTGCGCTGGACCGGATGTCTTTCCTGCGCACCAAGGTGGGCGAGGAGCTCAACACCACCGATGCGGCCTTCGCCAGCAACAGCCAGCTGGAGCTGCAGACGGAGACCCGGCGCAGCGACCTGCGTGACCTGGACTATGCCCGTGCTGTGTCGGACATGCAGGTCAACCAGACCGCCTTGCAAGCAGCCCTCAAGTCCTACGCCAACTTTGCGCGCCTTTCGCTCTTTGACAGCCTGAACTGACGCCTGCGACCGCACACCGCGGTCATCTCTTGTTTGCTGCGCAGCCCGCCCGTGTGGGGACACGGGCGGGCTGCAGCATTGATTGGGTCGGCAAGGCCAGCATTGGCACTGCACAACCGCTCATTTGCACCCAAAACACGGTGTTCAGCAGTGGATATGGTGCCTGTCGACCGGCCTTATTCATCTCAAGTTGATTTCACCTCTGCCGTTACTAAATGCATCAACGCAATTTGCGTCTGAGCAACAAGAAGTGCAGAGGTGTGCGATGTGTCAGTGGGCGGTGGGCATGCAAAAGCGGATCAGCCACGCTGGCACGCAAGACCATTCGCCCTGCATGCCGACACGCTCTTGCCTCCCTCACATCGATTGACACCATGCAGGCAAACACTTCATCCCTCCCCAGCCAGTATGGCGTTTCAGGCGGTGGCCTGTCGATCATGGCCCGTTGCAGAGCCTGGTTTGGCGCGAGGGCACCGAAGCCCGAGTCTGTGCAGGCCTCCAGCATGGCCACCGACATTGGCGAGCGGCTGGGTGAAGCCTCGCGCATCTGGACGGCCCATCTGGGAACGGCCCAAAACCAGATGCGGGACGCCACTGAAAACCTGCTTGCAGGTTTCACCAGCATCCTCGACGAGCTGAACCACATCACCGGCTCGGGCGGCCACGCCTTGCCGGGTGCAGCGAATGCCGCCGAACTGGACGAGCGTGCCAGCATGTTGTCGCGTTGCGAGTCGCAATTGCATGGCCTGTTGCAGAACTTCCAGGCCTTCATCCATTCGCGCGACCAGGTGCTGGGTTCGGTCAAGACGCTGTCGGCGTCTTCTGGCAGTCTGAGCGAGATGGCCGACGACGTGGCCAAGTTGGCCCGTCAGACCAGCCTGCTGTCGATCAATGCAGCCATTGAGGCAGCGCGTGCGGGCAACAGTGGTCGCGGCTTTGCGGTGGTGGCCGGCGAGGTGCGCCGCCTGTCGAACGAATCGGGCGACACGGGTCGACGCATCAGCAGCCAGGTGCAGGAGTTTTCTGGCTGCATGCAGCGTGCATTGGCACAGGCCTCAGAGTACTCGTTGCGCGACGCCCATGCGATCAAGGCGTCCGAGGACACCATCAACGAGGTGGTCACCCAGGTGGACACCACGGTCTCTGCCCTGAATGCCCGCGCGGTGGAGCTCAGCGCACGCGGTGAAATCATCAAGGCTCAGGTTGAGCAGCTGATGATTTCCTTCCAATTCCAGGACCGGGTTCATCAAATCATGACCCAGGTCAGCGATTCGATGGCCAGCTCCGTAACCCGTCTCCAGGAAGCCTTGGCGACCGGCTCGGTGCCCGGTGAAGCCGAATGGCAAGCCCTGCTCAACGCGGGATACACCACCGATGAACAACGTGCCGTTGCACACGGCGGCTCGACAGAGCCAGCACGATCCAGCGGCGGCGACACCACATTTTTCTGAACTGAAAGCCCATGGCAAAAACCATACTCATCGTGGACGACTCCAGTTCACTTCGCACCGTGGTCAAACTCGCGCTGGTTCGCGCGGGCTACGAGGTACACGAGGCTGGTGATGGCGTAGAAGGTCTGAGCAAGCTTGACAGCGTCAGCAAGGTCAATCTGATCGTCAGTGACGTCAACATGCCCAACATGGATGGCATCACCTTCGTGACGCGTGTCAAGCAGCACCCACGCCACAAGTTCACCCCAGTGATCATGCTCACCACCGAAGGGCAGGACGCCAAGAAGGACCAGGGGCGGGCCGCCGGTGCCAAGGCCTGGATCGTCAAGCCCTTCAACCCGCCGCAACTGCTGGATGCGGTGTCCAAGCTCATTCTTCCCTGAGGCGCTATGTCCCACTCACTTGCCTTACCCCCGGAATTGACCATTTACACGGCCAGTGAAACCCGAGCCGATTGGTTGACCTGGCTGACCACCTTGTCTGAGGATGCTGTTGTCGATGGCGCAGCGGTTAACCAGGTCGACGGCGCTGGCCTGCAACTGTTGGTGGCCCTGCGCCACGCCGTGCTCCAACGCGGTCGGATCTGGTCCTTGCTGGCGCCCAGTGCCACCCTGGTCCAGACCTGTGGCGCCCTCGGTGCCTCAGTGCTCTTGTCTGGCAGTGCACGCCAAGGAGACCTCACATGAGCCGCAGCACGGAAGAAATGGACAGCAGCTTCATTGCCGAGGCATTGCCGGCTTTCATCAGCGAAGCCCAGGAGCAGATTGAGGGCATCGAGTTGCTGCTGCTCCAGCTGGAAGACAACCCCAGTGACCGCAATGTGCTGGATGCATTGTTCCGCTGTGCCCACACTGTCAAAGGGTCTGCCGGCATATTTGGGCTGGACAGGGTGGTCGCTTTCACCCATCACGTCGAATCTTTGCTGGACCGCATGCGCGAAGGAGAGGTGGCGCTCACGCCCCAACTCAGCACCTTGCTGTTGCAATGCAACGACCAGATCCGTTTGTTGGTCGAAGCGGGTATCGAACACTCGACCGCCGACACCCAGGCCCTGCGCGATGCGCTGATTGATCAGTTGTCAGCCGCCAGCGGTGTTCCCGCTGCCGAGGCGGTGGTGCCGGAGGGGAAGGGAACGCCGGCAAATGCCACGGGCTGCTGGTTGGTGTCGGCCAAATTTGGTGTGGACACTTTCCGCAACGGCATGGATCCATCGACCATCGTGGCCTACCTGGGTGGTTTGGGGACGGTCAATGCGGTTGCCTGCGACATCGACGCAGTCCCGTCACTGGACACGCTGGACGCAGAATCGTGCCATTGGCATGTGCTGCTGACCTTGGACACCGAGGCCCCACTGGAGAAAATCGAAGCAGCGTTCAGTTTCGTCCGTGACGATTGCGAGCTCGACCTGGTGGCACCGGATGCAGGGCCAACCGCGTTGCAGATGTTGGTGGCCAAATACGCGGGTAACGCCCGGTTTTCCGGCATGTTGCAAGCCGTCGGCGTGGTGCCTGCCAACGTGGCTCAGGCCACAGCCAGTCCTGAGTGTGCGGCTGTGGTCAGCGTCGTTGCCCCAGCGGACAGCATCTCAACCAGTCCAGCACCGGCTTTGGCACGGGTTCAGCGGCAGGGTGAGGTCAGTGCATCCGACGACCAGCGCTTCATCCGGGTCCAGGCCGACCGCCTTGACGCGGTGATCAACCTGCTTGGCGAGCTGGTGATTGCTGGCGCTGGCGCCTCGCTGCTGGCCCGCCAGACCCGTCAGGGTACGCTGATCGAGGCCAACCAGCAGATCACCCGGTTGATAGAGGAAATTCGCAACGGCACGCTGCAACTGCGCATGGTGCCCATCGGCGAGACCTTCTCCCGTTTCCGCCGCGTGGTACGCGACACCGCCGCCGAACTGGGCAAGGACGTGGCGCTGGAAATCATCGGTGGCGAAACCGAACTCGACAAATCGGTGGTGGAGCGCATCGCCGACCCGCTGATGCACTTGGTGCGCAATGGCCTGGACCATGGCCTGGAAACGCCCGAGGTGCGAGAAGCCGCCGGCAAGCCGGCCCAGGGCAAACTGACGCTGTCGGCTTGCCACGAAGGCGGCAGCATCGTGATCCGCATCCTGGACGATGGTCGCGGCATTTCGCGGGACCGGGTGCTGGCCCGGGCCTGGGACCGTGGCCTGGTCGACCGCTCGGTGACACCGTCGGACAACGACATCCTGAAGCTGATTTTCGAACCCGGCTTCTCCACCGCCGAACAGGTGACCAACCTGTCGGGCCGGGGGGTGGGCATGGACGTGGTGCGTCGCAACATCGAGGCCCTGCGCGGCACGGTCAATGTGTCCAGCGAAGAAGGCTACGGCAGCACCATTGAGATCCGCCTGCCGCTGACGCTGGCCATCATCGACGGCTTCCTGGTGAGTGTTGGCAGCAGCAAATTCATCTTCCCGCTGGACGCGGTGGTCGAGGTCATCGAGACCCGACCCACCACCTCGGCCACCGATACGAAGGGCCGCGCGGTGGTGGAGTTGCGGGGCCAGACCCTGCCGGTGGTCAGCCTGCGCAGTCTGTATGCGCTGGAATCCGACGAGCCTGAGCGTGCCAGCGTGGTGGTGATCCAGACTGGCGGCAACCGCTACGGCGTGGTGGTTGACCAGCTGCTGGGCCAGCACCAGACCGTCATCAAGCCGTTGGGTCGCATGTTCCGCAGCCTGCGTGGCATGTCGGGTTCTTCCATCCTGGGCAATGGCGAAGTGGCCCTGATTTTCGATGTGCACTCCCTGAGCCAGCTCGCCGCTGAGCCCACCCTGACCTCCCTCCACCCCTCGCGAGACACCAGCACGCTGGACCGCACCCACTGATTTTTGAAAGAAGGACACACAACATGACTGACACCAACACCTCATGGATGGCCCGCCTTTTCGCTGGCCAGCAGATTCAACAAGCGCTGGACGCCGCCAACAAGTGCGAGCAATCCCGCGTGAGCACCGAGGCCACCATGGCCGCGATGAAGGCCCGCATGGCCGAGCTGGAGGCCGAACTGAAGGTGCGCACCGACATCATGAATGTCACGAGCATCGTCTCTGAAGCTGACAAAAAGGGCGATATCCTGACGGTGAACCAGAAGTTTCTGGAAGTTTCCAAATTCCCCAAGAACGAGTTGATCGGCTTTGGCCACAACACCACCCGCCACCCCGACATGCCGAAGTCGGTGTTCAAGGAAATGTGGGCCACCATCGGCCGCGGTGACATCTTCCGTGGGGTGGTGAAAAACCGTGCCAAGGACGGTACACCCTACTACGTGGACGCAGTGATTGCGCCCATCATGGGTGAGAACGGCAAGCCCATGAAGTACCTGGGCGTGCGCTACGACATCACCGAGGCCGAACTGGAGCGCCAGAATGCCCGCGGCATTCTGAGCGCCATTGACCAAAGCTATGCCTACATCGAGTTCGACCTGGGCGGCAACGTGTTGAATGCCAACAAAAACTTCCTCGGTGTGCTGGGTTACCAGCTCGAAGAAATCAAGGGCCGCCACCACCGCATGTTTGTCGAGCCGGGCTACGCCAACAGCGTTGCCTATGCCGATTTCTGGCGTGATCTGAATGCCGGCAAAGCGCAGAACAACACCTTCAAGCGCCTTACCAAGTCGGGCGATGAGATCTGGATCCAGGCCGTCTATGCGCCGGTGAGCGACGAGATGGGTCGGGTGGTGAAGATCATCAAGATCGCCACCGACGTCACTGCCACGGTCAACGCCAGTGCGATGCTGGAAAAGGCGGTAGAACAAGCCCAGAAGGTCACCTCGGCCGCCTGTGCTGGCGACCTGTCGCAGCGCATTCCGCTCGATGGCAAGAGCGGGCCGATCAAGCTGCTGTGCGAGGGGGTCAACGCCCTGACAGAAACCACCTCGGTCATCTTCTCCGACGTGGGTCGGGTATTCGGCGCTTTGGCACTGGGTGACCTGACACAACGCATCACCCGCGACTACGAAGGCACGTTTGGCCAGGTCAAGGACGATGCCAATGCCACCAGTGAAAAGCTGGCCAACATCATCGAAGACGTGGGCCGCGTGTTCAGCGCCATGGCCACCGGTGACTTGGGCCAGCGCATCACCCGCGATGCCGAAGGCACCTTTGAGCAGGTGAAAAACGATGCCAACAGCACCTGTGAAAAGCTGGGTGGCATCATCGAGGAAGTGCGGGCTGCTGCCGACGCCCTGACGGGCGCGGCCAACCAGGTCAGCGCCACCGCGCAAAGCCTGTCGCAGTCGGCCAGTGAGCAGGCCTCGTCGGTGGAGGAAACCACCGCGTCGATCGACCTGATGAGCGCCTCGATCTCTCAGAACAGCGACAACGCCAAGGTCACCGACAGCATGGCCACCAAGGCCAGCAAGGAAGCCGGCGAGGGCGGCTCGGCTGTGACGCAAACCGTGACCGCGATGAAGCAGATCGCTGCCAAGATCAGCATCGTCGACGACATTGCCTACCAGACCAATCTGCTGGCCCTGAACGCCGCGATTGAGGCCGCTCGCGCCGGTGAGCATGGCAAGGGCTTCGCGGTGGTGGCCGCCGAGGTGCGCAAGCTGGCCGAACGCAGCCAGGAAGCGGCCAAGGAAATTGGCGATCTGGCCGGCAACTCGGTGTCCACCGCCGAACGGGCGGGCAAATTGCTGGATGAGATCGTGCCCTCCATCCAGAAGACTTCTGAGCTGGTGCAGGAGATTGCCGCAGCCTCGTCTGAGCAAAGCCAGTCGGTGACCCAGATCGGCGGAGCGATGTCGCAGCTCAGCAAGGCCACCCAGCAGAACGCCTCGGCCTCTGAAGAGTTGGCCGCCACCTCCGAAGAGCTGTCCGGCCAGGCCGAGCAACTGCAGCAGTCGGTGTCTTTCTTCAGCCTGGGCACAGACGCTGCGCCGGTCGCCAAGCGCAGTGGCCGTCCCGAGGCCGACAGCGGTACCAAGCGCCGCCCGGCCACCGGCCCCAACCTGCGTGTGGCCTCGGCCGGTGGCGCCAGCCGTGCCGCCGGTGGCAACTTCCGCCCTTACTGAGAGGCCCTGCCATGCGACGCGACCAAGCTTCGGCAGCCCAGTCTGCCAGTGCGCTGGAGGCCCCAGCGCAGTACCTGACCTTCAGCCTGGGGCGTGAGGTGTTCGCGATGGACATCCGGACCGTGCGGGAAATCATCCAGTACGGCCCCATGACCACCGTGCCGCTGATGCCCGGTTTTGTGCGGGGGGTGATCAACCTGCGTGGTGCTGTGGTGCCTGTGATCGACCTGCAGGCCCGCTTTGGGAAGCCTTCCGCAGTGGTGAGTAAAAAAACCTGCATCGTCATTTTTGATGCGGTGCGTGAAGGCGAACGTGTTGAGTTGGGTCTGTTGGTGGATGCGGTGAGCGAGGTGATCGAGATCGCAGCTTCGCAGATCGAACCTCCTCCTAATTTCGGAACTGCAGTGCGCCGCGACTTCATTCGGGGCATGGGCAAGGTGGCAGACCGGTTTGTGATCCTGATCGAACCCGACAAGGCTTTCGATGTAGAGGACATGGCCCAGCTGTGCGAAAACGCACAGGAAACGGTGGCTGGCTGAGCGCAGTTCCAGTATGGGGTGCTGCCAGTTGGTGGTGCCCTGTGTTGTTGGCAATTTAACTTTTGAGGAATGACATGGACGCGTTGCGCGACGATACCTTCCGGAAAATCACAGGCCTGATGTACGACACCATTGGCCTGTCGTTTGCCGAAAGCAAAAAACCACTGGTGTCATCCCGATTGGCATCGCGCGTACAGCGCCTGGGCATGAGCGCTTTTGAGGAGTACCTGGCGCTCATTGCCAGTGACAACGATGGCGGTGAGTTCCAGATGGCGGTGGACCTGTTGACCACCAACGAAACTTACTTCTTTCGCGAGCCTGCGCATTTCGAGATACTGACGACCGAGTTGATCCGTCTGAAGGGGCAGCCGCTGTCGGTCTGGAGCGCCGCGAGTTCTTTTGGCGATGAGGCCTACAGTGTGGCCATGCTGATGGCTGACATGCAACAGCAGGGCCGCATTGGGAATACCTGGTCTATTCTGGGTACTGACATCAGCGACCGGGTCTTGCGCAGCGCCAGTGAGGCCATTTACCCGGAAGACCGGTTGCGTGAAGTGTCTCCCGAGCGTCTGAGGCGCTACTGTTTGCGCGGCGAAGGTCCCTCTGCAGGGCTGGTTCAAATCAGTCCCAAACTGACCGAGCGCGTGCGCTTTGGCCAGCTGAACTTGTGTCAACCGATCGAAGACATCGGCCCATTTGACGTGATTTTCTTGCGCAATGTGCTGATTTATTTTGACGCACAGACCAAACGCGACGTGGTGGATCGGGTGCTCACGCAGTTGCGTCCTGGAGGCATCTTGTTTCTTGGTACAGCTGAAGGACGGGTTCCCTGCAACACCCCCCTGCAAACCATTGCCCCTGGTGCGTTCCGCAAGGTCGTGTCATGAGCGCCAGTGCCATGCATACACTCCACCCAGGCGATGTGGTGTGTGGCGAGCGTGGCGACCGTCTTGAGACGCTCCTGGGTTCCTGTGTTGCCATTATTCTTACCGATCCACGCCGCACGCTGGGCGCGATGTGCCACATCGTTCATGCGTCAGAAGGCACCGGGCCGCAAGCGGGCAGCACTGCACATGCCAGCAACGCGATGCTGGCAATGTACCGGCAACTGCTGGACCGTGGCATTAACCCGCGGATGTGTGAAGCCTATGTGTATGGCGGCGGCAACATGTTTCCGGCGGTTTTCCCCCAAGCCCATGTAGGTGAGACCAATGCCCGCTGGGTGATGAATGCCCTTGCCGAAGAGGGTATTCCAGTGGTGGACCATGACCTCGGCGGTGCCAGCTACCGCCGTCTGGGTTGGACGGTAGGAAGCGACCACCCCGAAGTGACCGCCGTACAGGTGTAAGGACAAGCAATGACGATTCAGGTGTATGTGGTGGACGACTCTGCCGTTGTGCGGCAGACAGTGATGCATTTGCTGCAGGGAGACCCGGAAATCTCTCTCATGGGCAGCGCACCCAACCCATTGATTGCGGGTCCGGTGATTCGCAAACAGCGCCCCGATGTGCTGTTGCTGGACATTGAAATGCCCGGCATGGATGGGCTGACTTTCTTGCGCCAGATCATGGCAGAGCAACCCATTCCCACCGTCATTTGTTCCACGTTGACCGAGCGTGGCAGTGCGGTCGCGCTGGAGGCCCTGGCCGCTGGCGCAGTTGCGGTCGTTGGCAAACCCCGACTGGGTTTGAAGCAGTTTCTGGAGGAGTCACGCCGCGAGCTGGTGCAAACCCTGAAGAGTGCAGCACGCAGCCATCCCCGTGGCGCTGCGACACCGCGCAAACCTGTGCCATCGGTTCGTCCGCCTGCTGCCAGTACATTGGTGGGCATTCACGCATTGGCGGTGAACAAACCGGTGGTGATCGGCAGTTCTACCGGCGGTACTCAGGCGCTGGAACAGATCATGACCTCGTTGCCTGCTGACAGCCCTGGCATTGCGGTGGTTCAGCACATGCCCGAGAAGTTCACGGCCATGTACGCGCAGCGTCTGAATGGTTTGTGTGCTGTCGAGGTCCGGGAGGCCAAGGACGGCGACCGGCTGGAGCGTGGGGTGGTTTTGATTGCACCAGGCGGTCGACACCTGCAATTGCGCAAGGCGGGCGGTCAGTACTTTGCCCGGGTGATCGAGGGGCCGCCGGTCAATCGGCACAAGCCATCGGTGGATGTGCTGTTCAAGTCAGCGGCCGAATGCGCAGGAAAAGACCTGCTGGCCATCATCCTGACTGGAATGGGTGACGATGGCGCGCGTGGCATGAAGCAGCTGCACGATGGCGGTGCGCGCACCATCGCCCAGGACGAAGCCTCCTGTGTGGTGTTTGGCATGCCCAAGGAAGCAATCAAGCTGGGGGCTGTTGACGACATTTTCCCGCTCGACCGCATGGCCCAGTCCATCACCCAGTTTGACGCGCGCGGCTGACAAGCCGAAGGGCCTGGGGCCTCGGCACAGGCCATCCGCCAACCCGCTTTCCCCTACAATACGCGGTTGCATTCGGGTTGCACCGAGGTACTTGCGCGGCATCCGCGCGCTCATGCCTTGCCCTCTCCGCTGCCAGATTACGACGCAGGGCCACTGTTGTGGATGACCCTGTGTCTGCCCGTTTAAATGGAGTAAACCAATGACCGTCACCGTAGAGACCCTGGAAAAGCTGGAAAGAAAAATCACCCTGACACTGCCGGTCGATGTGATTCAGTCGGAAGTCAACACCCGCCTCAAGCGCTTGGCGCGCACCGTCAAGATGGATGGCTTCCGGCCCGGTAAGGTGCCAATGAATGTTCTGACCCAGCGCTATGGCTATTCAGTGCACTACGAAGTGATGAATGACAAGGTGGGTGAAGCCTTCGCAAATGCGGCCAACGAAGCCAACCTGCGCGTGGCGGGCCAGCCGCGCATCACCGAGAAGGAAGTCGCGTCAGACGGTGAAGTCGCTTTCGATGCCATTTTCGAGGTGTACCCGGAAGTCACCATTGCCGATTTGTCAACCGTCGAAGTCGAGCGCGTGACCGCCGAGGTGAGTGATGCCGCCATTGACAAAACACTGGACATCCTGCGCAAGCAGCGCCGCACTTTCGCCCAGCGCTCAATGGATGCTGCAGCGCAAGACGGTGACCGCGTCACGGTTGACTTTGAGGGCAAGGTTGACGGTGAGCTGTTTGACGGTGGCCGTGCCGAAGGTTTCCAGTTTCTGGTCGGCGAAGGCCAGATGTTGAAGGAATTCGAAGACGCCGTGCGGGGCATGAAGTCCGGCGAAAGCAAAACCTTTCCTCTGGCATTTCCTGAAGACTACCAAGGCAAGGATGTGGCCGGTAAGACGGCCGACTTCCTTGTGACGCTCAACAAGGTGGAAGCGGCGCACATGCCGGAAGTCAACGACGCTTTTGCCAAGTCGCTCGGCATTGCCGACGCCAGTGTGGATGGCCTGCGCAGCGATGTGCGCAAAAATCTGGAGCGTGAAGTGAAGTTTCGCGTGCAGGCCCGCAACAAACGTGCTGTCATGGAAGCTTTGGTCTCCAAGGCTGAACTCGATTTGCCCAACGCCAGCGTCCAGGCCGAGCTGGCCCGCATGGTCGAAAGTGCCCGCGCCGATTTGAAGCAGCGTGGCATCAAGGACGCTGACAAGGCCCCCATTCCAGAAGACATGTTCCGGCCCCAGGCTGAGCAACGTGTCCGTTTGGGTTTGGTGGTGGCTGAACTGGTTCGCAAGGAAAGCCTGCAGGCCACACCCGACCAGATCAAGAGCCACGTGGAAGAATTGGCCAGCAGCTATGAGCGGCCCGCAGAGGTGGTGCGCTGGTATTTTGGCGACAACGCCCGCATGGCCGAAGTTCAGGCGGTGGTACTGGAAAACAACGTGACCGACTTCATCCTGTCCAAAGCGAAGGTGACAGAGAAGAATGTGTCGTTTGACGAATTGATGGGCCAGCAGAGCTGATCCACCATCGCCGTTTGCGTTGACCACAGGGGCTTGTGTCTGGCCGCACAAGCCCCATTTATTTTTTCGGTACAGTGACAAGTCTGTCTGGAGCAAACATGATTTTTGGTTCTAAATCTTTCGGTTCCCAATCGCAGGACATTCAAGGCCTCGGCATGGTGCCGATGGTGATTGAGCAGTCCGGGCGCGGCGAGCGGTCGTACGACATTTACTCGCGCCTGCTGAAGGAGCGCGTCATTTTTCTGGTTGGCCCAGTCAACGACCAGACGGCCAACCTGGTGGTGGCCCAATTGTTGTTTCTTGAGAGCGAAAATGCCGATAAGGACATTTCGTTCTACATCAACTCGCCTGGTGGCTCGGTCACGGCCGGCATGGCGATTTACGACACCATGCAGTTCATCAAGCCCGAGGTGTCCACCCTGTGTGTCGGCATGGCCGCCAGCATGGGGGCGTTTTTGCTGTCTGCTGGGGCCAAGGGCAAGCGGTTTTCGCTGCCGAACTCACGGGTGATGATTCACCAGCCGTCCGGTGGGGCGCAAGGTCAGGCCACCGACATTGAAATCCACGCCCGCGACATTCTGAAAACCCGCGACCAACTCAACCGAATCCTGGCGGCCAACACCGGGCAACCAGTCGAAAAAATCGAGCGCGACACGGAACGTGATTACTTCATGTTCGCCGACGAAGCCCGAGACTACGGCATTATTGACAAAGTTCTCGACAAACGGCCCTGACTGCGGTTGTCGCGTACCGGTTAACACAGGACGCGACACCGACTCCGGGCGGTTGCGGGGATTTGGTTATCATTGATCAACACGGTAACAAGGCATTCCCACATGGCCGAAAAAAAAGGCGCCACCCCTGAAAAAACGCTCTACTGCTCGTTTTGCGGCAAGAGCCAGCATGAGGTAAAAAAACTCATTGCCGGGCCTTCGGTCTTCATTTGCGACGAATGCATCGACCTGTGCAACGACATCATCCGCGACGAATTGCCCGCGCTGGAGTCGGTGGGTGATTCACGCAGCGAGTTGCCCACGCCGTCGGTCATCAAAGCCAACCTCGACAACTACGTGATTGGTCAGGAACATGCCAAGCGGCTTCTGTCGGTGGCGGTGTACAACCATTACAAACGTCTGAACCACAAAGACAAGGCCAAAAAAGACGAGGTTGAGCTCAGCAAAAGCAACATCCTGCTGATTGGACCCACCGGTTCCGGCAAAACTTTGCTGGCGCAAACACTGGCCCGGATGCTCAATGTGCCTTTCGTGATGGCTGACGCCACGACATTGACCGAGGCTGGTTACGTGGGGGAAGACGTCGAGAACATCATCCAGAAACTGCTGCAAAGCTGCAATTACGAGGTGGAGCGGGCGCAGCGTGGCATTGTCTACATCGATGAAATCGACAAAATTTCCCGTAAATCAGACAACCCCTCCATTACGCGCGATGTGTCGGGCGAAGGTGTTCAGCAGGCGCTGCTCAAGCTGATCGAAGGCACCATGGCCAGCGTGCCGCCCCAGGGCGGCCGCAAACACCCAAACCAAGACTTTCTGCAGATCGACACCACCAACATTTTGTTCATTTGTGGCGGTGCGTTCGCCGGCATTGAGAAAGTGATCGAAGGACGCACCGAAGCTTCTGGCATTGGTTTTGGTGCTGCGGTGAAAAGCAAGAAGGAGCGCAGCCTGACGGAGATGTTCAAGGATGTTGAACCGGAAGACCTGATCAAGTTCGGACTCATCCCCGAACTGGTTGGGCGCATGCCGGTGGTGGCATCGCTGGCCGAACTGACCGAGGACGCTCTGGTGCAAATCCTGACTGAGCCAAAGAATGCGCTGGTGAAACAGTACGGCAAGCTGCTGGCCATGGAAGGCGTGGATCTGGAAATCCGTCCCGCTGCTTTGCGGGCAGTGGCGCGCAAGGCACTGGCCCGCAAGACCGGTGCGCGTGGTTTGCGCTCGATCCTCGAGCACGCACTGATGGACACCATGTACGAGTTGCCCAATTCGGCCAACGTCGACAAGGTGGTGGTGGACGAGTCCACCATCGAAGAAAACAAGCCGCCGTTGCTGGTATACCGTGAAGCGGCTAAAAAAGCCTAGTTTTCACTGGTTCTGCGCCAGGGCGCTGTGGTCAGATGTGCGGCTGTGAGCTAGGCTTGCAATCCCGTATTTGACCCCCAACATCATTTGCAACGTTAAAGGTAAAAAATGTCTGGCCATACACCGTTGCCTCCCTCTCCGATTGAGTTGCCGCTGCTGCCATTGCGCGACGTGGTGGTGTTCCCCCACATGGTGATTCCGTTGTTTGTGGGGCGCCCCAAGAGCATCAAGGCGCTGGAGTCGGCCATGGAAGCCGACCGCAAGATCATGCTGGTGGCCCAGAAAGCCGCTGCCAAGGACGAACCCGAAGTCTCCGACATGTTCGAAGTCGGTTGCATTTCAACCATTCTCCAATTGCTGAAATTGCCGGATGGAACTGTCAAGGTGCTGGTGGAGGGCCAGCAGCGGGCCGCCGTGAACCGCATCGAAGACGGTGAACTGCATTTCACCGCCAATGTGTTGCCGGTAGACCCCGAACTTGAGGCGGCTGGCAAAGGCAGTGAGGTGGAAGCCCTTCGCCGTGCAGTGATGCAGCAGTTTGACCAGTACGTCAAACTGAACAAAAAGATTCCGCCAGAAATTCTGACTTCCATTTCCAGCATTGATGACCCAGGCCGCCTGGCCGACACCATTGCGGCGCACTTGCCACTCAAACTCGACAACAAGCAGGCTGTGCTGGAACTGTCGGACGTGCGTGCGCGTCTGGAAAACCTGTTTGGTCAGCTTGAACGCGAAGTCGACATCCTCAATGTCGACAAGAAAATCCGTGGTCGCGTGAAGCGCCAGATGGAAAAAAA
The DNA here is from genome assembly GCA_017848435.1 of Burkholderiaceae bacterium. Lineage (GTDB taxonomy): Bacteria > Pseudomonadota > Gammaproteobacteria > Burkholderiales > Burkholderiaceae_C > PCRC01. The sequence continues at coordinate 22,102 of JAFEHU010000056.1, read as the reverse complement.
CCAGCGCGATTTTTACCTGAACGAGCAGGTCAAGGCGATCCAGAAAGAACTGGGCGAAGGGGAAGAGGGCGCCGACATCGAGGAGATCGAGAAAAAGATCAAGCTCGCCAAGATGCCGAAAGATGCGCTGAAAAAGGCCGAGGGCGAGTTGAAGAAACTCAAGCTGATGTCACCGATGTCGGCCGAAGCCACTGTGGTGCGGAATTACATTGACGTGCTGACCGGTTTGCCCTGGGGCAAGAAGACCAAGATCAAGCACGATCTGGCCAATGCCGAGAACGTGCTGAACGAAGACCACTATGGTCTGGAAAAGGTTAAGGACCGCATCGTCGAATACCTTGCGGTCCAGCAGCGTGTGGACAAGGTCAAGGCGCCTATTTTGTGCCTGGTGGGGCCACCCGGTGTGGGCAAGACCTCGCTGGGACAGTCGATCGCCAAAGCCACAGGCCGCAAATATGTACGCATGGCGCTGGGTGGCATGCGCGACGAGGCAGAGATCCGTGGCCACCGCCGGACTTACATCGGCGCAATGCCGGGCAAGGTGTTGCAAAGCCTGACCAAGGTCGGCACGCGCAACCCGTTGTTCCTGCTGGACGAAATCGACAAGCTGGGTACCGATTTCCGGGGTGATCCGTCCAGTGCGTTACTGGAGGTGCTCGACCCCGAGCAGAACCACACCTTTGGAGACCATTACGTCGAGGTTGATTTTGACTTGAGCGACGTGATGTTCGTGGCGACGTCCAACTCGATGAACATTCCGCCGGCATTGCTGGACCGGATGGAGGTGATCCGGCTGGCGGGTTACACGGAGGACGAGAAGACTAACATCGCCATCAAGTACCTTTTGCCGAAGCAACTGAAGAACAATGGCGTCAAAGACGGTGAGCTGGAAGTGACCGAAGGCGCGATCCGTGACATCGTGCGTTACTACACCCGTGAAGCGGGTGTGCGTTCGCTGGAGCGCGAACTCTCCAAGGTTTGCCGCAAGGTGGTTAAGGGCTTGCAGCTCAAAAAAATGACACCCAAGGTCATTGTTGACGGCGAGAACCTGAACGATTTTCTGGGTGTGCGGAAATTCAACTACGGCCGCGCTGAGCAACAGAACCAGGTTGGCCAGGTGGTTGGTTTGGCCTGGACGCAGGTGGGCGGTGACTTGCTGACGATTGAGGCCGTGACCATGCCTGGCAAAGGCGTCATCACACGCACCGGCTCACTCGGCGACGTGATGAAGGAATCGGTGGAGGCTGCCCGCACCGTGGTGCGCAGCCGAGCACGCCGGCTCGGGATCAAGGACGAATTGTTTGAGAAGCGCGACATCCACATCCACGTCCCCGATGGCGCCACCCCCAAGGACGGCCCGAGTGCCGGTGCCGCGATGACGACGGCGTTCGTGTCGGCGTTGACCGGCATTCCAGTGCGCAGCGATGTGGCCATGACCGGTGAGATCACGCTGCGGGGTGAAGTGACCGCCATTGGGGGGTTGAAGGAGAAGCTTCTGGCCGCGTTGCGCGGCGGCATCAAGACCGTGCTGATCCCGGAGGAAAATGCCAAAGACCTGCAGGAGATCCCCGAGAACGTGAAAAATGGCCTTGAGATCGTGCCAGTCAAATGGATCGACCAAGTGCTTGAAATTGCACTCGAAAAAATGCCCGTGGCTTTGCCTGAAGACGAGGCCCCTGTGGTGGTTGCGGCGGCGGTGCCGCCAGTCGAGAGCGCGGGTTCAATCAAGCACTGAGATTGTTGAAAAAACACCGGCAGCCTCTCCAGCGGTTTAAAATAGCGCTATAATTTGAGGCTGCAATATGCGGGAGTAGCTCAGTTGGTAGAGCGCAACCTTGCCAAGGTTGAGGTCGAGAGTTCGAGACTCTTCTCCCGCTCCAATTCAAAGGGCAGCATGGCAACATGCTGTCCTTTTTTATTGAAACCATTGGCCATGTGAGTGGCGGGTTTCAAACCACGGCGCGGTAGCAAAGCGGTTATGCACCGGATTGCAAATCCGGCTAGGGCGGTTCGATTCCGCCCCGCGCCTCCAGTTTTCCTCCACTCTGTTTTCACTATCCAGCCCATGCCGGGCTGCGGATGAGGGGCGGTGATGAAAGCTTGGCTACACCAGTGGCTGCTGGTGCTGAAATCGTGGTTCGTTGCATGGCTCAAGTTGGTGTTGTGGCCATGGCGGTGGTGGATCGCCGGGCGGCGTCGAACTGACAATGCGCCAGAGGCTGTGCCGACGGCGGCGCCTGCAGCCCCTACCAAACCTCGCCGAGGCGTTGCGCGCGCCAAGCTCGTCCCAGCAGCGAAGACGCGAACCAAACCCAAGACCCGCCAACGGCGCCCACCCGTCTTTGCCACGGGCACGTACCACCATGCCACCGGGCAGCGCGACTACAAACTCTATGGCGCTCCTACAACTGGCGCCGATCCGGTGCCGCTGGTGGTGATGTTGCATGGCTGCAAGCAGTCGCCCGATGATTTTGCGCTGGGCACCCGGATGAACCAGCATGCCGAGGCGCGTGGCTGCATGGTGCTGTACCCGGCACAGTCGCGGCTGGCCAATGGCTACGGTTGCTGGAACTGGTTTAACCCGCACGACCAGGCGCGCGAAGGGGGCGAGACCGCGCTGTTGGCAGGCATGGTCCGCCATGTCATGGCAAGCCACCCGGTGGACCCTGAGCGGGTGGTGGTGCTGGGGCTCTCGGCGGGGGCGGCAATGGCTGTCAACCTTGCATGTGCTTATCCGGAACTGGTGCGGGGGGTGGGTGTGCATTCCGGCCTGCCGTTCGGTGCTGCACAGGGGGCCATGGCGGCCATGAAAGCCATGAAGCAGGGGGCGCCTTTTGCGGGCCATTGGCCTGCCCGCAGCCTTGCTGTTCCGGTGGTGATTTTCCATGGTGACCGTGACGAAGTGGTTCACCCGGTCAACGCGATGCAGCTGGTTGCCCAACTCACGGGCACGGTGTGGGCAGGCGGTGCGGGCGTGGATGCAGAAGCCGCCATGCCAGTGCCTGCGCAGGCTGAAACGGTACCAGCAGGCGCAGTGCGTGGCTACACGCGCCATGTCTACCGTGGTGCGGACGGCCAGACCGTGCACGAGTACTGGCTGGTGCACGGGGCTGGGCATGCGTGGTCGGGGGGCGATGTCGCGGGCAGCTACACCGAAGGCGATGGTCCGGATGCCACCCGCGAGATGTTGCGTTTCTTGCTGGGCCCCATGAACTGAGGTGTGGCACAACGGGCGTGTCGTCTGTGTCCTACAGGGGTTTCTAGTCGAGACTGACAGCCCACGTGTCTGGGGTTGCGTAGAGTCTGGTTTTGGCAACAGTGCCAGCCTTCAATGAACCCAATAACCAGAGACACCCCACGACCGATGCACCATTCCCTGGCCAGAACCGAAACCAACGGCGACCGCAAATGCTGGGGGGAGCGCCGTGTCGTCGAGCCTATCAGGACACCCCATGACCACCATCAACTCTTTCACAGTCGGAAAGTTCATCGTGACACCGATGGCGCAGGCCATGCACAACGGCGAGTGGCTCAGCAAGGCGAGCATCACAGAAGTTGACCGCGACGCGGTGGACGAAGACATCCACACCTTTGACATGCCCTCGGTCAGCGAGGCCAACGCGATGATTTACGCCGAAGAAGAGGGCCGCAAGAAGGCGATGGCCATGGCGGCCAAAGGCTGAAGCAGGGTTACCTTCGGTCTCGACCAGAACGGCCATGTGTCTGGAAAAGCATCGCTTATCATCATGGCCGCGCTTGCAGGCCCGAGTGGTGAAATAGGTAGACACATCGGACTTAAAATCCGCCGCTTCCAGAAATGGGGCGTACCGGTTCGACCCCGGTCTCGGGCACCAGAAGCGGCACACATGGTCATGGCATTGCGTGCCGGATTTTGCAAGGCGTTTCTACCGTTGCAAGGCCGCCTGTCTGGTGCCAAACATCTCATGCGCAGATTTGGTTTCGGGCAGCACGTACACCACGCCGTGTTGGCGGCCCAGCAGGGGGGCCACCACTGTGTCGTAAAAAGTACCGGGCACCACCACACAACCAAGAGAGATGCGGTTGTCGTGCGGCGTGGCCGAAGCCAGGCGTTGCAAGCGTTGTTCCTCATCATGGCCGGGGCGCACGCGGTGGATGGCGAGTGCTGCGGCGTAGTCAAACCAGACCACGGGCTCACCGCTCAGGTTGCGGCCAGGTTCCGATAAAAAACGCCCGGCCGGTGTGGTGCGTTCTTGCAGGCTCAGGCCACTCACCACACGCTGGCCGCTCCCGGGCAGTGCGTGGTCGCCGGGTGCCAGGCCGAGCAGCACCGGCGAGGTGCCTTGCAGGCGCCCTTGGCCGTTGAAGACATGGATGCGGGCGTCTTTTTTGTCCACCAGCGCAAACGGCAGGCCTTGGTGGTTGCCGGTGGCCATGACCCACTGTGCAATGTGCAGCGCCTCGGTCGAGGCGGGCACCCCGGCAAAGTCGATCTGGTGTACTGGGCTGGCCATGTCGGCCAACCCGGGTTGTGCCATGACCGAGGCTGGCCACAACAGCGCCGCGAGCACCCACAGGGTGGTGACACTCAATTTGTAACCCGTCGTTTGCATTGCGGTTTTGCCTGCTCCAGGCGCGCAGAGGCGCGGTTGGCGGCCATGGTAGCAATGGCTTATGGCTTTGGCAAAGCGCTTTACTCAGCGGCGCGGCGCGCCACATGCTGCTATTTTTATAGCAAAGAAATGTTATTTTTTGAGGCTCAGCGCAGACTTGTTGGCGAATCTGATGAAGATCTGGCTGGACTCTTGGTAGAGTCCGTGGTATGGACGGCGTGACAAAGTCGCGTTTTTTGTGCTTGTTACCGTGTCTTGGCCGGCCGTGTTGCGCGTTTCTGGGGGTCGTAGGCGTTGGCAAACACTGCACCAAGTGGTTTGGTTTCCGGCAGGACATACGCCACGCCGTAGCGGGCATTGAAGGCGGGTTTCACCGTGTTCTCGTAGAACGCCACGGGAATGTTGATGCAGCCATAGGAGATGCGGTTGTCGTCGGTCTCGGGCGTGGCGAGCCGCTCCAGCCGGCGCTCTGCGGGGTCGGTGACGCGCACCCGGTGCATTGACACCGCGGCCTCGTAGTCGACCCAGACCACGTCTTCGCCCAACGCATTGCGACCAGGCTCGGCCACGAAGCGGCCGGCAGCGGTGGTGCGTTCTTCGGGGCGGACCTCGTGAATGGGGCGCTTGCCAATGCCTGTGACCGAGTCATCGCCCCGCGCGGCGCCGATCAGCACCGGGGTGGCGCCATTCAGCTTGGCCTGTGGGTCGAAAACAAAGACCTTGGCGTTTTTCTTGTCGATGATGACGAACGAGAGGCCCTGGTTGTCACCGGAATCGGCCACCCAGTGGGCGATCAGGCGCGCATCGTCAGAAGCGCTTTCTCCCCCAAAGTCGGCGAGTCGAACGCTTTGTTGGCGCAGCGACGTGTCCATCTTCATGCCGAAACCGGCCTGTGTGCCCATCAGGGCTCCCCCTGCCGGGGGCAATACCAATGCAAGCGCCGCAGCGCCCATCAGCAGGCCACGCCGGGCGTCGTGCAGCCAGCCAGGTGTGGCACCACGCTCGGTGGGTTTGGCGGTTGAGGAGGGAGGCAACGTACAGGGCGGCGTCATCGGTGAATCCCGAAGCCAGCGGTCAGAAGGGGGCAGCACGTGCCAAACCCATTCAGGCCCACCGGTGGTCGGTGGGCCTGAATGGGTTTTGGCCGTCAGCGCTTAGTTGCGGTCAGCCTGTGCAGGACGCTCGCCCTGGAAGCTGGTGGTGTCCGCGCCCATGGGGGCGGGTGTCTGTGCGCTGTTGTCAAGCGTGGCGGGTGCCGGCACGCCACCGCTTTGGTTTTGGGTCGTCACGGCAGTGTCGGTGCCTTGCGGGTTCAGCGACGCGTCGGGCCGTTGTGCGTAGGCCATGCTGATGGCGCCGACGAGGGCAGCGGCGGCGACGGTCGTGGTCAGGATTTTGGACGTGTTCATAGAAGCTCCTTGAATGCCTTGGAAGGCAGTGGTTTCGGTGAATGGCCGGCCTCATTGCCGACTGATTTCACTGTACCGACCGGAGCTCAAACATGGTGTCGGCACAGCGCTGCGGGTGGTGTAGGACAGGGCAGGTCACAAAAAGTAAGCGCGCATGGCCTCCAAGGCCCCTCAGCAATGCCAGACAGCGCCTTTGAGCGCTGTTTTCAAGCATTTTGTGCCATGGGCCCCAGTGAAATCTGGAAAGTTTGCTATTTATTCAATAGCAAATCGCGGCGCTTGTGTGGCCTGACCCAGCCCAGGCGCGGTCAAAGAAAGCGTTCCAGCAGGCGGCGCGAGGGGCGGTCAAGCGCGTGCATGTCGGCAATGCGGAACAGCACGCCCTCACCACTGGCAATCAGCAAAGCACCGCCCCCCAGGCGGCGGATGTCTTCTTCCCCCTTGAGCACCAGCCGCGTGTCGCCGCGGTCGGTTTTGACGTCCCAGGTACTGGGCGTGGAGTAGGTGGACACGCTGCGCAGCTGCAGAATCTGGGGCGCAAAGTCGCGGGTGGCGAGTTCTTCTTCCAGCAGCTGGCGGGTCGCCTCTGGCAGCTCATCCAGATTCGGTACCCACAGCACCTCGTGGCCGTCTGCGCTGATGAGCGACAGGCCCAGCTTGGGCGCACCCACGGGGAAGGCGCGCACTGGCGTCACGCCGTTGTGGGCGTGGCCATCGGCGGTGGTCAGGACCAGACGGCCGAAGGGGTTGCGGTCGAGTTGAAATTCTGGGGCGGTCATCCGAGGTGCGCTCCGGTGGTGGCCGGCACGGCGGCGGGCTGGGCTGGCAGGGCCAGGCCGTTGTCGAGGGGGGCGTCCAGGGCGGCGTCGGCTTCCGCCTTGCGCGCCTGGGCGTCGTAGAGGCGGAAGTAGGCGCCTTTGCGTGCCATCAGCTCGTCGTGCGGGCCGACCTCAACAACCTGGCCGCGGTCCATCACCACCAACCGGTCGGCCTTGCGCAGGGTGGACAGGCGGTGGGCGATGGCGATGGTGGTGCGGCCCTGGACGAGGTTGTCGAGCGCCTTCTGGATTTCTTTTTCGGTCTCGGTGTCCACCGACGAGGTGGCTTCGTCCAGGATGAGGATGCGCGGGTCGATCAGCAGTGCGCGGGCGATGCTGATGCGCTGGCGTTCGCCGCCGCTCAGGCCCTGGCCGCGTTCGCCCACCAGCGAGTCGTAGCCCAGCGGCAGGCGCAAGATGAACTCGTGCGCGTGCGCTGCACGGGCGGCGGCCACGATCTCTTCGCGCGTGGCGTCGGGCTTGCCGTAGGCGATGTTTTCGGCCACGGTGCCAAAGAAGAGGAAGGGCTCCTGCAGCACCAGGCCCACATGGCGGCGGTAGCTGGCTACGCCAAAGCGGCGGATGTCGGTGCCATCAACGCGGATGCTGCCGTCGGTGACGTCGTAGAAGCGGCAGATCAGGTTGACCAGTGTGCTTTTGCCGGAGCCGCTGTGGCCCACCAGGCCGATCATCTCGCCGGGCTCGATGGCCAGGTTCAGGCCACGGATCACCGCCCGGTTGCCATACCGGAAACCGAGGTTGTTCATCTCGATGCGGCCCTTCAGCGACGCCGGCTCGACCGGCTGCGCTGGCTCGGGCACGTTGGAGACGTGGTCCAGGATGTCAAAGATGCGCTTGGCGCCGGCGGCAGCCTTCTGCGTGACGGAAACTATGCGGCTCATCGAGTCGAGCCGGGTGTAGAAACGCCCGATGTAGGCTAGGAAGGCGGTCAGCACACCCACGGTGATCTGGCTGTGGCTGACCAGCCAGATGCCAAACGCCCACACCACCAACAGGCCCATGTCGGTCAGCAGCGACACGGTGGGCGAGAACAGCGACCAGGTCTTGTTCAGCCGGTCGTTCACGGCCAGGTTGTGTTTGTTGGCTTCGTGGAAGCGCTTGGACTCGCGTTTTTCCTGGGCAAAGGCCTTGACCACGCGGACGCCGGGAATGGTGTCGGCCAGCACGTTGGTGACTTCGCCCCAGACGCGGTCGATCTTCTCAAAACCGGTGCGCAGCCGGTCGCGCACGACGTGGATCATCCAGGCAATGAACGGCAGCGGCACCAGCGTGATCAGCGCCAGCCAGGGGTTGATGGAGAACAGAATGACCGAGGTCATCACGATCATCACCACGTCGGTGGCGAAGTCGAGCGCGTGCAGCGAGAGAAAGACCGAGATGCGGTCGGTTTCCGACCCGATGCGCGCGATCAGGTCGCCGGTGCGTTTGCCGCCAAAGTAGTCCAGCGACAGCTGCAGCAGGTGGTCGAACGCGGCGGTGCGCAGGTCGGCCGCGATGCGCTCCGAGACGAGCGACAGCAGGTAGGTGCGGGCCCAGCCCAGCCCCCAGGCGGTGAGTGCGGCGCCAAACAGGCCCGCCAGCAGCATGGCCACCAGCCCGGGCGGAATTTGCTGGCCGTTCTGGAACGGGATCAGCACGTCGTCCATCAGCGGGATGGTGAGGTAAGGCGGAATCAGCGTGGCGGCGGTGGACGTCATCGTCAGTGCAAAGCCCATGGCCAGCTGTTTTTTGTAGGGCTGTGCAAAGCGCCACAGCCGCAGCAGCACCCAGGTGGACGGTGGCTCGTGTTTCTCCTGCGTGAACAGGCCAGGCTCGTCGCTCTCTTCCGGCTCTGCGAGCGCCGTGCTGTCTGCTGGCACGGCATTGGACCGCAAGGCCTCAGACTGCTCTTCAAACTGCTTCAACAGGCGCAGGGCCGGCAGGCTCAAAGCCAGCGTGAAGCGCCAGCGGCCCACACAGGCGGTGGTGTCGTGCAGTTCCAGCGTGCCAATGCCGGCGTGGTCGGTGTAGTGCAGCGTCAGGCCGGGCTGGAGCGTCCAGGCGTTCCACGACGCACTGCCGTTGCCGGAAGCCAGAAAGCGGTGGGAGGTCAGCACCAGCGTCTGCTGGGCGAAACGCAGTGTAGGGTCAAGGTCAACCACCAGCTCGGCTAACACGTTCTCATGGTCAGTGAGCACGGCCTGCAGACCAGCTGCGGCAGGCTCTGGCATCTTGTTTTTTTCGGTGACTTGAGGGTGTTGCATTTGTTGCATTTTGAATCTGGGCGAGGGCCACGCGGCGGCGGTCTTGGGAACGACCATACAGCCCGGCCCTGTATGCAACGCATGAGCCACCGCCTGTGCCGACCTGCAGCGGCTATTTTTATCCATGCAACGGGTGGCTGAACCTAAAATCAGCGCCACAGGCCGGTCTTTTGGCCCTTTCCCCCATTCCGCATTTCACGCAGAGCCCATGAGCCACATCAAAGACATCGCGCTGTTGCGCATCAATTATCTGCGCGGTCCCAACATCTGGACGTACCGCCCTGTGCTGGAGGTCTGGCTCGATCTGGGCGAACTCGAAGAACTGCCGTCCGACAAAATGCCCGGCTTCACCGACCGGCTGGTGGCCCTGCTGCCGGGTCTGGCCGAGCACCATTGTGGTGTGGGTGAGGTGGGGGGCTTCCTGCAGAGGCTACATGGCGGCACCTGGGCGGGCCACATCCTGGAGCACGTGGTCATCGAGTTGCTGAACCTGGCCGGCATGCCCACCGGCTTTGGCCAGACCCGCAGCACCTCCAGGCATGGCGTCTACCGCATGGTGTTTCGGGCCCGCGACGAACAGGTGGCGCGCACCGCGCTTGAACTGGGCCACCGCCTGCTGATGTCGGTCATCAACAGCCTGCCGTATGACGTGGCGCCTGCGGTGGCCACGCTCCGTGAACGGATTGACGACTGCTACCTGGGCCCCAGCACCGCCTGCATTGTCACCGCCGCGACAGATCGGGGCATTCCGCACATCCGTTTGAACGACGGCAACCTGGTCCAGTTGGGCCACGGTGCCCGCCAGCGGCGCATCTGGACCGCCGAGAGCGAATTCACCAGCGCCATTGCCGAAGGCATTGCCAGCGACAAGGACCTGACCAAAACCCTGCTGACCGCCTGCGGTGTGCCGGTGCCCGAAGGCCAGGTGGCCACCAGCCCAGAACACGCCTGGGAACTGGCGCAAGACATTGGGCTGCCGGTGGTGGTCAAACCGTCGAACGCCAACCATGGCCGTGGCGTCACGCTGGACCTGAGCCGCCAGGAAGAGATCGAAGCCGCCTGGCGCCTGGCCGACCCGGAGGGGCGCGAGGTGCTGGTGGAGCGCTTCATCCGTGGCGAAGAGCACCGCCTGCTGGTGGTGGGCAACAAAGTGGTGGCCGCAGCCCGTGGCGAGGTGGTCAGCATCACCGGTAACGGCCAGTCCACCGTGGCCGAACTGATCGACAGCCAGGTCAACACCGACCCGCGCCGTGGCATTGAAGAAGAATTTCCGCTGGAAACCATCCTGGTCCACAAGGATGCGGCCGTTCAGCTCGAACTGCAGCGCCAGGGTCTGGGGCCCGACGCGGTGCCCGAAACGGGCCGCGTCGTGGTGGTCCAGCGCAATGGCAACGTGGCCATCGACTGCACCGACGACGTGCACGCCGAAGTGGCCGCCACCGCCGTGCTGGCCGCACGGGTGGTGGGGCTGGACATTGCCGGCATCGACATGGTCGCGCAGGACATTTCCCGCCCGCTGCAAGAGCAGGGCGGTGCGATCGTCGAGGTCAATGCAGGCCCCGGCCTGCTGATGCACCTGAAGCCCGCCGAAGGCGTGCCCCGCCCAGTGGGCCAGGCGATTGCCGACCACCTGTTCCCACAGACCGACAACGGCCGTATCCCCATCGTCGGTGTGGCGGGCTCCGAGGGCACCCACACCATTGCCCGGCTGATTGCCTGGCTGGTGCACCTGGGGGGCACCTCGGTCGGGCTAGCTTGCCGCGATGGCCTGTTCCTTGACAACCGCTGCGTGGACCACGGCGACAACGCCCGTTGGGCCAGTGGGCACCGTTTGATGATGAACCGCAGCATCCATGCGGCGGTGATCGAAAACTGCGCTGACCACATCCTGCGCGACGGCCTGGCCTACGACCGCTGCCGCGTTGGCGTCGTCACCGACCTGTTGGGCGCCGAGGCGCTGGCCGAGTTCGACATTGCCGAATCCGACCAGCTGGTCAAAGTGCTGCGGACCCAGGTGGACGTGGTGCTGGCCGACGGCACCGCCGTGCTCAACGCCGCCGACGAACGCATCGCCGACATGGCCCGTTTGTGCGATGGCGACGTGACCCTCTATGCCGCCGATGGCACCTTGCCCGTGCTGGCCAGCCACCGGGCCGACGGTGGCCGCACCGTCAGCTGGCGCAATGGCCAGCTGGTACTGGCCACGGGCACCAGCGAGACGCCGCTGGCCCTCAGCGACAAGCTGCGCGGCTGGCGCGATGAACCCGACGGTTCGGCCCGCCTCGCGGTGGTGATGCCCGCCGTGGCCGCCGCCTGGGCCATGGACATCTCGCTGGACCTGATTGCCGTGGGCATCGAAACCTTTGCCTGGTCGGCACCTGTGGCCGTTCGTGCGGCGGTGCCCCATGCGCTCTGACCTTTTTCCCGACAACCACACCAACACAAGGCTCATCCGATGGAAGTGACCCGAATCCGCGCCCTGCGTGGGCCCAACCTCTGGAGCCGGCACACGGCCATGGAGGCTGTTGTGTCTTGCGCATCCACTGAGCGCGCCATGGCCGACCTGCCTGGTTTCGAGACCCGCTTGCGTGCCCTGTGCCCGGCCATTGGCGCCTTGCGCCCGGCATCGCCCACCAGCCAAGTCACCCTGGCCCATGTGCTCGAAGCCGCCACGCTGGCCTTGCAGGCCCAGGCCGGCTGCCCCGTGACCTTCAGCCGCACCGCCGAGACCTCGGAGGACGGCATCTACCAGGTGGTGGTGGAGTACAGCGAAGAAGCCGTTGGCCGGATGGCGCTCGACGTGGCCTGCGAACTGATCGCCGCCGCACTGGCAGACCAGCCCTTCGACTCGGTCGCGGCCATCCAACGCATGCGCGAACTGGACGAAGACGAGCGCCTCGGCCCCAGCACCGGTGCCATTGTCTACGCCGCCGTGGCGCGTGGCATTCCCTACCGGCGCCTGACGCAGGGCAGTCTGGTCCAGTTTGGCTGGGGCTCACGCCAGCGCCGCATCCAGGCGGCCGAGATTGACGCCACCAGCGCGGTGTCGGAAGCGATTGCACAAGACAAAGACCTGACCAAGCAGCTGCTGCACGCGGCCGGTGTGCCTGTGCCACGCGGACGCCCGGTCACGGACATGGACGACGCCTGGGCCGTGGCCAACGAAGTCGGCCTGCCGGTGGTGGTGAAGCCGCAGGACGGCAACCAGGGCAAAGGCGTCACGGTCAACATCGTGACCCGCGAGCACCTGGAAGTGGCCTACCGCGCCGCCGCCGAGATCGGCCAGGTGATGGTGGAAAGCTTTCTGCCCGGCAACGACTACCGCATGCTGGTGGTGGGCCACCAGCTGGTGGCTGCCGCGCGCCGCGACCCGCCCAATGTGATCGGTGACGGTGAGCACACGGTGCAGCAACTGGTGCAGTTGGTCAACAGCGACCCGCGCCGGGGCGATGGCCATGCCACCTCGCTGACCAAGATCCGCTTCGACGACATCGCCGTCGCCCGTCTGCACGCCCAGGGCTTGCAACCCGATTCGGTGCCCGAAAAAGGGTGCCGCGTGGTGCTGCGCAACAACGCCAACCTCAGCACCGGTGGCTCGGCCACCGACGTGACCGAAGACGTGCACCCCGAGGTGGCCGCCCGCGCGGTGGCTGCGGCGCGGATGATCGGGCTCGACGTGTGTGGCGTGGACATCGTCTGCGAAAGCGTGCTGCGGCCACTGGAAGAACAACACGGTGGTGTGGTCGAGGTCAATGCCGCGCCCGGCCTGCGCATGCACCTGTCGCCCTCGTTCGGCAAAGGACGGCTGGTGGGCGAGGCGATCGTGAACAGCATCTTCCCGCCCGGCAACGATGGTCGGATTCCGGTGATTGCCGTGACCGGCACGAACGGCAAGACCACCACCGCCCGGCTGATCACCCATTTGCTGGCCAGCACCGGCCTGCGCGTTGGCATGACCAACACCGATGGCGTCTACGTCAACGGCAAACAGACCGACAGCGGCGACTGCAGCGGCCCGCGCAGTGCCCGCAACGTGCTGATGCACCCTGAGGTTGATGCGGCGGTGTTCGAGACCGCGCGCGGCGGCATCCTGCGCGAAGGCCTGGGCTTTGACCGTTGCCAGGTGGCCGTGGTCACCAACATCGGCGTGGGCGACCACCTGGGTCTCAACTACATCACCACGGTGGACGATCTGGCCGTGCTGAAACGGGTGATTGTTCAAAACGTGGCGCCCACCGGCTACGCGGTACTCAACGCGGCCGACCCGATCACGGCGGCCATGGCGTCGAGCTGCCCCGGCAGCGTGATTTACTTTGCCGCCGACCGCAACCACCCGGTCATGGCCACCCACCGCGCGCAGGGCCACCGCACTGTGTATGTGGACGGTGATGCGGTGATCGCCGCCGACGGCGCACGCCGCGAGCGCTTTCCGCTGCGCGGCATTCCCATCACCCGCAATGGCGTCATCGGTTTTCAGGTCGAAAACGCCATGGCTGCCGTGGCTGCCGCCTGGGGTGCCGGCCTGAGCTGGGACGCGGTGCGCAGTGGCCTGGCCAGTTTTCTGAACGACGCCGACAACGCGCCCGGCCGCTTCAATGTGATGGACTACTGCGGCGCCACCGTGATCGCCGACTACGGCCACAACCCGGACGCCATGCGCGCGCTGGTGTCTGCGGTGGATGCGATGCCCGCCAAGCGCCGCATGGTTGTCATCAGCTGCGCCGGTGACCGGCGCGACCAGGACATCAGCGACCAGACCATGATCCTTGGCGACGCGTTCGACAGCGTTGTGCTGTACGAAGACGCCTGCCAGCGTGGCCGTGCCGATGGCGAGGTCTTCAAATTGATGCGAGAGGGCCTGGTGAACGCCAAGCGCGCGCGCGACGTGGTGGAAATCCGTGGCGAATTCACCGCCATCGACCAGGCGCTGGCGCGGCTGGAGCCTGGCGACCTGTGCCTGGTGCTGGTCGACCAGGTGGAAGATGCGCTGGCCCATCTGGCCCAACGCTGTGCCGCCGCCCAGCGGGCCGAGGGCGTCGCCACAACTGGTTAAGATAGATTGCATGCCGAGTTACACCACGCCCTTTGAAATCCACGTGCATGGCGAAGTGCCGCTGCGCGAAGACGTTGGCTACAACCAGTTGCAGGACGCGCTGATGCCGCTCTGGCGCTACGCCGGTGCCAAGTCACTGGCCGATGGCGCTGCCAGCAGCTACGAAGAAGAGCCCGGCATCAAGTTCGACCCGCAGGCCCACCTGCTGCGCATCTGCTGGACCGTGCCCGGCAACGACGACTTCCGCCAGGCGGTGGACGAAATGTGCATGGCGCTGAACGAACTGGCCCTGAGCGGTGCGCCGATCGAGGTCACCTTCTACGACACCGAGTTCGACGAAGACGAAGCCGGTGACAGCGGCGAAGAGGGCGACGGCAGCCGGGACGACTTTGCCATGTACTTTGTTGGCCCCACGCCGGCGGCCATCATGCAGGTGCAGCGCGACCTGCTGGTGCAGGACGTGGTCAACCTGATGGAACGGCATTTCGACAACAGCGAGCTGTCCGACGTGGTGGCTTCGGTAGACCGTTTGTTCGAGCGCCGGTTTGACGCTTTGGCCAGTTCCATGCAATTGGGCAAGCCCCCCCGGGGTTCCGGCGGCGCGCCGGGTGGCAGTGGCCACGGCGGTGGGCGCAAGCCGCGCCACCTGCACTGACCCGCCTTCAGCCCGCCGTCACGGTGGCGGGCAAATCGGTTGTGGCCTCAAAGCCCAGCCCGGCCAGGTAGGCGTCCATCGCCTGCCGGCCCACCTTCACCAAGCCAAAATCACCCGGTTCCAGCAGCCAGTTCTGGATCAGCCCGTCCACCAACGCGTGCAGGCCATGGGCGGCGTGGGCCACTGGCATCGGCAGCCGCAACTGGCGCTGGCGCGCTGCGCGCTGCAGCGCCTTGCCGGTTTGTTCAATGCACTGGTTGCGGATGCTCAGGTGGCGTTGCCGCACCGCCTGCAGTTCTTCCACATACTCCACCTTGTGCGTGGCCACCTCGAACACGCGGCGGGTGCGTTCATCGGTTTCGGTTTGTTTCAGTGCGTCCAGCATGGCCTGGCGCATGCCCTGCAATGCGTCCACCGCCGGGTCGGCACCCAGGCGCTGGAAGGTGGCTTCCAGCGGCAGGGTGACCCGTTCCATCATCGCGTTGAACAGGTCTGCCTTGTCTTTGAAGTGCCAGTAAATCGCCCCCCGGCTGGTGCCCGCCTGCAGTGCAATGTCGCTCAGCGAGGTGCGCGAAACGCCATGGGCGTGGAACACCAGCTCGGCCGCGTCCAGCAAGCTGTTGCGTGTGGCGAGGGCGTCTTCACGGGTGCGGCGGACCACGGCGGGCTCCTGTCATGTTGTTTCTCGCATGGGTGTAAATATACATTCATAAATGTATGTAAACTACGCGGGCGTAAAAAATACGCCTGCATTCCCAAAAGAAATGCACGGCCGCCCCCGCTTCCCAAGTCAACCATGGAACCCACCGTATGCGCGCCTTCCGCCCTGCCCGTACCCCCGTTGCCCTGAGCCGTACCGGCCTGGCCGCCACCTTGTTGGTGGTGGCGCTGGTGTCTGCCTGCGGCAAGGCCGACAACGCCGCACCGGCTGCTGCGCCACCACCACCCGAAGTGGGCGTGGTGACCGTGTCCCTGGGTGATGTGGGGCTGGTGACCGAGTTGCCAGGGCGACTGGAAGCCTCGCGGGTGGCGCAGGTGCGCGCCCGTGCGGCCGGCATCCTGCAAAAGCGGTTGTTCACCGAGGGCAGCGATGTGCGTGCCGGCCAGGCCTTGTTCAGCATTGACGCGGCACCCTACCAGGCCACCTATGCGAGCGCACAGGCCAGCGTGGCCCGGGCCCAGGCCAATTTGTCGCAGGCCACCGCGCTGGCCGAACGCTACGCCCCGCTGGTAGAGGCCAACGCGGTGAGCAAACAGGAATACGCCAGCGCAGTGGCGGCACAAAAGCAGGCGCAGGCCGATGTGGCGGTGGGCAACGCGGCGGTGCAGACCGCACGCATCAACCTCGACTACGCGACCGTGACCTCGCCCATTGCGGGCCGCATTGGCCGCGCGCTGGTGACCGAAGGCGCGTTGGTGGGGCAGGGCGAAGCCACCCAGCTGGCGGTGGTGCAGCAGATCAATCCGATGTACGTGAACTTCACCCAACCCGCGGCCGACGTGATGCAGCTGCGCAAGGCGCTGGAAGCCGGCCAGCTGAAACGTGCGACCGGCACGGCCGCTGCGGCGGTCTCCATCGTGCTGGAGGATGGCACGCCGTATGCCCAACCGGGCAAGCTGCTGTTCAGCGACCTGTCGGTGGACGCCAGCACCGGCCAGATCACCTTGCGGGCCGAGGTGCCCAACCCTGGTGGCGTGCTGCTCCCCGGCCTGTATGTACGGGTGCGTCTGGCCCAGGCCGAGGCGGGCAACGCCATCACGCTGCCACAGCAGGCGGTGACGCGTGCGCCCACGGGCGACACGGTGATGGTGGTGGCCGCCGACGGCAAAGTGGCGCAGCGACCGGTCAAGGTGGGCAATGCCCAGAACGGCCGCTGGGTGATCTTGGGCGGTCTGCAGGCCGGTGAACAGGTGATGGTCGACGGCTTCCAGAAGGTGCGCGGCGCCGGGCCGGTGAAGCCGGTGCCATGGCAGCCCGCGGCGGCCCCGGGCAGTGCCGCCAGCGCCCCTGCGGCAGCCGCTTCCGCGCAGGCCAGCGTGCCTGTGGCCCCGGCTTCGGCCGCGAAGTAAGGGGCGCGCAGCATGGCCCAGTTTTTCATCAACCGACCCATCTTTGCGTGGGTGATCGCGCTGTTCATCATGGTGATGGGCGGTGTGGCGATCACGCAGTTGCCGGTGTCGCAGTACCCGTCGGTGGCGCCGCCATCGATCATTGTCTCGGTCGCCTACCCCGGTGCCTCGGCACAGACGCTGGAGAACAGCGTCATCAGCGTGATCGAGCGCGAAATGAACGGTTCGCCCGGGCTGATCTACATGGAGTCGGTGTCGCAGGCCGACGGCACCGGTTCCATCACGCTGAGCTTTGAGCCGGGCACCAGCCCCGACCTGGCGCAGGTGGACGTGCAAAACCGCCTTGGCCGGGCCTCGCCACGCCTGCCGCAGGCGGTAACGCAGCAGGGCGTGCGGGTGGACAAGGCCCGTTCCAACTTCCTGCTGTTCACGATTTTGTCCAGCGACAACCCGGCGTTCGACCCGGTGGCGCTGGGCGACTACGCCTCGCGCAACGTGTTGCCTGAAATCCAGCGCGTGCCCGGCGTCGGCCAGGCGCAGCTGTTCGGCACCGAACGCGCGATGCGCATCTGGATCGACCCGGCCAAGCTGGTCGGCTACCGCCTGTCGTCGGCCGACGTGACGGCCGCGATTTCGACCCAAAACGCCCAGGTCGCCTCCGGCACGATCGGCGACCTGCCCAACATCCCCGGCCAGTCGATCTTTGCCACGGTGGTGGTGAAGGGGCAGCTGACCTCGACCGAGCAGTTTGGCAACATCGTGCTGCGCGCCAACGCCGACGGCTCCAGCGTGCGGCTGAAAGACGTGGCCCGTGTCGAGCTGGGTGCGCAGTCGTACAGCCCACAGGCGCGGCTGAACGGCCAGCCGTCCACCGGCATTGGTGTGCAGCTCTCGCCCACGGGCAACGCGCTGGCCACCGCCACCGCGATCAAGAAGCGCATTGACGAGCTCTCACGCTACTTCCCTGAGGGCGTGAAAGCCACCATCCCTTACGACAGCTCGAAGTTCATCAAGATTTCCATCGGCCAGGTGGTGGAGACGCTGATCGAAGCGGTGATTCTGGTGTTCCTGGTGATGTTCCTGTTCCTGCAGAACATCCGCTACACCATCATTCCCACGCTGGTGGTGCCCATCACGCTGCTGGGCACCTTTGCGGTGCTGCTGGCCATGGGTTTTTCCATCAACGTGTTGACCATGTTCGGCATGGTGCTGGTGATCGGCATCGTGGTGGACGACGCCATCGTGGTGGTGGAGAACGTCGAGCGCATCATGAGCGAAGAGGGCCTGTCGCCCCTCATGGCCACCCGCAAGGCCATGGGCCAGATCTCCGGCGCCATCATTGGCGTGACGGTGGTGCTGGTGTCGGTGTTCGTGCCGCTGGCGTTTTTCAGTGGTGCCATTGGCAACATCTACCGCCAGTTCTCGGTGGTGATGGTGACCTCCATCCTGTTCTCGGCCTTCATGGCCCTGTCGCTCACGCCAGCGCTCTGCGCCACGCTGCTCAAGCCGGTGGAGGCCGGACACCACCATGCCAAGAGCGGCTTCTTTGGCTGGTTCAACCGCGGCTTTTCGCGCACCGCCAAGGGGTATGAAAGCCTGGTTGCACGCATCCTGAAGAAGGCGGTGCGCTACCTGGTGATTTACGCCGCCATCATTGCGGCGGTGGTGGTGCTGTTCGGGCGTCTGCCCACCTCCTTCCTGCCGAACGAGGACCAGGGCAACATCCTGGTGAACGTGCAGCTGCCGCCCGGCGCGACGGTGAACCGCACCCGCGAGGTGATGAAGCAGGTGGAAGACTACATGCTCAAGCAGCCGCAGGTGCAGAGCATGGTGAGCGTGCTCGGCTTCAGCTTTGCTGGTACCGGCCAGAACGCCGCGCTGGGCTTCATCACCCTGAAAGACTGGGACCAGCGGCCGGGCGCCGAGAACAGCGCGCAGGCGCTGGTGGGGCGGGCCTTTGGCGCACTGGGCGGCATCCGCGACGCCTTCATCTTCCCGGTCAGCCCGCCGCCGATTCCTGAACTCGGCCGGGCCAACGGCTTTGCCTTCCGCCTGCAAGACCGGGGCGGTGCGGGCCACAGCGCCTTGCTGGCCGCGCGCAACCAACTGCTGGGCATGGCGGCCAAAAGCCCGCTGCTGACCGCTGTGCGGCCGGATGGCCTGGAAGACGCGTCGCAGCTGCAGCTCAACATCGACCGCGAGAAGGCCAGCGCGCTGGGGGTGCCGTTCGGCGCCATCAACGCGGCGCTCTCCACCGCACTGGGGTCGTCTTATGTGAACGACTTCCCCAACGCCGGACGGCTGCAGCGGGTGGTGGTGCAGGCCGATGCACCGGCCCGCATGCAGCCCGACGACCTGCTGCGCATCAACGCGCTTAACACCGCAGGCCAGCCGGTGCCGATGTCGGCTTTTGCCAGCACCGAGTGGGTGACCGGGCCGATGCAGACCGTGCGCTACAACGGCTACCCGACGATGCGGATTGCCGGTGAACCGGCCAAGGGCGTCAGCACCGGTGCGGCAATTGCCGAGATGGAAAAACTCGCCGCCCAACTGCCCCAGGGCTTTGCCTATGAATGGACCGGCCAGACGCGGGAGGAAAAGCTCTCGGGTTCGACCGCGTTCATTTTGTTCGGCTTTTCGCTGCTCGCCGTGTTCCTGTGCCTGGCCGCGCTGTACGAGAGCTGGACCATTCCGCTCGCGGTGATTCTGGTGGTGCCGCTCGGTGTGCTGGGTGTGCTGTTTGGCGCGCACTTCCGCGGGCTGGAGAACGACGTGTACTTCAAGGTCGGCCTGATCACCATCATCGGCCTGGCGGCGAAGAACGCGGTGCTGATCATCGAGTTCGCCAAGGAGCTGCAGGAAAGCGGCAAGGGCGTGGTGGCTGCGGTGCTGGAAGCCGCACACCTGCGCTTCCGCCCGATCCTGATGACCTCGCTGGCCTTCATTCTGGGCGTGTTGCCGCTGGTGTTGGCCAGCGGTGCCGGCTCTGCCAGCCAGCGCGCCATTGGCACCGGCGTGATGGGCGGCATGGTCACCGCTACGCTGCTGGCGGTGTTTTTTGTGCCGGTGTTTTTTGTGGTGGTGCGCCGCCTGTTCAAAGGCAAACCCAAGCCGGTGGAACCGGCTGCGCCCGCCACCCCGGAAGGAGCGACCCATGTTTAAACCCCACTTGGCCCTGATGACCGTGGCGGTTGCCACCTTGCTGGGCGGCTGCGCGATGGTGCCCGAGTACCAGCGCCCGGCCGCGCCCGTGGCTGCCAGCTACGCCACCCCCGATGCCGCGCCCAGTGCCACCCCCGTGGCGGCACTGGAATGGCAGTCGTTTTTCACCGACCCGGCGCTGCGCCGGCTGATCGACCTGGCCTTGGCCAACAACCGCGACCTGCGGGTGGCGGTGCTCAACATCGAGCAGGCCCGGGCCCAGTACCAGGTCCGCCGGGCCGACCAGTTCCCGACCCTCAACCTGGGGGCGTCCGGCTCGCGTACGCCGGTGCCCGCCCGCTCAACAGGCACCGGAACCACCACCGCCAGTTCGGCGGAGACCTTCAGCGTTGGCCTGGTGACCTCGGCCTACGAGCTGGACTTTTTTGGCCGCGTGGCCAGCCTGAAAGAGGCGGCGCTGTCGCAGTACCTCGCCACCGAGGAAAGCCGCAAGACGGCGCAGATCAGCCTGATCGCCGCCGTGGCCACCACCTACCTGAACGTGCTGGGCGACGAGGCCCAGCTCGACGTGGTGAAGCAGACCCTGGGCACGCGCGAAGAGTCGCAGCGGCTGACCAAGCTGCGGTTTGACAACGGCGCGTCGTCCGAGCTGGACTTCCGCCAGGCGCAGTCCCTGACCGAGGCGGCACGCGTCACGCTGGCGCAGCTCAAGCGCCAGCGGGTGCTGGACGAGAACGCGCTGACGCTGCTGGTGGGCCAACCCCTGCCGGCCGACTGGCTGGCCGCGGCGTCGGCCGCGCAAGCGCTGGAACAGACCGTGCTGATGGCCGAGTTGCCCGCGGGCCTGCCGTCGGACCTGCTGACGCAGCGGCCCGACATCCGCGCGGCGGAACAGCAGTTGCTGGCGACCAACGCCAACATCGGCGCGGCGCGGGCCGCATTCTTCCCGCGCATCAGCCTGACGGCGGGTTACGGCTCGTCCAGCAGCGAACTCTCCGGCCTGTTCAAGGCCGGCACCTATGGCTGGACCTTCGCGCCGCAAATCACGCTGCCGATCTTTGACGCCGGTCGCAACCAGGCCAACCTGGACGTGGCCAAGGTCAACAAAGACATTGCGATTGCGCAGTACGAAAAAACCATCCAGACCGCTTTCCGCGAGGTGGCCGATGCCCTGGGTGGCCGCGCCGCGCTGGCCGAGCAGTTTGGCGCGCAGCAGGCGCAGGCCGAGGCCGAGGCCGCACGCTTCAAGCTCTCCGACCTGCGCTACCGCAATGGCGTGGCCAGTTTCCTGGACGCGCTGGACGCGCAGCGCTCGCTCCTCGGTGTGCGCCTGGGGGTGTTGCAGACCCGCCTGTTGCAGCTGCAAAGCCAGGTCGCGCTGTACAAGTCGCTGGGCGGTGGCTGGCGCGAGCCGGTGGCGGTGTCAGCAGGCGCCCAATAGCATCTGGGCATGCCGTAGTTTGCTATTGAATGTATAGCTGAACCACAAGGTTCGACTAAAGCGTGAGGCCGATTTGGCTTGAAAAACCGGTGAAAACCAGTTCTGAAGGCGTTGTCAGCCGCCCGCGTAGTCGTAAGGGCCACCGGCTTTCAGCGCGCGCTGGTAGGCCGGGCGGGCGTGGATGCGCGCCAGCCAGTCCATCAGCCGTGGGCGGCTGGCGTTCAGGCCACCGCGGGCCGCCGCCGCTTCCAGCGGGAAGCTGAGCTGGATGTCGGCAGCGGTGAATTCGTCGCCGGCAAACCAGGCGCTGCGGCCGAGTTCGGCCTCCATGTAGTCCAGGTGCTGCTTGATCTGCGGCTGGATGAATTGCGACTTGGCCTGGCCTGAAATCGCCTTGGCAATCGGGCGGATGAAAAACGGCATGGGCGCGGTCTCGATCGTGTCGAACACCAGCTTGAGCAAAAGCGGCGGCATGGCCGAGCCTTCGGCGTAGTGCAGCCAGTAGGTGTAGCGCAGCCGCTCGGGCGTGCCGGCCGGCGGCACCAGGCGGCCGGCGCCGTGCTGGGCCACCAGGTACTCCACAATCGCGCCGGATTCGGCCACCGTGTTGGCGCCGTCGCCGATGACCGGGGACTTGC
>JAFEHU010000075.1 GCA_017848435.1 Burkholderiaceae bacterium | reverse complement strand
TCGCAGGCCACGCCGGTGCGGCCAGCACCGTCGTTCGGGCAAGGTCTACCGGTCACCCCGGCGCCCAACTTCCCGATCTTCCAGCCGCCACCGGCACCCGCACCAGTGGCCACGCCGCCGGCAGCCTCGCCTTTCAGCCCAGCGGTGGCGGCCCGGTTCCCCGAGCCGCCTGTGCCCTACAACACGCCGGGCCTACAGCCAGGCCGGAGCAGTTTCACCAGCCAGCCGGAATTGCAGGCCTGGCTGCGCGACCTGGCGGTGTTTGCCACCACACCCGGCGGCCCGGTGGCCCAGCTGGTGACCTATGGCCAGTCACAACGCAACGACACCCTGGACGCCCTGGTCGTCACCCGCAGCCCCACCACGCCCGACGCCATCAGCCTGCAGGCCTCCGGCCGGCCCACGGTGCTGCTGGTGGGCCAGCAGCATGGCGACGAACCGGCCACAGCCGAGGCGCTGCTGGTGGTTGCGCGCGAGCTGGTGCGTGGCAACCTGCGCGGCTTGCTGGAGCGGGTCAATGTCATCGTCGTGCCGCGCACCAACCCGGACGGTGCCGCCGTGGCTGCCACGCTCACCGCCCGGGGCATCGACCTCGCCGACGACCACCTGCTGCTGGCCACGTCCGAAGCGCGCGCGCTGGCCACGCTGGTGCGCAACTACCGCCCCACGGTGGTGGTGGACGTGCGCGAGTACGCCGCCATTGGCCCGATGCTGCAGAAGTTCGGCGCCCTGCCCCGGGCCGACGCGCTGCTGCAGAACGCCAGTGCCGCCAACCAGCCCGAGTTTCTGGGCCGCGCGGCCGAAGAATGGCTGCGCCAGCCGATGGTCGCGGCCCTCAAGGCCCAAGGGCTGACACACGAGTGGTCCCACACCACCTCGCCCGACCTGAAGGACCGCGTGGTTGGCATGGGTGGTACCCAGCCCGGCAGCCTGCGCAACGCCAGCGCACTGAAAAACAGCGTCTCGGTGGTGGTGGAGAGCCGCGGCGCAGGCCTGGAGCGCCAGAACCTGCAGCGCCGTGTGCACACCCTCGTCACCGCGCTGTCGGCCAGCCTGCGCGGCACCGCCAACCGCGCCAACGAACTGAACCAGCTGCGCGCCTTCGTCGACCGCGACGTGAGCAGCCAGGCCTGCCGGGGCGAAGCGGTGGTCGAGTCCGGCCTGACGCCGGTGCAGTACGACCTGACGCTGATCAACCCACAAACCGGTGCCGACCGCACGCTGTCGGTGGACTGGCTGTCGGCCCTGGCGCTACGCAAGGTCAAGGTGCGGCCACGGCCCTGCGGCTACCTGCTGTCGGCCAGCTCGACCGACGCCGCACAGCGGTTGCGGCTGCAGGGTGTGCAGGTCTGGCGCGTCATGTCGCCCGGCTCGGTGCTGGGCGACACCTACGCCGAGGTGCCCCGCGCCACACCACCCGGCCAGGCCTACAACCCGACCCCGCCAGACCTGCAGGTCACCCGCTCGGCGGTGGACGCGCCCAGCGGCAGCTTCTACATCCCGCTGACCCAGCCATTGGCCAACCTGGTGCTGGCCGCGCTGGAGCCCGACGCGCCCGGCAGCTTCCACGCCAACCGCATCCTTGGCGCGCTGCAGGGCACGACCCGCGTGATGGGCGAGCCCACCCTGAAACTCGAAGAGCTGCCATGATCGACCTCTACTACTGGCCGACACCCAACGGCTGGAAGATCTCCATCATGCTGGAGGAATGTGGCCTGCCCTACACCCTGCGGCCGGTGGACATCACCCGGGGCGAGCAGTTTGCGCCCGAGTTTTTGCTGGTCAGCCCGAACAACCGCATGCCCGCCATCGTGGACCACACCGCCGCCACAGAAGGGTCGTCGGTACCGGTTTTTGAAAGCGGCGCCATCCTGGTGTACCTGGCCGAAAAAACCGGCCAGTTCCTGCCCACCGACGTGGCCGGTCGCACCGAGGTGATGCAGTGGCTGATGTGGCAGGTGGGCGGGCTCGGCCCCATGGTCGGGCAGAACGGCCACTTCCTGCTCTACGCACCCGAAAAAATCCCCTACGCGATCGAGCGCTACAGCAAGGAAGTGCACCGCCTCTACGGCGTGCTGGACGCCCAGCTCGCCCGCACCGGCGCCTATGTGGCCGGTGACAGCTACTCGATTGCCGACATGGCCATCGTGGCCTGGGTGCGCATCCACAAGGCACAACAGGTGCCCATGGCCGATTTCCCCCACGTGCAGCGCTGGTACGACCACCTGCTGCTGCGCCCTGCCGTGCAACGCGGTCTCAACGTGGGCAAGACATTGCGCGTCAACAGCCTGAGCGACGAAGCCCGCCAGACCCTGTTTGGCCAGACCGCCCACAGCGTGCGCAACGGTGAGCACCGGCCTGCTGCGGCCACGCCCTCGCTGCTGGGCGGCGCCGATCTGGCCCTGCCACGCAGCCAGCCGGGCGGCTTTGCACCGCTGCGCGACTGACCCTCCCCAGTTCAGCCGCGCGGCAGGGCCGCCGTGGCCAGCACGTGGCGCGTCATGGCCAGTGCCAGTTCTTCTTCACCGAGAAACACCTTGCCGGCGTTTTCCTGCGTCAGCAACCCGGCTTCGGCTTCGCTGTGGGTGCGCACCACGGTGGCAATACCGGGGTTCAGGGCCCGTGCGGTGGCGATCATCTTGCGCACGTTGAGCGTGTCGGGCGTGGCGATCACCAGCATGCGGGCGCGCGCGATGTGGGCCTGGATCAGCACCGCCGGTTCTGACGCGTCGCCCGACACGGCGGCAATGCCGTCGGCCCGCAACTTCTCCACCGTTTCGCGGTTTTGCTCGGCCACCACGAACGGAATGTGGTGCGCCATCAGGGCGGCCGCAATGCGCCGCCCCACCCGCCCGTAGCCGACCAGCACCACCTGCTGCGACAGGTATTTCTCGTCGGTGGTTGCGGGCAGTTCGGCCAGCGGGTCGTCACGCGCTTCGAGTTGGCGCGCCAGAGCGGATTTGGCCAGGATCCATTTCTGCATCGGCTCCACGGCGGTGAACACCAGTTGGTTCAGCGCAATCGAGATCAGCGCACCGGCCAGCACCAAGCTTTGCCCTTCAGGCGGCAACAAGCCCAGCGAGGCACCCAGCCCCACCAGGATGAACGAGAACTCGCCAATTTGCGCCAGGCTGGCCGACACCGTGAGCGCCGTGTTCAGCGGGTAGCGAAAGGCCAAGACCAGCACAGCCGCCGCCAGCGACTTGCCCACGACGATGATGGCCACCACGGCCAGCACCTGCAGCGGCCGCTCCACCAGCACCCAGGGGTCGAACAACATGCCGACCGAGACGAAGAACAGCACCGCGAACGCGTCGCGCAGCGGCAGCGACTCTTCGGCCGCCCGGTGGCTGAACTCCGATTCGCGCATCACCATGCCGGCAAAAAAAGCCCCCAGCGCGAACGACACGCCAAACAGCGCTGTGGCGCCAAACGCAATGCTCACGGCAGCGGCCACCACACACAGCGTGAACAGCTCGCGCGAGCCGGTGCGCTGCACCTGCCACAGCACCCAGGGAAAGAAACGCCGGCCCACCACCAGCATCAGCGCCACAAAGCCACCGACCTGCAACAGCGTCTGGCCCAGTGTCATCAACAGTTCGTTGGTGTCGGCTTTGGCCGTGCCGGCCAGCCAGCCACCGAGCGGCGGCAGCAGCACCAGCACCAGCACCATGGCCAGGTCTTCCACCACCAGCCAGCCCACGGCGATGCGGCCATTGAAGGAGTCGAGCACGCCCCGGTCTTCCAGCGCCCGCAGCAGCACCACCGTGCTGGCCACCGACAGCGACAGGCCAAACACCAGCGCGCCGCCCAGGTTCCAGCCCCACCAGTGGGCCAGGCCCATGCCGAGCGCGGTCGCCACCGTCATCTGCACCACCGCCCCGGGCACCGCAATTTTGCGCACCGCCAGCAAATCGTCCATCGAGAAATGCAGGCCCACCCCAAACATCAGCAGCATCACACCGATCTCGGCCAACTGGCTGGCAATCGCCGCATCGGCGACAAAACCGGGCGTGAAGGGGCCAATCACCACACCGGCCAGCAGGTAACCCACCAGTGATGGCAGGCGCAATCGGGCTGCCAGAAAACCCAGAATCAGGGCCAGGCCCAGGCCGGCGGCAATGGTGCTGATCAAGGAAACGCTGTGGGGCATCGGAGCAGGGGCTTTCTGTGGCGGACAGGAGGTTGAATTGATTGAACCTTAAAACGAAAAAACCCGCCTGCGCGGGTTTTTACAAGGGGGCTGGCGCGTGCCTCAACCCATGTGCAAACCACCGTTGACCGAGAAGTCGGCACCGGTGGAGTAACCGCCGTCGTCCGACGACAGCCAGGCGATGATGGAGGCAATTTCTTCCGGCTTGCCCAGGCGCTTGACTGGAATGGTGCCCACGATCTTGTCCAGCACGTCCTGGCGAATGGCCTTGACCATGTCGGTGCCGATGTAGCCGGGGCTCACGGTGTTGACGGTTACGCCTTTGCTGGCCAGTTCCTGCGCCAGCGCCATCGTGAAGCCGTGCATGCCAGCCTTGGCGGCCGAGTAGTTGGTCTGGCCGGCCTGGCCTTTTTCACCGTTGACCGACGAGATGTTGACGATGCGGCCCCAGCCTTTTTCCACCATGTCACCCACCACCTGCTTGGTGACGTTGAACATCGAGTTCAGGTTGGTTTCGATCACCGAGTCCCAGTCGTCGCGCGTCATCTTCAGGAACATGCGGTCTTTGGTGATGCCGGCGTTGTTCACCAACACATCGATGCTGCCGTGCTCGGCCTTGGCCTTGCTGAACGCGTCGACGGTCGAGTCCCAGTCGCCCACGTTGCCCACAGAGGCGTGGAAGGTGTAGCCCAGCGCAGCTTGCTCGGCAAGCCACTTGGCGTGGTCACGCGTCGGGCCACAACCGGCGATCACCGTGAAGCCTTCTTTGTGCAGGCGTTGGCAAATGGCGGTGCCAATGCCACCCATGCCGCCGGTGACATACGCTACTTTCTTGCTCATGAATCGCTCCAAATGGTTTTTTTACTATCAGTTTTGTAGCTGACCCGCCAGTTTCCACTAGGGCTTACGGCCAATACGGCTTCTATTTTGAACGCAAACTCAGCGTTCGATGGTTAGGGCAACCCCCATGCCCCCGCCAATGCACAAGGAGGCAATGCCTTTCTTGGCGTCGCGGCGCTGCATTTCGTGCAGCAGCGTCACCAGAATGCGGCAACCGGACGCACCGATCGGGTGGCCAATCGCAATCGCACCGCCGTTGACGTTGACCTTGCTGGTGTCCCAGCCCATTTCGTTGTTGACGGCGCAGGCCTGCGCGGCAAAGGCTTCGTTGATTTCCAGCAAATCGAGGTCTTGCGCCTTCCAGCCGGCACGGGCCAGTGCTTTGGTGGAAGCCGGCACCGGGCCCATGCCCATGAAAGCCGGGTCGAGCCCGCTGGTGGCAAAGCTGGCGATGCGGCCCAGGGGTTTGAGGCCCAGCGACGCGGCC
Source organism: Burkholderiaceae bacterium (assembly GCA_017848435.1). Classification (GTDB taxonomy): domain Bacteria; phylum Pseudomonadota; class Gammaproteobacteria; order Burkholderiales; family Burkholderiaceae_C; genus PCRC01. The sequence continues at coordinate 60,625 of JAFEHU010000075.1, read as the reverse complement.
TTCTTGGCCGTCATCACCATCACCGCGGCAGCGCCGTCGTTGATGCCGGAGGCGTTGCCGGCGGTCACGCCACCGGCTTTGTCGAAAGCGGGGCGCAGGCCAGCCAGCGCCTCGGCGCTGGTCTTCTTGTTGATGAACTCGTCAGAGGCGAACACCACCGGGTCGCCCTTCTTCTGGGGAATGCTGACCGGCACGATCTCGTCCTTGAACTTGCCGGCGTCCTGCGCGGCGCTGGCCTTCTGCTGGCTGGCCAACGCAAAAGCGTCCTGCACGTCGCGGCCGATGCCGTATTTCTTGGCCACGTTCTCGGCGGTGATGCCCATGTGGTACTGGTTGTAGACGTCCCACAGGCCGTCCACGATCATGGTGTCGGTCATTTTCCAGTCGCCCATGCGCTGGCCGTCGCGCGAGCCCAGCAGCACGTGGGGCGCAGCGCTCATGTTTTCCTGGCCGCCGGCGATGACGATCTCGCTGTCGCCGTAGGCCACGGCCTGGGCCGCCAGCATCACGGCTTTGAGGCCGGAGCCGCAGACCGCGTTGATGGTCAGGCCGGGCGTGCCCTGGTTCAGGCCGCTCTTGATGACGGCCTGGCGCGCCGGGTTCTGGCCAGCGCCGGCAGCCAGCACCTGGCCCAGGATGACTTCACCGATCAACTCGGCCGACAGGCCGCTGCGGGCCAGCACTTCCTTGAGCACGATGGCCCCCAGCTCGGTGGCCGGGATCTTGGCGAGCGAGCCACCGAACTTGCCCACGGCAGTGCGCGCGGCTGAAACGATGACGATGTCTTCGGACATGGAAACTTCTCCTTGGTTGTTGTGGTTGGTGCGGCTGCGGTGTCGAAATTCAGAGCCAGGCTTACGCCTTGGCTTTCACATAGCGGCCGGGTGCCGGCTCGATGGCTTTGAAGCCCGCTTTGCCATAGGTTTTGGGCGCGGCCACCTGCTTGCCGGCATGGCTTTTAAGCCAGTCGGACCAGTCGGTCCACCAGCTGCCAGGGTGTTCCTTGGCGCTGGCAATCCACTGCTCGGCGGTTTTTGGGAATTTGGTGTCGCTGCCAATCCAGTGGCTGCGCTTGCCCTTGGCGGGCGGGTTGATCACGCCAGCGATGTGGCCGGAAGCGCCCATCACAAAGCGCTTCTTGCCGGGGAACACCTGGGTCGAGGCGTAGGCACCGCCAATCGGCACGATGTGGTCTTCGCGCGAGCCGTACACGTACACCGGCAGGTCCACTTTGCCGAAGTCGATCTTCTCGCCACAAACTGTGGCCGCGCCCGGCTTCACCAGCTTGTTTTCCAGGTAGGTGTTGCGCAGGTACCAGGCGTAGAACGGGCCGGGCAGGTTGGTGGAGTCGCTGTTCCAGTAGAGCAGATCGAACGGCGGCGGGGTTTCGCCCTTCAGGTAGTTGCCCACCACGTAGTTCCAGACCAGGTCGTTCGGCCGCAGGAAGCTGAAGGTGGACGCCAGTTCCTGGCCCTTGAGCAGGCCGCCCTGTCCCATTTGCTGTTCGCGGTACTGGACGAAGTTTTCGTCGATGAAGATGTCCAGAATGCCGGTGTCGGTGAAGTCGAGCAGTGTGGTCAGCAAGGTCGCAGACGCCACCGGCTTTTCGCCACGCGCGGCCAGCACCGCCAGCGCGGTGCTGAGGATGGTGCCGCCCACGCAAAAGCCGAGCGCGTTCAGCTGCTTGGCACCGGTGATCTCCTGGGTGACCTCGATCGCCTTGATGGCGGCGTTGTCGATGTAGTCGTCCCAGGTCTTGTCGCCCATGGAGGCGTCGGGGTTGCGCCAGCTGACCACGAAAGTGCGGTGGCCCTGGGACACGGCGTAGCGGATCAACGAGTTCTCGGGCTGCAGGTCAAGAATGTAGAACTTGTTGATGCACGGCGGCACCAGCAGGAACGGCTTCTCGTAGACCTTGGCGGTGAGCGGTTTGTACTCGATCAACTGGAACAGCTCGTTCTCGAACACCACCGCGCCTTCGGTGGTGGCCACGTTCTTGCCAACTTCGAACAGGCTCTCGTCGGTCATGGACACATGGCCTTGCTGCACGTCGTGCAACAGGTTTTTCAGGCCGAGCGCAATGCTTTCGCCTTTGGTGTCCAACGCTTTCTTTTGCGCTTCGGCGTTGAAAGCGAGGAAGTTGCTGGGCGCCGAAGCGGCCATCCACTGCTCCACCGCAAAACGCATGCGGGCACGGGTTTTTTCGTCGGCGTCCACCGCATCGGCCAGGCCCATCAGCGTGCGGGAGTTGAGCAGGTAGGCGGCGGCTGAAAATGCGGCCACCGGGTTGCTGGCCCAGGCGTCGCTGGCAAAGCGCTTGTCCTTGTGGACGGTGGAATTGGTCAGGCCCTGGTTCCACAGCGCGGTGGCTTCTTCCAGGTACTGCTTTTGCAGCGCCATCACCTTGTCGGTGGCGAACTTCAGCGCAGGGGGCTGAGGCAGGTTGCCGGCACCGCCCAGGCCTTGCAGCGATTGCAGGGCCTTGTTCCAGCCCTCGCCCAGCTGTTGCTGCATCTGGCTAGCCGTGCGCGACCAGTCGTCGCCTGTGGGGAAAAGGGGTTGGTTTGCCATGCGGGTCTCCTGTGTGGTGTTCTGGTTCAGGCGGCAGGCCATGCTGCGCTGGGTGGTGCGCAAAAGTATCGCAGCCGTCGCCCTCGCGAATCTGACAACTGTGCCATCATCTTTGCATGTACATCTTGGTCATTGGCTGGGTCTATGTTGCGTTGATGATGGCGGTGGCCGAGGCCATGCACGTCAATGGCAGCGTGCTTGGAGGCATTATTACCTTTGTGCTGTACGGTCTCGGGCCGGTGGCATTGGTGGTTTACCTGATGCAATCGCCCGCCCGCCGCAAGGCGCGCAAGGCCCGGGAAGCGCGTGAGGTGGCCGAGGCCAACGCCGCAGACCACGCTGGCTCACACCCGCCAGACACAGGCGGCCATGCGGCCGCTGCGGCCGTCACGCCGATGGGAAAAGAACTGTGACGGGTGGCTGACGGTGCACCACGGCGGTGTGCTGTTGTTGCCATGGAGCGCCGTGATGCCCAGCGCCTGCAGCCGGCGCCGTGCCAATGCGGGCAGATCGGCCAGGTATTTGCCCTGGCCCAGGTCCTGAAAGCAGGCCGCATCACCAGGCCGCTGCGCCACGAACGCGGCGCGCACCTCGGCGCCGACTTCAAACCGTTCCGGCCCAATGCAGGGGCCCAGCCAAGCCATGCACTGGCCGGGGAAAGCCGCCTCAGACACTCTGTTTTTCATAGCAACACCGCTAGATTTGACTAAGGCTTGGTGCCGGAAAGACTCAAAAAAGGCTTCCAGCACGCCCCCAGCGAGCCCGCGCCAGCCTGCATGGGCCGCACCAACCAGGCTGCCATCGGCCGTGGTCAGCAGCACCGGCAGGCAGTCGGCCACCATCACGGTACAGGCCAGGCCGCGCTCGGACGTGGTGCAGGCGTCGGCCTGCATGCCGTCACAGGGCGGGGCTGCCTGGCGCGCAAGCTGCACCACCGCCTGGCCATGCACCTGGTCCAGATAGACCGGCTGGGCACCCAGTCGGGCAGCGAGCGCCGTGCGGTTGTGGGCCACGGCTTCGGGCGTGTCGCCCACATGGCTGCCCAGGTTGAAACTGTCACACGGTGGCAGCGACACCCCCCCGTGCCGGCTGGTCATCACCGCCCTGACATGCGGCGGTGCGGGCCAATCGGGCACGAGCCAGCCGGGTGGCAGATCGGTCACGTCAAGCTTCGGCATCGGGGCAACGTGACGGCTGGGCCTGCTGGAAAGCGTCCAGCGCCATGCAGGCATCAAACACCGCCATGGTGCGCGGCAACCCACCCAGCGGCACGCCGAAACGGCGCGCGCTGAAGATTTGGGGCACCAGGCAGCAGTCGGCCAGCGTCGGGGTATCGCCATGGCAAAACCGGCCAGTCGCCTGCGCGCTGGGCTGGCGTTCCAGCTCGCGCTCAACAGCCTGCAGGCCTTCGAGGCACCAGTGGTGGATCCACCGGTTTTTGGCGTCGTCGTCCAACCGCAGTTCCTGCACCAGGTATTTCAGCACCCGCAGGTTGTTGAGGGGGTGAACGTCGCAGGCCACACCCTGGGCCAGTGCGCGCACACGGGCGCGGCCAGCAGCGTCCGCCGGCAGCAAGGGGGGCTCGGGGTGGGTCTCGTCCAGGTACTCGATGATGGCCATGGACTGCGACAGCTGCAGGCTGTCGGTCTCCAGCAAGGGCACCAGCTGCCCGGCCGACCGGGCGGCGTAGTCGGGCTGGTGGTGCTCACCGCGCGCAATGTGCACCGGCACATACTGGTAATCCAACCCCTTGAGACCCAGCGCAATCCGCACGCGGAAGGCCGCAGACGAACGAAAGTAGTTGTACAGTTTCATCCCACCAGCATAAACCGGGCAGGCTTGCACCATGACGACCCCCTCCCCTCCGGCGGCCAACCCAGGCTACCTGATTGGCCACATCACCGTCAAGCAGCCCACGCAATGGGCGGCCTACTGCGCCCGGGTGCCCGACACGCTGGCCCCTTGGGGTGCCAGCATCGTGTTCCGAGGTCAGAAAACAGCGGTGCTGAACGGCCACCACCCACAGACACTGACAGTGGTGATCCGCTTCCCGAACGCCGCGTCGGTGGCGGGCTGGCACGACTCTCCTGCCTACCAGGCCCTCATTCCACTGCGCGATGCTGCGGCCGACGTGGTGTTGCTCAGCTATGACAGCCTGCCCACCGCATGATTTCTGAATTTGCCGCCAGCGTGCGCGGCGTGTAACGGGCATCAGCCCTGGTTGGCGTGGGTGCTGACGAGTTGGTTCAGCAAGCCCATGAATTGCGCCTGCGCTTGTGCAGGCAAAGGCGCCAGGATGCGCTGTTGGGCGCGCGCCACCGCCGCCTTCATGTCGTGGGCCACCTGTTCGCCCTCGGCAGTGGCCCACAACAGCTTGCGGCGTTTGTCATGCGGGTCGGGCTCGCGTCGCACCCAGCCTTTACTTTCCAGCCGTGCAATCACAGAACCCGATGTGGCCGCGTCAAACGCCACCCGGTTGGCCAGCGTGACCTGGTCGCTGCCTGGCGCGTCCATCAGGGTGTTCAGAATCGCAAACTGCACTGGCGTCACGTCAAAAGCGGCCGTTTCTTCCATGAAGATGGCCACCGCAAGCTGGTGCAGGCGTCGCACCACAAACCCTGGCGCCAACTGAAAATCAAAACTGTCACGCATTTGCATGAGTTTAGCCACCCAGGGACAGGCCCGGAGTTTGAGCCATGCCCTTTGCTTGATTTTTAGTATGTATACTTAACTTCAGCGAGGACCACCCTGCTCCCAGGTAAATGCCAAACCACCATGGACCTGCAACCACCGCCTGACACTGCCCTGCCAGACCGCCAGCGCTTCTACCAGGCGATTGACCGCCACCATCTGACGCCGTTGTGGGAGGTGCTGCACGCCCTCGTGCCCAGCCAGCCGCAATCGCCCTGCGTGTCCGCGCACTGGCCTTACGCCACGGTGCGGCCGTTCCTGCTGGCATCCGGCCAGGTGATTTCGGCCGAAGAGGCGGTGCGCCGCGTGCTGGTGCTGGAGAACCCGGCCCTGCGGGGCCAGTCGGCCATCACCCAGTCGCTGTACGCCGGCTTGCAACTGCTCCTGCCGGGAGAAATTGCCCCCAGCCACCGCCACACCCAAAGCGCGTTGCGCTTCGTCGTCGAAGGCCAGGGCGCGTACACCGCTGTGAACGGTGAACGCGCCACCATGCGCCCTGGCGATTTCATCATCACCCCCAGCTGGACCTGGCACGACCATGGCCACACCGGCCAGCCTGGTGACTCGGTGGACAGCAGCGGCCCCGTGGTCTGGCTCGACGGGCTGGACATCCCACTGGTGCGTTTTCTTGACGCTGGGTTTGCCGAGAATGGCGCGGTACGCAGCCAGAGCGTTACCCAGCCCGAAGGCACCAGCCTGGCCCGTTTCGGCCACAACATGGCCCCGGTGCGCCAAGATGCGCCGGCCACCCTGCATTCACCGCTCTTCAGCTACCCCTACGAGCGTAGCCGCGAAGCGCTGGACACGCTCTCGCGCAACGCACCGCTGGACCCGTGGGACGGCGTGAAGCTGCGCTATGTGAACCCGGTCACCGGCGGCGCACCGGTACCCACCATGGCCGCCTGCATGCAGCTGCTGCCCGCCGGTTTTGCCGGGCAACCATCGCGCCAGACCGACGGTGCCGTCTACAGCGTGGTGGAGGGTGAAGGCGAAGCCACCATCACCTCGTCCACCGGCACTTCGCACCGTTTTACCCTGTCCGCCTGCGACCATTTTGTCGTGCCTTCGTGGCACACGCTGCAACTGGCATCGGCCAGCGGCTGTGTGCTGTTCAGCTTCTCAGACCGTCCAGTGCAACAGGCCTTGGGCCTTCACCGTGAAGAAAGACTGCCATGACCTACGTGTTCCCACCCGCCACCGTTCCCAGCGTGCCTGTGCTGGGCACCCCAGAGCGCTTTCCTGTCCACCGCATTTACTGCGTCGGCCGCAACTACGAAGACCACGCCAAGGAAATGGGGTTCACCGGTCGCGAACCGCCCTTCTTCTTCCTGAAACCTGCCGACGCCATCGTGCCGGTCGAGGCCGGCACCACCAGCACCATCCCCTACCCCAGCCTGACCAAGAACCTGCACCATGAGATCGAACTGGTGGTGGCCATTGGGGTGGGTGGCGCGAACATCCAGGCAGCCGATGCCCACCGGCACATCTTTGGCTACGCGGTGGGCCTGGACATGACCCGCCGTGACCTGCAGACGGACATGAAAAAGCAAGGCCGCCCCTGGTGCATTGGCAAAGGGTATGACGCCTCCGCCCCGATTGGCCCGATCACTCCGGCGGCCAATGCGGGGAACATCGCCCAGGCTGGCCTGTGGCTGCAGGTCAATGGCGCCGACCGCCAGCGCAGCAATGTCGGCAAGCTGATCTGGAACATTGGCGAGATCATTGAACACCTGTCGGCTGCCTGGGAACTGCAGCCCGGAGATCTGATTTACACAGGTACGCCAGAAGGTGTGGCGGCGGTCGTGTCGGGTGACGACATGGTGGGTGGCGTTGATGGCCTGGAAAGCTTGACCATCACCGTGGCCTGAGAGGCTAGAAGTAGCCAGCACGCAAAATGCGTGGCCGCAAGGTCACCGAAGACGTGCCGCGGCTGTCCTGATTCGCTTGCTGTTCGTGTGCCTGAATGTCCCGCATTTCAGGCCATACGCCCAGCAGCAAAGCGCACACCAGCAGTGGCACCAACACCAGAACGGCGACCCGCGTACCCCTTGCAGTGACGGCGCTCAGGGTGACAGGCTGACCACCACGGCGCAAGCTGACCCAACCCCAGGCGCAGCCAAGGTACATGGCGATCCACAGCTGGCTGGCCGGCATCACGATCAGGCCAGACACCAAGCCATCTACCACAATGGCAACGCCCGCTACAAGCCATGCCGCCAGTGTGCAGGTATCTCGCGTGTCATCGGCGGGCAAAAAGACGCGGGCGCGCCACAACGCCCCCAAACCAATGGTCACCGCAACCGCCAGGCACAGGGTCGCCGGCAGACCCCATTCGCTCGCCACCTGCAACACCCAACTGTGCGGGTGCGCGCCCAGTTGGAGGTCACGCGCCTCATGGGCAAAGTGCAACGGCCCTGCTCCGAGCCAGGGATGGTTCGCCACCATCTCCAGTGCCCGCGCCCAAAGCTGCAAACGGCCACTGGTGGGGTTGTCCACAGAGCGCTCGACCGCAGTGACAAGAAAACCGAACGGTCTTAACCCATTGGTGACTGGCAAAAGCACATAGAGCAACAGGTAAGCGGTCAGGCCCGCCAGGCCAGTTGCCCACATGGACAAACACCAGTGTCTCGCAGACCTGTTTCGCCACAGACAGACGATGACGCCGCTGCCTGCCAGCAGGCCCATCACGGTGCCACGACCTGCTGCCACACACAACAGCATCCACCACAACACGGTAATCGACCACCAAAACACCTTTCGCTCACGGTCCTGCGTGCGGGTTGCGAGCAAAGCGAGCAATGGGAGTGAAACGGTTTGGGTATGGCTGAAGAAACGGTGGTTGTCAAAACCTGGGATCAACAGACTGGCCCCTGGCTGCTGGCCCGTGCGCAGCATGACGCCATAAACTGTGATGGCCAACAAGACATACAGCACACAGCCCAGACCGTTGACCCGCAGCAATGTGTCGAGCCACGTTTCACCAAGCCGGTTGACTTCCATTGCCACGAGCCAGGCCACGCCCAGCAACAGCAGCAGGTTGCTCCACTCCAACAGCGCATGGCGACTGGAGTACGCCATGGTGCTGGACAGCAAGCCCAGCGCAAAAAACAAGGCCAAGAGCGTTGCAACAGGTTTTGACACCAGGTGTGGCAACCGCAGGTTGCGCCAGAACACCCATGCCACCAGCAAGCCAGCGGCAACAGACACCCCGAGCTGGACCAACCGCTGCTTGTCGTGGTAGCCAGCCCCACCGATCAGAGACCAGTACAGCAAGGGGCTGATCACAATCGCTGCGGCCAGCAGGCATGACATGACCGGTCGGGTGCCGGAAGCGGCCAGCGCGTGCATGGCAGCCCGCTGGATCAGTACACCAGCCTGGCGGTGCCGCCGCACTTCAACGACATCATGTTGACGTCGGTTTCACCCAGGGACAAGCCAAGTACATCGCGCAAAACGGGTGTCAGCACCGTGTTGCCCAGCGCGTTGAGCACCGGTTTGAGCAGTCCGGTCAACACCGTCAAGGTGTTGGACACCGTGCCGCCACCGCTTTGGTTGCTGGCCTTGGTCAGCGTGCTGCCGATCAGGCTGACACATCCCGCATTGGACGTGGAGCCCAACAACCCGGGGTAGGTGCAGCCATCGCCGCCCAACAACCCGAGAACGCTGCCCAGGAGGTCGCCGATACCGTTGAGCAGGCCCGACAACAGCCCACTGTTGGCTGCAGCCGTCTCAATGTTGCTTTTGACCTTCGCCAGCCGAAGCGACCGGCATGCGTTGGTGTTGGCATTGCAGGTGTAGTTGGCGTGCCCCACCGTCCCGGTTTCGTTGAACAGCTCTGTGGCCAAATTGTTGATCTGGGTGCCTGTGGGGGCTGTGCTCGGTGTTGTTCCGGGAGCACCAAACAAGAGGTTGGTCAACTGCTGCACCAGATCGGCCACCGTGGTGCCGATGTTCAGGCTGTTGCCCGTGGTGCCCTTGTCGCCCTCCCTCAATGTCAATGTGCCACCGCCTTGCAGGGCATTGATGTTGAGGTGGTTGTTGGGTAGCCGGACAATACCCAGGACATTCAGCAATTCCATGTTGCCGAGATTTTCTTCGCAGACCTTGCTCTTGGAAAACAAGTCAGCCGCCGCGATGGCGCCGACACACACCTTGGCGATGGAACTCTCCACCTGGATGACAGCGCCATCTTTGCCACTGGCGTCTTTCAGCGCAGGCGTGCACATGTCGGTCAGCGTGCCTTTGCCCGTCACCGCGTCAAGCACAATTGGCAAATCCAGTTTGATCAGCGGCGATAGCAACGCACCCAACAATGCATTCTCGGTCTTGACCCGAACATAGGTGCGGACCTGTGCGGTGTAAGCCTTGGCACCCACCCCCCCAATGGCAATGGACGGTGGCTCAATGATGCCCACCTGGCTCGTCACAGAGGCCAGTCCAAGCAGGTTGGTGTTGATGCCGGCATCAATCGCATGTTTGGATGTGGCCACCCCAATGGCGCTGGTGATCAGGTCAAGTGCACTGATTTGTGTCGTCAGCGCCGCGTTGGCGCTGGTGTCGGGTGCCACAATTTTGGCAAACAGGCCTGCCGGTGTGTCGGTGGCGGAGCCCAGCAGCACGTTCAAGGGAACACTGGGCAATTTTGCAGAGATGGCGTTCAACAACGTCACATTCGCCGCAGTCAGTGCAGATTGACCGGCCAATGTGACGGCGGCGTCCAGCACCTGCCCCAGACTCACCTGCTGCGCTGCCAACAGCGTGTTGAGTTGCCCTACATCGAGGCCTGCAGCCACTGGAATGCCCAACGCGCCCAGCAAGCCACCGGGCGTTATTTTTACATTCGCCAAACCGTCATAGCTGACCAGTGACGTGCCACTCAGGTCGAGGCCGATGCCCTTCAGCGCCGCCCCCAGCACCGAGTCACCGGTCACCCTGACCAAGCGTGACCCTACCGAAAATGCGGCCAGCGGGTCCCCGGTAATGGCCACCGCCTGGGCGTACAGTGCCCGGCTGCCCAAATAGGGCAGCAATGGCGCCACATCGGCACTCAACTGAACCCGAACCGCATTGGGTGTGACACCGCCGGCTGAGAAACCGGTCACATTGTCCGGTGTGGGAGCACTCCATCGACCACAACCTGGCGACACGGTCGCCGTAAAACCCAGTGGAGACAAGTTGTCGTTGGCCTTGCTGGTTGCTTCGGCGTTGGCACCAGCACACCCGCCCGATGACAGTTGTCGGACCCCCGACAGGGCAGACAGGTCTGCAGCCTTTTGCATTTCACGCTTCAGGTAAAAAAGGTAACCCAGTTCGGCACTGGTCAATGCAATCACACACACCAGCAGGAACGCGGCGGTACTGACAAGGACAGAACCACGCTGGCGAACTGGCGAGGACAAGGCGGCGGAGGTCATAAGGCCTTCTTTGTTAGAGCCGGACAGTGGCTTGCCCGACCAGGGTGTCAGGCATCCAGGTGCTGGTGTCGAGCAAGGGCAGACTGGGCAACAGCCGGTTGCGGGCATATTGGTATTGCACGCTGACCGTGACACACCCTGCGATACCACCCGCATTCAGACACCCCGGTGTGACCGTGACGGTCGTGTGTTGCGAGTCATTGAGCCAGGCTTTGCGGCTGCTCTGGGTGGTGGCGTTGTCTAACGGCACGATCAGGGAACCTGCCAGCGAGTGCAACACCACGTTCTGCACTGCGCTCTGGTTGAACGAAACCACGGGTGGCAGCAATACAGCGGCACGCGCACCGTCGCCAGCAGCGCGTGAAACCGCCTGCTGGGTGTAGAACACAGCGCCAAAAGTAGCAAAGGCATACAGCAGTGCAAAAAACACGACGAATACCAGTGCGAACTCAATCGCGGCAACACCGCGTTGTGTTTGCATTCTGGGGTTGTGGTTCATAGCGGCACCAGCGTGTTGCCATCAACAAGCACGGACGCCCGGCCTTGCAGGCTGTTGGGCAGCAAAAATCCCAGCCCGGGCAGGGACGGGAAGATCGGGTGCGCCGCATAGTCGTAACTCACAGCCACAACCACCTGGCACGCCGTGCCGATTTCATTGCCACATGTGGGTGGAATGGTCAGTGGTGTGGCCGTGGCCACAGGCACACATTCGCTCCCGAGCAGGCACACCGCAGAAGACACCGCGCGCGGACCTGGCATCCAGCTGGTTTGCGATTGCGCCACGGTGCTGACTGCTTGGCGCCGTCCGTCAATCGCCACATTGAAGCGCAATGCCGCGCGGGCCCCCTCTTCTGCCGCATGCTGCAGACTCATCCGCATGGTCATCACCACCGCCAGACTCAAGGCGCCATAGACAAGTACAAAAAGCACTGGAAACACCAGCGCGTACTCCACTGCGTATGCCCCGTATTGCCGAACCTTTGCCCGACTTGAACGGATGGCGGCCATTGAAGCCATGTGTGTTTGGTCCTATTTACCGCGATTGACCACCACTGCCACCACCGACCGTGGATGTAAAGGCAGCCGGAATCGGGTGTTTATGGCTGTCCAGATAGCGCTGATACGACAGCGCCGACGCAGCGCCAAGCATTGGCAACTCAGGCCCAGCTTGCTGGCCACTGCGCTGCAGTTCCAGCAGGCTTCGAGTGCTGGTGCCAACATCAAGACTCCTTGACTGGCCTGGAGACTGTGCTGCTGCATTGAAGGCAACAGAAGCCGTCACGAGGGCGGCTGCAATGGTGCGTAGGAGAGACATGCTGTTTCCTTGATTTGATTCAATTCGCGCTGGGATGGACTGGACTTGCTTCTGCCGCGCCAATGGCCACAGGGCCACCCAAGGGTGGCGCCAGCCTGGTCAGGCCCAGCGTGGGCGACAGCACAAGCTTGGCGGAGGCAACCCCAGAGTGGGTTTGAATAGGCGGAGCTGCCGAAACCGGCGCCCAGCGTTGTCCAATGCTGCGAGCCAGCTCTGCGATTTGTGCGCGTGACGTGGGGCTCAATTTGCGCCCCTCCATCACGTCATTGGCCTGTTCTTGCTGGCCGTCGAGGGTCAGGAACAGCGCAATGTTGCTCCAGACGCGAGGGTTGTCGCTGGCCAGTTCTGCCGCTTTCAACAGCGGTACGCGGGCGGCGGCCCACTTACCTTGCTGCAGCAGGGAAAAACCGAGGTCATTCAGGATGTTGGCGTCGGTGGGCGCCAGCTGTGCGGCGTCTTGCAGGTACTTCACGGCGGCATCGAAGTCGTTGGCGCGTCCGGCCAACAAGCCCAGGCCATGTGCAGCACGGGCTTTGACAGGGGTGGTGAGCAATTGGCTGTAGAGCTTGTTCGCTTTGTCTGCTTGCCCTGTCTGGCGCAGTGCATCGGCAAGCAACAGGTTTGATTCGGCGTCCACCCCCCAGCGCTGCTGCAGTGCCTCAATGTGGGCCAGAGATGCAAAGTACAGGCCTTTTTGTTGCATTTGCATAACCAGCTGGACATAAGTGGCACGGCTGTCCGTCTGTACAGGTACGCTGTCCAGACGGGCCACTTCCTGTTGAGCCTCTGCCCTTTGTGCCATGTTGTTCTGCGCGTTACCACTGCTGGCGCAACCGGTGAGCCACAACAGCCCCGTCGCCAGTGCGCACACAGTTGCCCGACTGAACAAAGGATTGACAACAAATTGCATGGTGTTACCTCAATGGTTACCAAGGGCACGCAACACGCCCAGAAAGCCAGGGCCACCGGCCACGATCAACAAGGCGGGCAACAGGAACAAAATCATGACGGCACTCATCTTCACCGTCAGTTTTCCGATCTTTTCACGAACACGGTTGCGCCGTTGCTCCAATAAGCGGTCGCCAAACCGCTTCATTGGCTCTTGCACTGCGCCACCGAATCGGTCCACTTGCAACAAAAGATCCACAAACGTCTTCAGATCTTCGTTTTCAAACAGCTTGACCAAGCGTTGCAGGCTCTGTTCTCGGCTACGTCCAACGGCAAATTGCTGGTTGGCAATGTCCAATTCAGCCGCCAGCACAGGGGCTGTGCTGCGGAAGTCGGTGATCACCATCTGGAGGCTTTGGTCAACACTCATGCCAACGCCCATCATCAGTTGCAGCAATTCGAGCAACCAGGGCAGTTCCACCTCAATGCGGTTCTTGCGGTATCGGGCAATCGACTGGAGTACCCATTTAGGCAGCAGAAAACCCACGCTCAAAGCCGCAAACAAGGCAAGCCAGAGCCTGGCGCCCGCCCCGGTGTAAAACACCACCACCGCTAACATCAGAACGATGGGTAAAACCACCCTGCTGGCCAAAAAAAGGTAGCGACTGCGCAAGTCGCGCAGGTTGCACAACGCCAACAGGCGCACATCCTCGTCCTCGAGCGACATCTGGCCAAAGCGTGAGGCGGAGACTTTCTCGCCGAGGTTGGCAACCGTGTCAACCAAACGACGTGCTTGTGAGGCGCCGCGCCCGGAATGGTCGGCTGTCGCATCGGCGAGGGGTGTTCCTGCCGCCATCACCGCGTCCAGTTGCACTTGCACATTCATGCTGCGTCGACGCGCCAGCAAACGGTCGGTTGCCAAAACCAGCAGTGCCAGCAGCACCAACACGACCGACACCATCAAAAGAAAAGACAATGGAGAACTGCTCACTTTCAGTCCTCCAGCGATGTGGCCAATTTGTACAAGGCCGCTGCGCCCAGCAGCTGCAAGACCAAGGCACCGATCAGCAGGTGCTGACCGGTCGGGTCGGTCCACATCCGGCCGATGTAACTGGGGTTCATCGCAATGATGTAGAGCGCCAGCCCGACCGGCAGCAGGCCCAGGATCCAGGCAGACAGGCGTGTTTCTGCCGACTGGGCTATCAGTTCCTGTTGTGCCTGCTCGCGGTCACGGATAAACACCGCGACACGCGCCACGATCAAATCGGCCCGTCCACCAAACCGCATGCCCATGCGCAGGATCGAGGCCAGCAGGATCAACTCTGTGGAGTCGTAGAGTTCCCCGACCGTCTGCAAGGCTTGGTCAGGATCCAGTCCACTGGACTGCAAGCGCGAGGTATGGGCCATGGCATTCCCCAACGGGGTATCGGATGCAGTCATCCCGTTTTGGAAAGCCGATTGCACACTGTGCCCGACCGTCATCAGCCGGACCACACTGTCCAGATAACCGGGTATGGCGTGGGTCAGCGCCATGCGCTGTCGGCCGACACGCCATTTCAACCATGCCAACACCACCGCCACGCCGAATGCCGCAAGCACACAGGCCAGTAAAAAGCCATGGAGCAATGCACCGCTTGCACCGAGCAGGAGCACAGGCAATGCAGCCAATGCCAATGTGCGGGGTCGATCCGCCAATCCCGCACGGAGCAACAGCTGACTGGCCCACACATGCTGGCCATCACCAAACATCACTCGCCGACGTTGCCTGGCCTGACGGTCTTGTGGGGTCGGCATTGACAGGTTCAGCTCCAGCGCCATCAGTTGGTCCAGTCCTGCTCTGGCGGATTGGCGCTGGTCTTGCCATTTCGCCCGCTGCCACAGGTACAGGCCAACCGCGGCGAAGGTCAGCGCCATGGCCACAACAAACAGCAGCCCACTAGACATGGATGTGCCCCTTTCCACCAGCCGGGAGATGGCGCAGTGCAGCCAATTTTGGGCTGTGCGCTGGTATGCCGAGGTGCTGCCACCGGTCATGCTCCTTGCCATCGGGCCCGATGACGGTCTCATGCCGGTACAGTTCCTGCATCGACACGATGTTGTCGCCAAAGCCAGTGATTTCAGTGATCGACAGAATTCGGCGTTTGCCGTTGGCCAGCCGGCCGATCTGCACAATGAAATCCACAGCGCTGGAAATCGTGCGCCGCAGGCTGCTTTCGCTGCCTTGAAAGCCTGCAAAACCGGCAAGCATTTCCATCCGGTACAAGCATTCACGGGGACTGTTGGCATGGATGGTTCCCATGGAACCGTCGTGCCCGGTGCCCATGGCCTGCAACAATTCCAATACTTCGCCTCCGCGGACTTCTCCCAGAATCACGCGATCGGGTCGCATGCGCAGGCTGTTGCGCATCAGGTCACGCGGCGTCACTTCGCCGGTACCTTCGAAGCCGCCAGGGCGTGATTCCAGCCGCACCACATGCTCGTGATGCAACTTCAATTCGGCCGTGTCTTCAATGGTGATGATGCGTTCGGTCTCGCCAATGAAGTTGGCCAACGCGTTCAGCAACGAGGTTTTGCCCGAACTGGTACCGCCGCTGATGATGATGTTGCAGCGGCTCTTGACTGCCGCCTGCAGCAGGTCGTGTATGGCCTGGTTCATGCTGCCCAGCCCAACCAGTTCTTGGGGTGTCATCGGGTCTTTGCGAAACTTTCGGATCGACACCACCGGACCTTCCAGTGCCAACGGTTCAATGATCGCGTTGAGTCGTCCACCGTCGTGCAAACGGGCATCGACCATGGGTGTGGACTCGTCCAGCCGGCGACCAAGCGGGGCAAGAATACGGCGCACGATGCGCAGCAAATGGGCACTGTCGGTGAACCGGGTGTTCGACTTTTCCAGCACGCCGCCCCGCGACACAAACACTTCTTTCGGACCATTGCACAGAATGTCTTCAATCGATGGGTCGAGCAACAGGTCTTCGAGTGGCCCCAGCCCCATCAGATCCTTGAACAAGGCGTCGGCAATCACCCGCGTTTCGAGGTCATTGATAGGGACGCGACGACTTCGTATGAAAGCATCTACCTCGGTCAAAACGAACTGCTGAACCGTGTTGCGCGGCTTGCGCGTCAGTTCCTGGCCCTCTTCCTCTATCCGTGTCAACAGGTGCGACTGGGCACTTTGTTTGATGTCCAGAAACTGCTGCGACCCTGCAAAGCTGCTGGTGTCGGTCGAGAATTCGTAGCTTGCATTGCGCATGGTGGTGGTCTCTTTGGATCAGGAGGAGCGTTGGATCAACCGGCGCAAGCCTTTCACCAGGCCTTGGTCGAACCGCGATGAGACAGGTATGACATCTGGCAACCAGCCCAAGTGCTGCCACACTGCGGCCAGCGCCTGCGTGTAAGCATCCGCAGGCGCAATTTCCCCAAGCGCACGCCCCTGGTTGATGGCCTGCAACATCGGTACATGGCATTGCGGCAGCTCGACCAAAGGCTGAATGCCCAGGCGTTTGGCTACATCGACAACTGTCAAGGCCAGTGCCGCCTCGTGTTTGGACAGGAGCAGCTTGATTTTCTTGATGATCGCGCCGCGTTCGGCCAACGCCTGCACCAAGTTACGCGCCGACACAATGGCACCCACCGAAGGGTCACTCACCAGCAACACCTCATCGGCATTTCTCACCATGGCGGCAACAAAATCGGGATCGCTGCAACCGCCCAGATCAGCGATCTGCAATGGAAAAAAGCCACGCATCAAATCCAGCAATGACAACGCATCGCTGTAAGCAATTTCCCGCATGCGCTCTGCCTGGCTGGGCATGGGTAACAAGCCGAAGCCACTGCTGTGGCGTGCAAAGGCCGAGGCAATGAAGGTTTCATCAATCCGGTTAAGGCTGTTGATGGCCTGTAGCAGGTCAAATTCTTTTTTCTGGCCCAAATAGAGCGATGCATCGGCTACCGGAATGCCGAAATCCAGCAGCAATGTCTTGCCGTCTACGCCATGGGCGCGCTGCGCCAGCAAAGCCAGGTTAATGGCCGCACAACTGGTCCCTACGCCAGCCCTGGCACCCAGAACCACCAGCAATTTACCGCGCACAACTTGGCTTGCTGCTGTGACTTGCACATGGCCCGATGCCAATGCTTTCTGAACAATTGAAGAGGCTTCCAGCTGGGCGCTCCCCAAGTCAATGAAGTCACGAACACCCGCACGCAAAGCCGACAGCACGGAGTCCGCCACAGCCGAGTTTCCGACGGCCACCAAGGCCAAGTCTGGCCTGGTACTGGCGAGCTGTTTGGCGAGGCTGGTGGATTTGCCAATTTGCGAAAGCGAGAAATCAAGGAACACCAGCCTGCAGGTCCCGCTGGCCAACGCGCGTGTGCAGTCGTCTACCCCGCCAGCCAGTGGTGTCAGATTGCCCATACTGGCCACGGCCGCAAACAGTATCTCGGCCGTACCCGGCTGCGCAAACACGAGCGCAAACTCAGGAAGCGCTTCGTTTGGCGAATGCGTTCTGGTCGTCAGTTCGGGGGGGATGTAGGTCATTTGGAAAACCCGGGGAGCACATCACCAGAACCATCAAGGAGATAAGGCGTCCACACCGGCGCATTGGGCTGGTCAGCACGGCCCCCTGGCAGTCCGCTTGCCAGGCTCGTGTCGCGCGCCAATGGACGTACCAGGCGTGGCGTGACGATGATCACCAATTCCTTTTCTTCATTCCTGTAGTTCAGGTTCTTGAAGAAAGCACCAATGATGGGCAAATCACCGAGCAGAGGGATCTTGTCCACGTTGGACACCATGCTCTTGCTGATCAGGCCGCCCACGATGAAACTCTCACCATCGCCCAGTTCCACCGTGGTGTCGGCACGCCGGGTCAACAGGGCCGGCACGGCACTGCCATTGATATTGACTGCATTCACATAGTCCAGATCGCTGGCATGGGGGGCTACTTTGAGCGCAATACGATTGGGCCCCAACACCGTCGGGGTCACGGCCAGGCCGATACCAAACTGCTTGTATTCAATCGCCACGCTGCCCAGACCTTGAGGCACAGGAATGGGGATTTCCCCGCCAGCCAAAAAGCTCGCGCTGTGGCCAGACTGGGCCACCAACGTGGGTTCAGCCAGGATGCGGGCCATGCCATTGCTTTGTAGCAACCGCAGACTGGCGGTGGTGGTGTCACTCACATTCGCCAGCAGGTTGAAGGCGCCCTGCAATGGCGTGGTGGCGGCACCGAACAGCGAATCAAAGAAATACTTGCCCTTCACGAAAGAGAAGTTCGCGCCAACCTGCTTCAATGCCGTCTTGCTGAACTCCACCACCTTGACATCCACTTGCACAGTACCCCCTGTGGCCACGGTGCTCTGGTCAATCAGGCCTTTGCCGTCCTTGCCACCAGGTTGGTTCTGACGGATCAGCGCGCTGGCCTGGGCATGCGACACCATGTCAGGCGCGGTACCAGTCAACACCGAGCCGCTGGCACGCAGACCGGTACCTTTGAGGTCGTCACCATCCACCACGAGGTTCATGCTGGTGGCCTGTGCCTGGCCGCGGTACCAGAGCAGCAAATTGGTGCTCCCGGAGCGCTTGCCGAACAGCAACAGAGAGCCATGCCCTTGTTTGCCTTTGGCTTTCAGAACCAGCGCATCCGCCACACTTGGATCGGCAATGGCAATGCGGTCAATCGGTCGGGACAGAACCATTTCCTGCTGCTGCGCACTTTGCAGGTTGACCTGCTCAGGCAAAGCACTTGCCACGGCATCTACTGGGCGCAGCGCATTGGCCATGGAAGGTTGAAGCGGCTTGCCCGACGACCGAACCGGCACCGGTACGGTGATGGGCGTTGTCTCCAGGTCTCCGCCTGTGGTCTGCGCCCAGCCTGTGCCGGCCATGAGCCCCACGACCACGGTACACGCGACGGATTTGAATTGCTGGGCGCTCATTGACGCACTCCTCCACGAATGATTTCAACGCCCTCTGCCGCGATAGCCGGTCGGCTCCTGGACACGGCTCCTGAGCGCACAGGAACGCCGTCATTTTTGGCAGACAGTCCAGGCAGACTGGCACCTGCAAAAGCCTGGTTGACAGGCGCACCCACCAGTTCACGGCTCAACACCTTGCCACTTGCGACATCGGTGCTTCCAGGTTTGAAGTCACGTGCCTGTAAAACAGTTGCGACCGTTGGAAACAGGGACTCAGATGGGACGTCATGGTCCTTGGGATTGCGCAAGGCCAAGGTCAGGCGGCCAGCATGCTGCGCAAGAGTCAGTTTGTTGACATCGGCAACAGGAACTGCCAACACGGCCGTGCGTGCAAGTGCACGGGCAGCATCGGCTTTGGAAGCGTCTTCATTCACTGACGTACTGCCTGTCGCCAGAACCCGCAGCCTTGACAACAACAACCGAGACTGACTCGGTGTGATTTCACTGTTGTCCTGCTTCAAAACGAAGAAAACATCGACAAAGTCACCTGGCTTGATGCGATAGCCCACAGCCACCGCTTCGTCAATGTTCACAGCAACGGCCCGCTCACCCTCTGCCACCTGGCCCGCCAGACCACCAGACAAATGCGTTTGCAGCAACGGAACCCCCACACCGACATCGGTCACGGGCAGTTTCCCCACCACCTCGGCGCTGTCACTGAAACTGTTGCTGGGTTGCAGGGGCAGCTTTTCTACCCTTACAGCGTCGACAGGAATAGGCTGACCTGCCAACAACGGCTTGCTTGCAACGACCACCGAGTATTGGTTAACAGGGCTCGGTGCGGCTGCAGCCAACGGTGGAGGGGCAGACGGTTTTGATTGGCTGGCAAGCATCAAGGCATACAGGCCAATCAGCACCGCCGCCAACAGCAGCAAACCTGCCAATAGTTTTGTGACTTTGTTCATGGCATCAAGATGAGATTAAAAGTGCGGAAGGTCGCTGGCAGGCTAAAGAAAGGCCTGTGGCGTGAGTGCAGAGACAATCCCCGGACACAAGGCCACACAGGCAATGCCCGCTGCGAGATGGATGCCGTAGGGCAACTGCCTGAATGCACCAAGCCTTGGGCTCGCGGCATATTGCGGGAGCAGGTGTCGCGCCGACAGCCACAGTGCGGCATGCAGTCCTGCCAGCAGAGAGGCGATCAACCATACAGGCAGCAGGGCCCAGACACCAAACAATGCGCCGACCGCAGCAAACAATTTGACATCCCCGGCAGCCATAACGCGAAGTGCGTACATGGGCAGCATCACCAGCAGGCCAGCGCCAGCCCCCACCAAGCTCAGCCACGGGCCAGCGCCAAGCGGCGTTTGCCCTTGAAAAACGAGACTCAGCACCGCGACACACAAACCGGCTGAGACCAAAGAATTGGGGATACGCCGGCGATTCCAGTCAAACCAGGTGATCGCGGCGCACCAAATCAACACCAAAAGCAGCGCAGGGAAATTAGGCATGGCTGTCGCTGCCGTCTTGACAGGGCGTATGGGTTTAACTGCCTGACAATTTGTTGGCAATGGTCTGAAATGTGGCCGTCAATTCAGTACCGATAGTTGTGACAGCAGTAATGATGACCACAGCAATCAGGCCAGCAATCAGGCCGTACTCAATCGCGGTTGCACCTTCTTCGTCACGGAAGAATTTGACAAGGGCTTGTTTCATGAAGAGCTCCAATAAATGTTTAAGGAGCCTTCATCGTAGGTACCTCGTCCTTGTCCAATCAGATGAATAAGGACAGATTTCGGGGCCTGCAAATGCACGAAGCACAAAAACTAGAACCAAGGTTCTCCATTTCAGTGTTGTGCCTTGGCATGCGGATGCCAAGCCTCAGCACACCGCCCTGTCTCAGCGTGAACTTAGGGCTGTATTTACCGTTCAGTCACCGAAATAGGCTGTAACAAAATGAGACTTAACGCCGCAATTGACACGCGCGCGACTGCACGATTAAAGAAATTTCCCGACTGCAACACAGTAATGAAAAACAATTTCCTGGCGCAATACGGGTAGGTCGTACGCTCTCTAGCAGAGCGGGTTGACTCAAACAAAAAAGCCTGTTGAAAATCAACAGGCTTTTAAATTTGGGGTGGCTGATGGGGCTCGAACCCACGACAACAGGAATCACAATCCTGGACTCTACCAACTGAGCTACAGCCACCGTAGCTTTCAATTATAGCAAAAGGCAGCTCTATCCGGCGCTGTCGCTGCTGTTGATCACAGGTGTGGGCACCTTGATTTTGACTTTGTAGCGCTCTTGCAGAGTCTTGTAGTAAGCCTGCATTTCTGCCGATGTCCACCAGCTGGCGTATTGCGCCTGGTCGCGCTTGCCCACACCCGTTTCCACTGGCGTTCTTGGCAGACGTTTGTCAACGCTGATGACGGCATACCCTTGGGTACCCAAGGTCACCCCCAGCAGCTGTGGCAGCTTGTCGGGGGCTACACGGAGAGCGGCATTGATCAAGGCTGGGGCCACAGTTTGCGCTTTGTCGCGCGCCACCTGCAGCGTTTCAGGCAACACGGCACTGGCCGGCGTTTTCAACCAGGCTGCCAATTTGGCCTCGCCTTCGCGCTGGGCCATTTCTTGCGCCCGGCGAGCCAACAGGCGTTCTCGCACCAGTTCCCGCACCTCGGTCAGAGGTCGGGTGCGTGCAGGTGTGTACGCTGTCACCCGTCCGGCCACCAGCTGGTTGGGGGCCAGTTCAATGGCTTCGGTATTGCGCTTCTTTTCAATGGCATCTGGTGCAAACAGCGCACCCAGGAAATTGGCATTGGACAGCGCACCCGTGCCACCCGGCAAGGGTTGGCGCCCCACATTGTCGGCACGCTTCAATGGCAGCTTGAGCTTGTCGGCCACGGGTTGCAGGCTGTCGGGCTGTTCAAACACGCTGTTGGTAAAAGCTTCGGCTGTTTCGGCAAACTTGGCGGCGGCCAGTTGCTGACGCAACTGGGCCTCAATTTCGGGCTTGAGCTCTTCAAAACTGCGCGTCTTGGGCGCCTTGATGTCGGTCAGCTGGATGATGTGAAATCCAAAATCCGTTGCAACAACATCGCTGATGTCACCTTTTTTCAGTGCGAATGCAGCGTCTTCGAATGGCTTCGCCATGGCGCCACGGCCAAAGAAATCGAGGTCACCACCAGAAGAAGCTGAACCGGTGTCTTGCGAATTCTGCTTGGCCAGTTCAGCGAACCGCGCTGGGTTCTTGCGCAGTTCTGCCAGCAGTTCAACAGCACGGGCACGGGCCTTGTCGCGCTCGGCCACGGGCGCATCCTTGCCCGCAGCCAACAGAATGTGGCTGGCGCGCCGTTCTTCGTTACCGGCAAGGCGTGCTGAGTTTTGCTCGTAGTAGGTTTTGACGTCTGAGGCACTCACGGTCAGGCCTGCCTTGACCGCCTCCATGTCCAGCACCACGTACTCGATACTGGCTTGCTCCGGGGCCTGGAACAGACGGGCGTTGTCCTGGTAAAACTTCTCGATGTCGGCCTCGGTCAGGGTGACCTTGCCGATGTAGTCGGCACTGTTGAAACGTGCGACGCGCACTTCACGCTTTTCATGGAACGCAGCGAGGGCCATGTCGGCGACAGCACCAGGTGAAAAACCGGAGGCGGCGATGCCTTGAACGACCTGCTGTACCGACAAATCGCTGCGAACGCGCGCCTCGAACATTTCCGGTGTCATGCCCTGACTGCCCACCAGCTGTTTGTAACGCTCCATGTCGAGCGTGCCATCGGCACGGCGCAAACCGGCAATGCTGGGATTTTGCTGCAGGTCACGCGCCAGCCGCTGGTCACTGGTCACCAGGTTGGACTTGCTCGCGGCGACGGTCAACACCCGCTCGCGAACCAGTCGCTCCAACGTGGCGTACTTGGCTTCCGGGGAGTCCAGCAGTTTGGGGTCGAAACCAGGCACTGACGCCCGCAGGCGTTGCAGTTCGCTGTTGTGGGCGGCATCCCATTCGGACTGCTTGATGTCCAGTCCATCAACCGTGGCGACCACCACACCCTTTTCTGACAGTCTGGTGCTGCCATCGACACCCAGCAGGATGAACGAGGGAACGATCAATAACACCAACACGATCATCAGCATTTTGGAACGGTTGCGGATGAATTCAAACATGCAAAACTTTCTGTCGCAAAACAAAAAAGGCGAACTGTTGTGTTCGCCTGGCTACCGTGGTGGGTTGGTGGGTGCTGACGGGCTCGAACCGCCGACCTACGCCGTGTAAGGGCGCTGCTCTACCAACTGAGCTAAGCACCCCACCGAAACAGAGTCAATTCAAAGCATCTTTCAGGGCTTTGCCTGGACGGAACTTCGGCACTTTGGCAGCCTTGATTTTAATCGCTGCACCGGTACGCGGGTTGCGGCCACTGCGCGCTGCGCGTTTGCCTACGGCGAAGGTACCAAAACCAACGAGTGACACCGAGCCGCCTTTTTTCAGCGTGGTCTTGACCGCGCCGATGGTGGACTCGAGGGCGCGGGTGGCCGCGGCCTTGGAGATATCGGCGTGCTTGGCAATGTGCTCGATGAGTTCGGTTTTATTCACAGGGGTCCCCTCATTCAGGAATAGTTGGTGGTCGTGCGCTGAACGCTGAAAAACGGATCGTAGGGCATTATGAACATCCGGTTTTCAGGACAAAACTGGGTGCGGCATCGCCGATGCGTGTGTTATTACAACGATGGAACTTCCCCCTGTCAACACAGGCGTCAGCCTCCTCCATGCAAGGGGCGAATTCTAGTCGGTTTTCCCATGCCATCCGCAAACCTGGCGCACCAATTAACACCGGCAACAACCTGTTATGGCGTCGCCGAGGCCACAGCGGCCGCAATCGCGCGACCAACATCGGCGGTGCTGGCATGGCCACCCAGGTCAGGTGTTCGTGGCGCACCACTTTGGGGGCTCAATACCGCCTCGATGGCCGCCAGGACCGCATCGTGAGCGTCTTTGAAACCCAGGAATTCCAACATCATGGCACCGCACCAGATTTGGCCAATCGGGTTCGCCAGCCCTTTTCCGGCAATGTCGGGGGCTGAACCATGCACGGGCTCGAACAGCGATGGGAAACGCCGGTCGGGGTTGAGGTTGGCGCTGGGTGCAATGCCAATCGTGCCAGTACAGGCAGGGCCCAGATCACTCAGGATGTCGCCAAACAGGTTGCTGGCGACCACCACGTCAAAGTGGTCCGGGCGCTGAACAAAATGTGCTGTGAGGATGTCGATGTGGAATTTGTCGACATGGACTTCAGGGTAGTTGGCGGCCATGGCCGCAACACGCTCGTCCCAGTACGGCATGGTGATCGCTATGCCATTGGACTTGGTCGCGCTGGTCAGGTGTTTCTTGGGGCGGGACTGGGCCAACTCGAAAGCGAACTTGAGCACGCGGTCCACGCCAATGCGCGACATCACGGTTTCCTGCATCACGATCTCTCGCTCGGTCCCTTCGTACATCCGGCCGCCGATGCTGGAGTACTCTCCCTCGGTGTTCTCGCGCACGATCATCATGTCGATCTCGCCTGCCACGCGGGCACTGCCGTCCCGGCGCACCACCGGCGCAACGATGCCAGGCATCAGCCGAGCGGGCCGCAGGTTCACGTACTGGTCAAACTCCCGACGGAACAGCAACAACGAACCCCAGAGTGAAATGTGGTCAGGGATTTTCTCCGGCCAGCCAACAGCACCGAAGTAGATCGCGTCATGCCCACCAATCTGGGCCTTCCAGTCGTCGGGCAGCATCTTGCCGTGCTTCTCGAAGTAATCCCAACTTGAAAAGTCGAAATGGTCAAAGTGCAGGTCCAAGCCAAAACGGCGGGCGGCCGCGTCGAGCACCCGCAGGCCTTCGGGCATGACTTCTTTGCCAATGCCATCACCCGCAATAACGGCAATACGTTGTTTTGCCATGGTCAATCTTCTTTCAATGGTTGCGTGCCGGTGGGCGCACCACCAGGCTGACCCCAATGGCGGTGAGTGCTGTGCCCACAAGCGTCACCAGTGTGATCGGCTCGTCAAACAGCATCCAGGCCATCAGCGCGGTGGTGGGGGGGACCAAGTACAGCAAGGTGGTCACCGACGTGGCCGCACCGCGCTGGATCAGCAGGTACAGCAGCGAACTGCCTCCCAATGTCAGTGCGAGCACCGACCAGGCCATCGCAGCCGCCATCTCGCCGCTCCAGGCAATGGCCTCGGTCTCCAGCAAGGCCAGCGGCAAGGCCACCAGCAGCGCGGCGGACAGCTGGATTGCGCTCGCGCTGCGCACGTCGCAAGGCTGTACGTAGCGCTTCTGGTACAGCGTGCCCACCGTGATGCTGAACAACGCGCCAATGGCCAGCGAGAGGTTGAACCAGTCCGCCTCAGCACCCTGCCCGAATTTGCGCGAAACCACCAGAAGCAAGCCAACAAAGCCCAACGTCAGGCCGACCCATTGGCGGCGTGTGACCACTCCCCCCATGGAAGACAGCCAGATGGCCGTCAACACCGGCTGGAAACCAACGATCAGCGATGACAGGCCAGACCCCATGCCCGCCTTGACAGCCGCCCAGACGCCGCCGAGGTAGCCTGCATGCATCAATACACCCGTCACACACAGATGCAACCACTGCGTCCTGGTCTTGGGCCACGGCACCCGCGCCAGCACAATCCAGGGCAAGAAGCAGGCAATGGAGAGCGCAAAACGCATGGCGAGAAACTTCATCGGGGGCGCGTGGGGCATGCCGTAGCGCGCCACGATGAAGCCGGTGCTCCAGATCAGCACGAACACCAGCGGCATCGCCCGGACCCAGGCGGTGTTCTCATGTGCCTCCGTCATTTCGCGCGGGCGCGGATTTCCGGCAAGGCTTTTTGCAGGTAGTACACCATCGACCAGACGGTCAGCACCGCAGACGCCCAGATCAGCCAGGTGCCCCAGACGCCGGTGTCGACCCAGCCGAGCAGCACACCGTCAAACAGCAGGAAAGGAATCGCCACCATCTGGACCGTGGTCTTGACCTTGCCCAGCATGTGCACCGCCACGCTTTTAGAGGCGCCGATTTGCGCCATCCATTCCCGCAGCGCGGAGATGGCAATTTCCCGGCCAATGATGATCAGCGCCACAAACACATCGGCCCGGTTAAGGTGCACCAGCACCAGCAGAGAGGCACAGACAAGGAATTTGTCGGCGACGGGATCAAGAAAAGCGCCGAACGACGACATCTGGTTCAGCTTGCGCGCCAGGAAGCCGTCCAGCCAGTCGGTCAACGCAAACACCACGAACATCAGCGTCGCGGTCACATTGCGGGTGGACTCCTCAAGCGGCAGGTAAAACACCCCAACGATGAGCGGGATGGCGACGATGCGCGTCCACGTCATCAGGGTTGGGATGGTGAAAAACATGGTGTGATTCTGGCACGGTCTGGTGGTTGGGTGGGCTATTCCACCGCCGCCAGTGACCGCAACTGGAATTTCAGGTCATCGTTGTAGAGAAAGGTCTCGTTGAACTGCCAGGGTTGCGGCAGGTGGGCCACGGAACCAAACGGCGCGGCCTGGTGCACGGCGGCCATGGCCAGCTTGACCGTTTGCGGTGCGAACTTCGGCGTGCGCAGCACCTCGATGCGGCGGACGGAGCCGTCGCGGTTGAGCTGGACCTGCAACACCGGAATGGACTGCAAACGCTGTGGCAACGGCCCGCTGAAACTGTCGGCCACATTGGCTTGAACGATGCGGTGGGCTGCGGTCAGGCGGTAATCGTCCCAGTTGCGGGCCTTGACCGCAGGCACCGCAGCGGCGGGCTCCTTGGCCGGTGGGGTGCTGCCTGCCGGGGGCGTTGGCTTGACGGAGGGCGTTGGCGCGCCAATGCAACCGGCCAGCAACGTCAGCACCGATGCGTAACCAAACTTAGTGAAGCGCACGGTAAATCTCCTCCGCCAGTTCTTTGGATATGCCATCTACAGTGGCAATGTCAGCGGCACCTGCAGCCGCCACACCCCGGATGCCGCCAAACCGTTGCAACAGTTTCGCACGTCTTTTGGGTCCAATGCCGGGAATGTCTTCGAGTTTGCTGCCCCCGGTGCGCACCTTGGCACGTTGCGCGCGCATGCCAGTGATGGCAAAACGGTGGGCTTCGTCGCGGATCTGCGCCACCAGCATCAGCGCGGCAGAGTCCTTGCCCAGGTAGATTTTCTCGCGCCCATCGGCAAACACCAGCTCCTCCAGCCCCACCTTTCGGCCCTCGCCTTTCTCCACACCAACGATACGTGACAGGTCGAGCCCGAGCGACTCGAACACCTTGCGGGCCGTGCTCACCTGGCCTTTGCCGCCGTCGATCAGCACGATGTCGGGCATACCCTTGCTGCCCGGGTCGTGCGCGGCCGCTTCGGCCAGTTTGCTGTAGCGCCGCAGCAGCACCTGCCGCATGGCGGCGTAGTCGTCGCCGGGTGTGATGCCGTCAATGTTGTAACGGCGGTATTCGCTGCTCTGCAGCTTGTGGTTGTGAAACACCACACACGAGGCCTGCGTGGCTTCGCCGGCCGTGTGCGAGATGTCAAAACACTCGATGCGCAGCGCCTCCAGACTGTCGGGGGCCATGTCCAGCGCCGTCACCAGCGCACGGGTGCGGGCCTGCTGCGAACCCTCTTCCGCCAGCAGTCGGGCGAGCTGGATGGCGGCATTCTTTTGTGCCATTTCCAGCCAGATGCGCCGCTGCTCGCGCGGGTTGTGCACCGCGTTGATGCGGTAGCCCGCCTGACCGGACAGCGCGCTCACCAGCACCTTGCTGACCGGCGTGCTGGTGATCAGTGCGGGTGGGGGCAACACATCCATGTAGTGCTGCGCAATGAACGCTTCCAGAACCAGTTGCTCTACGGGCGATCTGGCGGTGGGGTCGTCCCCCTCTTCGGTCTCATCTGCCTGGTTGATGCTGGCCGCGTCTTCCACGTGCACCGGGAAATAGGCGCGATCACCCAAGTGCCGGCCACCGCGTACCACCGCCAGGTTGACGCAGGCTTTGCCGCCCTGCACCTGCACCGCCAAGATGTCGGCGTCCTTGTCGACCCCGGTCTCCACCGACTGTTGGTGCAGCACCCGCGACAACGCCGATATCTGGTTGCGGATGTCCGCCGCTTGTTCGAATTCCAGCAGTTCTGCGTGGCTGCGCATGCGCGCCTCCAGGGCCAACAGCACACCCTGTGTTTCACCACGCAGGAACTCCTCCGCGTTGGCCACGTCCTGCGCGTAGGCCTCGGGCGCAATGTGCCCCACGCAGGGGCCCGAGCAACGCTTGATCTGGTACAGCAGGCACGGCCGCGTGCGGTTGGCAAACACCGTGTCTTCACAGGTGCGCAGGCGAAACACCTTTTGCAGCAGCAATATGGATTCCTTCACCGCCCAGGCACTCGGGTAAGGGCCAAAGTAGTGGTGTTTTTTTTCCACTGCGCCCCGGTAATAGGCCACCCGCGGGTAAGCCGGCGCACCGGTAACCGAGGCCGCACCAGGCCCAGTGATCTTCAAATAAGGGTAGCTTTTGTCATCCCGAAACAGAATGTTGAAGCGCGGGTTCAACGTCTTGATCAGGTTGTTTTCCAGCAGCAGCGCCTCGGCTTCGGAACGCACCACCGTGGTCTCCAGCCGCACGATCTTGCCCACCATGTGGCCGATGCGGGTGCCCCCGTGGTTCTTCTGGAAATAGCTCGACACCCGTTTCTTCAGGTCACGGGCCTTGCCGACGTACAGCAACTGGTTGTCGGCGTCGAAATAACGGTAGACCCCCGGCAACGACGGCAGGGCCGCCACCTCGCTGAGAAGTTGCACGGAATGGGGCGCGTCGGCAGATGGGGCAACAGCGGCCGGTTCGGGAACGGAATCCATGGGCTGTATTGTGGACAATCCCGGCTGAAAGGACGGGCATGCACTGGGATATTTTCTGCAAGGTCATCGACAACCATGGCGACATCGGCGTGTGCTGGCGGCTGGCTGCCGACCTCGCCCAGCGGGGGGACACCGTGCGTTTGTGGGCCGACGACCTGACTGCCCTGCCCTGGATGGCGCCCCAAGGCCGTGCTGGCGTCACACCCTTGCCATGGCACGACGACACCGACTGGGTCGCCGTAATACCCGGCGACGTGGTGGTGGAAGCCTTTGGCTGCGAACTGCCTGCCGCTTTCGCCAACCAGATGGCACAAACGCCATGTCCACCCGTCTGGCTGAACCTGGAGTACCTGACGGCGGAGCCTTATGCGGCACGCAACCACAAGCTGCCCTCGCCCGTGCTCCATGGGCCCGGCGCCGGCTTGACCAAGCATTTCTTCTACCCCGGCTTCAATGCCAGCACCGGCGGCTTGCTGCGCGAGCCCACTCTGCTGGCAGAACAGGCGGCATTCGAGCGCACCGCCTGGCTGCGCCAACAAGGCATTGACTGGCAAGGTGAACGGCTGGTCTCGTTGTTCTGTTACGAGCCCGCCGCCTTGGGTGCCTGGCTGCGCTGGCTGGCGAATGACCCCATGCCCACGCGGCTGCTGGTGGCCTTTGGCAGGCCGCAACACGCCGTTCAGGCCGAAATTAATGGCCAAATCACCTTTGAGCCTAGGCAAAAACTGGCAAGTTCGCTATCAATTTCATACCTTCCCGCCTTGTCGCAACGCGACTTCGACCGCCTGTTGTGGGCCTGCGATCTCAACTTCGTTCGCGGTGAAGACTCGTTGGTGCGCGCCCTCTGGGCTAGCAAGCCGTTGGTCTGGCACATCTACCCGCAGCACGACAACGCCCACCACACCAAGCTGCATGCTTTCTTGGACGCCATGAATGCGCCCGCTTCCCTGCGCAGTTTTCATGGGGTCTGGAACGGCGTCAGCCACACGCCGCTGCCCGCACCAGACTGGGCCGATTGGGCCGCCTGCCTGGCCGACTGGCGGCACAGGCTGCTGGCCCAGAACGACCTGACCACACAGCTGTTGGGGTTCGTGGCCGAAAACCGTTAAAATTCAAGGCTTTGCTGAATTCATCAGGCCGGCCCGTTGCCGCTTCATTCAGTCACCTCGCCGCGCCAGCGGCCTAATCTCCTGTAACGCCATGAAAATCGCTCAAGAAATCCGTGCCGGTAACGTCATCATGCACGGCAAAGACCCAATGGTCGTGCTCAAAACCGAATACAGCCGCGGCGGCCGCAACTCTGCCACCGTGCGCATGAAGCTCAAGAGCCTGATTGCCAACTTCGGCACCGAAGTGGTTTTCAAGGCCGACGACAAGATGGACCAGGTCATCCTCGACAAGAAAGACTGCACCTACTCCTACTTCGCCGACCCAATGTACGTGTGCATGGACGCCGAATACAACCAGTACGAAGTGGAAGCCGAGAACATGGGCGACGCGCTCAACTACCTGGAAGACGGCATGGCCGTCGAAGTGGTGTTCTACGACGGCAAGGCCATCTCGGTTGAACTGCCCACCAGCGTCGAGCGCGAAATCACCTGGACCGAACCCGCCGTCAAGGGCGACACCTCGGGCAAGGTGCTCAAGCCTGCCAAAATCGCCACCGGCTTTGAAATCGGCGTGCCGATTTTCGTGGCCCAGGGCGACCGCGTGGAAATCGACACCCGCACCGGCGAATACCGCAAACGCGTCTGACCAGCGCTGCCGGCAACGGTGGCGCGCCAGACACACAGGGCTCCGCAGGGAGCCCTTTGTTTTTTGGGTTGGCTGGCACGCGGAACCACTCCCCAGCCGGCGAAGTCCCAACATACAACAACAGAGACAAAGCAACCCGCATGAGCAACAACCAGAACCTGCACGACCGCCGACTCGCCGACGCCTGGGCCACTTTGCAGGCGCACGACAGCGCCGGCAACCCCTTGGAGCCCGATACCGAACGGCTGGCTTTCGCCGACCCCGAATTCCTGTTGCGCCGCGAGACCCGTGGCATTCGTTTTCAACTGGAGATGCTCAAGCCGGATCTGGCGCAGCATGCGCACGGTGTAGAGAACACCGTGGTGGTGTTCGGCAGCGCCCGCTTCCGCAGCGCGGACGAGGCACGTGACCATTTGGCGCAGGTGCAGGCCACAGGCGATGCCCAGGCCATCGCCAAGGCCGAGACGCTGGTGCGCAACGCCCGGTTCTACGAGGCTGCGCGCGCTTTCGGTCGCCTGGTGGCCGAGTACAGCGCCAGCAAGCCGGTGGTTGACAAACTGTTTGTCTCCACTGGCGGCGGCCCCGGTATCATGGAAGCGGCTAACCGCGGGGCATTTGAAGCCGGAGGCAAAAGTGTTGGTCTGGCGATTGCCCTGCCCCGCGAAGAAAAGCCCAACCCCTATGTCACGCCAGAGTTGAGCTTCAAGTTCCATTACTTCGCACTGCGCAAGATGCACTTCATGATGCGGGCCAAGGCGCTGGTGGCTTTTCCTGGCGGCTTTGGCACGCTCGACGAGCTGTTCGAGACCATCACGCTGGTGCAAACCAAGAAGTCCAAACCAGTGCCCATCATCCTGTTCGGCAGCGACTACTGGAAACGCCTGTTCAACCCGCAGGTGCTGGTGGAAGAAGGTGCCATTTCGGAAGAAGACCTGAAGCTCTTCCAGTATGTGGACGAGCCGCAGGCTGCCTGGGACGCGATCAAGGCTTTCTACAAACTTTAGGCGTCGCCGTCGTCGCCCAGCGCATCGCCCGGCAGCAGTGTTTGGGCCTGCGCGTCGGGCAGCGCTTCCACCACCTTCAGCGCGCGGCGCATCTGCTTGGTACGGGTGTCGGCCTTGTCCAGGGTGTCAGACGCCTTCTGCACCTGCTCCTTGATGCGCGCTACCCATTCGCCATAGCGCTCGAATTCGGTCTTCACCGCGCCCAGCACTTTCCACACTTCCGACGCCTGCTGCTCCAGTGCCAGCGTGCGAAAACCCATGTGCAGGCTGTTGAGCATGGCCAGCAAGGTCGTGGGCCCGGCAAGCGTGACACGGTGGTCGCGCTGCAGACTGTCCATCAAGCCGGGTCGGCGTAGCACTTCCGCGTAAAGGCTTTCAATCGGCAAAAACAGAATTGCAAAGTCGGTGGTGTGTGGTGGCGCCAGGTAGCTCTCGGCAATGGATTTGGCCTCGGTGCGGATGCGCGTTTCCAGCGCTTTGGCGGCGGCTTCGGCACCCACAGCATCGGCCCGTTCATGGGCGTCCAGCAGGCGTTCGTAGTCGTCACGCGGGAACTTGGCGTCGATCGGCAGCCAGACCGGCGCGCCATCGGCGCTGCGGCCTGGGAAGCGCACCGCAAAGTCCACCCGCTGGTTACTGCGGGGCTTGGTCTCGATTTGTTTGCCGTACTGCTCGGTGGTCAGCACCTGTTCCAGCAGCGCTTCCAGTTGCACCTCGCCAAACATGCCGCGCGTCTTCACGTTGGTCAACACGCGTTGCAGGTCCCCCACCCCCTGGGCCAGGCTCTGCATTTCACCCAGGCCCTTGTGCACCTGTTCCAGCCGGTCGGCCACCTGTTTGAAACTTTCACCCAGCCGGGTTTCCAGCGTGTGCTGCAGCTTCTCGTCCACCGTCTTGCGCATCTCGTCGAGCTTGGCTGCGTTGGTTTGCTGCAGCTGGGCCAATTGGGTTTCGAGCGTGGCCCGCACTTCCTGGATGCGCCGGGCGTTGGACTCGCTCAGGCTCTGTAGCTGCGTGGTGAGGGTGTCGGACAGGGTTTTCTGTAGCAACGTCAACTGCTGGCCAAACGCGTCAATCTGGCTGTTCTGGGTGCGAATGGCTTCGGCGCTCTGCAGCACCATGGCCTGCTGAAAGTTCGCCAGGTTCCCACCCAGCTCCTGCCGGCCACTGCGTGCCGATTCGTTGATTTCTTGCCGCAGCTCCCGTGCCAGCCGCTCATTGGTGGCCGCCATGCCACTGAGCAAGGCAGCCGGCACCGCATCGCCCGGCTTGCGCCACAGCAGCACCAGCAACAACACCCCATTCAGCACGCACAGGGCCACCAAGGCCCACAACCCAACAGATTCTGTAACCAATTGCATTGCTATTTATTTAATAGCTGAAACGACAGAATTGACTGGGGTCAACACCGCATTTTGTTTGAAAAATGCCACCAGGTTGTCGGCGGCGAGCTTGGCCATGGCCAAACGGGTCGGGCCGCTGGCGCTGGCAATGTGCGGGGTGAGCACGACGTTGGGCAGCGTGAGGAGATCGGGGTGAACCTGGGGTTCACCTTCAAACACATCCAGCCCGGCGGCGGCAATGGTCCGCGCCTTCAACGCGGCCGCCAACGCGGCATCGTCCACAATGCCACCGCGCGCAATGTTGACCAGCGTGGCCGTGGGCTTCATCTGCGCCAGTTCGGCCGCGCCAATGCTGTGGTGTGACTCGGCGGAGTACGGCAGCACCAACACCAGATGGTCGGCACGCTTCAACAGGTCTTCTTTGCTGACGTAGGTGGCCTGGCAACGGGCTTCGGCCGCCGGGTCCAGCCGGGACCTGTTGTGGTAAATCACCTTCATGCCAAAACCATGCGCACCGCGCTGGGCAATGCCCTGGCCAATGCGGCCCATGCCCAGAATGCCCAGCGTCGCGCCATGGATGTCGCTGCCCATGAACATGTCGTAACGCCATTTGGTCCACTCGCCGCGGCGCAGAAAGTGCTCGCTCTCGGTCATGCGGCGGGCCGTGGCCATCATCAGTGCGAAGCCAAAATCGGCGGTGGTGTCGGTCAGCACGTCGGGCGTGTTGGTGCCCTGCACACCATGGTGGCTCATGGCCACGAGGTCGAAATTGTTGTACCCCACCGCCATGTTGGCGGCGATCTTGAGCTGCGGGCAGGCCGCCAGCACATCGGCGTCGATGCGCTCGCTGCCAGTGGTCAGTGCACCGTCTTTGCCCTGGAGTTGCTCAATCAACTGGGCCTTGGTCCACACCACGTCGTCCTGGTTGGACGTCACTTCGAAATGGGCTTGCAAAGACGCGATGACTTCGGGAAACACGGCGCGGGCGACGAGGATTTTGGCTTGGGTCATGTCAGCGGAACCAGATGAATGTCATGGCAAGAAACAGCGGTACCAGGATACCGAATGACCACAGCATGTAGCCAAAGAAGCTGGGCATTTTGACACCCCGGTCCTCGGCAATCGCTTTGACCATCAGATTGGGCGCATTGCCAATGTAAGTGTTGGCGCCCATGAACACCGCGCCGGCAGAAATGGCGGCCAGGGTCGGTGCCAGAGACGTCATCAGCATCTGCGGGTCGCCGCCAGCGGTGTTGAAAAACACCAGGTAGGTCGGCGCGTTGTCCAGAAACGAGCTGAGCAGACCGGCGGCCCAGAAGTACATCGCCGGGTCGGGCTGTCCATCGGGCCGCGTCACAGCCGACACCACGGCACCAAAAGGCCCAGAAGCACCCGCTTTGAGCATCGCTATCACCGGAATGATGGTCAGGAAAATGCCGGCAAACAGCTTGGCCACCTCGGCCATCGGCGCCCAGGAGAACTGGTTGGCCTGGTGGACGCTGCTGGCGGTGAATTGCAGTGACACCAACGTCACTGCAACCAGGCCCGCGTCCCGGACCAGCCCAGGCAAACCAACGTCGGTGCCCCAGACGCTGAACACCACCGGCGATTTCCAGAGGCCGCTCAACAGGACCAGCCCGGCAATGCCAGCCAGCAAAATGAAGTTGGCGCCCCCGTCAAAACCAATGCGGCCAGTATCTGGTGTGGGGTCTGCCAGCAACACCCCTTGCTTGCTGTAGTACCAGCGGTCCAACAGATAAAACAAGACCAGCAAGGTACCGATAAGGAACAGCGTCTCGGGAAAGATGTGTTTGAGCGTCCAGAAGAAATCCACACCTTTCAGAAACCCAAGGAACAGCGGTGGATCACCGAGCGGCGTCAAAGAACCGCCGGCATTGGACACGATGAAAATGAAAAACACCACCGTATGGGCCTTGTGGGCCCGGTTGTCGTTGGCACGAATCAATGGTCTGATCAGCAGCATCGATGCGCCGGTGGTGCCCATGACACTGGCCAGCACGGCCCCAATTGCCAGGATGCCAGTATTCAGTCCCGGACTGCCATGCAGGTTACCCCGAATATGGATACCCCCCGCCACAGTGAACAGCGCCGTGAGCAAAATGATGAATGGGATGTATTCGGCCAGTGCTGCGTGCACCAGACTGGTACCGGCTGCGCCCGCACCATACACCGCTGTGAATGGCAGCAAAAACCCCAAGGCCCAAGCCGCCGACACCTTGCCATAGTGGTGGTGCCAGAATCGGGGCACCAACAAGGGCATCAACGCAATCGACAGCAAAATGCCTGCAAACGGTACGCCCCAGAGTACGGACAACTGACGCTCAGCCGCATCGGCCGCAAATAACAAGCCCGGGCACATCAGGGCGGTTAGAAAAAAGGTCCAGCGACGCCAGCTCATCTTGCCTCCATGTGGTGCGGCCTTTGATTGTGCATGAGTCCTCGCAACAGACATCTGCGCCATAACTGTCCGGAATCGCCCGGCTGTTGCACAGACCAGCCGCAGGCCAACTGGTGTACAACACCACATGGCAGTGGGGGAACGCCGTTCGGCCCTGCTTGGGAACGAACCGACCGATACACTGAACTGCAGCACGCCCCCCCGCACGACCTGCACTGCACAGAACCTGTCTGCCATCACCGATATGCGCTTCAAAATCAGCCTGCTGTTTGTCACCTTGACTGTCGCCAGCCTGCTGGCGGGCGGCTGGGTGGTGCGCCACCTCGTGGCCGCAGAACTGGCAACGGCCACCACCGAGACCCTCAGGCGTGCGGCCAGCGCCGCCGCGTTGACCATGGACGTGGCCCTCGAAGCACGCCAGCGTGACATGACAGCACTGGCCAGCGCCATCGGTGCCTCGTCACTCCTGACCGCCAGCGACCAGGCACCGCTGCAGAACTGGCTGGCCGCCTACAAACAGGCGGGTTTCATCTGGCTGGCCGTGGTCGACCCGCAAGGCCGTGTGGTGGCGTCCACAGGGCAGGCCCTGGAAGGTGACAACATGTCAACGGCGGTCTGGTTTCAACGCGGCCTGCAGGGGCGCTATACCAGCGACCAGCACGCGCTGACCTGGCCTGCCGCTGGATTGGCCGATGGGGTACCATGGGGCGTGCTGATGGCCACACCGTTGCCACCCCTGTCAGCCCCAGCCGCTACACCCGTTGCTGACAGCCCGAACGCTGGCGTGTTGGTGGCCATGCTGGGCGATGTGTGGCGCAAAGAACTGCGTGACACGCTGGTTCAAATGCAACCGGCCATGACGGGAATCGACCAACCCAGCCTCTGGCTGCGCACACGAACCGGTACGCCGCTGACGCAACGCGACCAGACACCCGCCCCCCCGGTTGAACCAGGCCAGTGCGGACTTCGCAGCGGATGGCAATGCACCGCGACCAGCCCGGCTCGCACCAACTTTGCCGGCCTCGGCTGGCAAGCCACGCTTCAACTCCCAGAAACGGCGGTGACTGCAGGCATGGCGGCCTTTGACCGCCAGTTGGTGCTGACCGGCGCTCTTTCGGCGTTGGCATTGGCGCTGGCGGGCTGGTGGCTCGCGGGCCGTATCAGCCGGCCCGCGGGGGCCATGGCCGACGTGGCAGACCGCATGGCCAATGGAGAGCGGCAACTGACACTGACCGATGGCCCGCTCGTGACAGGCCGGCTCGGCCTGTCGTTGACCCGACTGCTCACCAGCCTGCGCCAGAACGAGGCCGAATGGGTCCACACCCAGCTTGCACTGGAAACCCGCGTGGAAGAACGCAACCGCGAGCTGGAAAAGGCGGTGACGGAGCTGCAGGAAGCCAACACCGACCTGGACCGTTTTGCCAGCATGGTGTCGCACGATTTGCTGGCCCCGGTGCGCGCCATGCGCACATTCTCAGAACTGCTGCTGATGGACTACGCCGACCAGCTGCCGCCCGAAGCCAAACGCCTGCTGACCCGGGTAGACCAGGCTGGACAGGACATGAGCAACCTCGTCAATGCGCTGCACGCCCTGTCAAAACTCGGGCACAAACCGCTGCAGGTGGTGCCCACCGAAGTACAGGCTGTGGTGGCGCAGACCCTTCACGCCCACACACCCGAATGGAACACGGCCACGGTCACCGTCCAGCCGCTGCCCGACTGCCCATGTGACCCGGCCATGCTGCGCGTCGTGTTCGACAACCTGATTGGCAATGCCATCAAGTACAGCCAACGCCAGGCCCAGCCACAGATCGTGGTGGGCGGGCAGGAAGAAAGCGACCGATGTGTCTATTGGGTGGCCGACAACGGGGCGGGCTTTGACCCAGCCTACGCCCACCGTTTGTTCCAGATTTTCCAGCGCCTTCATTCCCAACGGGAGTACCCCGGTACGGGTGTGGGTTTGGCCACGGTCGCTCGCATCGTGCACCGCCATGGTGGCAAGGTGTGGGCAGAAGGCGCACCCAACGAGGGGGCGACGTTCTTCTTCTCGCTGCCGAAGGGGGCCACCACAATGGCCCTGCCCGTCACTCCCGCCAGTGCGTGAACTCCGCCACGGGAACCCGTGGTGTGTGGAAGCTGTTGACTGGATTCTCCGCATCCGCATGGCCAAGCGACATGCCGCACACCAGCATTTCATCGGGGCCGGCACCAATGTGCGGCAAGACGATGCTGGCAAAGCCATTCCAGGCCGCCTGGGGGCAGGTGTGCAGCCCTCGGCCACGGGCCGCCACCATGATGTTCTGCATGAACATGCCGTAGTCCACCAATGAACCCCGCCCCATCACCCGGTCTACGGTGAACATCAACCCGATCGGTGCGTCAAAAAAACGGAAATTGCGCTGGTGCTGCGCATGCATGCGGTCCTTGTCAGCCTTCCCAATCCCCAGCAGGCCATACAGACCCCACCCGTTTTCACGGCGACGGTCAATGTAGGGGCTGACCCATTTTTCGGGGTAATAGTCGTACTCTTCGCGGTACTGGGCGGCGAGTTCCGGATTGGCACGGATCGCATCGTGCGCAGCGCACACTTTGTCAACCAGCGTGTTGCGGCTCTCGCCCTGCAGCACGTACACGCGCCAAGGCTGGGTGTTGGTGCCCGACGCAGCGCGGCTGGCCACCTCCAGAATGGCCGTCAAGGTGTCGCGGGGGACCGGCTGCGCCGTGAAGGCACGTGCCGACATGCGGCTGGTGATGGCGGCGTCCACCGTGGCGCTGTGCTGGCCGGCGACAAAGGCGTCGGGAACGGGTTGGGTCATGCAAGTTTCTCCAGAACAAGTTTGAGGGGTTCAGGCAGCGGTACCGGACGGCGGCTTTGCCGGTCCACATAGACATGGACAAAATGCCCCTTGGCGGCACACAGTTCCACGCCTTCGGCAAACAAGCCGACTTCGTAGCGCACACTGGATGCACCCTGCCGCGCCACGCGAATACCGGCTTCCACCAGTTGCGGAAAAGCCAACGGGGCGAAGTAATTGCACTGGGTTTCCACCACCAAACCGATGGTCTGGCCGTGGTGGATGTCTAGGGCTCCGTGGGCCATCAAATGGGCATTCACGGCGGTGTCAAACCAGCTGTAGTAAACGACGTTGTTGACGTGACCATACACATCGTTGTCCATCCAGCGGGTGGTGAGGGTACGGAAAGCCCTGTAAGCGCTGCGAGGCTCGGCCTGGGGTTTGGCAAGGGTTGGCGAGATCATCGGGTCTGATTCTGCCATTGCCGGTGACAGGCCAGTGCGGCGCCAAAAGTGTTCATCTGGACTTGCAAGGTGGTGTCGATCTCTCGTCCGTAGCCGCCAGCCATGGTGACCACCAGCGGAATGCGGCGCTGCCAGGCCCATTCAAACACCCGCCGGTCGCGCTCAGCCAAGCCCTCGAACGTCAGCTTCAATCGCCCCAGCCGGTCTCCCTCGTGTGGGTCGGCACCGGCCAGGTACAACACGAATTCAGCCGAGAAACGTTGTGCCATCGCCTCCAACGCCTGGTCCAAAGCCGCCAGGTATGGGTCGTCACCACAACCGTCGGGCAAGGCCACATCCAGGTCGCTGGAGGCCTTTCTGAAGGGAAAATTGTGTTCGCCATGGAGCGACAGGGTGAACACGCTTGGGTCACTGCGGAAAATCTGCGCGGTGCCATTGCCCTGGTGCACATCGAGGTCCACGATGGCCACCTGCAGCGGTGCGTCGCGCTGGGCCTGCGCCTGCAGCACACGTGCTGCCACCGCCACGTCGTTGAACACACAGAAACCGCCACCTTTGCCAGCTTCTGCGTGGTGCGTCCCCCCGGCCAGGTTGGCCGCAATGCCTTCGGCGTGTGCCGCCGTACAGGCGGCCAGCGTGGCACCGACCGAGTACCGTGCCCGCTCGGCCATGGCTTTGCTCCAGGGGAAACCAATCTCACGCAAAAGCGCGGGCGCCAGCGTGCCATCGGCCACCGCCTCGACATAGGCCCGGTCATGGACCAGGGTCAGCGCCGCGTCGGTCGCCCGAGGCGCCTCCGCCAAACGAACGTCTGGGTAGCACGTCGCCAGGCCATCGCGCAAGCGACGGTATTTCTCCATGGGGAAACGGTGCCCTGCAGGCAGGGGCAACACGAAATGGTCAGCGTAATAAGCAAGCAAAGCGGACAACTCCGGATCTGTGTGTGGGCGCGGGTCGGGTTGTTCTAGGCATTCCATCCTAATTTGTTGCAATGCAGCAAAAAAGGCTTGCATCGTCACAAGCCATCCCTATAATTCAAACCATGCTGCACTGCAACATTTGTTCAGAGCAGATACTTTTTAACCCTCTAGGAGATTAAACATGTTGACTGCTGAACAAATCGTTGCCTCGCAAAAAGCCTCTTTCGAAACCCTCTTCGGCCTGACCCACAAAGCTTTTGAAAGCGTGGAAAAGCTGGTTGAGCTGAATGTGACGGCGACCAAAGCCGCACTGGCCGAGTCGGCTGAGCACACCCAAGCGCTGTTCAGCGTCAAAGACGCGCAAGAACTGCTGGCCCTGCAAGCTGGTTTGTTCCAGCCTTTGGCTGAGAAAACTGCTGCTTACAGCCGCCACCTGTACGACATCGCTTCCAGCACCGGCGCTGACCTGGGTAAAACCCTGGAAAGCCAGACCACGGAAGCCCAGAAAAAGTTTGCATCGCTGGTTGACAACGCTGCCAAGAACGCACCGGCCGGTTCTGAAACCGCTGTGGCGATCTTGAAGAGCAGTGTGGCTGCTGCCAACAATGCTTTTGAGTCGGTCCAGAAGGCTGTGAAGCAAGCCACCGACGTGGCAGAAGCCAACTTTGCTGCCGTCTCCAGCACTGCAGTGAACGCCGCGAAAACCGCCACCAAAAAGCGTTGATTTTTGCCGCACCACCTCACCCGTTTGAGGTGGTCGCTCTACACATGGACAAGCCCACACACGACAATGGTTTTGTAGTGCTTTGATTCGTCAAGGTTGTCTCCTCGGGTCTTTTCGACGCCTCAGGGCTCAAGGATCCCTTAAGGGCTGGTGCCACACCAGCCCTTTTTTTATGCCCACTTGATTCAGCGCGACTTTTCAACCATCAGCGCACGCAACTGCGGCAACGCCGC
Organism: Burkholderiaceae bacterium; assembly: GCA_017848435.1. GTDB lineage: Bacteria > Pseudomonadota > Gammaproteobacteria > Burkholderiales > Burkholderiaceae_C > PCRC01. The sequence continues at coordinate 20,296 of JAFEHU010000075.1, read as the reverse complement.
GAGCATGGCGGTCCGCCCCGCCTCAATCGCACGGCGTCGGGCCGTGAAGTCGGCCCCTCTGACATTGGACAGTGCGGGTCTGACCACCATGTCGGCTTCCTTCAATTCATAGCGGTTGATGCTGCTGCCCATGATGGCAAAGGTTTGCAGCAGCATCTGCAGCGTGTCGTTGGCCAGATTGGCCTCGGGCGAGCTAGAGATGTCGACGGCTATCACCAGTTCAGCCCCCATCTCGCGGGCGTAGCGCACGGGCACCGGCGCCACCAACCCGCCATCAACGTACTCACGTCCATTGATGCGCACTGGCAGGAACACCGCCGGCACCGCGCTCGATGCACGTACCGCAATGCCCACATCCCCCTGGCGAAACAGCACGCCGTGGCCCGACTGCAAGTCGGTGGCCACGATGCCCAGCGGAATCGCCATGGTTTCTATGGTCCGGCCCTGCACCTGGCTGCTCACATAGCGTGCCAGCGCCTCCCCCCGGAAAACACCGCGACTGAACAGCGGCAGGGTCCAGTCGGTCAGCGCCGCCTCCTCCATCGACTCGGCAACCTGTTGCAACTGCAAGCCCGTTTTCCCTGATGCATAAATTGCACCGACCAAGCTGCCTGCCGAAGTACCCACCACCACATCGGGGCGGATTCCGGCCTCTTCCAGCACTTGAATCACCCCCACATGGGCAAAGCCGCGCGCTGCGCCACCACCCAGGGCCAGGCCAATCCGGGGCAATTTTTTTGCCGGCAGATCGGTCTGGGTAGCAGGCACTGACGGCCCAACCGGCTTGGGTGCGGTGGTGCAACCTGTTGCCAATACCAGCGCCGTCAGAAACCCGAAAACAACACGCCAGCCATGGCTTTGTGCCGGCGGTTGGAAGAAATAGTCATTAATAATCGTTATCATTAGGATTCGTCATTTGATGGCTGGCATCGGCCACCATCCCAGTTTTAAGAAAGCGCCTGCACCCATGTTGAAGTCTGTTGTTACTGTTGCCGTGGCCACACTCGCCGCTGCCGCCCTGCCCGCGTTCGCACAGGAACAGGTGGTGAACCTGTACTCGGCCCGCCATTATTCAACCGACGAGGCCTTGTACGCCGACTTCACCAAAGCCACCGGCATCAAGGTCAACCGTGTCGATGCCGACGACGCCGGCATTCTGGCCCGGCTCAAGGCCGAAGGCGCAGCCTCGCCCGCGGACGTGATTTTGCTGGTGGACGCCAACCGCCTCTGGAAAGGCGAGGCCGATGGCCTGTTTGCACCGGTCAAATCCACGGTGCTGGAAAACGCAATTCCCGCCAACCTGCGCGCCAACGCCACGCCCGAAGGCACGCCGTGGTTTGGTTTTTCGACCCGTGCCCGGGTGATTGTGTACGACAAGGTCAAGGTCAAACGGAGCGAGGTCGACACCTACGAAAAGCTGGCCGACCCCACCAACAAGGGCCGGCTCTGCATCCGCTCCGGTTCGCACCCGTACAACATGTCGCTGTTTGGTGCTGTCACCGAGCATTTGGGTGAGCAGAAGGCCGAGCTGTGGCTCAAGGGCCTGGTGGCCAACATGGCACGCGACCCGAAGGGGGGCGACACCGACCAGATCAAAGGCGTGGCTGCGGGTGAATGCGCCATTGCGGTCACCAACACCTACTACTTTGCCCGCATCCTGCGTTCCAACAAGCCGGAAGACCAGGCCATTGCGGACAAGGTGGGTGTGGTCTTCCCGAACCAGTCCAGCTACGGTACCCACCTGAACATTGCCGGCGGAGCCATGGCCAAGAACGCCAAGAACCCGGCCAACGCCGTGAAATTCCTGGAGTACCTGGCCAGCGCCAGCGCTCAGGAATACTTTGCCAACGGCAACAACGAATGGCCTGCAGCCAAGGGAGTGGTTGTGAACAACCCGGCACTCAAGGCCATGAGCGGCGGCAGTTTCAAGAGCGAAACCATTCCGGTCAGCACGATTGGCGCCAATCAGGTCAAGGTGCAGCAGATGCTGGACCGCGTTGGCTTCAAGTGACAGCACAGTTGGGTCAGGGGCTCAGGCGCCTGACCCAACTGCTGTCAGACTTTCCACTTCTCGAGCAGCTGCGGCGGGCGCAGGTTGTCATAGCTCTCGAAGGGCTGGTGAATCCAGGGGTTGGTAGGCAACGCTTCAACCGAATAATCGGCCGTAAAGCCAGAGGCGGCCTTGGTCCAGATCACGGCGCTGCGCAGCTCGGTGATGTCACTGTAGCTGCTGCGCAGCAGGCTGATGACTTCTTTCAGCGTGTGCCCTGTGTCGGCCAGATCATCGACCAGCAACACCCGGCCTGCAATGTCACCTTGTGGGGTGGTGATGTAGCGGGCAATGTCCAGGTGACCGCGTTCCTTGCCTGCTTCTGCACGGTAGGAACTGGTGGACATGATTGCCAAGGGTTTGTCGAAGATGCGTGACAGGATGTCCCCCGGCCGCATGCCGCCGCGCGCCAGGCACAGGATGGTGTCGAACTCCCAACCCGATTGGTAGACCTTGAGCGCGAGTTTCTCGATCAGGTTGTGGTACTCGTCGTAGCTGACGTACAGGTGTTTGCCGTCTTCGGTCAACATCTTGTGGCTCCTGATTGGGTAAAGGTGCCGGACCACAGTGGCCCGGCAGGCGCTGCCGTCACGACGGCAGGTAAGGATGCCGCATCATGATGGTGTGGTCACGGTCAGGGCTGGTGGAGATCACATGGATCGGTACGCCCGTCAATTCTGCAATGCGCTGGAGATAGTGGCGCGCTGCCGCTGGCAACGCCGCGTGGTCGGTCACGCCCACGGTGCTGTCGCTCCAGCCTGGCAGGGTTTCGTAGATGGGCTTGCAGCGTGCAATGTCTTCAGCACCCATCGGCAGGATGTCGGTGAACGCGCCATCGAGTTCGTAACCGGTGCAGAGCAGCAGTTCCTTCAAGCCGTCGAGCACGTCCAGCTTGGTGATGCACAAACCCGACAGGCCATTGACCTGGGCGGAGCGTTTCAGCAGTGCAGCGTCAAACCAGCCGCAGCGGCGCGAGCGGCCGGTGGTCACGCCCTTTTCGGCGCCGACGGTGCTCATGTGGTAGCCGGGGGTACCTGGCGTTTCCCAGTCCAGTTCCGTGGGGAAAGGCCCACCACCCACCCGCGTGCAGTAGGCCTTGGTGATGCCCAGCACGTAGTGCAGCATGCCGGGGCCCACGCCTGCGCCGGCCGAGGCATTGCCAGCCACGCAGTTGCTGGAGGTGACGAACGGGTAGGTGCCATGGTCAACGTCCAGCAGCGTGCCTTGTGCGCCTTCAAACAGCAGGTTGTCACCGGCCAGATGGGCCTCGTTCAGCTCACGGGAGACGTCGGCCATCATCGGCTTCAGCAGCTCGGCGTGGCGCATGGCCTCGGCGTAAACCATGTCGAAATCGATCGCTGGGGCGTTCAGAAATGTGGTCAGCACATGGTTGTGCAGATCCAGCAGGTCTTTCAGCTTGGCGGCAAAACGCTCGGGGTATTTCAGGTCCTGCACACGCAGCGCGCGGCGCGCGATCTTGTCTTCGTATGCCGGACCGATGCCACGGCCGGTGGTACCGATCTTGGCGTTGCCACATTGTTCGCGCGCCACTTCGCGGGCAATGTCCAGTGCCGCATGGAACGGCAAGATCAGCGGGCAGGCTTCGCTCACGCGGAGGCGCGAGCGCACTTCCACGCCGGCCTTTTCCAGCCCTTCGATTTCCTCGAACAGCTTGGCGGCCGACAGCACCACCCCGTTGCCGATGTAGCACTTGACGCCCGGCCGCATGATGCCGCTGGGGATCAGGTGCAGCGCTGTTTTGTGGCCGTTGATGACCAGGGTGTGGCCCGCGTTGTGCCCGCCCTGAAAACGCACCACGCCCTGGGCGCTCTCGGTCAGCCAGTCAACCAGCTTGCCCTTGCCTTCGTCACCCCATTGCGTGCCGACCACCACCACGTTGCGGCCCGCGGCCTTGCCATTGCTTGTGTTCATCTCACCACTTTTCAAAAATGCATCTCAGATTGTCTGGACGAGCCACTGGCCAGCACTGTTCACCAGCTCACGGTCGCAATGGAATTCGTCGATTTCGCTTTCGTGGCCGGGCAGCACACACACCACGGTTTCACCCGCAGCGCGCAGCACGGCGATGGCGGCACGCAGGTCACCGCCCTCGCCCCACGGTGCGCGCACGGCGGCCTTCAGGGGCCGCGCGGCCACCACATCCACCACCGCCTTCACGTCCAGGCTGAAACCGACTGCCGGCCGGTTTCGGCCAAACACCGCGCCCACTTCGTCGTAGCGGCCACCACGCACCAGCGCGTCGCTGGCACCGGGCGCGTAGACCGCGAAACGGGCACCGCTGTAGTAGGCATAGCCACGCAGGTCGGCCAAGTCAAAGGTGACCGGTGTGCCGTCCAGGTGGCTGGACAGCCACTTCAAATTTGATAGCGCATTTTTCAGCAAAGGCGTAGGCTCAAGTACTTTTTCAGCCTCAAGAAGCACTTTTTCGTCACCGTAGAGCTGCACCAGGGCCTGCAGGCCCTCACGGGCAGCGGTCGGTAGGGGCCGCGTCAATTCGGCCAGCGCCGGGCCGTCTTTGGCAGCCAGTGCGGCGTGCAGATCGGCCAGGCGCTCCCCCGACAGCTCGGTGCCCGCCAACAGGGACTGCACGATGCGCGCATCGGCCATGTCCACGCTGATGCCGCTGACCTGTGCCACCTTGAGCGAATCGAGCGCCAATGACAGCACCTCCAGGTCAGCTTCCAATCCGGCATGGCCATAAATTTCGGCACCGAACTGCAGTGGCTCACGGGTGGCGTGCGGCTGCGCAGGCCGGGTGTGCAACACCGGGCCGCAATAACACAGGCGAGTCACGCCGCGCCGGTTGAGCAGGTGCGCGTCAATGCGGGCCACCTGCGGCGTGGTGTCGGCACGCAAACCCATCATGCGGCCAGAGAGTTGGTCCACCAGCTTGAAGGTCTGCAGGTCAAGCGCCTCACCGGTGCCGGTCAGCAGCGATTCGAGGTGCTCCAGCAGCGGCGGCATGACGAGTTCATAGCCATAGCCGCGCGCGGTATCCAGCAGATCCCGGCGAAGCTCTTCGATGTGCCGCGCGCCAGAAGGCAGCACGTCGGCAATGTGATCCGGCAGGACCCAGGCAGACATAGGTGAAGGGAAACTGGTTAAAACGTGATTTTACCGGTCTTGGCGAACGGTAAAACGGCGGCGTGTCGGTCAGTTGCTACGACAGCAGCCAGATCAGCAGAAATCCGACCGCCATGCTGCCCAGGCCAAAGAAGCGAATCTGGCCATCGCGCAGCTGCAATACCTGCTGAAACATGCGTCGCCACGCACCGGGGGAGATGAACGGCAGCAAGCCTTCGAACACCAGCACCAGGGCCAGCGCGGCCCAGAGGGTATCGCTGTCCAACACGCGCGCGGGCTTACTTGCGTGCTGGCGCGGCGGCGGGCGCTGCAGAACCGCGCATGGCCTTGAAGAACTCGGACGATGGGTCCAGCACCATGACATCGGCCTTGCGGTTGAAGCTCAGCTTGTAGGCTTCCATGCTGCGGTAGAACTGGGCGAATTGCGGGTCTCGGCCGAACGCTTCGCCGTAGACCTTGGCAGCCTCACCATCGCCCTCACCCTTGATTTTTTGCGCGTCGCGGTAGGCGTTGGCAATCGTCACCTCGCGCTGGCGGTCCGCGTCGGCGCGGATTTTCTCGCCTTCGGCGGCGCCGGTCGAGCGCAATTCGTTGGCCACGCGTTTGCGCTCGGCTTCCATGCGGCGGTAGACCGACTCGGTGATGGCATCGACATAGTCCACCCGCGTGATGCGCACGTCCACCACGTCCACACCCCAAGGCTTTTCGCCGCGCACTTTTTCCAGTACTTCACGTTTCACATCGGCCATCAGTGCTTCGCGTTTCTGCGACAGCAGGTCTTTCACCGTGCGCTTGTTGATCTCTTCCTGGAAAGCGTTGCGCACCACCCGGTTGAGTTGGTTGGCACCGGCGTTTTCATCCAGGCCCACATTGCGGATGTATTCGGACGGGCCGGTGATGCGCCAGCGCACGTACCAGTCGATCACGACGCGCTGCTTCTCTGCGGTCAACATCGGCTCGGCATCGGTGCTGTCCAGCGTCAGCAAACGCTTGTCGATGTAGCTGACATTCTGGAACGGCGGTGGCAGCTTGAAGTTGAGGCCGGGCTCGGTGATCACGTCCTTGATCTGGCCAAGGGCATAAACCACGCCAAACTGGCGTTGGTCGACAACAAACAGCGTTGAACTGAACAACACGAGGGCCACCAGCGCGGTGGAAATCAGAAAACCTATTTTGTTCATGGTGGTGTGTCCTGGAGCCTTAGCGCGATTCGCGTTCGCGGGTGCGCGAGGTGTCGCGTGCGCGGGTATCGTTGGCGGCTGCAGGCGCCGCCGGCGCGGCCAACGGGCCTGCGGGTTGGCCGTTCACGGCAGGCTCGCTCGCCGCCCCGCCCTGTCCAGTCAGCTGCATGATCTTGTCCAGCGGCAGGTACAGCAGGTTCGACCCCTGGCGCGACTCAACCAGCACCTTGGTCACGCTGCCGTAGATTTGCTGCATGGTGTCGGTGTAAATGCGGTCACGGGTGACTTGCGGTGCTTTCTGGTACTCGGTCAACACCGAGCGGAAGCGCTGCGCATCACCCTGGGCCTGCGCCACGATGCGGGCCTTGTACGCTTCAGACTCCTCTTTCAGGCGCGAGGCCGAACCCACGGCGCGCGGAATCACGTCGTTGGCATAGGCCTGGGCCTCGTTCTTGGCACGTTCACGTTCTTGCCCGGCCTTCAACACATCGTCGAACGCGGCCTGCACCTGCTCAGGCGGTCGCACGCCGCTTTGCTGCAGGTTGATGCCCACCACTTCCACGCCGACCTTGTAGCGGTCAAGGATGGTCTGCATCAGCGTTCGCACACGCGGGGCGATCTGGTCACGCTCCTCGGCCAGCGCCGAGTCCATCTTCATTTTGCCAACCACTTCGCGCACCGCCGTTTCGGCGGCCTGCACCACCGCGCCAGCGGGGTCTTTGCTCTCGAACAGGTAGGCCCGGGCGTCGTTCAGGCGGTACTGCACCGCGAACTTGATCTCGACGATGTTCTCGTCCTCGGTCAGCATGGCCGACTCGCGCAAGCCCGTGGCCTTGATCACGGTGTCACGGCCGACGTCAACCGAGCGGATTTGCGTGACCACCACCACCTCGTGGCGCTGAATCGGGTACGGCAGGCGCCAGTTGAAACCGGCTCCCACGGTGCTCTTGTACTTGCCAAACTGGGTGATGACGGCCTGCTGACCTTCCTGCACGATGAAAAAGCCGCTGCCCAGCCAGATCAGTGCAACCACCGCCGCCACCAGGCCGGCGCCAATGCCGGCGCTTTTCATGTTGGGCTGGAAATTGCCAGGGCCCCCGCCAAAACCACCGTTGTTGCCCCCGCGGCCACCCGGCTTCTTGCCACCAAACAGGCCACCGAGCTTGCGGTTGAAGTCGCGCCACAGTTCGTCCAGGTCTGGCGGGCCACCGTTGGGGCCAGAATCCCGCGGACCACCAGCGGGCGGCTTGTCCTGGCCGGGCTTGTCGGCTTCGCTGGCGTTGTCGTCGCTGCGGCCCCAGCGGGGGTCGTTCAGGTTGAACATGCCCCGGATACGGCCTGGCAGGCCCGCCCACCGCGGCGCCGTTGGTTTGAGATTCATGCGCAAGGTCTCTTTTTCAAATACAGGCCTGATTGTGCCCAATCAGGGGGCGGCATCCTGAAATTCAGGGGCATAAAACCCTTGGGATGTCTCGGTGTTCGGGTCGGTGGCCAGCAGCTTGGCCGCGCTCAGGCTGAGCTGTTCACGCAAACCGGCCAAGCCCACACCGCTGCGGGCACTGACAAAAAAGCGGGGCACGGGCATACCGTCCAACTCAAACATGTCGTTCAGGTGGGGCGGCTGTCGGCCTTCTTCAAGCGCGTCGATCTTGTTGAACACCAGCACCTGGGGCACATCGGCCGCACCAATGTCGGCCAACACCCGCTGCACCTCGGCCATCTGCTCGGGGAAATGGGGGTTGGCGGCGTCCACCACGTGCAGCAGGAGGTCGGCGTCGGCCGCTTCCTGCAGCGTGGCCTGGAAGGCATCCACCAACCCGTGTGGCAGGTCACGGATAAACCCTACCGTGTCCGACAGCGAGGCCTGGCGCCCCGCTTCGCCCAGGTACAGGTGTCGGGTGGTGGTGTCCAGCGTCGCAAACAGCTGGTCGGCCGCGTAGGCGCGGGCCTTGACCAGGGTGTTGAACAGCGTGGACTTGCCGGTGTTGGTGTAGCCCACCAGCGAGATGTTGAAGGTGTCGCGCCGCTCGCGCTGGCGCCGCTGCGTCTGGCGTTGGCGTTTGACCTTGACCAGCCGCTCCTTGGTCCGCTTGATGGCGTCGCCAATCATCCGGCGGTCCAGCTCAATCTGCTTTTCACCCGGGCCGCCGCGCACACCGGCACCGCCGGTCTGGCGTTCCAGGTGGGACCAACGGCGCACAAGGCGGGTGGACAGGTACTGCAGGCGCGCCAGTTCCACCTGCAACTTGCCTTCGTGGCTGCGGGCGCGCTGGGCGAAGATTTCCAGAATCAGCAGCGTGCGGTCGTTCACCGCCAGGCCAAGTTCACGTTCGAGGTTGCGCTGCTGCGCCGGGCTGAGCGACTGGTCGAACAGCACCTCGGTGGCGCCATAGAGCAGCGCCAGCTGCTTGATCTCGTCGGCCTTGCCGCTGCCGACAAACAGCGCTGCATCGGGCGCGCGCCGCTTGCAGGTGATTTTCCCCACCGGGGCCATGCCAGCGGTTTGCGCCAGCAGGCCGAGTTCTTCAAGCTCTTTGTCGAAATGGGGTTGCCCCAAATCCACACCGACCAGAATGGCTTTGGGCGCGAGGGGGTCCGTCACAGCCGCAGTGGCTGCGGTTTTGGGTGTGGCGTAGGCCGGGGGCTGCGGTACAGGTGCGGTCAAGTGGCGGCAGCGTCGGTGTCGTCAGCCGCCTGGAAATTGACGGCGCGGCCCGGCACGATGGTCGAGATGGCGTGTTTGTAGACCATCTGCGTCACGGTGTTGCGCAAGAGGACGACGTACTGGTCGAACGACTCAATCTGCCCCTGCAGTTTGATGCCGTTGACCAGGTAAATGGACACCGGCACATGTTCCCTGCGCAAGGCATTGAGGAACGGGTCTTGGAGGAGTTGGCCTTTGTTGCTCACGATATGTTCCGTGTTCGGTTTCTTGTTGATGGACAAATACGTTACCACAGCCTTACGCAATGGCCGAATGCACGCCCTATTCCCATAGGAAAGTTAATGGGACTCTTTGTCGGCGTAGGGGTTCTGCGAGGTCTTCATCTCGATGCGCAACGGTGTCCCGACGAGGTTGAATTCGGCCCGGAACCGCCCCTCCAGGAAACGCTTGTAGGCGTCGGTCACGTGTTCGAGCGAGTTGCCGTGGACGATGATCACTGGCGGGTTCATGCCGCCTTGGTGGGCGTAGCGCAGCTTGGGCCGGAACATGCCGGCCCGCTTGGGGCTCTGGAACTGCACCGCTTCCAGCAGCAGGCGCGTCAGCACCGGCGTGGACATCTTGCAGGTGGCGGACTTGTGGGCCTGGGTGATGGACGCCCAGACCGGCCCCAGACCCTGGCGCTTGATGGCCGAGATGTGGTGGATGGCGGCGAACTTGAGGAAGGCCAGCCGGGTTTCGATCGAGCGCTGCAGTATCTGGCGACCGTAGTCGTCTACCGCATCCCATTTGTTGACCGCCAGCACCACCGCACGGCCGCTTTCCAGCACGTAGCCGGCGATGTGGGCATCCTGGTCGGTCACGCCCTGGGTGGCGTCCAGCAGCAACAGCACGACGTTGGCCGACTCGATGGCCTGCAGCGTCTTGACCACCGAGAACTTCTCGATCGCCTCGAACACCTTGCCCTTGCGGCGCAGCCCGGCGGTGTCAATCAACTCGAACTTCTGTCCGCCGCGCTCAAAAGGCACCGAGATCGCATCGCGGGTGGTCCCCGGCAAATCGAAGGCAACCAACCGCTCCTCCCCGAGCCAGGTGTTGATCAGGGTGGACTTGCCCACATTCGGGCGACCGGCCACCGCGAGCTTGATGACACCCGGGTCGTGGTCGTCTGCGTCCTCGTCGGGGTCTGGCAGGTTCAGCGGTTCCAGTGCGAGCTCGATCAGGCTGCGAATGCCCTGCCCGTGCGCGGCCGACACTGGCACCACCTCCCCCAGGCCCAGTTCATAGAACTCCACCAGCTGCACGCCTTCGCGCATGCCCTCGGCCTTGTTCGCCACCAACAGGCAGGGTTTGCCCAAACGGCGCAGGTAGTTGGCAATGTCGTGGTCCTGGGCGCTGATGCCGCCCCGGGCATCGACCACAAAAATGACCACATCGGCTTCGGCCACAGCCTGCCGGGTCTGCTTGGCCATTTCCTTGTAGATGCCGCTGGTGGCATCCGGCTCAAAGCCACCGGTGTCGATGACGATGAACTCGTGCTTGCCCAGGCGGCCATTGCCGTAATGGCGGTCGCGCGTCAGCCCGGCAAAGTCGGCGACGATGGCGTCGCGTGACTTGGTCAGGCGGTTGAACAGGGTGGACTTGCCCACGTTGGGCCGTCCGACCAGTGCAACGACAGGTTTCATAAGGTGTCGCCGCTCAGTGTGTGTGACAGGGGTTTCGCCGCAGGGCCGCCCCAAGGTAAAACGCGGCCCACGCGGGGGGCTGGGAGCCGCACGCAGTGTGCGATCGTGGGGGCTACATTCATTCGGGACGGAAGCCGAACACGCCGCCATTGCGGGTGACGACGACCAGCATGCCAGCGGCCAGCACCGGCGTGGCGGCAATGCCGGAGCCGTCGGTGGTCAAGCGGTTGACGGGGGTGCCGTCGTCGCGCGACAGCAGGTGAACCAGGCCAGTGCTGTCACCGACCGCCACCGCACGGCCCATGGCCAGCGGCGCGGTCAGGCTGCGGTGCTGCAGGCGTTCGTTGGTCCAGGCACGTTCGCCATTGCTGCGGCGCCAGGCCAGCACATGGCCATTGGCCTCTGCGCCAAACAGGTAGCCGGCGTCGCCGCTGATGCCTTCAAAACCATTCGCAGGCTTGGTCCACAGCACACTGCCGCGTTCGGTGTTGACACAGCCCACGCTGGTCTGGAAAGCGCGTGCGCAGACCACGTCGTCCAGGCGGGCGACACTGCCCACCAGGTCCACCAGGCGCTCTACGTCGTTGATGCCGCGGGGGGTGGCCAGCGGGGCCTCCCAGCGCACCGCACCGCTGTTGGGGTTGAGCCCGGCCAACCGGCCCGACAGGCCAACCACCAAGGTGTCGCCCACCGGCAATACCACGCCGGCCTGGCGCAGCACCAGGGGCTCTCCGGGACGCTGCTGCTGCCACAGCTTGCGGCCGGTCTGGCCATCGAAGGCATTCACCGAACGGTCGGCGGCCAGCACAAACACACGGCCACCGGCCACCAGTGGCGCGGTGAACACCTGGGCCTGCAGCTTTTGGCGCCAGAGCTCCCGGCCGCCTTCCAGCACCACCACGTCGTTCGCCTGGGTCACCACGGCCGCGAGTTTGCCGTCGCTGCCGACGCCGGCGGCCAGCGGGGCACCCACGCTGGCGCGCCAGCGCTCGGCGCCGGTGGCGGCGTCCAGCACCGCCACGCTGCCGTCGCTGCCGGCCACGGTCACGCTGTTGCCGTTGACCACCGGTTGCAGCGGGCCACGGATGGCGCCGATGCGCGCGGTCCAGGCTTGTGCCACGGGCACGCTGGCCGGATTGGCACCCAGCGCGGGTGGCTCAGGTTTCTTGCTGCCAAACAGGCTGCCACAACCGGTCAGACCGAATGCAACCACTACAGAAATAATAGCTAAACTGCTAGGAAATACACGGGCTTGAGACCGATTTGGCATCAAATTCATCATTTCACCTCGGTGGGAACGGCTGGAACCGCCTGATTGGCGTTGGCCTGGGGGTCCACCCCCAGTGCATTGAGCTTGACCTCGACCATGCGGCGGTATTCCGAGCGGGCGTCCAGACCGGCGTAGGCGGCCTGGTAGGCGGCCAGCGCCTCGGCGCTCTTGCCTTGCGCGGCCAGCACGTCGCCGCGGCGGTCGGCAGCCAAAGCGGTGAAAGCTGCCGGGAACGGGGCGGCCAGGCGCGCCAGCGCATCGTCGTACTGTTTGGTGTCCAACAGCACGGCGGCGAGTCGCAAGCGGGCGATCGCCTGGTAGCCGTCGTCGCTGGCCTTGTCGGCCACCCAGGTCAGTGCGCTGCGGGCGACTTCGGACTTGCCATTCTCATGGAGAAAACGGGCACCGAGCAGTTGTGCCTGCTGGGCAAAGGTGGTGCGGCCGAACTTGTCGCGGATGTCGGTCAACGCGCGTTCAACGCGGGCGGCTTCCCCCGACTGGATGGCGCGCTCGACTTCGTCAAACAGCACCGAAGCCTGCGCCGCCTGGGTGCGCTGCCAGTAGTTCCAGCCGTTCCAGCTGGCCACACCGGCCAGCACCACGATCAGCACCCAGGTGATGGGGTTGCCATACTGCTTCCAGAAGTGCTTGAGCTCGTCAAGCTGCTCCTGTTCTTCAAGGTCGAGGGGTTTTGCCATAGGTCTGAAAAGTTAACTCGCGATTGTAGGCGTCCCGCCAGGCATGCCCTGCCAGCGGCAGGGTTGCTTCAGGGCCGCAATGCAGCGGCAAGTGTGGCCGCGTCGTCCAGTCGGAAAAAAGCCTGCTGCGTGCCGGTGTCCTGCCGCTCGCCCCGCAGCGGTTTGAGGCCGACTTCACCTCGCGCCATTTCGTCCTGGCCAAACACCAGGGCAAAACGGGCGCCGCTGGCGTCGGCCTTTTTGAACTGCGATTTCATGCTGCCCATGCCATCGGCGGTGGGCGAGGCATGCATCTGCACGCACAGGCCCTGCGCGCGCAGCGCCTGCAGCAATTGCATGGCCTGGGGCAGCGCGGTGGCGTCTGGCAGCACGGCGTAGGCGTCGGGCGATGCCTCGGGCACGCTGGCGCTGGAGGCTTTCAGCAATTCCAGCACCCGCTCCACGCCCAGCGCCCAACCCACCGCTGGCGCGGGCTTGCCGCCCATCTGGCCAATCAGGTAGTCGTAGCGGCCACCGCCACAGATGGTGCCCTGGGCGCCCAGCTGGGTGGTGATGAACTCGAACACGGTGAGGTTGTAGTAGTCCATGCCGCGCACCAGCCGCGGGTTGATGCTGTAGGCCACGCCATTGGCGTCGAGGATGGCGCGCACCGCGTTGAAGTGCGCCAGCGAGGCTTCGCCCAGAAAGTCCAGCAGTTGCGGGGCGGCAGCCACCACCGGCTGCATGGCGGGGTTCTTGGTGTCCAGAATGCGCAACGGGTTGCTGTGCAGGCGGCGTTTGGCGTCCTCGTCCAGCACGTCGGCATGCTGCTCGAAGTGGGTGATCAGCGCGGCGCGGTGGGCCTTGCGCTCGTCGGGCTGGCCCAGGCTGTTGAGCTCCAGGCGCACGTCGGTCAGCCCAAGCGACGCCCACAGGGACTGCGCCAGGAGAATCAGTTCGGCATCGACCTCGGCGCCACCAAAACCCAGCGCTTCGGCGCCGATCTGGTGGAACTGCCGGTAGCGCCCGCGCTGCGGCCGCTCGTGGCGGAACATCGGGCCCATGTAGTACAGGCGCTTGCCACCTTCGTACAGAAGGTTGTGCTCGTTGACCGCACGCACCACACCGGCCGTGTTCTCGGGCCGCAGCGTCAGCTGCTCGCCGTTGAGCCGGTCTTCAAAGCAGTACATCTCTTTTTCGACGATGTCGGTCACCTCGCCCAGCCCGCGCACAAACAGGCCGGTGGGCTCGACGATGGGCGTGCGGATGTTGCGGTAGGCGTAGCGCGCCATCAGGCCACGCACCGTCTGCTCCAGCCATTCCCAGCGCGCCGAATCGGGCGGCAGGATGTCGTTCATGCCCTTGACGGCAGTCAACTTTTCAGCTTTGACGGACGTCAATTTCTCTGCCGTCACGGCACTCGATTTCTCAGCCATGGGACCCTTCAGGCGACTTCGGAGGCACCCTGGGTGCCGAAGCGCTGCTCAATGTAGTTTTCAACCAGTTCCTGGAACGCCTGCGTGATGTTGTCACCGCGCAGGGTCAGTTTCTTTTCGCCGTCGATGAACACCGGCGCGGCCGGTGCCTCGCCGGTACCGGGCAGGCTGATGCCGATGTCGGCGTGTTTGCTCTCGCCCGGCCCATTGACGATGCAGCCCATGACCGCGACCTTGAGCTTCTCAACGCCCGGGTAGCGGGTACGCCAGACCGGCATCTGGGCGCGCATGAAGTCGTCGATCTGCTTGGCCATTTCCTGGAAAGTCACACTGGTGGTGCGGCCACAACCGGGACAGGCGGTGACGCTGGGCACAAAGCTGCGCAGGCCCAGTGCCTGCAAAATCTCCGACGCAATCACCACCTCCTGCGTGCGCGCCTCACCGGGTTGCGGCGTCAGCGAGACGCGGATGGTGTCGCCAATGCCTTCCTGCAGCAGGATGGACAACGCGGTGGCGGAGGCGACAGTTCCTTTGGTGCCCATGCCGGCTTCGGTCAGACCCAGGTGCAGCGCGTAGTCGCAGCGTGCCGCCAGGGCGCGGTAAACCGACACCAGGTCCTGCACGCCGCTGACCTTGCAGCTAAGGATGATCTGGTTGCCGTCCATGCCCATGGCCTCGGCGCGCTGGGCAGACTCGATGGCCGACGCGATCAGCGCCTGGTACATCACGGGCTGGGCATCCCAGGGCGTGGCACGGCGGCTGTTCTCGTCCATCAGGCTGGCGAGCAGCTCCTGGTCGAGGCTGCCCCAATTGACACCGATGCGCACCGGCTTTTTCCAGCGCATCGCGGCTTCGATCATCTGGCCAAACTGGCGGTCGCGTTTGTCGCCCTTGCCCACATTGCCGGGGTTGATGCGGTACTTGGATAGCGCTTCGGCACAGGCCGGGTAATCGGTCAGCAGGCGGTGGCCGTTGTAATGGAAATCACCGACCAAGGGCACGTCGATGCCCATGCGGTCGAGCTGCTCGCGGATGTAGGGCACCTGTGCGGCGGCCTCGGGGGTGTTGACGGTGATGCGCACCATCTCCGAGCCAGCGATCGCCAGTTCCTTGACCTGGATGGCGGTGCCAATGGCGTCCACCGTGTCGGTGTTGGTCATCGACTGCACCCGCACCGGGGCGTCACCGCCCACAGTGACCACCCGACTCCCCCAGACCACCTGGGCCTGGCGCGTGCGGCGGGCCTGCGGTGCGGCCACGGCAATCGGCGTCGGGTCGGTCAGAGGCAACGCCATCACTTGACCTCGAAACGGGCCACGTTGTCTTTGCTGCGGCTGGTGATGTCAAACGGCTTGCCGCGCACCTCAACATCCACCACATCGGCGCGGCCCACCGTCACCACCATGGGCAAGGCACCGTCCACCTGCACCGCCTCGCCAGCATTGACCAGGCGCCGCAGCGGTGCACGGCCTTTCGCATCGGTGACCTCTATCCAGACCTCTGCCCGGGCTTTGAAGCCAATCACACCAGCGGGCACCGCCACTTGTGGGTTAAGGCTGGAAGCCGAGGTCAGCGCAGGCAGCAGGACTTCGCTGGCCGCCACGACCGGCTTGGCCGGTGCCAAGGCAACGCTGGCGGGTGTGACATCCACCGTCACACTGCCCCCCAGTGCCACCGCCGCTGGCCCAGTGGCGGGTGCGGAAGTACCGCCTTTGAGGCGGTCAACCAGATTGTCGAGCGGCGGAATGGAAGGCACCAGGAACAGCGCCAGTGCGCCCACCAACAAGGCCAGCACCAGCAATGCCAAGGGATTTTTGAGCTGTTTCACCATCACCGCCATCGGGCGCGGGTGGCTGGCGCGGAACGGGGCATTGAGGTGGGCCTGGGCCCGCTCGAACGAATACTGGTCGCTTTGCGGCAGACGGCTGAGCACCGGCGCCGGATCGATGTTGAGCACGCGGCAGACGCTGGACGCCAGGGCCCGGGTGAACATCGGGCTGGGCAACTCGTCCAGCCGGTCGGCTTCGAGTGCCTCCAGCTTGCGAACAGCCACTTTCAGCGTCTGGGCCAGCGCGTCCAGTGGCTGACCGGCGGCTTCGCGCGCCGCTTGCAATTGCTGGCCAGCGGAGGGCAGACCGGTGGCAGGCGCTGGCGCTTCAGACAGCGTTGTCAGAGGCTCTGTGGCGGGCAGCTCGGCGGCTGGCGCACCTTCGGGTTCATTCATTGAAAGCTCCACGCTCAAGTGCGGCGACTTCGGGCGACTGGGGGAAACGGCGGATCAATTGGTTGGCGAGCTGCTGCGCGGTGTCGCGGTTGCCGAGGCGGCGTTCGACGCGGATGCCGAGCCACAGCGTCTCGGCATTGGCCAATTCACTGTTGTTCAGGCGGCGCAGATAAAAGCGGGCCCGCTCGTCGTTACCACGTTTGTACAACAGGTTGGCGAGGTTGTAGGCCACCACGGGGTTGCCAGGGTCCAATTCGTAGGCACGCGACAGGCTGCGTTCGGCGTCCTCTGGCCGGGCCGCGTTCATCTGGCACAGGCCACGGGCCATCCAGGTCTTGGCCTGCCCGCCGTACACGGGGCTGCCCAGCGCGGTGGCGAACTGCGGCTCGGCTTCGGTGTAGCGTGCCTGCTGGCACAGCAACCAGCCGTAGTTGTGGGCCACGTTGGGGTCACGCGGGTTCAGGGCCGCAGCACGGCGGAAGCTGTCTTCGGCCAGGCGAGGTTCACTCAGCCGCATGTAGATCAACCCACGCAGGTTGAAAGCGTCGGCAAAGGTGGGGTCTGCCGCCAGCGACTGCTTCAGCTCGTCCAGCGCCACGGTGGTCTGGCCTTGGTCAAAATACCCGGTGGCCAGCTCGAGCCGAATGCGGGCGCGGCGGCGGCCTTCGGGCTCGTCAGAGGCGGTGACAATTTCTGGCGGCAGGGGGCCTTCTCCAGAAGCGCCACTCACGCCCTTCTGGGCGGCACAACCACCCAGCAGCAGCACGGTGCAAAGCGACCAAGCACCTGCAACCGCAAGCCATACACGGTGTGTCACAGCGAAGCCTCCCGTGAGCGCAGCGTGATGTCCTGCACGCGGATGCTGCGCTGCACCGCCATGCGCTCACCCACCCGGGTGCGGTCTTGCACGTCGCCAGCGAGTTGGCCGCAGGCGGCGTCAATGTCGTCACCGCGGGTCTTGCGCACCGTGACCACCAGGCCTGCGTCGTTGACGATGCGGGCAAAGGCGTCAATGGCGGCGTTACCCGAGCGCGTCAGGCCCGACGCGGGGAAAGGGTTGAATGGGATGAGGTTGATCTTCGCACGAACACCCTGCCCGCCATGCCCCTGCAGCAGCGCCACCAACTGGTGGGCATGCTCGGGCTGGTCGTTCACCCCGTCGAGCATGCAGTACTCAAAGGTGATGAAGTCACGCGGGGCATGGGCCAGGTAGCGCTGGCAGGCGTCCAGCAGTTCGGCGATCGGGTATTTCTTGTTCAGTGGCACCAGGCTGTCGCGCAGTGCGTCGTTGGGGGCGTGCAGCGACACGGCGAGCGCCACCGGGCAGTCGTGCCCCAGCCGGTCGATCATGGGCACGACGCCAGAGGTGGACACCGTCACGCGGCGGCGCGACAGGCCGTAGCCGTGGTCGTCCAGCATGGCACGCAACGCCGGTACCAGCGCCGCGTAGTTTTGCAGCGGCTCGCCCATGCCCATCATCACCACATTGGAAATGACACGCTCGGTTTTGCCAAGGTGTTTGCGCAGGAAATGCTCTGCGAACCACAGCTGCGACAGGATTTCGCCCGTGGTCAGGTTGCGGCTGAAGCCCTGGTGGCCGGTGGAGCAGAAGCGGCAACCCACTGCACAGCCTGCCTGCGACGAGATGCAGAGCGTGCCGCGGTCGGTTTCGGGTATGAAAACGGTTTCAACAGCGTCGCCGTTGCCGACATCGAACAGCCATTTGACGGTGCCGTCGGCCGATTCGTGCTGGCTCAGCACCGGCAGGGCTTCAATGCGGGCGGCGCTGGCGAGCTTGTCGCGCAGCGACTTGGCCAGATCGGTCATCTGGCCGAAGTCGGTGGCACCGCGCTGGTGAATCCAGCGGAACAACTGGGTGGCGCGAAAACGCTTTTCCCCCAGCTGCCCGCAATAGGCAGCCAAACCCTCGAGATCAAAGTCGAGCAGGTTGGCTGTGGTCATGTCAGGCCTTCAATGGCGCTGCTGCGCGCGCAGCGCCGGGCCGCCCCAAGCAAGCGCAGCCCCCACGGGGGGCAGCGAGTACACGTCAGTGACGAGCGTGGGGGTCAACAGGTTACTTTCCAAACACGTTCATGCCGGCGAAGAAGAAAGCGATTTCAACGGCAGCGGTTTCGGCGGCGTCAGAGCCATGCACGGCGTTGGCGTCGATGCTGTCGGCGAAGTCGGCGCGGATCGTGCCCTTCTCGGCTTTCTTCGGATCGGTGGCGCCCATCAGGTCGCGGTTTTTCAGGATGGCGCCTTCGCCTTCCAGCACTTGGATCATCACCGGGCCGGAAATCATGAAGTCCACCAGGTCCTTGAAGAACGGACGGGCTTTGTGAACGGCGTAAAACGCTTCGGCTTCGGTGCGCGACAGATGGGCCATGCGGGCGGCCACCACCTTCAGGCCAGCGCCTTCAAAGCGGGCGTAGATCTGGCCGATCACGTTTTTGGCCACTGCGTCGGGCTTGATGATGGAGAGAGTGCGTTCGATGGCCATGAAAAGTCCTTGATTTGTAATGGAAAATTTTGCGTTCAGCAAAGCCTTGGATTTTAACCCGAGCAGGTGACGTGGCCACGTCCAGTGGCCATGTCCTTAACGGCCTCGTCCGCCGTTGCGGCGCGGACCTGGGCCAAAATTATTGCCACCGCCCGCACCGCCACGGCGTTGTCCCGGCGCACCGGGACGTTGGCGGGTGAAGCTGTCGGCACCGATGTAACCAAAGGCGGTTTTCATCGGGTCGGGCTGGTTGGCGCCGGAGTGGTCGTCACGGTCCTCGCGCTTGCCCCCACGGTCATTGCGGTCGTTTCTGGGGGCGTTCTGGCCATTGCGCGGCGGGGCCGGGCCACGACGGGGCGCTTGCCCACCGCGCGGCGCGCCGTTCATGCCCTGCCCTTCGGCACGGCCAGCATTGTTGTTGCGGCCGTTGCCGCGCCCGCGGTTGCGGGGTGGGCGCGCGGCACCATCGCCTGGCTGCCCCGTTTCGGCTTCGCGTTGCGGGCGTGGCGTGCCCACAGCCTGCAGCAGCGCACGCATGTCGGGCTCGTCCAGCTCCATGAAAGCGCCGCGTTTCAGGCCGCGCGGCAGCAACATCGCGCCGTAGCGGATGCGGATCAGGCGGCTGACCGCGTGGCCCACCGCTTCGAACATGCGGCGCACCTCGCGGTTTCGGCCTTCGGCAATCGTCACCCGGTACCAGCAGTTCGCACCTTCGCCACCACCGGGTTCGATGGTGCCGAACTGGGCCATGCCGTCTTCCAGGCGCACGCCGTCGAGCAGTTTCTGTTTTTCTTCGGCGTTGAGCGCGCCCAGCACGCGGACCGCATATTCGCGTTCGAGCCCGAAGCGCGGGTGCATCAGCTGGTTGGCGAGTTCGCCGGAGCTTGTGAACAGCAGCAAACCCTCGGTGTTCAGGTCCAGCCGGCCAACCGACTGCCATTTGCCCTGGAACAGTTTGGGCAACTTGCGGAACACGGTGGGACGGTTCTGTGGGTCGTCGTGGGTAACGACTTCGCCAGCGGGCTTGTGGTACGCGATCACACGCGGCGGTGGCGACGAGATGCGCACTTTGATCGGCTTGCCGTTGACCTTGACGTGGTCACCGAACTGGATGCGCTGGCCAATGTGGGCCGGCTCGTTGTTGACCGAGATGCGGCCTTCGGTGATGAGTTGTTCCATCTCCAGCCGCGAACCCAGCCCAGCTTGCGCCAGCACCTTGTGCAGCTTGGGCGTTTCGGGTTGGGGCTGCAACACGCGCTTGGGCAGCACCACCGCCTCGTTGGTTTCGTCGGCGTCGAATTGGCCGGTGATGACGTCCAGAAACTGGTAACCACGGGCCTCTGTGGCGCCCGGGGAGATCTCGTCGGCGGGGCTGGCCGCCAACGCTTCAGCTCCTGAAATAATAGCAGCATCACCAGATTTCACTGAGGCTTGAGGCTGATTTTCTTCAGAATCGGGCGCTGCAGGGCTGTCAGAGGAGGCTGGCACAGGGGTGTCGGGTAACGT
>JAFEHU010000017.1 GCA_017848435.1 Burkholderiaceae bacterium | reverse complement strand
CCCCCCCCCCCCCCCCCCCGCCCCCGCCCCCGGTCCCCCCGCCACACCACCACGCTCTGACTGGGCCACGCTGACGCGTCTGTTCCCTTACCTGTGGGAATACAAATGGCGCGTGATCGCGGCGCTGGCCTTCATGGTGGGTGCCAAGGTCGCCAACGTTGGCGTACCAGTGCTGCTGAAAACCCTGGTGGACGCGATGAGCTTCAAGCCCGGTGACGTGCAGGCGGTGCTGGTGGTGCCGGTTGCCTTGCTGGTGGGCTACGGGCTGCTGCGTCTGTCCACCTCGCTGTTTGCCGAACTGCGCGAACTGGTGTTTGCCAAGGCCACCGAAGGCGCGGCGCGGCGCATCTCGCTGGAGGTGTTTCGCCACCTGCACGCTTTGAGCCTGCGTTTCCACCTGGCGCGCCAGACCGGTGGCATGACGCGCGACATCGAGCGCGGCACGCGTGGCGTGCACTCGCTCATCAGCTACTCGCTCTACAGCATCATCCCCACGCTGATCGAGGTCACGCTGGTGCTGACGCTGCTGGCGGTGAAGTTTGACGTGTGGTTTGCCTGGATCACCATCATCGCGCTGGTGTTCTACGTCACCTTCACCGTGACAGTGACCGAGTGGCGCACCAAGTTCCGCCGCGAGATGAACGAGCTGGACTCGTCGGCGCACAGCCGCGCCATCGACTCGCTGCTGAACTACGAAACCGTGAAGTACTTCAACAACGAAGATTTCGAGGCGAAGCGCTACGACGAGAACCTGGAGCGTTACCGCCGTGCCGCCCTCAAGAGCCAGCGCACGCTGTCCATGCTCAACACCGGCCAGCAACTCATCATCGCCATTGGCCTGGTGGCCATGCTCTACCGCGCCACGCTGGGGGTGGTCGATGGCCGCATGACACTGGGCGATTTGGTGATGATCAACGCCTTCATGATCCAGCTCTACATTCCGCTGGGTTTTCTCGGCGTGCTGTACCGCGAGATCAAGCAGAGCCTGACCGACCTCGACAAGATGTTCGTGTTGATGGAAAAAGAGCGCGAGGTGGACGACCTGCCCGGCGCGTTGCCGCTGCAGATCACCGCGTCGCCAGAGGTGCGTTTCGAAAACGTGAACTTTGCCTACGAAGCCGACCGCCCCATCCTGCACGGTGTCAGCTTCACGATCCCGCCCGGCAAGACGGTGGCGGTGGTGGGGCCGTCAGGTGCCGGAAAATCGACGCTCTCCAGACTGCTGTTCCGCTTTTACGACGTGCAGGGCGGCCACATCCGCATTGGCGGGCAGGACATCAAACAGGTCACCCAGGCCAGCGTGCGTCAGGCGATTGGCATCGTGCCGCAAGACACGGTGCTGTTCAACGACACGGTGGAATACAACATCGCCTATGGCCAGCCTGGCGCCAGCCTCGCGCAGGTGGAAGAGGCCGCCCGCGCGGCGCACATCCACAGCTTCATCAGCGCCACACCCAAGGGCTACGGCACCATGGTGGGCGAGCGTGGGCTCAAGCTCTCGGGGGGCGAAAAGCAGCGCGTGGCGATTGCACGCACCTTGCTGAAGAACCCCCCGGTGATGATTTTTGACGAGGCCACCTCGGCCCTTGATTCGGCCAACGAGCGCGCCATCCAGGCCGAGCTGCGCAGCATCGCCGAGAACAAGACCACGCTGGTGATCGCACACCGTTTGTCCACCGTGGTCGATGCGCACGAGATCCTGGTGATGGAGGCCGGCCGCATCGTCGAGCGCGGCACCCACCCGCAGCTGCTGGCGCTGGGCCAACGCTACGCGGCGATGTGGGCGTTGCAAAATGCCGAGCAGTCCGGCGGCGCCGCTGTACCATCCGGCCATGGAAACCAAATGGCTTGAAGACTTCGTCAGCCTGGCGGAAACCCGCAGCTTCAGCCGCTCGGCCACGCTGCGCCATGTGACGCAGCCCGCGTTTTCCCGGCGCATCCAGGCCCTCGAAGCCTGGGCCGGCACCGACCTGGTCGACCGCTCTTCCTACCCCACACGCCTCACCCCGGCCGGTGAAACGCTCTACAGCCAGGCGCTGGAAATGCTGCAGGCGCTGCAGAGCACCCGGGCCATGCTGCGTGGCCACACCCAGGCCGGCAAAGACGTGATCGAGTTCGCGGTGCCGCACACACTGGCATTCACCTTCTTCCCGGCCTGGGTGTCCAGCCTGCGTGAGAAGTTCGGCCCCATCAAGAGCCGCTTGATCGCCCTCAACGTGCACGACGCGGTGCTGCACCTGGTGGAGGGCAGCTGCGACCTGCTGATCGCCTACCACCACAGCTCACAGCCTTTCCAGCTCGACACCGAACGCTACGAAATGGTCAGCCTCGGCCAGGAGGTGCTGGCACCCTATGTGAAACCCGACGCCGATGGCGAACCGCTGTTCCGACTGCCCGGCAAAGCCGGCCACCCGCTGCCCTACCTCGGCTATGCCCCCGGCGCCTACCTGGGGCGCGTGGTGGATTTGATCCTGAAACAGTCCACCACCGCCATCCACCTCGACCGGGTCTACGAAACCGACATGGCCGAAGGCCTGAAGGCGATGGCGCTCGAAGGCCATGGCATCGCCTTTCTGCCATACAGCGCGGTGAAGAAAGAGCTGCGCGCCAAGAAGCTGGTGCCGGCCTTGCCCGCCAGCGACAGTGGTTTGCAGATGACCATGGACGTGCGCGTCTACCGCGAAAAGCCGGTGGGCAAGGAGGCCCCGAAGGGCACGGCGCAAGCACTGTGGGCCTATTTGCAGGCGCAAAACAGCGCACCGACCACGCCCGCCGCCAAGGCAGGCTGAGCTTCGCCCGATGGGGGGCTGGAAGGGTAATCCCCATCTATAAATATTTTGCATAACGCGCCATGCAAACAGCATTGGCGTTATCGCGAGGTCGCGCCTACAGTGGACACACCTTCACCACCGGCCCCTTTGATGACCCACCCCTTCCGGATCGAGCACGACTTTCTGGGCGAAAAGCAGATTCCCGCCAACGCCTATTGGGGCGTCCACACCGCCCGTGCGGTGGAGAACTTTCCGATCACCGGCACCCGGATTTCTGCGATGCCGGATTTGATCCGCGCGATGGCGCTGGTGAAGAAGGCCGCCGTGCGCGCCAACGCCGATCTGGGCGCCATTGACCGCGACCGCGCCGCCGCCATCGTGCTGGCCTGCGACGCGGTGATTGGTGGCCAGCTGCACGAAGAGTTTGTCGTCGACGTGATCCAGGGCGGTGCCGGCACCTCCACCAACATGAACGCCAACGAGGTGATTGCCAACCTCGCACTGGAAAAGCTCGGCCACGAAAAAGGCCGCTACGACGTGCTGCACCCGAACGACCACGTCAACGCCTCGCAAAGCACCAACGACGTCTACCCCACGGCCATGCGGCTGGCACTGTGGACGGCAATTGACCGCTTGCTCGGGGCCATGGCGTTTTTGCGCACCGGTTTTGAGCTGAAGGCCGACGAGTTCAAGCACGTTCTGAAAATCGGCCGCACCCAGCTGCAGGACGCGGTGCCCATGACGCTGGGCCAAGAGTTCCTCACCTACGCGGTGATGATGGAGGAAGACGAGGCCCGGCTGCGTGAGGCCCGTGCGCTGATCCAGGAAATCAACCTCGGCGCCACCGCCATTGGCACCGGCATCAACGCCCCGGCCGGCTACGCCGAACTGGCCTGCCAGTACCTGGCGGAAGAAAGCGGCATTCCAGTGGTGAAGGCCGGTAACCTGATCGAGGCAACACAGGACACCGGCGCCTTTGTGCAGCTCTCGGGCGTGCTCAAGCGCGTGGCCACTAAGCTCAGCAAGATCTGCAACGACTTGCGCTTGCTGTCCAGCGGCCCGCAGGCGGGCTTTGGCGACATCAAGCTGCCGCCACGACAGGCCGGCTCCAGCATCATGCCGGGCAAGGTCAATCCGGTGATTCCGGAGGTGATGAACCAGGTCGCGTTCGAGGTGATTGGCAACGACATGACGGTGACCATGGCGTCCGAGGCCGGGCAGCTGCAGCTCAACGCGTTTGAGCCCATCATGGGTTGGAGCCTGTTCAAGAGCATTGCCCACCTGAGCCAGGCCTGCCTCACGTTGCAGACCAATTGCGTGGCCGGCATCGAGGCCAACCACGCGCTGCTGGCCAAACGGGTGCGCGAATCTGTCACCCTGGTGACGGCACTCAACCCCATCATTGGCTACGAGAAGGCGGCGTTGATTGCCAAGACGGCCATTGCCACCGGCGCACCGATTGCCGACGTGGCCGAGTCGCTGGGCATCATGACGGTGGCTGAGATGGATGCGCTGCTGGTACCGGAGAAATTGACCCAGCCATTGCGCCGCGCGCCGTGATGTGGCACAAAGTCTGCTTGCGCTTGGTAGAACAAGCTGCCCCAGGCATCGCCCCTGATGTGATTCGGTGACGGTTTGGCCGGCGCGTATGCGTAGTCCTACGGGTTAACGCGGCGTCTGAACTCTCTAGAATGAATGTGCACTTTTACTTTTATGCTTCAGAAGGAACTTCCATGAAAAAGCACCTGTTGGGTTTGGCGGTCGCATTGCTCGCCGCTGGTGGCGCAATGGCGCAAGCGAATGACACCTTGGCCAAGGTCAAGGCCTCTGGCAGCATCACCATGGGCGTGCGCGAATCGTCGGGCGTGCTGTCCTACACCCTGGGTGGCAGCAAGTACGTGGGTTACCACGTGGCGATTTGCGAGCGTGCGATTGAAGACATCGAGAAAGTCGTTGGCAAGAAACTGGAAGTCAAGTACCAGCCAGTGACCTCGCAGAACCGCATCCCTCTGGTGCAAAACGGCACCGTGGACATCGAGTGCGGCTCCACCACCAACAACGCCACGCGCCAGAAAGACGTGAGCTTTGCCAACACCACGTTCGTGGAAGAGGTGCGCATTGCCACCAAGGCCAACTCCGGCATCAAGTCGGTGGCCGACCTGGGCGGCAAGACGGTGGCCACCACCACCGGAACCACTTCGGTGCAGACGCTGCGCAAGAACAAGCGTGCTTCGGGCGTGGAGTTCAAGGACGTGTTTGGCAAAGACCATGCCGACAGCTTCCTGCTGCTCGAATCTGGCCGTGCCGACGTGTTCGTGATGGACGGCAGCCTGCTGGCTGGCTTGATTGCCCGCTCCAAGACCCCTGCCGACTACAAGATCGTGGGTGAAGTGCTGTCGGTCGAGCCCATCGCCATCATGGTGCGCAAGGACGACACCGAGTTCCTGAAGGTGGTCAACAAGACCATCGCCACGATGGTCAAGTCGGGCGAGATCAACAAGCTGTACGACAAATGGTTCCTCGAGCCCACGCCACCGACGGGCTCCAAGGCGGGCCTGCCGATGAGCGACACGCTCAAGGACGCGCTGAAGAACCAGAACAACAAGCCCGCTGAAGACTACGCTGCGAAATAAGCACGGCAGGTACGCCCACTGACAGTACCAACACCCGCCCCGACACACCATCTGGGCGGGTTTTTTTCGGGCGAAGCGCCACACGGGGTTTGACAACAAGCACAACATGGGAGAGCGTTCATGACGTGGGATTGGCAGGTTTTTCTACAGGACCCGGGCGGCAAAGACCCGACCTACTGGCAATGGATGCTGTCCGCCTGGGGCTGGACCCTGTCGGTGGCGCTGCTGGCACTGGCCATCGCCCTGGTGGTGGGCTCGCTGATGGGCATTCTGCGCACGGCGCCCAACAAATGGCTGATGTTGCTCGGCAACACCTGGACCGAGGTGTTCCGCAACATCCCCTTGCTGGTGCAGATCATCCTCTGGTACCACGTGATCCCCGGCTTGTTCACCTCGCTGCAGCAGGTGCCCAGTTTCCTGCTGGTGGTGGTGGCGCTCGGCTTTTTCACCTCGGCGCGGGTGTCCGAACAGGTCAAGGCCGGTATCCAGAGCCTGCCGCGCGGGCAGCGTTACGCCGGCCTGGCGGTTGGGTTCACGCTGCCACAAACCTACCGCTACGTGCTGCTGCCCATGGCGTTTCGCATCGTGTTGCCACCGCTGACCAGCGAGAGCATGAACATCGTCAAAAACTCGTCGGTGGCGTTTGCGGTGTCGGTCACCGAACTCACCATGTTCGCCATGCAGGCGCAGGAAGAAACTTCGCGTGGCGTGGAGATTTACCTGGCGGTGACCGCGCTGTACTTCGCTTCGGCGTTTGCCATCAACCGGGTGATGTTGTTCGTTGAAGGCCAACTGCAGATACCTGGCCACACGACGGGAGGGAAATGACATGAACTTCGATTTTTCCTTCATCACCTGGGACGTCATTTCAGGTTTTGTCCTGAAGGGCCTGTTCTTCTCGATCCAGCTCACCCTGATCGCCATGGTCGGCGGCATTGCGCTGGGCACCATCCTGGCGCTGATGCGCCTGTCGGGCAAGAAGTGGCTGGTCATCCCCGCCGCTTTCTACGTCAACACGCTGCGCTCCATTCCTTTGGTGATGGTGATCCTGTGGTTCTTCCTGCTGATTCCGCTGCTGATTGGCCGCCCGATGGGTGCCGAGTTGTCGGCCATCATCACCTTCACCGTGTTCGAGGCCGCCTACTACTCGGAGATCATGCGGGCGGGCATTCAAAGCGTGCCGCGCGGGCAGGTGAACGCCGGTTACGCGGTCGGCATGACCTATGCGCAAAGCATGAAACTGGTGGTGTTGCCCCAGGCCTTCCGCAACATGCTGCCGGTGCTGATGACACAAACCATCATCCTGTTCCAGGACACCTCGCTGGTCTACGCGATCGGCGCCTACGACCTGCTCAAGGGCTTCGAGGTGGCTGGCAAGAACTTCAACCGACCGATTGAGACCTACCTCATGGCCGCCGTGGTTTATTTCGTGATCTGTTTCAGCCTGTCGATGCTGGTGCGCCGACTGCAGAACAAGATCGCCATCATCCGTTGAGGAGTTTCAGAAAATGATTGAAATCAAAAACGTATCCAAGTTTTACGGCCCGGTGCAGGTGCTCAACGACTGCTCGGTCAACATCAACAAGGGCGACGTGGTGGTGGTCTGTGGGCCATCGGGCTCCGGCAAGTCCACCCTCATCAAGACCGTCAACGCGCTGGAACCGTTCCAGAAGGGCGAAATCACGGTGGACGGCGTTGCGCTGCACGACCCCAAAACCGACTTGCCCAAGCTGCGCAGCCGTGTGGGCATGGTGTTCCAGCATTTCGAGCTGTTCCCGCACCTGTCGGTCACGGAGAACCTGACCATCGCCCAGATCAAGGTCCTGGGCCGCAACGCCGATGAAGCCAAGACCCGTGGCCTGAAAATGCTCGACCGCGTGGGCCTGATGGCGCACAAGGACAAGTTCCCCGGCCAGTTGTCAGGTGGGCAGCAGCAGCGTGTGGCGATTGCCCGCGCCCTGAGCATGGACCCCATCGTCATGCTGTTCGACGAGCCCACCTCCGCGCTCGACCCCGAAATGGTGGGCGAGGTGCTGGACGTGATGGTCACGCTGGCCAAGGAAGGCATGACCATGATGGTGGTCACGCACGAAATGGGCTTTGCCCGCAAGGTGGCCAACCGCGTGATCTTCATCGATGTGGGCGGCAAGATTCTGGAAGACTGCTCCAAGGACGAGTTCTTCGGTCACCCGGAGAACCGCCAGCCGCGCACCAAGGATTTCCTCAACAAGATCCTGCAGCACTGAACGCCAGGCTCGGTCCGCATCCAAGGCACCTTCGGGTGCCTTTTTTCTGACGGCGTGCCATTTGGGACAATACCCGCATGACTTCTTCGATCACCCTTACCCGCCCTGACGACTGGCACCTGCATGTGCGCGATGGCGCCGCACTGCACACCGTGGTGCCGCACACCGCAGCCCAGTTTGGCCGCGCGGTCATCATGCCCAACTTGCGACCACCGGTCACCACCGCCGCGCAGGCGGTGGCCTACCGGGAGCGCATTGCCGCCGCTGTGCCCGAAGGCGTGGCCTTCGAGCCGCTGATGACGCTCTACCTCACCGACAACCTGCCCGCCGAGGAAATCCGCCGCGCCAAAGACGCGGGCGTGGTCGCCGCCAAGCTCTACCCGGCCGGCGCCACCACCAACAGCGACGCTGGCGTCACCGACCTGCGCAAGACCTACAAAACCCTGGAAGCGATGCAGCGCGAGGGCCTGCTGCTGCTGGTGCACGGCGAAGTCACCTCGCCCGACATCGACCTGTTCGACCGCGAAGCGGTCTTCATCGACACCCAGCTGGTTCCATTGCGGCGTGATTTCCCGGAACTGAAAATCGTCTTCGAACACATCACCACCCAAGAAGCCGCCCAGTACGTGCGCGACGCCGACCGCTTCACCGCCGCCACCGTCACCGCGCACCATCTGCTGTACAACCGCAACGCGATCTTCACCGGCGGCATCCGCCCGCACTATTACTGCCTGCCCGTGCTGAAGCGTGAAACCCACCGGTTGGCCCTGGTGGAGGTCGCCACCAGCGGCGCTGCGCGTTTCTTCCTTGGCACCGACAGCGCACCCCACGCCACGCACCTGAAGGAGCACGCCAGCGGCTGCGCCGGCTGCTACACCGCCCACGCGGCAATGGAGCTGTATGCAGAGGCCTTCGACGCTGCCGGCGCACTCGACAAACTGGAAGCCTTTGCCAGCTTCAACGGCGCCGACTTCTACGGCTTGCCCCGCAACCAGGGCACGGTCACGCTGAAACGCGAGAGCTGGACGCCACCGACCAGCTTTGCGTTCGGAGATGCCGAACTGAAACCGCTGCGGTCGGGTGAAGCGTTGCCGTGGCGCTTGGTCTAGCAAGCATTGACTGGCAAGCCCCCTGGCTGGTGGGTCTGCAGGGCCTTGGCCAGCCAGTGGCCCAGCAGGCCTGTGCCGGCAAACCGCTGCACGAAGCCCTGAACACGTGCCGCGGCGTTCCCGTCAGCTTCGTTCCCCAGGCGGAACTGCCAGTGGGTGAGGCTTATGAAAGCCACATCTTTCGCACCCGGCAGTGCCCGACGCGCGAGGGCCTGCACGACTTTTTCAATGGCCTGTGCTGGGCGCACTTTCCACACACCAAGGCCCGTTTGAATGCGCTGCAGGCGACCGAGCTGGCAAGCCATGGCATCCAGCCACAGCGCGGCCCGCTGCGCGACGCGCTGACCCTGTTCGACGAAAACGCCGCCTTTCTGCAGGCGCCGCCAGCACTGTGGCAAGCCCTGCGCGCCAGAAATTGGCAGCGGCTGTTTGTGGATTTGCGTACCGATTGGGCTGACGCCCGGCTGGTGTTGTTTGGGCACGCGCTGCTGGAAAAACTGGTGTCACCGCGCAAGGCCATCACCGCCCACGTCTACCTGGCCAATCCACCGATCGACAGCCTCGCGTCGCTGGACGCCTGGGTCGCGAACGACCTGGCCCCCGAGAAACTCGCCACCAAACCGTTCACGCCCTTGCCGGTGTTGGGCGTGCCCGGCTGGTGGCCTGCCAACGAAGCGCCTGGTTTTTACGACGACCCTCAGGTGTTCAGGCCGCCGCGTGCCCCGCTCTCCCCGAACGAATAACCGGAATAACCGCCCGCTTTGTAGGCGAAACCACGCCGAACCTTGATTTCTGCAAGGCCGCCCCTACCATCTTGCGTAACCGGCCCGCTCCACTGGCCGTCTGAAGGAAAAAATGAAACGCATCGCTTTGTTTGTATTGACCAACCTCGCGGTGGTGCTGGTGCTTGGCATCGTCGCCAACCTGCTGGGGGTGAACCGTTACCTCACGGCCAACGGCCTGAACCTCGGCGCGCTGTTGGGTTTTGCCCTGATCATGGGTTTTGGCGGCGCCATCATCTCCTTGCTGATCAGCAAGCCGGTTGCCAAGTGGAGTTCCGGCGTGCGCGTCATCAACCAGCCCCAGTCGTCGGACGAGGCCTGGATTGTCAACACGGTGGAAAAGTTTGCCAAACAAGCGGGCATTGGCATGCCGGAAGTGGGCATTTTTGAAGGCGCGCCCAACGCATTTGCCACGGGTGCATTCAAAAACTCGGCGCTGGTGGCCGTGTCCACCGGCCTGCTGCAAGGCATGACACGCGAAGAGGTGGAGGCCGTCATTGGCCACGAAGTGGCCCACATTGCCAACGGCGACATGGTCACGATGACGCTCATCCAGGGCGTGATGAACACCTTTGTGGTGTTCCTGAGCCGCGTGATTGGCTACGCCGTGGACAGTTTTCTGCGCCGTGGCAACGACAGCAACTCCGGCCCCGGCATTGGCTACTGGGTCACCACCATCGTGCTCGACATCGTGCTGGGTTTTGCCGCAGCCATCGTCGTGGCCTGGTTCAGCCGCCAACGTGAGTTCCGGGCCGATGCCGGTGCCGCAGCACTGATGGGCCGCAAGCAACCCATGATCAACGCGCTGGCACGTTTGGGTGGCATGGAGCCCGGCGAGTTGCCAAAAAGCGTGGCGGCCATGGGCATTACCGGTGGCATTGGCAAGCTGTTCAGCACCCACCCACCGATCGAAGAGCGGATCGCGGCCTTGCAGAGCAACGCGGCTTGAGGTGTTGACTGCTTGAAGAGAAACCCGGCCTTGGCCGGGTTTTTTGTTGGAGGCGCGCTAACCTGAGTAATCAATGCCCAAAATTCGGAAAATCTTGATGGCTTAATTGCATCTGTCACCCGTTGAAGGAGTGAAGACATGGTCAGCAAGAACACCATTTGTATCTGGTACGACGGGACCGCGCTGGATGCGGCCCAGTTTTACGCGGAAACGTTTCCAGACAGCGCGGTCAAAGCGGTTCATCGCGCGCCGAGCGACTACCCCGCGGGCAAGGAAGGGGATGTCATCACGGTCGAGTTCACCGTCATGGGCATTCCGTGTCTGGGGCTGAACGGTGGCCCCGCGTTCAAGCACACCGAGGCCTTCTCGTTTCAGGTGGCCACCGAAGACCAGGCCGAAACCGATCGCTTGTGGGCCGCGGTTGTCGGCAACGGTGGCCAGGAAAGCGCCTGCGGTTGGTGCAAGGACAAATGGGGCCTGTCGTGGCAGATCACGCCGCGCATCCTGATGGACGCCATCGCCGACCCGGACCGCGCTGCGGCCAAGCGGGCTTTCGAAGCCATGATGCAGATGGGGAAAATCGACATCGCCGCAATCGAGGCGGCACGGGCACGGCGGGGCTGATCGGGCGCCACCAGCCCATGCGCTGGCCTGGCTGGGCGGCATGGCGCCCAGCGGGTTGCCCAAGAGCGTGACGTCGACGGACATTGCTGTCGGTATGGGCAAGTGACAATGCCAGCGCAGCGGCGCATTCCTCTCTGCGGTTGCCAATGGCCGGCTGTTCACGGCACACTTCTGACAAGATGGACAAACTCAAGGCCATTCAGTACTTTCTTGCGGCTGCGCAAACCGGCAGTCTGTCTGCAGCAGCCCGCCAACAGGATGTGAGCTTGCAGGCTGTGGCCAAGCTGGTGGGGGCGCTCGAAGCGCAGCTCGGCACGACGCTGTTCCAGCGCGGTAACCGCGGACTCACGCTGACCGCGGACGGTGTGCAGTACGCCGATGCTTGCGCGCCCCTGTTGGCGCAATTGCAGGCTGCGGACGATGGCGTGCGACAAGCGCGACAGCGCCCGCAGGGGACGCTGGTGGTGGGTGGCACACCTTTTTTCCTTCAGCATTGCATCGTGCCCGCACTGCCCGCCTTTCATGCCAACTACCCCGATCTGGCGATCGACCTGCGTGCTGTGGTTCACCTGGACGAGGCGGCCGCCAGGGATTGCGACCTCCTGGTGCTGCATGGCTGGTTCGAGGCCAGCGATTGGGTGCGGCGCGAACTGCCGGTGATGCCACAAGTCACCGCGGCAACGCCGGCGTACTGGAAGCGCCACGGCATGCCACGCCAACCCAGCGATCTGACCGTGCACAACTGCCTGTGCTACCGCAATCCCTATGGCAAGCTGCTCGACCTTTGGCGGTATCGCCAGATGGGGCAACAGGGCGATGTCATCGAGCAAGTGATCGTGCGCGGTTGGCTCCATTCCAACTACCGTGACAACCTGCTGGAGCTGGCCTTGCGCGATGGCGGCGTGATGCGCATCGCGTACGCCACAGCACAGGCGGACCTGGCGAGCGGCCGGCTGGTGCCTGTGCTGCTCGACTGGGAGTTGATGGACCCGCCGCCGCTGGCGATCTACTTCCGGTCTGAACAGCGTCGGACCCTGCGGTTGCGGGTTTTTTCCGACTTTCTCGCCGCCTGTTGTACCGAGCTGGCGCAAATCACCAGTGCCAAAGGGCAGTCCAGCGTCGATGGCCGGCCAGAGTGGCATCATGGCAGCAGCCGGCGTGCATCGAGTTGGCTGACCCGGCGCTGAGCCGCCCGAATCAGTCGATGCTGGCGCCCGTCTCGCGAACGTATTGCGCGTACTGGGCCTCGGCCTGCAACAGCAGTTGGCGTGTCTCGGCTGGCGACCGTACCGGGCCGACGATCAACAGGCGATCCATTTCCTGCTTGAATTCGGCTGTCACTGCGGCTTGGCGCACCGCTGTGGCCAGGCGCTCGACGATCTCCGCTGGCATTCGAGGGGGGCCGAGCACGAAGTGCGCCGTGATCAACGGGACGGCAGACACGCCAGACTCTGCCAATGTTGGTACTGTGGGCAGCGCGGCCATGCGTTCGGCCACACTGCAGCCAAGCATCACCAGTCGCCCTGAACGCACATGGGAGATGCTGGCACCGATTGGCAGCACCGCGGCCTGCAGGCGTCCCTCGAGCAAGTCTGGCAACAGCTGTGGTGCCCCTTTGTAGGGCACACGTTCGAGTGTGAAGCCCAGCGCACTGGTGATTTGCCCCGCCACCATGTCTTCTGACACGTTGTTGGCGCCGCGCATCAGCGGCTGCGGGCTGGCCTTGGCATGCGTGGCGAACTCGACCAAGGTCTTGGCCGGCACGCTGGAGGGCACAACCAGGCATTGCGTGTTGCCTCCGATCGTCGCGACAGGGGAGAAATCGGTGATCGACTTGTACGGTGAAGTCTTGCTCAGAGAGGGCAATCCGGCGTTGGAGGCCAGCGCGAAGAGCAAGGTGTAGCCGTCGGGGTCGGCGTTCAGTGCGGCACCCGCGCCGATGCCGGTGTTGGCGCCCGGTCGGTTGTCCACCACCACCTGCTGGCCGAGCCTGGCCGCCAAACCCCTGGCCAGCGCGCGTGCGGCCGCGTCGCTTGGCCCCCCCGCAGCGATCGGCACAATGAGTCGGATCGGCTTGTTCGGGTAGGCGGTTTGCGCCGCTACCGAGGCCGTCAAGAGCGCCAACACGCCGGCAACGAGGCCTGTGTTCCATCTGTTCATTTCGAAACCCTTGGCTGAGTGAATGGGGCACAGTGTGGCCTGACGCGAGCCCTTAGGGAAGGAGGCTGCTGTTGTGGCTGGCCTGAACTCCTTGTTCAGGCCGCTGACATGCTGAAGTCGTCCTTCGCGTACCGCAACCTGGGCCACAGCGAGGATGTGGAGATGCTGGAATCGTGCTGCCGGCGCCTGCTGGGTGCGCCCTCACTGCCTGTGGCACACCTGCAGCGCCAGCGCCTCGGCCACCTTGATGCCGTCCACCCCCGCCGACAAAATGCCGCCGGCGTAGCCCGCGCCCTCGCCGGCCGGGTAGAGGCCAGGGAGGTTCAGGCTTTGCAGGTTGGCGCCGCGGGTGATGCGCAGCGGTGCCGAGGTGCGGGTTTCCACACCGGTGAGCACCGCGTCCGGCATGTCGTAGCCCTTGATCTTGCGGCCAAACACCGGCAGCGCCTCGCGCATGGCCTCGATGGCGTAGGCGGGCAGGGCGGGCGCCAGGTCACCCAGCTTCACGCCGGGCTTGTACGAGGGCAGCACGCTGCCGAAATCGGTGGACGGTTGTCCGGCAATGAAGTCGCCCACCAGCTGGCCGGGCGCCTCGTAGCTGCTGCCGCCCAGCGTGTAGGCATTGGCTTCCAGCCGGCGCTGCAGCACCACGCCAGCCAGCGGGTGCACGGCCGGCGGCGTTTGTTGGGCCAGGGCCTCGGCCTCGGCGGCATAGCGGGCGCCAGCCTCCTCGCCAAAGGCGGCCTGCCAGTCGGCCGGCGCGTGCTCGGGGCCGCGCAGAAAGTCGGGCGGGTCGATGTTGACCACCATGCCGGCGTTGGCGTTGCGCTCGTTGCGCGAGTACTGGCTCATGCCGTTGGTGACCACCCGGCCCGGCTCGGAGGTGGCGGCCACCACCGTGCCACCGGGGCACATGCAAAAGCTGTACACCGCACGGCCGTTCTGGGCGTGGTGCACCAGCTTGTAGTCGGCCGCCCCCAGCAGCGGGTGGCCGGCGTGCCGGCCCCAGCGGGCACGGTCGATCACGCCCTGCGGGTGCTCGATGCGGAAGCCCACCGAGAACGGCTTGGCCTCCACGAACACGCCGCGCTCGTGCAGCATCGCAAAGGTGTCGCGCGCGCTGTGGCCCAGCGCCAGCACCACCTGGTCGGCGGCCAGCTCTGTGGTATGGCCGCTGGCCTGGTCCAGCACCTGCAGGCCGCGCAGGCGCTGGCCGTTGGGGCCGGGGTCCAGCAGCAGGTCGGTCACGCGCTGGCCGAAACGCACCTCGCCGCCCAGCGCGATGATTTGCGCGCGCAGCTGCTCGACCACCTTGACCAGCTTGAAGGTGCCGATGTGGGGGTGCGCCATGTACAAAATTTCTTCCGGTGCACCGGCCGCCACAAACTCCTGCATCACCTTGCGGCCCAGAAAGCGCGGGTCCTTGATCTGGCTGTAGAGCTTGCCGTCGGAAAAAGTGCCGGCGCCGCCTTCGCCAAACTGCACATTGCTCTCGGGGTTCAGCGTCTTCTTGCGCCACAGGCCCCAGGTGTCTTGGGTGCGCTGGCGCACCGGCTGGCCACGCTCCAGCACGATGGGTTTGAAGCCCATTTGCGCCAAAGTGAGTGCGGCAAAAATGCCGCAGGGGCCAAAGCCCACGACCACCGGGCGCAAGGCCAAATTGGCCGGGGCTTGCACTGGCGGGCGCCAGGCCATGTCGGGTGCGGGCTGGATGTGCGGGTTGCCGGCCAGGCGGGCCAGCAGTGCGGGCTCTTGTGCGGCATCGGCCAGTGCCACGTCGACGATGTAGACCGCCAGCAGGTCGGCCTTGCGAGCGTCAAAGCTGCGCTTGACCACCTGCAGCGCTGCGATCTGGGCCTCGCGCAGGGCCAGCGCCTGGGCCACCAGTTGCCGCAGCGCGGCCTCGGGGTGGGGCGGGGG
>JAFEHU010000066.1 GCA_017848435.1 Burkholderiaceae bacterium | reverse complement strand
CACCCGCCCTGCCCGCCAGCGGCAGCAGCGGTCCCGACGTCTTCACCCGCATGGCCTGGTTGCGCAACCACGACGTGGATGCGCTGCGGCGCAGTTTTGTCCAGGCGGTGGCGCAACTCGGTCTGTCGCGTTTTGTGCTGGAGGTGGTGGTGCCCATGAACGCGCTGGTGGGCGACGCCTGGCTGCGTGGTGACCTGCAGATTTTTGAAGAGCACCTGTACACCGAAACCGTGACCGGGGTGCTGCGCCACGGCATCCACGCTCTGCCGGCGGGCGCGCCGAGCCGTCCGCGTGTGTTGCTGACGACTTTCCCCAAGGAGCCGCACGGCCTGGGCCTGTTGATGGCCGAGACCATGCTGGCGTTGCAAGGCTGCACCTGCGTGTCGCTGGGCCCGCAAACGCCGTTGGAGGACATTGTCCGTGCGGCAACCGCCCAGCGCGCAGACGCGGTGGCGCTCAGCTTCACCGGCAGCCTGAACACCCGGTACGTGCTGAGCGGCCTGGCTGCGCTGCGCGCGCAACTGCCCCCCACGGTGGCGATCTGGGTCGGTGGTCAGTGCCCGGCGCTCTACCGCCGCACCTTGCCCGGCATCACGCCGCTGCCCAACTTCGAGGCGCTGCTGGCCCACCTGACGCAGTGGCAGCGCGCGCCAGCATGAACAAAGCGGGCTTCAAGGGCAACAAACAGGCGTTGCCGCAGAAAATCTGCGCCGCGTGTGGCCTGCCCATGGTCTGGCGCAAAAGCTGGGCCAAGAACTGGGACAGCGTGAAATTCTGCTCCGAGCGCTGCCGCCGCGCCAAGCCAGCAGACAGCGCACCGTGACCACCACCACTACCGCCGACCGCTGTCCCACCCGCCCGCTGCGCCGCCTGGTGCTGGTGCTGGGCGACCAGCTCTGGCTGGGCAACCCGGCGCTGGCCGACTTTGACGCCGCGCAGGACGCGGTGCTGATGGTCGAGGCGCACAGCGAAGGCACGGCGGTCTGGAGCCACAAGGCGCGCATCGCGGTGTTTCTGTCTGCCATGCGCCACTTCTGCAACGAGGTGCACCGCCAGGGCTGGCGTTACCACTACGTGGCGCTGGACGACACCACCAAGGCGCTCACATTTTCAGAGCATCTGCGCGAGGCTTTTCTGAGGCTCAAGCCGGAAATCGTTCAAATGTGCGAGCCGGGCGAGTGGCGCCTGCTGGAAACCGTGCAAAACGCCGCCAGCGCCTGCGACACGCTGTTGCAGGTGCTGCCCGACACCCACTTCATGTGCAGCCGCGCACAGTTTGCCCGCTGGGCCAGCGGCCGCAAGGAACTGCGCATGGAGTACTTCTACCGCGAGATGCGGCGCCAGCACGGTGTGCTGGTGCACGGCACCGGCAAAACCGCCGAGCCCGAAGGCGGGCAGTGGAACTTTGACGCCGACAACCGCCAGGGCTACCCCAAAACCGGGCCAGGCGACATCCCGCCACCCGCGCTGTTTGCGCCCGACCGCACCACCACCGAGGTGCTGGCGCTGGTGCACAAGCACTTTCCCGACCACCCCGGTTCGCTCGACCACTTCGTCTGGCCCGTCACCCGGGCACAGGGGCTGGAAGCGCTGCAGCGCTTCATCGACGCCCGGCTGGAACACTTCGGCCCGCACCAGGACGCGATGTGGACCGGCACGCCGTGGGGCTGGCACGGCATTCTCTCGGTGGCGCTGAACCTGCATTTGATCGACCCGCGCGAAGTCATCGCTGCGGCTGAGGCGGCCTACCGTGAACGTGGCCTGCCGCTGGCCAGCGTGGAGGGCTTCATCCGCCAGGTGCTGGGCTGGCGCGAGTTCATCCGCGGCATGTACTGGCTCGACATGCCGCAGATGAAGACCGCCAACCACTACAAGCACCAACGCCCGTTGCCCGCCTGGTACTGGACCGGCAAGACACAGATGGCCTGCATGCGCGAGGTGGTCGGCCAGACGCTGCAGTACGGTTTTGCCCACCACATCCAGCGGCTGATGGTCACCGGCCAGTTCGCGCTGCTGGCCGAAATCAGCCCGCAACAGGTCGCCGACTGGTATTTGGCGGTGTACGTGGACGCGGTGGAGTGGGTGGAGTTGCCCAACGTGGCCGGCATGGCGCTTTACGCCGACGGCGGGCGTTTCACCAGCAAACCCTACATCGCCAGCGGCCAGTACACCAAGCGCATGAGCAACTATTGCCAGGGCTGCCGGTACAAGCCCGACCAGCGCACTGGCGCGGACGCCTGCCCGGTGACCACGCTGTACTGGCACTTTCTGGACCGGCACGAGCCCGCGCTGAAGGCCAACGCCCGCACCGCGCTGATGGTGCGCAACATCGCCCGGTTGAGCGAAGACGAGCGCGCATCCATCCGCAGCCATGCGGCGTATTTGCTAGACAACCTGGACGGGTTGTGACGCCTTGGGACCGTCGCCACGGTCCCCCACAGGCTTGCGCAAACCGCATTTTTGTGCAGGTTATCGCGCCAATTCATGGGTTTGTCACCGCCCTGCGCGTAAAATTTAGGCAGTCACAAGGTTTACACCATGCTTTACCCTGAATTGTTCAAACAGCTGGAGTCCGTCCGTTGGGACATGGACAAAGACATTCCCTGGGCGTCTTTCGACGCGTCCAAGCTCACCGACGAGCAGGCGCAGACGATCAAGATGAACGCCATCACCGAGTGGTCAGCCCTGCCGGCGACCGAGATGTTCCTGCGCGACAACAAGGACGACAGCGACTTTTCCGCCTTCATGTCGATCTGGTTCTTTGAAGAGCAGAAACACTCGCTGGTGCTGATGGAGTACCTCAAGCGCTTCCGCCCCGACCTCGCCCCGACGGAAAAAGAACTGCACGACGTGCGTTTCGAGTTCGAGCCCGCCCCGCCGCTGGAAACGCTGATGCTGCACTTCTGCGGCGAGATCCGCCTGAACCACTGGTACCGCCGCGCCAGCGAATGGCACAGCGAACCGGTGATCAAGCACATCTACACCACGCTCAGCCAGGACGAAGCCCGCCATGGCGGTGCCTACCTGCGCTACATGAAGCGCGCCATCAACAACTTCGGCAACGAAGCCAAGGCCGCGTTCACCAAGGTCGGCGTGCTGATGGCCAGTGCCCGCCGCACCGCCCAGGCGCTGCACCCCACCAACCTGCACGTCAACAAAGACCTGTTCCCGCGCGACACCATCCAGAGCCGCCTGCCCGACCCGGAGTGGCTGGAGCACTGGCTGGACAAGCAAATCAACTTTGATGCGGTGTGGGAGACCAAGGTGGTCGAGCGCATCTTGCACAACATGAGCCTGCTGATGGAGCGCAGCTTCAACACCGTGCAGGAACTGAACCGCTACCGCAAGGAACTGGTGCGGGAACTGGCACCGGCCGTGGTGCCCACACCGGCGGTCTGAGCCGGTTTTTTGCAGTTTTTGAGGGGGTGGGGGGCTGACAACGCCCGCCAGCCCGGAATTTCAAGCCAAATCGGCCTCAAGCCTTAGTCGAACCTAGTAGTTCAGCTATTGATTCAGTAGCAACCTAGGGCAAGCTAAGCGCCTGCACCCGTTCCCAAGACCGCCTGCCACAGCGCCAGAATGGCGTCGCGCTGCACCGCCAGTTCGCCCACAGCCACTTGGGTTGGCGCTTCGTTCAGCCGCGCTTCGTGCTGGATGCGGCGCAAATCGCGGTAGGCGGTGGCGGCCGCTTCCCCCACACCGGGCGGCAGCAGGCCAGCGGCCTCGGCGCGGCGCAGCAGCGCGATGTTGCCGACGTTGTCCACCAGCGCCGGGCACTGGGCCGACTCGGCCAGCACCAGGTACTGCACCGCAAACTCCGCGTCCACCATGCCGCCGGGGCTGTGTTTCACGTCAAAGCGGTCGTCTTTCACCGGGTGGGCGCGGCGCACCTTGTCGCGCATCGTGACGATTTCTTCGCGCAGCGCAGCGCGGTCACGCGGGGCGGCAATCACGGCGGCGCGCACGGCGTCAAACTGGGTCTTCAGCGCGTCGCTGCCCAACACGAAACGGGCGCGGGTCATGGCCTGGTGTTCCCATGTCCAGGCGGTGTTGCTGCCGCGGCCGAGCTGGTACTTGGCGTAGGCGCCAAAGGTGGTGACCAGCAGGCCGGAGTTGCCGTTGGGCCGCAGCGCGGTGTCGATCTCGAACAGGTCGCCTTCGGCGGTTTTCACCGTCAGCCAGTTGATGAGTTTGCGCACCAGCAGCGGGTAGACGTCGGGGGCGCGCTCGTCCTCGTCGTCGTACACAAACACGATGTCGAGGTCGCTGCCGTAGCCCAGCTCCTTGCCGCCGAGCTTGCCGTAGGCCACCACGCAGAAGTGGCCGGTGGCGTCGTCGTCGCTCAGGTGGCGCTGCTTCAGGCGCTGCCAGCACCAGCGGGCGGTGACGCGCAGCACGCTGTCGGCCAACGCGCTCAGGTCGTCGGCCACCTGTTCCACGCTGATGACGCTTTCCACGTCGCGCGCCAGGGTGCGGAAGACTTCGGCGTGGTGGGCGCGCCGCAGCAAATTCAGCAGCGCCTCGTCGTCGTCCTCGTTGCTGGTTTTCAGCGCGGCGCGGCGGGCTTCCAGTTCGGCCTCGAATTCGGTGGCCACAAAGCGCTGCGCCAGCATCTCGTTGCTGGCGAGTTCGTCGATCACGCCGGGGTGCTGCATCAAATAGCGCGCCGGCCACTTGGCCGCGCCCAGCAGGCGCAGCAGCCGCTCGTGCACCGCCGGGCGTTCCAGCAGCAGCGCGAGGTAGCTTTCACGCCGCAGCAGCGGTTCGATCCAGTCGGCAATGCGCAGCGCGGCGGCCTCGCTGACCTTGCCCTCGCGCAGCCACTGGGCGGTACGCTGCACCAGCCGCGTCAGCCGGTGGCGGGCGTCTTCGCGCAGCGACAGCACGCGCGGGTGTTCACTCCATTGCTGCACCCGCTGGCGGAACTGTTCGGGCAGTTGCTCCAGCAGGTTGGTCAGGTCGGGCGGTGGCAGGTTGGCGGCCTTGCTGCAGCTTTTGCCGTTGCATTCGCCTTTGCCGGCGCCGCCGAGCAGTTTGTCAAACTCCTGCGCCACCAGCTCGCGGTGCGCGTCCAGCTCGCCCAGGAAAGGGCAGCAGCTGGTGTAGC
Source organism: Burkholderiaceae bacterium (assembly GCA_017848435.1). Classification (GTDB taxonomy): domain Bacteria; phylum Pseudomonadota; class Gammaproteobacteria; order Burkholderiales; family Burkholderiaceae_C; genus PCRC01. The sequence continues at coordinate 13,016 of JAFEHU010000066.1, read as the reverse complement.
CCATGTTGTGGGCGATCCAGTGCAGGTCGTCGTCGTGGGTGGGCAGCACATGGGTTTGCTGGTCGTCCAGGTACTGGATGCGGTGCTCGACCCGGCGCAGGAAGGTGTAGGCCTGGGCCAGCGCGTCGGCGGTGGCCTGCGGCATCAGGCCGGCGCGGGCCACGCGTTGCAGCGCGTCGAGCGTGGGCCGGGTGCGCAGCTCGGGGAACTGGCCGGCGCGCACCACCTGCAGCAGCTGCACGGTGAACTCAATTTCCCGGATGCCACCGCGTGAGAGTTTCACGTCGTTGGCGCGTTCGGGGTGGCCGGCGGCGCGCTGTGCGGCCTGGCTGCGGATCTGCTGGTGCAGGCTGCGCAGCGACTCGAAGACGTTGTAGTCGAGGTAGCGGCGGAACACAAAAGGCAGCACCACCGCGCGCAGCTGCATGGCCGACCACTCCTGCCCCCCGTCACCGCCCGGAGGCTTCGGTGCCACCACCCGGCTTTTGAGCCAGGCGAAACGCTCCCACTCGCGGCCCTGCACCTGCAAATACTCTTCGAGCGCGTCCAGCGACACGGCGGGCGGGCCGGAGCCGCCATTGGGCCGCAGCGCCAAATCAACCCGGAACACGAAGCCGTGTTCGGTGGTGTCGCCAATCAGGCTGGACATGCGCCGCACCACCTTGGCAAAGTACTCGTGGTTGCTGATGCGGGCGCGGCCTTCGGTGTTGCCGGCGGTTTCGCCGTCTTCGTCGTAGACGTAGATCAGGTCGATGTCGCTCGACACATTCAGCTCGCGCGCGCCCAGCTTGCCCATGCCCACCACCCACAAGGTCGCGCGCACGCCGCCTTCGGTGGTGGGGGCGCCGTGCAGCAGGTCCAGTTCGGCCTGGGCGCAGTCGCTGGCGGTTTGCAGGGCGAGTTCGGCCAGCGCGGTCATGCCGTGGGTGACCACAGACAGGTCGGCGCTGGCGTCGCAGTCCAGCGTGGCCAGCCGCTCCATCACCAGCTGGCGCAGGATGCGCAGCGCGGCCCCCGTCTCTTCGCCGCGCGCCAGCAAGGTGGCCAGCGTGGCGGCCATGCTGTGGTGGTCGGGTGTGCCGGGCGGCAGCAGCGGCAGCAGGTCGGCGTAGCGGCGGCGCAGGCGCTGCAGGAAACGCGGGTAGGCGCTGCCGGTCAGCGCGTCGGGCGACACTTGGGGCGGGGTGCAGGCACGTAACAAACCGTCACCTTTGGCGGCCGGCTCGGCTTCAGGCCCGCGGGTCATAATTCCTGCCACGCTCAGGTCCCTGCGAACAAATTGCCACTCTTGCTGTCCCAACGTCTGAAAACTGTTGTCCTGCTGTCTCGCATTGCGCTGTGGGGGGTGGTTGCGGCTTGGGGGTTGGTGCTGGCGGCCTGGGTGGCCTTGTATGGCTTCATTGTGCCGCGAATTGGCGAGTTTCGCCCACAGCTGGAAGCGCAGGCCTCGCGGGTGCTCGGCATTCCGGTCCGCCTGGGCGCGGTCACCGCCGAATCGGGCGGCTGGCTGCCCAGCGTCGCGCTGCACGACGTGGTGCTGCTCGACGCGCAACAGCGTGAGGCGCTGCGCCTGCCACGGGTGCAGGTGGCGCTGTCGCCCCGCACCCTGTGGAAGCTGCACTTTGAACAAATCCACATCGACGGGCCGGCGCTGGACGTGCGCCGCCTGGCCGACGGTGGCCTGCGTGTGGCCGGGCTGGACCTGGCCGCGCTGTCGGCCAGCCCGGGCAGCGACGGCCAGGTCGCCGACTGGTTCTTCTCGCAGACCGAGTTCGTCATCCGCCACGGCACCCTGCGCTGGACCGACGAGCAGCGCGGTGCGGCACCGCTGAGCCTGTCCGACGTGGACCTGGTGGTGCGCAACACCGGCCGCCGCCACCGCGTCCGGCTCGACGCCACCCCCCCGGCCGACTGGGGCACACGTTTCAGCCTGCGCGGCGACTTTGTGCAGACGCTGTTCACCGGCGGGCCGTCGCGCCTGCAGCGCTGGCGCGGCGAGGCCTATGCCGACTTCCCGGCAGTCGACCTGTCGCAGCTGCGCCGCCATGCCGACATCGGCGTGGACCTCTCGCGTGGCAGCGGCGCGCTGCGCGCCTGGGTGGACGTGGCCGACGGCGCCGTGACCAGCGCCGTGGCCGACCTGGCGCTGGCGCAGGTGGACGCGACGCTGGGACAGCGGCTGACGCCGCTGTCGCTGCAGTCGGTCACCGGCCGGCTCGGGGGAGAGCGCCTGCCAGGCGGCTTTGCGCTCACCACCGAAGGCCTGCAGTTCCGCGCCGACGATGGCCTGCAGTGGCCTGGCGGCAACGTGACCCTGCGTTACACCGAACCCAACGGCCCGGCGTCGGCGCAGGGCGAGTTCCGCGGCGACCGGCTCGACCTTGGCGCGCTGGCACAGATCGCCCAGCGCCTGCCGCTGCCGGCCGCGGTGCACACCGCTCTGGGCGACTTCGCACCCAAGGGCCTGGTGGAGCAACTGCAGGCGCAATGGCAGGGCCCGCTGGACGCGCTGCGCCAGCTCAAGGCCAGTGGCAAGGTCAGCAGCCTGAGCCTGGCTGCGGCACCCGGGGCGCCCACACCGGTGGCGGTGGCCGCGCCGCCGGCTTCCGCACCCGGCACCGCCGTGGCGGCGGTGCGCGAACCCCTCGGCCGCCCAGGGGTACAGGGTGCCAGCGTCAGCTTTGAGTTGACCGACCAGGGTGGCCGGGCGCAGGTCAGCCTGGCCGAGGGCACCCTGACCTTCCCCGGCGTGTTTGAACAGCCCGAGATCCCGATGGACCAGCTCAGTGGCGAGGTGACCTGGCGTGTGGCCGGCCAGCGCATCGAGGCGCAGGTGGGCAAGCTCAGCTTTGCCAACGCCGACGCCCAGGGCGAGGCCCGCGCCACCTGGCACACCAGCGACCCGGCCACCGCGCCCAACGGCCGGCGCTTCCCCGGCCACCTCGACCTGCAGGGCACGCTCAGCCGGGCCGATGGCACCCGGGTGCACCGCTATTTGCCGCTGGGCATCCCCAAGGCCACCCGCGAGTACGTGCGCGAGTCGGTGCTGCAGGGGCAGGCCAGCGCGGTGAAGTTCAAGGTGCGCGGTGAGCTGCTGGAGGTGCCCTACACCAACCCGGCGCGTGGCGAGTTCCGCATCGCGGCGCAGATCAAGGGCGCCGAGTACCTGTACGTGCCACCATCGATCCCGACGCGCGACGGCAGCCGCTGGCCGGCGTTGACCCAGCTCCACGGCGAGCTGGTGTTTGACCGCAACACCATGCGCGTCAACAAGGCCCAGGCGCGTTTTGCCGGTGCACCCACCTTGCAGCTGCAGTCGGTCGAGGCGCGGATCGACGACCTCGCCCATGCCACCGTGGTGGTCACCGCCAGCGCACGCGGGCCGGCCGGTGAGCTGCTGGGCCTGGTCAACACCTCGCCGCTGGCCCGCATGACCAGCCACGCGCTGGCCGACGCCACGGTGAACGGCAACGCCGAGTACAAGCTGCGCCTCAACCTGCCGGTGGCCGATGTGAACAAGACCAGGCTGCAGGGCAGCGTCAGCTTCCTTGGCAACGACCTGCGCATTTCGCCGCAGTCGCCGCAGTTCCTGGGCCTGAAGGGCCTGCTGAACTACAACGAAACCGGCTTCAATGTGGCCAGCGCACAGGGGCGTCTGCTGGGCGGCGACATCCGTTTCAGTGGCGGCACCGTCACCACGGCCGCGGGTGCGCCGGTGCCCGACGGCGGGTTGCTGTTCACCGGCGAGGGCAGCGTCAGCGCCGAAGGCCTGCAACAGGCCAGCGAACTGGGCGCCGTGGCCTCACTGGCCAGGCACGCCAGTGGCTCGGCGGCCTACACCGCCACGCTGGCGGTGCTGCGTGGCCGCCCGCTGCTGGCCTTCAACACCCCCCTGCAGGGCCTGGCGCTGACCCTGCCGCCGCCGCTGAACAAACCGGCCGCCACCGCCTGGCCGCTGCGCTACGACAACACGCTGCTGCCCGCCGTGGCGGGCCGGGCGCTGCAAGACCAGCTGGCCGTGTCGCTCGACGGCGTGCTGTCGGTGCTCTACCAGCGCGACCTCGCCGGGCCGGAGCCGCAGGTGCTGCGTGGCGCCCTGCGTGTCGGGCAGGGGGGCCCTACGGTGTTGCCGGTGGCGCTGCCGCCGGGGGAGGGCGTGTCGGCACAGATCGACCTCGCGTCGGTCAATGTCGGGGCCTGGCAGAAGCTGCTGGCGTCGGCCGATTCCGCAGCGCGGCCTGCCGCGCCGCTGCCGCGCGGGTCGCGGCCGGTGCCTGCAGCACCGTCAGGCTACCTGCCCACCAGCATCGCGCTGAACGCCGACCAGCTGGTGCTGGAGGCCTACCAGCTGAACAAGGTGGTGCTGACCGGCTCGCGCGACGGCAACCTCTGGCGCGCCAAGGTGGACGCGGCAGAACTCAACGGCAATGTCGAGTACCGCCAGCCCGGCAGCGGCGGCACGGGCCGGGTGGTGGCGCGGCTGGCGCGGTTGCGGCTGGCGCCCTCGGCCGCCAGCGGCGTGGAGAAGATCCTGGACCGGCAGCCAGAAAGCATCCCGGCGCTCGACATCGTGGTGGACGACCTCGAACTCAATGGCAAGGCCCTTGGCCGTGTCGAGATCGACGCGGTGAACCGCTTCGGCAGTGCGCGCGAGTGGCGGCTCAACAAGTTCAACATCGCGCTGCCCGAGGCCACCTTCACCGCCAACGGCAACTGGGCGGCGGTGGACGGCGCGCCCGTGGGCGCACCGCGCCGCACGGCGATGAACTTCCGGCTCGACGTGAACGACTCCGGCGAGCTGCTCCAACGCTTCGGCACGCCCGGCGCCATCCGCCGCGGCAAGGGGCAGATCGAAGGGCAGGTCGCCTGGCGCGGCTCGCCGCTGGCGCTGGACTACCCCAGCCTGGACGGCAGCTTCAATGTGGGCATGGAAAGCGGTCAGTTCCTGAAGGCCGAACCGGGCCTGGCCAAGCTCTTGGGGGTGCTGAGCCTGCAGGCCCTGCCACGCCGGCTGGCGCTCGATTTTCGCGACGTGTTCAGCGAAGGTTTTGCGTTCGACTTCATCCGCGGCGACGTGCGCATCAGCGACGGCGTGGCCGCCACCAACAACCTGCAGATGAAGGGCGTCAACGCGGCGGTGCTGATGGAAGGGCGCGCCGACATTGCCCGTGAAACACAAGACCTGAAGGTGGTGGTGGTGCCCGAGATCAACGCCGGCACCGCCTCGCTGGTGGCCGCCGTCATCAACCCGGCCATCGGGCTCGGCACCTTCCTCGCGCAGGCGGTGCTGCGCCGCCCGCTGATCGAGGCGGCCACGCAGGAATTCCACATCGACGGTGCCTGGGCCGACCCGCGCGTGACCCGCGTGGCGCGTGCACCGGCCAGTGCCGCGTCCGCGGCGCCTGCCGAAGGGCCCAAGTGAAAGTCGCCGCGCTGCAAATGGTGTCGGCCCCCGAACTGGGTGCCAACCTCGCCACCGCCCGCGCGCTGATCGCCGAGGCCGCTGCCGGGGGTGCCGAACTGGTGCTGCTGCCCGAGCACTTTGCCCTGCTGGGCCACCGCGACACCGACAAGCTGGCGCTGGCCGAACCCGCTCCCGTGCTGGACGGCCTGCCCACCGGCGGGCCGCTGCAGCGCGCATTGGCCGACGCGGCCCTGCAGCACGGCCTGTGGGTGGTGGGGGGCTCCATCCCGCTGGCCACCGGGGACCCGCAGCGCGTGTTCAACAGCACGCTGGTGTTTGCGCCCAATGGCCATTGCGTGGCGCGCTACGACAAGGTCCACCTGTTCAACTTCAGCAGTGGCGAGGAGCATTACGACGAGGCCACCGTGCTGCAGGCGGGCACACAACCGGTGGCGTTCGAGCTGCTCTCGCGTGACGGCCAGCGCTGGCGTGTGGGCCTGAGCATCTGCTACGACCTGCGTTTCCCCGAGCTCTACCGCGCCCTGCAGGCCGACCTGCTGCTGGTGCCCAGCGCCTTCACCTGGACCACCGGTGAGAAGCATTGGGAAGTGCTGCTGCGCGCCCGCGCCATTGAGAACCAGGCCTATGTGCTGGCCGCCGCGCAGGGTGGGGTGCATGGCAACGGCCGCCGCACCTGGGGCCAAAGCCTGCTGGCCGACCCCTGGGGCGAGCTGCTGGCCCAGCGTGCACAGGGCGCCGGTGTGGTGCTGGGCGAGTGCAGCGCCGAACGCCTCGCCACTGTTCGGCGGCAGTTGCCGGCGCTGCAGCACCGGCGCGTCCCATGAGCGCATCTGCCATCGCCAGCCCCACCCGCCTCGGCCTGCCGCGCTGGGCGTTGTGGTCGGTGGTGGTCAGCCTGGTGTTCACGCTGCTGGGCACCTTGGTCTGGCTGGCCAGCCGCTACGAAGTCAGCCAGGTGCAAAGCCGGCTCGACCGCGACGCCGCCGAGGCGCTGGGCAACCTGCGTGCCACGCTGAGCCGCAACGTGCAAAGCCTGCAGGCGCTGCATTTCAACCAGCCGACACCGGGCTCATGGGCGCAGGAAGCGGCCGAAATCCTGCGCCAGCACCGCGAGTTGCTGCGGCTGGAGTGGCGCGACGGCGCACTCGCCACCCAGGCCCAGGCCGACACGCCGTTCCGCCCGCCGGTGTTCGACCGCCTGGGCCGGGACCGCGCACAGGCCGGCATTGCGCTGGCCTGCGCCACCGCCCAGCGGCTGGGCGCACCGGCCTACGCCAGCAGCTATTTCGTGCCGCAGTACGGTGGCCTGGGGCTGGAGGTGATGGACCTCTGCCTGCCGCTGGTCGAGCGCGGCCAGACCACCGGCTACCTGGTGGCCAACTACGCGCTCAATGGCCTGCTGGGCGAGATGTTCAGCCCGCGCATGCCGGCCGATTTGTCGGTGTCGTTCACCGAGGCCGATGGCACCCGGCTTGCAGTGCACGGCCTGCCGGTGCGCGGCCAGCGCGTCTTCACCGCGCAGCAGCTGTTGGACCTGCCGGGCCAGGCCATGGTGCTGCGGCTCGACAGCTGGCGCGACGGGCCCGACCTGTTCCCCAACCTGCTGACCGCGCTGGTCAGCGCGATGTCGCTGGCCCTGCTGGCGGTGCTGGCCTTGCTGGGCCACGACATGCGCCGCCGCCTGCGTGCCGAGCGCGACCTGGCCGACGCGCTGGCCTTCCGGAAGGCGATGGAAGACTCGCTCGTCACCGGCCTGCGCGCGCGCGACCTGCAGGGCCGCATCACCTACGTCAACCCGGCGTTCTGCAGCATGGTCGGCTTCGGCGCCGAAGAACTGCTGGGCAGCAAGGCGCCCGCCGCCTACTGGCCGACCGAACAGCATGGCGAGTACCAGCGCCGGCACGACATCCGCATGGCCGGGCAGATGCCGCCGCGCGAGGGCTTTGAGTCGGTCTTCATGCGCAAGGACGGCACCCGTTTCCCGGTGCTCATCATCGAGGCGCCGCTGATCAACGCGACCGGGGCCCAGACCGGCTGGATGAGTGCCTGCCTCGACCTCAGCGCCCAGCGCAGCGCCGAAGAGCTGTCCCGCACCCGGCAGGAGCGCCTGCAGGCCACCGCCCGGCTGGCCATGGTGGGCGAGATGGCCTCGCTGCTGAGCCACGAGCTGAACCAGCCACTGGCGGCCATTTCCAGCTATGCCAGCGGCTCGCTCAACCTGCTGCAGGGCCGGGGTGGCGCGTCGCTGGCGTCGCCGGCGCAGAGCAGCCTGGCCGACGCGGTGCAGCGCATCGCCGGCCAGGCCGAACGCGCCGGCAAGATCATCAAAAGCGTGCACGACTTCGTGCGCCGCCGTGACCAACAGCGCGCTGCCGTGGCCCCACAGGCCTTGCTCGACGCGGTGATGCCGCTGGTGGCGCTGCAGGCCCGCAAGCTGGGCGTGCGGGTACAGACCGACTGCCCACCGGGCCTGCCCGATGTGTTGTGCGACCGCACCATGGTCGAGCAGGTGCTGCTCAACCTGGTCCGCAACGGCATGCAGGCGATGGTGCCGGACATGGCCCCCACGCTCCCCGCTGCGCGTGGTTCGCTGCCCCCCGAGGGGGCTGAACTGGCTTGGGGCGGCCCGGCGCTGCGTTCGCAGGCCCCCACGCTTCCCGCTGCGCGGGGTTCGCTCCCCCCCGAGGGGGCCGTGCCGGGCTTGGGGCGGCCCGGCGCTGCGGCCTCCCCGCTGTCTTTGCCTTCTGAACGCGTGTTGACCATTGCCGTGGCCACCGTCGCCAGCCCGGAAGCCGTGGCCTTTTCCATCGCCGACAGCGGCGACGGCATCAGCGAAGAGGTCGCCGCCCAACTGTTCACCCCGTTTTTCACCACCAAGGCCGAGGGCATGGGGTTAGGCCTGAGCCTGTGCCGCACGGTGGTGGAGCAGCATGGGGGGCAGTTGTCGTTCACACCGCGCGAGCCCCGGGGCACGGTGTTTGTGTTCACCTTGCCGCTGGCCCAAGAATGATGAGGAGACGCCATGCAACCTGCTGCCAATGCCACCGTGTTCATTGTGGACGACGACGCCAGCGTGCGCGACGCGCTGGCCTGGCTGCTGCGCACCCGCCGCCTCAACAGCGAGACCTTTGACAGCGCCGAGGCCTTTGCCGCGATGCTGGCCCAGCGCGTTGCACGCGGTGGCCCGGTGCTGCGCGAGGCCGGCTGCCTGCTGCTCGACGTGCGCATGCCCGGCGGCATGAGCGGGCTGGCCCTGTTCGACCAGCTCAGCGGCCAGGGCTTGCTCAACACGCTGCCGGTGATTTTTCTCACCGGCCACGCCGACGTGGCCACCGCGGTGGACGCGGTCAAGCGCGGGGCATTCGACTTCTGCGAAAAGCCCTTTTCCGACAACGCGCTGGTCGACCGGGTCGAGCAGGCGCTGAACCTGTCGTCGGCCACGCTGGCGCGCCACGCCGAACGCGACCGGCTGCGCGCCCGCATGGCGGACCTCACCGAGCGCGAGCGCGACGTGATGCAGAGGGTCGCCCAGGGCCTGCCCAACAAGCTGATCGCCGACGCGCTCGACATCAGCGTGCGCACGGTGGAGGTGCACCGCGCGCGGGTGTTCGACAAGATGGGTGTGAAGTCGGCGGTGGACCTGGTCTACCTGCTGCAGGAGCAGTGACGGTGCCGCCGGCTTATTTCGACGCGTCGTCCGGGGGGCCATCCTCCGGCGGCTTCAGTTCACCGCCTTTTCGGCCCGAAAACATGGTCCACCAGACGATGCCCACCAACAGCAGGCCGGCGGCCAGCGCTTCCAGAAACAGCAGGGTCATGCGTCGGGTCCAGGGGTGGTTGGGTCTGGCGGTGATTGTAGGAAGCCTGGCCGCCTGCAGCAGCCCGCCACGCCAAAGCCCCTCGCTGCCGAGGGTGCCGTCGGCGCCGGTGGTGGTGGCGCCGCCCGCCCCGCAACCCGCGCCTGCGCCGTCCCCGGTGGTCACGCCCCGGGCACCGTTCGAGTTCAACGACACCGCCGAGCTGCCGGCGGTGCAAGAGCGCCCCAAGAGCCGCTGGGTGCCGGTGCGCTGGCGCGAGCTGCCCGGCCTGGCCGACGACACGCTGTTCGAGGCCTGGAACGCCTGGATCCGCGGCTGCGAACGCCCGCTGCCCACCTTTGCGCTGCTGTGCAGCGAGGTGCGCCAGCTCAGCATTGCCGACGAGGACGCGCAGCGCCAGTGGCTGGTCAGCCGCTTCCAGCCCTACCGGGTGGAAAGCACCGAAGGCCAGGCGGTCGGCATGCTGACCAGCTACTACGAACCCCTGCTGGAAGCCAGCCGCGTGCCGACCGCGCAATTCCAGGTGCCGCTGTACCGGCCGCCGGCCAGCCTGGGCACGCGCAAGCCCTGGCACACCCGGCAGGAAATCGACAGCTCGCCGTCGGTGCAGCGCGCACTGCGGGGCCGCGAGATCGCCTGGCTGGCCGACCCGGTGGACGTGTTGATCCTGCAGATCCAGGGCTCGGGCCGGGTGCGCATCACCGAACCCGACGGCAGCCAGAAGCTGGTGCGGCTGGCCTTTGCCGCCACCAACGAGCAGCCCTACAAAAGCGTGGGCCGCTGGCTGCTGGACCGCGGGGAGCTGCGCGACGTGTCGTGGCCGTCCATCAAGCGCTGGGCGGCCGAGAACCCGGACCGGGTCAACGAGATGCTGTGGAGCAACCCGCGGGTGGTGTTCTTCCGCGAAGAGGCCATGAGCGAGCTGGACGCCGCCTTCGGCCCGCGCGGCGCACTGGGCGTGGCGCTCACCCCCGGCCGCTCGATCGCGGTGGACAAGGACAGCATTCCCTACGGCGCGCCGGTCTGGCTTGCCACCCGCGGGCCGGCGGTGAACCTGCAGAAACTGGTGTTCGCGCAAGACACCGGCTCGGCCATCGTCGGCGCGGTGCGGGCCGACTACTTTGCCGGCTGGGGCGACGACGCTGGCGCGCTGGCGGGCCGCGTCAAGCAGCCGCTGCGGCTGTGGGTGCTGTGGCCCAAATGAGCCTTGGGGCGTGTTTTTGGGCGCCCAGCAGCCCCAAAACACGCCCGGAAGGTGTTTTTCAAGCCAAATCGGCCTCAAGCCTTAGTGCAGGCTTGCGCTTCAGCTATTGAATCAATAGCAAACACACCGATGGCATCAACCCCTGGCCGGCGCCGGGCCTGAAGTTCGGTTGTAATCTCCCCCTGTTTCGACACCCCCTACGAGGACCCCCGCATGAAAACCCGCGCCGCCGTTGCCTGGCAAGCTGGCCAGCCCCTGACCATTGAAACCGTCGACCTCGAAGGTCCGAAATTCGGCGAGGTGCTGGTCGAGATCAAGGCCACCGGCATCTGCCACACCGACTACTACACGCTCAGCGGCGCCGACCCCGAAGGTATCTTCCCCGCCATCCTCGGCCACGAAGGCGCGGGCATCGTTGTGGACGTGGGCCCGGGTGTCACCACGCTCAAAAAGGGTGACCACGTCATTCCGCTCTACACACCGGAATGCCGCACCTGCAAGTTCTGTTTGAGCCGCAAGACCAACCTCTGCCAGCTGATCCGCGGCACCCAGGGCAAAGGGCTGATGCCCGACGCGACTTCCCGCTTCAGCCTCGGTGGCAAGCCTATCTTCCACTACATGGGCACCAGCACCTTCAGCAACTACACCGTGGCGCCGGAGATTTCGCTGGCCAAGATCCGCAGCGATGCGCCGTTCGACAAGGTCTGCTACATCGGCTGCGGCGTCACCACCGGCATTGGCGCGGTGATCTTCACCGCCAAGGTGGAGGCAGGCGCCAACGTGGTGGTGTTCGGCCTGGGCGGCATTGGCCTGAACGTGATCCAGGGCGCCAAGATGGTGGGTGCCGACAAGATCATCGGCATCGACATCAACCCGGCCCGCGAGGCGATGGCACGCCAGTTCGGCATGACGCACTTCCTGAACCCGAAAGACATCGAGGCAGCGGGCGGCAACATCGTGGACGCCATCGTGCAGCTCACCGACGGCGGCGCCGACTACAGCTTCGAGTGCATCGGCAACACCAAGATCATGCGCCAGGCGCTGGAGTGCACCCACAAGGGCTGGGGCCGCAGCATCATCATTGGCGTGGCCGAAGCCGGCGCCGAGATCAGCACCCGGCCGTTCCAGCTCGTCACCGGCCGCAAGTGGGAAGGCTCTGCCTTTGGTGGCGCACGTGGCCGCACCGACGTGCCCAAGATCGTGGACTGGTACATGGAGGGCAAGATCAACATCGACGACCTGATCACCCACACCATGCCGCTGGACGACATCAACAAGGGCTTCGATTTGATGAAGCGCGGCGAATCAATTCGCGGTGTCGTTCTGTTCTGACATGGTGGCTGACCTCGAACTGCTGAGCCAGCACGGCTGCTTCGGCGGCGTGCAGCGCTTCTACCAACACGCGTCGAAAGAGATCGGCCTGCCGATGCGCTTCTCGGTCTTCCTGCCGCCGCAGGCCAAGATCGACGCGGCCGGTGGCCAAGTGCCCGCGCTGCTGTACCTCGCCGGCCTGACCTGCACCGAAGAAACCTTCGCCACCAAGGCCGGTGCCCAGCGCCTCGCCGCCGAGCTGGGCCTGGCGCTGGTCGCGCCTGACACCAGCCCACGCGGCGCCAACCTGCCGGGCGAAGCCGACAGCTGGGACTTTGGCCTGGCCGCCGGTTTCTACCTCGACGCCACGCAAGCCCCCTGGGCCACCCACTACCGGATGGAAAGCTACATCGTGCAGGAGCTGCTCGGCGTGGTCACCAAGGCCTTGCCGATTGACGCGCAACGCATGGGCCTCTTTGGCCATTCCATGGGTGGCCACGGCGCGCTGACGCTGGCGCTCCGCCACCCCGGGGTGTTCAAGTCGCTCTCCGCCTTTGCGCCCATCTGCGCGCCGATGGACTGCCCGTGGGGCCAAAAAGCCTTCACCGGCTACCTGGGCGCCGACCGCAGCACCTGGGGCCCACACGACGCCAGCCGGCTGATGGCCGGACAGGGCAAGCCACCGTACCCGCGCGGCATTTTGATCGACCAGGGTCTGGACGACAAATTCCTCGCCAACCAGCTGAACCCCGAGACCTTCGAGGCGGCCTGCGCAGTGGTCGGCCAGCCGCTGCTGCTGCGCCAACACACCGGCTACGACCACGGTTACTATTTCATTGCCAGCTTCGTGGCCGACCACCTGGTGCACCACGCGCAGCAACTGGCGGCCTGAACCCCGGCGTTGACGCACCGTGGCGGCGTCACGGGGTCGTCATCCAGGCGTCACACAACCGCCATCAGAGTGTCACTGGGGCCGCCTATCGTCCAGTGGTTTTCTTCCACTGAACTCCAAAGGCATACCCCGATGAACGCCATCACCCAGACCGACCTGTCGGCAATCGACCCCGAAGACATCGGCACCAACCCCACCAACGGCCCTTCTTTTGAAGACATCGTTGAAGCCCGCCTGAGTCGCCGCAGCCTGTTCAAGGCCGGTGTTGGCACTGCCAGCACCGCGCTGCTCGGCTCCATGGCCCTTGCCGCCTGTGGCGGTGGTGGTGGCGACGGCACCCCGGCCCCCGCACCCACGCCTGCACCC
>JAFEHU010000069.1 GCA_017848435.1 Burkholderiaceae bacterium | reverse complement strand
ATGCAGGGTGGGCCTGCCGTGTCCCCGCACACCGCCGCGCTCGGCCCGGCGGAGACCCTGCTGTGGTCGCAGCGTTTTGACACCCCGGCGGGCGAACCGCTGGCGCTGGCATCGTTCGCGGGCAAGCCCCTGCTGGTGAATTTTTGGGCGACATGGTGCCCGCCGTGCATCGAAGAACTGCCGTTGCTCGACCGCTTCTACCGCGACAACGCGGCCAGCGGCTGGCAGGTGCTGGGCCTCGCGGTGGACCAGCCCAGTGCGGTCAAGGCCTTTCTTCAGAAAATGCCGCTCAGCTTTCCCAGTGGTTTGGCCGGGTTTGGCGGCACCGAACTGGGCAAGGCGCTGGGCAACGTGAGCGGCGCCTTGCCTTTTACCGTGGTGCTGGGTGCGGCCGGCCATGTGCTGCAGCGCAAGATGGGCAAGGTTCACCCTGAAGATCTGGCCCAGTGGCGGCAATTGCGCTGACATCGCTGTTTTTGGCGGCAGCGGCGTTTTTTGGGTTACATTCGCGGCTGGATTTTTCGTGGCGGCAACGGCCCGCCACACTTGGCCGCAATGGCCTTCGCCCTGTCACTGCGCCCGGCATATCGGCCGCACCCGCATGGACTAGAATACGTGCTTCTGCCAAGTCGTCAGTTTTGTATTGACCGCAATTAAGCGGTTTTCTATACAAATAAATGCCATTTGGCAACAAATAGTCAACAAAAATACCTGAGGTGCCTATGGATTTGCGCAAACTCAAGACCTTGATCGACCTCGTGTCCGAGTCCAATGTGTCGGAACTGGAAATCACCGAAGCCGAAGGCAAAGTGCGCATCGTCAAGGGCGGCGGTGCCATGCCCATGGTGGCCTACGGCCCTGCCCAGGTGGCCGCGCCTGTGGTGCAGAGTGCGCCTGCCGCCGCACCCGTGGCCGCTGTTCCGGCCGCCCCCGCCGCAGCCGGCCATGTGGTGAAGTCGCCCATGGTGGGCACTTTTTACCGCTCGCCCAGTCCCGGCGCCAAGCCATTCGTGGAGATCGGCAGCCAGATCAAGGAAGGTGAGACCATCTGCATCATCGAGGCGATGAAAATCCTGAACGAGATCGAGGCCGACAAGAGTGGCACCGTGGTGCAGATGCTGAGCGACAACGGCGAGGCGGTTGAGTACGGCCAGCCTTTGTTCGTCATTGAGTGACGCTGGCAGGCCCCCGTTTCCCATGTTCAAGAAAATACTGATCGCCAACCGCGGCGAAATTGCCCTGCGCATCCAGCGCGCCTGCCGGGAGCTGGGCGTCAAGGCGGTGATGGTCTATTCCGAAGCCGACCGCGAAGCCAAGTACATCAAGCTGGCCGACGAGGCGGTCTGCATCGGCCCGGCACCGTCGGGTCTGAGCTACCTCAACATGCCGGCCATCATCTCGGCGGCTGAAGTGACCGACGCCGAGGCCATCCACCCCGGTTACGGTTTCCTGAGCGAAAACGCCGACTTTGCCGAGCGGGTTGAGAAAAGCGGCTTCCAGTTCATCGGCCCGACGCCAGAATCCATTCGCATCATGGGCGACAAGGTGACGGCCAAGCAGACCATGATCAAAGCCGGCGTGCCTTGCGTGCCTGGCTCCGAAGGCGCATTGCCGGACGACCCGGTGCAGATCCGCCGCATTGCCAAGGCGGTGGGCTACCCGGTCATCATCAAGGCGGCCGGCGGTGGCGGTGGTCGCGGCATGCGGGTGGTGCACACCGAAGCCGCGCTGATCCACGCGGTACAAACCACCAAGGCCGAGGCCGGCGCGGCGTTCGGCAATCCCGAGGTGTACATGGAGAAGTTTCTCCAGAACCCGCGGCACATTGAAATCCAGATCATGGCCGACCAGCACAAAAATGCGGTCTGGCTGGGTGAGCGCGACTGTTCCATGCAGCGGCGCCACCAAAAGGTGATCGAGGAAGCGCCAGCACCCGGCATTCCGCGCAAGCTGATCGAACGCATTGGCGAGCGCTGCTCGGCCGCCTGCAAGAAGCTGGGCTACCGGGGGGCAGGCACGTTCGAGTTCCTGTACGAGAACGGCGAGTTCTACTTCATCGAAATGAACACGCGGGTGCAGGTCGAGCACCCGGTGACCGAGATGACCACTGGCATCGACATCGTGAAGACGCAGATCATGGTGGCGGCGGGTGAGCGGCTGCCTTTCACGCAACGCGATGTGGTCATCCGCGGGCATTCGATCGAATGCCGCATCAATGCCGAAGACGCGTACAAGTTCACCCCGTCGCCCGGCCGCATCACCACCTGGCACGCGCCGGGGGGGCCTGGGGTGCGGGTGGATTCGCACGCTTACACCAACTACTTCGTGCCGCCCAACTACGACTCGATGATTGGCAAGATCATTGCCCACGGCGACACCCGCGAACAGGCCCTGGCCCGCATGCGCACCGCGCTGGCCGAGACCGTGATCGAGGGCATCAACACCAACGTGCCGCTGCACCGCGAGCTGATGGTGGACGCCAACTTCATGACCGGTGGCACCAACATCCACTACCTGGAAGAGTGGCTGAGCCAGCGCGCGCGCTGAACCTGGCCAGGCACGACACCATGTTTGAACTCAGCCTGTTGTGCCCCGAGCAAGGCGTGGAAACGCTCAGCGATGCGCTGGAGGCGTTGGACGCCCTGAGCGTCAGCGTGGAAGACGCCGACGCGCAGACCGACGCCGAACAGGCGCTGTTTGGCGAACCTGGCATGCCACCGCCCAAAGACGGCTGGCAGCGCTCGCGTCTGCTGGCCCTGTTTCCCACCGAAGCCAGCGCCCATGAAGCGGCGGCGCTGCTGTCGGCCCAGGACTTTTTTGCCGGCTGCCAGACGCTGGCCATCACCCCGGTGCCCGAGCAGGACTGGGTGCGGCTGACGCAATCGCAGTTCACGCCGGTGGAGGTCACGCCCAGTTTCTGGATTGTGCCGACCTGGCACGAGCCTCCGGCCGCTGCGCAGCAGGTGATCCGGCTTGACCCCGGTCTGGCCTTTGGCACCGGGACCCACCCCACCACCCGCATGTGTTTGCGCTGGATCGCGCGGAATGGTGCGCCTGCGGCAGGTTCGGCGTTGGGCCGTGTACTGGATTACGGATGCGGCTCCGGCATTTTGGCGATCGGGGCCGCCAAGTTCGGGGCCCGGACTGTCGATGCGGTGGACATTGACGAGGCCGCCGTGACCGCCACCAACGCCAACGCCCTGGCCAATGCGGTGCAACTCAACGCCGGGCTGCCTGCGGCTGCCGAAGGTGTCTACAACACGGTGCTGGCCAACATCCTGGCCATGCCATTGAAGGTGCTGGCCCCGTTGTTGTGTGCCCATGTGGCTCCCGGTGGTGCGCTGGTGCTGGCCGGCATTCTGGCGCGCCAGGTGGACGAACTGAAGTCCGCCTACGCACCCCACCTGCCACTGACGGTGGCCGACAGCGAAGACGGTTGGGTCTTGATGACGGCGCGGGCGCCGGACTGAGTTCCATGCGCCTGTCTGCCCGCTGCCCAGCCTGCACCACGCTGTTCAAGGTGGTGCCAGACCAGCTCAAAATATCGGACGGCTGGGTGCGCTGCGGCCAATGTGGCGAGGTGTTCGATGCCCATGCGTCAGCAGCCATGTCTGCCGCCGACGTGCAGGTGCCAGACGGTGGCCCCAGTTTGCTGCCGGGCACTGTGGCATCTGACACATCTGGCAGCCCAGCTTCTTCACCGCTGACCGGTACGGACACGGCGCCGCTGCCATCGGCACCTTTGGAGATGGCGGACATTCCCCTGTTGGGCGCATCACCAGATGAGGGGCCCAGCATCGGTTTCCTCGCAGGGGCCAACCCGGTCCGTGCCAAACGTGCACGCCGTGGCATGGGGTTGGCGGCGCTGTTGCTGACCTTGGTTCTGGTGGTTCAGGTCGCCTTGTTTCAGCGCGACCGCCTGGCCGCGTCGGCCCCTGCATGGCAACCGGCGCTGGCCACCTTGTGCTTTTTCGCCCGCTGCACGCTGGCCCCTGTGCGCCAGATCGAGTCGGTGGCGCTCGACAGCTCCACCTTCACACAACTGCGGCCCGACACGTTCAAGTTGAGCTTCGTGCTCAAGAACGAAGCCCCCATTGCGCTGGCGATGCCGGCACTTGAAGTCACCCTCACCGACAACCAGGACCGCGCAGTGGTGCGCCGTGTCGTGCTGCCGGCGGATTTCGCGCCACCAGGCCAGCCCCTTGCCGCGGGCGGTGAGTTTGCCGGCAGCCTGGTGTTAGGCCTTGCCGCCGACACGGCCGAGCCCCGTTCTTCTGGCATCTCGGGCTACCGTGTGCTGGCTTTCTACCCCTGATATTCCAAGAAAAGTGACTTTATGGCAGCCGTGATTTGTGGGTCTTTGGCGTTTGACACCATCATGAACTTTGAGGGCCGGTTTGCCGAACAAATCCTGCCCGACCAGTTGCACATCCTGAATGTGTCGTTCCTGGTGCCTGGTTTGCGCCGCGAGTTTGGGGGCTGTGCCGGCAACATTGCCTACAGCCTGCAGCTGCTGGGTGGCACACCGCTGCCCATGGCCACGGTGGGCAATGACGGGGCCGATTACCTGCAGCGCTTGCAGCAGCTCGGCATCAGCGCCGAATTTGTGCGCACCGTGGAGGGGGCCTACACCGCGCAGGCCATGATCATGACCGACCGCGACAACAACCAGATCACCGCTTTCCACCCCGGCGCCATGATGCAGGCGCACCAGACGGCCATCCACGCGCGCGACGACATCCGCATTGGCATCGTTTCGCCCGATGGCCGCGACGCGATGCTGCAGCATGCCGAACAGTTCAAGGCCGCCGGCATTCCCTTCGTGTTCGACCCGGGCCAGGGCCTGCCCATGTTCAATGGCGACGAGCTGGCGCATTTCCTGACGCTGGCCACCTGGGTCACGGTGAACGACTACGAAGGCCGCATGCTGAGTGACCGCACCGGCCTGGACGCTGCCAGCATCTCACGGCAGGTCACGGGCGGGCTGGTGGTCACGCTGGGCGGCGACGGCTGCGAGGTCTGGGTGGGTGGCGAGAAGACGCTGGTGGCACCCGTCAAGGCCGAAGCGGTGGTGGACCCCACCGGTTGTGGCGACGCCTTCCGTGGCGCCTTGTTGTTCGGCCTGGAGCAAGGCTGGTCCCTGGTGCGCTGTGCTGAACTTGGCAACCGCATCGGCGCGCAGAAGATTGCCACACGCGGTGCCCAAAACTACACGCTGGACGGTTTGAGCCTCGGCACCTGATGCCCGGCGTGCCATGAAAAAAGCCCGATGCTTTTGGCATCGGGCTTGAACACTGATGGGATTTTCTTCAGGGCTTGTTGCCTGTCGGGAAAGGCCAGGCGGCCTGGGGATTCAGTGTGGTTTGTGCAGCCGGTGCAGCGGGTGCTGCGGCCGGTTTGGCAGCGGGTGCTTTCGCTGCTTTCTTGGCGGCAGGTTTTTTTGCAGCCTTTTTGGGAGCGGCCTTTTTGGCCGGGGCTTTTTTCGCAGCGGCTTTCTTGGCCGGGGCTGCTTTCTTTACCGCGGCTTTTTTGGCCGGGGCTTTCTTGACGGCCGCTTTCTTCGCAGGCGCTGCCTTCTTGGCAGGTGCCGCTTTCTTCGCCGCTACCTTTTTCGCGGGCGCCGCCTTCTTCGCAGCGACTTTCTTCGCCGCTACTTTTTTTGCTGGCGCCGCTTTTTTCGCGGGTGCAGCCTTCTTGGCCGGAGCGGCCTTCTTCACAGCGACCTTTTTAGCAGGTGCCGCCTTCTTTGCGGGAGCAGCGGCCTTTTTTGCGACCGGTTTTTTTGCAGTTGCCATTGTTTTCTCCTTGATCAAGTTACAAAGAGCACTTCATGCCTGTTGGACAGCACGAAGCGACCCATGGTGTTGGGCAAGTGCCCAGCACCATGAACGCGGGAACCCGCCCGGCAGCCGCACACAGAAGCGCTGGCCATCAGAAGGGTGGTTGTTGAATTCATGAGGCGTGTGGACCTGTCAATCCCAGGACAGCGCGCCGCCCGATTGGTACTCAATGACACGCGTCTCGAAGAAGTTGCGCTCCTTCTTGAGGTCGATCATCTCGCTCATCCACGGGAACGGGTTTTCTTCGTTCGGGAACAGCGGTTCCAGGCCAATCTGTTGCGCACGGCGGTTCGCGATGTAGCGCAGGTAGCCCTTGAACATCGAGGCGTTCATGCCCAGCACACCGCGTGGCATGGTGTCTTCGGCGTATTTGTATTCCAGCTCGACGGCCTTGAGGAACAGTGCCTTGATCTCGGCCTTGAAATCTACTGTCCACAGACCTGGGTTTTCGAGCTTGAGCTGGTTGATCAGGTCGATGCCGAAGTTGCAGTGCATGGACTCGTCGCGCAGGATGTACTGGTACTGCTCGGCCGCACCAGTCATCTTGTTCTGCCGGCCCAGCGCAAGGATCTGCGTGAAACCAACGTAGAAGAACAGGCCTTCCATCAGGCAGGCAAACACGATCAGGCTTTTCAGCAGCGTCTGGTCGGTCTCGTGTGTGCCGGTCTTGAAGTTGGGATCGCTGATGGCATCGATGAACGGGATCAGGAACTGGTCTTTCTCGCGGATCGACGACACCTCGTTGTAGGCGTTGAAGATTTCGCTCTCGTCCAGACCGAGCGATTCCACGATGTACTGGTAGGCGTGGGTGTGGATGGCTTCTTCAAACGCCTGGCGCAGCAGGAACTGGCGGCACTCGGGTGCGGTGATGTGGCGGTAGGTGCCCAGCACGATGTTGTTGGCGGCCAGCGAATCGGCGGTGACGAAGAAGCCGAGGTTGCGCTTGATGATGCGGCGCTCGTCGTCGGTCAGCCCGTTCGGGTCTTTCCAGAGCGCGATGTCGCGCGTCATGTTCACTTCCTGCGGCATCCAGTGGTTGGCGCAGGTGGCAAGGTATTTTTCCCAGGCCCACTTGTACTTGAACGGCACCAGCTGGTTGACGTCGGTCTGGCCGTTGATGATGCGTTTGTCGGCCGCATTGACGCGGCGTGCTGCGGGCGCTTGAGGGGTTGCCGATGGTTGTGTGGTTGCCGGAACAGGCGCACCGTCGTCGAGTGTGCGGCGTACGGCAGGGACTGGCGTTGTCGGTGCAGCAGCCTGCGCGTTGGCAGGGTGACTGCGGGCCCGTTCGGGCTGCGGTGAGGGCTTGACTTCGTCGTCCCAGGTCAGCATAGAAAATCCATTTCTCGAATTATGTGAGCAGCGATGTGAATTGAAAAGTGTTCGTTCACATCACGCAAAAATTGTGTTGTTCATGTGCATCGTCAAAGCCGCGCCAGTGGTCTGCAGCGAGGCCTTGAGGTCACTGGCAGGCTTCGCAACCTGGGTCGTCAATTGCGCAGAACTTGATGTCGGTGGCCGGCACAGTGCTGGCCGCGTCCATCTGTGCGCGTGCTGCTTCGGCAGCCTGGTCGAGCGCGCTGGCGCCACCGCTGGTTGCGCCACTGGACACTGCATTCAAACGGCCGGATTGAACAGTTGATTTCTCGGCATGGGTGGCGCTTTGGGTACGCAGGTAGTAGGTGGTCTTCAGACCACGCAGCCAGGCGAGCTTGTAGGTGTCGTCGAGCTTCTTGCCGGAGGCGCCGGCCATGTAGATGTTGAGCGACTGGGCCTGGTCAATCCACTTCTGGCGGCGTGCAGCGGCCTCCACCAGCCAGGTGGTCTCGATCTCGAAGGCGGTGGCGTACAGGGCCTTGATGTCCTGAGGCACGCGGTCGATCGGGCGCAGCGAGCCGTCGAAGTGTTTCAGGTCCATCACCATCACGTCGTCCCACAGACCAAGGCGCTTGAGGTCGCGCACCAGGCCGTGGTTGATGACGGTGAACTCGCCTGACAGGTTGGACTTGACCGACAGGTTGCCGAAGCAGGGTTCGATCGAGGCATCGACACCAATGATGTTGGAGATGGTGGCGGTGGGGGCGATGGCAACGCAGTTGGAGTTGCGCATGCCATCGGTCCGGATCTTTTGGCGCAGGGCGTCCCAGTCGAGCGTGGCGGACTTGTCAACGTCCACGTAGCCGCCACGGGCCTGTTCCAGCATGTCCAGCGTGTCCAGCGGCAGGATGCCCTGGTCCCACAGCGAGCCTTTGTAGCTGGAGTATTTGCCGCGTTCACGCGCCAACTCGGTCGAGGCCCAGTAGGCGTGGTAGCAGATGGCTTCCATGGACACGTCGGCGAACGTCACGGCGTCCTGCGACGCGTAGGGGATGCGCAGCGCGTACAGCGCGTCCTGGAAGCCCATCACGCCCAGGCCCACCGGGCGGTGGCGCAGGTTAGAGTCGCGCGCCTTCTTGACGGCGTAGTAGTTGATGTCGATCACGTTGTCGAGCATGCGCATCGCCACGGTGATGGTTTTCTTCAGCTTGTCGTGGTCGACCCGGCCGTCCTTCAAATGCTGCAGCAGGTTGACCGAACCCAGGTTGCAGACGGCGGTTTCGGTGTCGCTGGTGTTCAGCGTGATCTCGGTGCACAGGTTGGACGAGTGCACCACACCGGTGTGCTGCTGCGGCGAGCGCACGTTGCAGGCGTCCTTGAAGGTGATCCAGGGGTGGCCGGTCTCGAACAGCATGGTGAGCATCTTGCGCCACAGGTCGGCGGCCTGCACGGTGCGCGCGGGCTTGATCTCGCCGTTAGCGGCCTTGGCTTCGTAGGCCACGTAGGCCTTCTCGAAATCGGCACCGAATTTGTCGTGCAGGTCGGGCACGTTGTTGGGCGAGAACAGCGTCCAGGTGCCCTTTTCCATCACGCGGCGCATGAACAGGTCGGGAATCCAGTTGGCGGTGTTCATGTCGTGGGTGCGGCGGCGGTCATCACCGGTGTTTTTTCGCAGCTCCAGGAACTCTTCAATGTCCAAATGCCAGCTTTCCAGGTAGGTGCAGACCGCGCCCTTGCGCTTGCCGCCCTGGTTCACCGCCACCGCGGTGTCGTTGACCACTTTCAGGAACGGCACCACGCCTTGCGATTCGCCGTTGGTGCCTTTGATGTGGCTGCCCAGGGCGCGCACGCGGGTCCAGTCGTTGCCGAGGCCACCGGCAAACTTGGACAGCAGCGCGTTTTCCTTGATGGACTCGTAGATGCCGTCGAGGTCGTCGGGCACGGTGGTCAGGTAGCAGCTGGAGAGCTGCGAACGCAGCGTGCCGCTGTTGAACAGCGTCGGCGTGCTGGACATGAAGTCGAAGCTGGACAGCACCTCGTAGAACTCGATGGCGCGTGCTTCGCGGTCGATCTCGTTCAGCGACAGGCCCATGGCCACGCGCATGAAGAAGGACTGCGGCAGCTCGATGCGGGTTTTCTTGACGTGCAGGAAGTAGCGGTCGTACAGCGTCTGCAGGCCGAGGTAGTCGAACTGCAGGTCGCGTTCGGCCTTGAGCGCTGCGCCGAGGCGGGCCAGGTCGAACTGCATCAGGCGCTCGTCCAGCAGTTCGGCTTCCACGCCGGTCTTGATGAACTGAGGGAAGTACTCGGCGTAGCGGGCGTTCATGTCCTGCTGCAGCACTTCGCCGCCCAGCACCTCGCGGCGCACCGTGTGCAACAACAGGCGTGCGGTGGCGTAGGTGTAGTCGGGGTCTTTCTCAATCAGCGTGCGCGCAGCCAGGATGGAGGCCTTGTAAACCTCGTCGATCGGCACGCCGTCGTACAGGTTGCGCAGGGTCTCGGCCAGGATGGGCGCGGCGCTGACGTCCTTGCCCAGGTTTTCGCAGGCCGATTCGATCAGCTGCGTCAGGTGGCCCATGTCGAGCGCCACGCGCTCACCGCCGTCGATCACGTGCAGGGTGGGGGTGTTGCTGGCCACCGGGGTGGTCTGCCGTGCGCGTTCCTGCGCACGCTTCTCGCGGTACAGCACATAGGCGCGGGCGATCTCGTGGTGGCCGCCGCGCATCAGGCCCAGCTCGACCTGGTCCTGCACGTCTTCAATGTGGAAGGTGCCGCCACCGGGACGCGAACGCACCAGCGCGCGGGTGACGGCCTGGGTCAGGCCGTCCACGGTTTCGCGCACGCTGGCCGACGCCGCGCCCTGTGTGCCGTGCACCGCGAGGAAGGCTTTCATCATCGCAATGGCCACCTTGCTGGGTTCGAACGACACCACCGAGCCGTTGCGGCGGATGATCTGGTAGTTGGCCAGCACGTTGGCTGCCACCGGGGGCGTGGTGCTGCCGTGTGTGCCAGGAACCGGGCGAACGACTGGCGGGGTGGGGTGAGACAGGGCTGTGGACATAGGTTCCTCGTTAGGCATGTGTTGTTGTTGGTTTTCGGGGCACTGTGGCCACCTTGCAGGCTGGCCATGGATGGGCTGACAGTGTCTTCTCTTTCGCGTGACAGACACTATATATGGGGTCATGGGGGATGACAAGCCACTACCGGTAGTGTATCGCCTGGATGCCGCAGGCGCGCTGCCGGGGGCGATTTCCGTGCCTGGCCTTGTGTGGCCTGCATCGGTGCTGCGCAGGCCAATGCCGGTGCGGCTGGCAGGCCTTTTTGGCCCGGGAAACCGCATGTGTTCTGGCTTGGCCTGTTCCGGGTGAGCCGGCCAGGGTCGCAGCCAAAAGCGTTGTCAGGCCTGTGGCGGTGCTCCTGGACTCACGCAGGCTCGGGAAAACACCGATCCGGCCAGCCCAGCGCCCGCTGCAATGCGGGCCACTCAAAGCCTGGGCCCGGGTCGTGTTTGCGACCAGGGGCCACGTGCTCGTGGCCGGTCAGGTCACGCACCGGGTAAGCCGCCGTGATGGCCGCGCAGACGCTGGCCAGCGTGTCGTACTGGGCGGGCTCAAAGGGGCCGTCGTCGCGGCCTTCGAGTTCAATGCCAATCGAGTAGTCGTTGCAGTTGTCCTGGCCGCGGAAGCTGGAGACGCCCGCATGCCAGGCCCGCGCGTCGGCACTGACGAATTGCCAGAGCTCGCCGGTGCGGCCAATGAAAAAATGGGCCGACACTTCCAGCCCCCGGATCGACTGGAAATACGGGTGGGCATCCCAGTCGAGCTGGTTGGTGAACAGCTGTTGCACATGGCCACCACCAAACTCGCCAGGCGGCAGGCTGATGGCGTGGATCACCACCAGGCTCACTTCGGTGCCGGTTGGGCGGGGCCCGTGGTTGGGGGACGCCAGGTGCCGCGCGAAACGGTACCAGCCGGCCTGCCACAGCGGCTGGCTGGTCGCCGGTGGCACGCGCTCATGCGCCGTCATGGGGGGTGTCCTGTTCGGCCACGTTGATCTTCAGGCGTTCGATGCGGTAGCGGATCTGCCGCAGGCTGAGGCCCAGCGCGGCCGCCGCAGCGGTGCGGTTGAAGCGGGCGTCGCGCAGGGCCTGCAACAGGATCTGGCGTTCCTGCTGGTCGAGGTAGGCCTGCAGGTCGCTGGGCAGTGGGGGGTGTTGTGGTGGCAACACGGTTGGCTCTGGCAAGGGCACTGGCTCTGGCCATGGCGCCTCTGTGGGGGCGGTGTCGGCGTGTGCCGGTTCGGCGGACAGCAAAGGGGCGGGCAGCTCGAAACACAGCGCACCGTCGTCACTGAGCGCCACCGCGCGGTACAGCAGGTTCTCCAGTTCGCGCACATTGCCGGTGAAGGGGTGCTGCTGCAACTGGGCCAGCGCGGTGCTGGACAGCTGCGGCACCCGGCATCCGGCTTCGGGGGCAATTTTTTCCAGCAGGGCCGCGCACAGGGCCGGCATGTCTTCGCGGCGCTCGCGCAGGGCTGGCATGTGGATGTCGATCACGTCGAGCCGGTAGTAAAGGTCCTGGCGGAAGCGGCCGGCCTGCACTTCGGTGGGCAGGTCCTTGTGGGTGGCGCTGACGATGCGCGTGTCGGTGGCTTCCTCTTGCGTGGCACCCACCGGGCGGATCGCACGTTCCTGGATCGCCCGCAGCAGCTTGGCTTGCATCGCGGGTGGCAGGTCGCCGACCTCGTCGAGGAACAGCGTGCCGCCAGCGGCGGCCTGGAAATAGCCGTCGCGGTCCTGGGACGAGCCGGTGTAGGCGCCTTTGCGGGCACCAAAGAATTCGGTTTCGAGCAGGTTCTCGGGGATGGCGCTGCAGTTGACGGCCACAAAGGGGCCGGCGCTGCGGTGGCTGCAGGCGTGGATGGCGCGGGCGGCCAGCTCCTTGCCCGAGCCGGATTCGCCGCGCACCAGCACCGGCGCCATGCTGCGTGCCACCTTGTCGATGCGCGCCTTGACTGCGCGCATCGCTTCGGACTCGCCGACCAGGCGCTGCAGCGCGAGGGTGCCCGCGTCGCCGGCCGGGGCTGTGCGCTGCACCGGCAGCCGGCGCAAGGCGTGGGTGGGTGCCCGCGCCTGTTCGATGGCCGACGCCACAACGCTGCGGAACTGCTTCAGGTCCACCGGCTTGGTCAGGTAATCGAAGGCGCCAGCTTTCAGGGCATCGACCGCGTTCTCGGGCGAACCGTAGGCGGTGATCATCACGCAGCGCTCGGTCCGGCCCTGCTGTGCCAGCGCACGCAGCACGTCCAGGCCGGTGCCGTCGGGCAGGCGCATGTCGGTGATGACGGCATCGAAGCGCTTGCTGGCCAATTGCTGCTGCGCAGCGGCCACGGTGCCGGCGGCGTCCACCTGGTAGCCCTCGCGCAGCAGGGTCAGCTCGTACAGGGTGCGCAGGTCGGGCTCGTCGTCAATGACGAGGATGTGTGCGCCGGAGGGGGTGGTGTGGGCCATGTGTCAGGCGGTGTGGGTGGGTGCTGCCGGTGCCGTGGCGGGCGGCAGGTTGAACTGCACATGGAAGTCGTTGCCGTCCGTGCCGCGCCAGGCCCGGCGGCGGTAGGCGATGCTGGCACCGTGCTGTTCGCACAGCTCGCGGCAGATGTAGAGGCCCAGGCCGGTGGAGCGGCTTTCCGACGAAAAAAAGGGCTCGAACAGGTGGCGTTGTACCGAGGTTTCGAGCGGCGCGGCAGCGCTCCAGACCGACAGCTGCACCTGCCGGTCACTGGCCTGTGTGCTGACGACCACCGCGCCGTCGTCCTGGCGGGTGTAGCGTTGCGCGTTGTCCAGCAGGTTGATCAGCACGCGGCGGAGGTGGTCGCCATTGAAGACCACTGCCTTCTGGGGCGCTGCCAGGTCGAGTTGCACACGGCCGGCATGGCCGCTTTGCTGCATCCATTCGGTGCAGTACTGGGCCACATGGGCATCGAGCCGCAGCGACGGCGCAGGCTCGGCGAGGCGGTGGATGCGGGAGAGGTTCAGCACCTCTTCCACGATCTGGTCGAGCCGCTGTGCGTTGTGCTGGATCATCTGCGTCAGCCGTTGGTGTTGCGGGCTGGGCAGGTCTTCGCCGAGCAGGGCGTTGGCCTGGACAATCGCGGCGAGCGGGTTGCGGATCTCGTGCGCCACGGCGGTGGACATGCGGCCCATGGCGGCCAGGTTGTCGGTGCGCATGCGGGCTTCCAGCTCGCGCAGGTCTTGCAGGAACAGCACGCACAGCCCGGTGGCGCCGGTATCGGGTGTGGCCGGTGTGGCGGCCGTCAGGCGCGTGCTGGCGCGCAGGCGCAGGTGGGTGCCCGCGTTGTCGAGAGAGACGTCGGCCACCAGTGGCGATTGCCTGGCCACCGTGTCCTGTACCAGGGCGGCCAGCGCATACCAGCCCGGCTCGGCAAACAGCGTGGCGGGGAGGGGCTGCGCCAGCGCGGTGTCGGCGCTGCACAGCAACATCCGGCGTGCGGCAGGGTTGGCGGCCTGGACGCGGCCCAGGCCGTCCACCACCAAGATGCCGTCGGGCAGGTTTTCAATGATCAGCTCGTTCACCCGGCCCTGTGCAATGGCGGCCTGGGTGCTGAGCTGGGTGAGCTGTTCCTGGCTGGCGAGCCGGGTGGCCAACTGGTGGGCCAGCAGCGCCTCGGCCATCAGGCCGGTGCCAACGAGGCCGGCCTGCAGGTAGGCCGCCTCGGCCGGTGCGGCGTGCCAGCTGGCATTGACGAACAGCAACAGCGTCACCGCCGCCGCCGTGCCCAGGCCCAGCAGGCGCGTGCCGAGGACCGAGGCCAGCAGCACCGGCAGCGCAAACAGCGCAATGTAGTTGATGCCGGCCGACTGGGTGAACTGCAGCACGGCGCAGCCCAGAACGTCGATGCCGATGGTCAGCGGCCATTGCCGGTCGAACGCGGCGGTGGACTCGGGCGGACCCAGAAACAGCCGCACCGCCAGGCAAGCCATCAGGTACAGCGCGCACAGCGGTATGGCCCAGGCCATGGTGGGCTGGCCCATCAGTAAGACCGAGGCGTGCAGCAGCAACAGCACCAGCGCGATGGTGACGCGCGCGGTCATGAAGCCGAACCACAGCCGCGACAGGGCCGAGTCGGTCGTGGACGCCGGCACCGCCGCGCGGCCGGCGGTCAGTGCCGCCGTGGTGCCGGCCATGGGCGTGGTGGTGTGCACATCAGGGTTCGGCCTGGCGCTGGTGTTCGGCGCTGCAGTACAACGCCAGTGCGCCGGGCACCGCGTCGCGCTGGGGCAGGTGCAGGCCACACACCGGGCAGGCCACGATGTCGTGCGGTGGCGCCAGGGGCTTGGGCTGGCGTTTGGCCGCTTCGGCGGCGGCGTCGCGCGCGTCGCTGTCGCGCTGGTGCCGCCAGAGCCAGACAACCGCCACCACCACCAGCAACAGAACGAGGTATTTCACAGCATGCGTCCCAGCACCACTTCAAACACGAAACGCGAACCCACATAGGACAGCAACAGCAGGGCGCTGCCGATGTAGAGCACCCGGACCGCGCGCTTGCCACGCCAGCCGAAGCGGCCGCGGCCAACCAGCAACACCGCGAACACCACCCACGACAGCAGTGCAAAAATCGTTTTGTGGTCCCAGCGCCAGGCACGGCCGGCGCCATAGAGCGACTCGGTGAACACCATGCCGGCCACCAGCGTGAGCGACAGCAGCACGAAGCCGGCGGTGACGAAGCGAAAGGTGAGGCGCTCCAGCGTCAGCAGCGGCAGGCCGCTGTTTTCGTTGCCAGCCAGCCGCATGGATTTTTCGGCCCGCGTCATCAGCCAGGCGTGCAGCACGGCGGCGGCGAACAGGCCATACGAGGCAATGCCCAGCAACCAGTGCAGCGGCAGCCAGGCCGAAGCGCTGGGGTGCTGTGGGGTGCCTGGAAAGGCCATGGCCAGAACGACCGAGGCCGCCCCGAGGCCTGCCAGGGCCCAGCCCGGGCGCATTTTCGGGAACACCTGGCGCTCAATGCCATAGACCGTCAAGGCCAGCCAGGCGGTGCCCGACAACGCGGGTGCAAAACCGAAGTGTGGCTCGGGCCCCAGGAAGCTGGTGCTGATGGTCAGCGCGTGCAGCAGCCAGGCCAATACCAGGATTTGCCAGGACGTGCCGTTGCCCAGCCGTTGCCCTGCCACGGCCGGAATGGCATAGGCCAGCGTGGTGCCAATGCCCAGCACCACCGGCCAACCGTGGCTGAAAGTTAAAATCATGGTCACAGTTTAGCTTCGCTCCAGCACCCCTGGGGCCAATACCCATGGCCTCCGCCCTCACCGACAAACTCTCGCGCCTCGTCAAAGAGATGCGGGGTCAAGCCCGCATCACCGAATCCAACGTGCAGGACATGCTGCGCGAGGTGCGCATGGCGCTGCTGGAGGCCGACGTGGCGCTGCCGGTGGTGCGCGACTTCATCGCGCGGGTCAAAGACAAGGCGCTGGGCCAGGAGGTGCTGGGGTCGCTGTCACCCGGCCAGGCGCTGGTGGCCATCGTCAACCGCGAGCTGGCCGCCACCATGGGCGAGGGCGTGGCCGACATCAACCTCGCCGCGCAGCCGCCGGCGGTGATCCTGATGGCCGGCCTGCAGGGCGCGGGCAAGACCACCACCACCGCCAAGCTGGCCAAGCACCTGATCGAGAAGCGCAAGAAGAAGGTGCTGACCGTGTCGGGCGACGTCTACCGCCCGGCCGCCATTGAGCAGCTCAAGACGGTGACCAAACAGGCCGGGGCCGAGTGGTTCCCGAGCACGCCAGACCAGAAGCCGGTGGACATTGCCCACGCCGCGCTGGACTACGCGCGCAAGCATTTCTTTGACGTGCTGCTGGTTGACACCGCGGGCCGGCTGGCGATTGACGAAGCGCTGATGCGCGAGATCAAGGAACTGCACGCGGTGTTGAATCCGGTGGAAACGCTGTTTGTGGTGGACGCGATGCAGGGCCAGGACGCGGTCAACACCGCCAAGGCGTTCAAGGAGGCGCTGCCGCTGACCGGCATCATCCTGACCAAAACCGACGGCGATTCGCGCGGCGGTGCCGCTTTGAGCGTGCGGCAGGTGACGGGCGCGCCGATCAAGTTCGCCGGCGTCAGCGAGAAGATCGACGGCCTGGAGGTGTTCGACGCCGAGCGCCACGCCGGCCGCATTCTGGGCATGGGCGACATTCTGGCGCTGGTGGAGCAGGTCACGCAGGGCGTGGACATGGCGGCGGCGCAGAAGCTGGCGGCCAAGGTCAAGAGTGGTGAAGGCTTCGATTTGAACGACTTCCTCGGCCAGATCCAGCAGATGAAACAGATGGGCGGCCTGGCCAGCCTGATGGACAAGCTGCCGGCACAAATGGCCGCCAAGGCCGGCCAGGTGGACATGGACCGCGCCGAGAAAGACGTGCGCCGCAAGGCCGGCATCATCCAGAGCATGACGCCGCTGGAGCGTCGCAAGCCCGATTTGATCAAGGCCACCCGCAAGCGCCGCATTGCCGCGGGCGCCGGTGTGCACGTTCAGGAGGTCAACCGCCTGCTGAAAGAGTTCGACCAGATGCAGGGCATGATGAAAAAAATGAAGGGCGGCGGCCTGATGAAGATGATGAAGCGCATGGGCGGCATGAAAGGCGGCATGCCCGGCATGCCGTTTTGAGCCTGTTGGCGGCCTTTGAACGGCCTGCCAGCGAGAATTTAAAGCCTTTTAGGCCTCAAGCCTTAGTGAAACCTGGCGATTCAGCTATCTAATCAATAGCAAGCGTCGTCGCCTCACGCGTCAGCACCTCGCCGCGCAGCACACGCTGCGGCGCGTCGGTGATGCGCACATCCACCATCTGGCCCACCAGCCGCTGCGGGCCCGTCAGCACCACCGCGCGGTTGCACTCGGTGCGGCCAAACAGCTGCGTCGGGTCCTTGCGCGCCGGGCTTTCCACCAGCACCCGCTGCACCGTGCCGAGCCGGCTGGCGCTGATGCGGGTG
Source organism: Burkholderiaceae bacterium (assembly GCA_017848435.1). GTDB lineage: Bacteria > Pseudomonadota > Gammaproteobacteria > Burkholderiales > Burkholderiaceae_C > PCRC01. Next base: position 1,491 of record JAFEHU010000069.1, on the reverse strand, counting down.
ACGTTCTCGTCCAGCGTGGCCTGCAACTGCTGCAGCCGCGCCAGTTTGACCGCGTGCGGTGTGTCGTCCTGCAACGCGGCCGCAGGTGTGCCGGGGCGCGGGCTGAAGATGAAGCTGAACGAGCTGTCGTAGCCCACATCGGTGACGAGTTTCATCAGCTTGGCAAAGTCGTCGTCGGTCTCGCCGGGGAAGCCGACGATGAAGTCGCTGGACAACGACATCTCTGGCCGGATGGCGCGCAGCTTGCGCACGGTGGACTTGTATTCCAGCGCCGTGTAGCCCCGCTTCATCGCCATCAGAATCCGGTCGCTGCCGTGCTGCACCGGCAGGTGCAAATGGCTCACCAGTTTGGGCACCTTGGCGTACACGTCGATCAGCGCCGGTGTGAACTCGTTCGGGTGGCTGGTGGTGTAACGGATGCGCTCGATGCCGGGGATCTCGGCCACGTACTCGATCAGCGTGGCGAAGTCGGCAATCTCCGCCGTGTCCCCCATCTTGCCGCGGTAGGCGTTGACGTTCTGACCCAGCAGCGTCACCTCTTTCACACCCTGGTCGGCCAGGCCGGCCACCTCCACCAGCACGTCTTCAAACGGGCGGCTCACCTCTTCACCTCGGGTGTAGGGCACCACGCAGTAGCTGCAGTATTTGGAACAGCCTTCCATGATGGAGACGAACGCGGTGGCGCCTTCCACGCGCGCTGGCGGCAGGTGGTCGAACTTCTCGATCTCCGGGAAGCTGATGTCCACCTGCGGCCGGCTCAGGCGTGTGCGGGCGTTCAGCATCTCGGGCAGGCGGTGCAGCGTTTGTGGGCCAAACACCACGTCCACATACGGTGCCCGCGCAATGATGGCCGCGCCCTCCTGGCTGGCCACGCAGCCACCAACGCCAATCTGCACGCCCTTTTTCTTCAGGTGCTTGATGCGACCCAGGTCAGAGAACACCTTCTCCTGCGCCTTTTCGCGCACCGAGCAGGTGTTGAACAGGATCAGGTCCGCCTCGTCCACGTTCTGGGTGGACTCGTAGCCGTCGGCCGCGTGCAGCACGTCCACCATCTTGTCCGAGTCGTACTCGTTCATCTGGCAGCCGAAGGTTTTGATGAAAACTTTTTTGGTCATTGCTTGGCTCCACAAACACCGCCGTCATTGCCACCGATGTCAAAACCCAGAAAACGCCGCTGGCCCGGGCGCGGCTCGCGGGCCTCCTGCTCGGTCAGCAGCCAGACCTGGTGGACCAGGCCTTGCATGTCACACACGTAGTTCACCCGCCACTTCTGGCCACTCAGGCTGGCCGACAGCACCAGCGCATTGTTGGTGCTGTTGTGGATGCGCGCACCGGGCGACAGCCGGGCGGCCTGGCCATTGATTTGCACCTCGGGTGAAGTGGTGACCACCAGGTCACCGCGCAGCACGTTGGGTGGGAATTGGCGGGTCACCTGGGCCTGTGCGGCGCCGGTGGCCAGGAGGGTGAGGGTGGACGCCCCCACCACCAGCC
>JAFEHU010000057.1 GCA_017848435.1 Burkholderiaceae bacterium | reverse complement strand
CGTTCGCTTTCGGCGTCGAGCGCGCTGGTGGCTTCGTCCAGCAGCAGCAGCGGGGCGTTTTTCAAAATGGCGCGGGCAATCGCGATGCGCTGGCGCTGGCCGCCGCTGATGCGCACGCCGCGTTCGCCCAGAAAGGTGTTGTAGCCCTCGGGCAGGGCGCGCAGCAGGTCGCCATAGACCTCACCCAGCACGCCGGCGGCACCGGCCAGGATGATCACGTACAGCACCGTCTGGCCCAGGTGACCAGCGCTGATGTCGCCGCGCATCACCGCCTGGGTGCCCTGGTACAGGCCCCACAGCAGCGCGGCCGAGGTGGCGATGATGATGAAGGCCACCAGCACCGAGCGCGCCTTGGTGCGGCGCACGGCGGTGTGGAAGGCGGCGTCGGTGGAGGCGTCAAAACGTGCCGCCTCGCGGCCTTCGGCGGTGTAGCTTTGCACCACCGGAATGGCGTTCAGCACCTCGGCGGCAATCGCGCTGGAGTCGGCCACCCGGTCCTGGCTGGCGCGCGAGAGTTTGCGCACCCGCCGGCCAAACCAGACGCTGGGCAGCACGATCAGCACCAGCACGCCCAGCACCTGGAACATCACATAGGGGTTGGAATACACCAGCATGGCCAGCGCGCCCACGCCCATCACCGCGTTGCGCAGGCCCATGCTCAGCGACGAGCCCACCACGGTTTGCACCAGCGTGGTGTCGGCGGTGAGGCGGCTCAGCACCTCACCCGTTTGCGTGGTCTCGAAGAACGCCGGGCTCTGGTGCAGCACGTGGCTGTAGACCGCGTTGCGCAGGTCGGCGGTGACGCGTTCGCCGAGCCAGCTCACGGTGTAGAAGCGGGCGGCGGAAAACAGCCCGAGGCCCACCGCCACCGCGAACAATTCGATGAAATGTGTTTTCAGCGCCATGATCTGCGCGCCCCGGTCGGCCATGCCCAGGCCGTTGTCCACCAGGCCCTTGAGCGCCACCGGGAACACCAGCGTGGCCGCAGCCGCCAGCACCAGGAACAGCCCGGCCAGTGCGATGCGCCCCCGGTAAGGCCGCAGGAAAGGGCCCAGTCCGGAAAGTGAACGGGGCGACGCTGTGGCGCGGGTGGCGGGTGTGGCAGAAGGCATGGCGCAGTGTAGCGCTGCCGTTGTGGGTGCCCACACGGCCCCCAGCCGCCGTTTTCAGGTCAAATCGGCCACAGGCCTATGATTTTGCTGTCGCTGTTGCTATGGATTGCATAGCTGGGTGCGCGGAAATGCAGCGCCTCGGTGTCGAACTGCGCGACAAAGGCCGGCACGTCGGCGGCCGGCATCGGGCGGGCCAGCGCGTAGCCCTGGAACTCGTCGCAGCCCATGCCGCGCAGCAGGTCGATCTGCTCGGCGGTTTCCACGCCTTCGGCGGTGATGGCCTTACCGAGGTTGCGGCCAAGCTGCACGATGGCCGCGACGATGGACGCGTCGGCCCGGTTGCGGCCCAGGCCGTCCACAAACGAGCGGTCGATCTTCAGCCGGTCAATCGACTCGCTTTTCAGGTGGGTGAGGGACGCAAAGCCGGTGCCAAAGTCGTCAAAGGCGATTTCCAGCCCGGCGTCGTGCAGGGTGCGCAGCCCTGCGGACACCTGGCCGTCGGCGCTGTCGAGAAACACCCCTTCGGTGACCTCCAGAGCAAAACGTTTGGTGGACACACCGTGGGTGGCCAGGCTGTCGAGCACATGGTCGGCGAAGCTGCCGCTGGCAAAGTCGGCCGCCACCACGTTGATGGCGAGGCGGCCAAATGGCAAGCGCTCAGCGAGCCAGAGCTGGGCCTGGACGATGGCGCGCTTGAGCACAAACAGGCCGATCTTGGCGGCCAGGCGGGGGTTGTCAAAGGCGCAGGCGAAGTGGCCGGGGGCCAGCACGCCCAGTGTGGGGTGGTTCCAGCGCAGCAGGGCTTCCATGCCCACCACCCGGCTGCGGGTGAGGCTGACCACCGGCTGGTAGTGCAGCAGCAGGCTGTTTTGCAGCAGCGCCGACTCGACCGACCGGCACAGCGCGGCGGCGGCCTGCGGACTGAGCGCAGGCGGGCTGACGGCCAGTGGACTGTGCGAGCGCAGCGTTGCAGGCATTGGTGGACAGAAGTGAGGCCGTTGGTTGACATGCCCGAGTCGCACGGTGGGGCATGTGTGTCAGGCCAGTATCCGGCGGCTGCGCTGGCGCCAAGCCGGGAGCAGCGGGGCATTTGCCCCTCAATTTGCCCGCGTGTCGGCCTCAAGCTTTGGCGATCTTTGACGGGGGGGTGGGCTACAGCCGCAGCGCCTGGCCGTAGCCGGTCATTTCCAGGTAGCCCTGGCCAACGTGCTGGCCGTTGCTGTCGTAGAGCCGGCTCAGGCCTTCCCAGTAAATGGCGCCGGTGGAGGCGCGGCTGTCGAGTTCCTGCGCGTCCACCACCGCCTCGACGGTGTAGAAGTCGGCCGGGGTGCGCACCAGCCATTTCACAGGGTAACGGGTGCCGGTGGCCGGGCTGGTCCAGAAGCGTTGCGGCTTGAAAATGACTTCGCCCTGCTGGAAGACGAACAGCCTGCTGCGCGGGTGGCGGAACGAGCCACCGTCCCACAGCGTGTCGCCGGTGGCGGTGCGCAGGCGGTAGGCCGTCAGCGCACTGCCGTCGGACAAATTCATGCCGATCCAGTCCCAGCCCACCGCACGGGTGTCGAGCAGCGCCTGGCTCCATTCGTGGTCCAGCCAGGCGCTGCCGGTCACAGTGTGGCGCTGGCCCTGCAGGGTGAGTGCGCCTTGCACCTGGAGCTGCGGCAGGCTGTAGTAGTAGCTGGCCTGCGCCGCATCGGGCCCCTTGCGCGAGAGGCCCTGGTCGCCCTGCAGCACCATGGCCTGGGTTTCGCTGAATTGCAGTTGCAGGCTGAAGTCAGCGGCGCGCACGGTGGCGAGGTAGCGGCCGTTCTGGCGCACCAGCGACCAGTCGCGCAGCGCGATGGCGGTGTCGGCCTCGCTGGCGCTGGCCAGGTCGGTGCTGGCCTGGCCCGACATGCGGGCGGTGCGCTGGTCGTGCCAGAGCTTCTTGCCCTGCACGTCGGTGATGGCGGCGTGGGCAAACACCAGGTGTTTGGCGGCAAAGCCCGAGGTCATGGCCTGCGTGCTGTCAATGCGCGAGCGAAAGAAAGTGACCTGAAAGCCGAACTCGCGCCCGCCCGCCGTGGCGTGGCCGGTCACATACCACCACTCGGTGCGAAAGTCCGGGTGGCTGCCGAGGTCGCGCGGGAAGCGCAACTGGGCGGGGGGCAGCGCCTGCGCTGGCAGCAGCGTGCCGCCCAGGCCGGAGAGCAGCAGGGCGCGGCGCAGTGGGTTGGGGGCGTGCATCACCAGTCCTCCTTCACCGCCAGCACCGCGTCGCGGCCCGCAGCGGCACGGCCAGCCAGCCAGGCGGTGGCGGTGCCGGCCAGCACCACGGCGGCAGCCAATGCGGCCAGGCGCAGCCAAGGCAGGGCGAGGTCCATGGTCCAGTGGAAACTCTGCGGGTTGACCACGTGCACCAGCACCACCGCCACCGCCAGCCCCAGCGCGACACCGGCCAGCGCGCCAATCAGCGTCCAGGCCGCGCCTTCACCGGCCACCACCGCCAGAATCTGCCGTCGGGTTAAGCCCAGGTGGGCCAGCAGGCCAAATTCCTTGCGCCGCGCCAGCACCTGTGCCGAAAAACTCGCCGCCACGCCAAACAGGCCAATCGCAATCGCCACCGCCTGCAGCCAGTAGGTGACGGCAAAGCTGCGGTCAAAAATGTGCAGCGACAGCGCGCGGATCTCGCGGGCCGAGGCGAATTCGAGCAGCCCACCGGCGCCTTCGGGCGCAGCACGGCGCACCGCGTCCTGCAGCGCCGGTACGTCGGTGTCCGGCGCCAGCCACAGCGCCATGTCGTTGACGCGCCGGTCGCCGGTGAGGCGCTCAAAGTCGGTTTGGGCGATGGCGATGGCGCCAAACTGCCGGGCGTAGTCGCGCCACACGCCCGCTACAAAAAAAGTAGCTGAACTATCAGATTTCACTAGGGCTTGACGGCCGAAAGATGCTGAAAGTGGCACAAACACCGCCCCCAGGCGTGCGCCATGCAGGTCCAGCATGGCCTCGCTCACGTAAATGCCCACCTGGCCCGGTGGCACCGGCAGCGGGTTGCCCACCAGCGCCAGTTGCCGGGCCGGGTCGTCCAGCTCGCGGGCAATGAGCGTGACGGCCGGCAGGCTGGGGTCGAGCAGCAGCGCGCTGGTGCGCTGCACGCCCACCCGGGCCACGCCGGGCAGGGCGCGCACCGCCTGCACCAACTCGGGCGTGAAGTACACGCTGTCGCTGGTGGCGCCGGCGCCTGAGCCGGTGGCCGGGCGCACGTAGAGTTCGGCCGGCAGCACCACGTCCAGCCACTGCGTCACCGAGTCGCGGAAGCTCGCCACCATCACGGTGAGGGCCACCGCGAGGCTCAGCGCGGCCACCACGCCGCTGACCGCCACCGCCGCCGTCTCGCGCACGCGGCGTGCCCGTTCCACCGCCAGCAGCGGCAGCAGGCGGTTGGCCACCAGGGTTTGCAAGCGGTCGTACAGCAGGCCAATCAGCACCGGCAACGTGGTGATGCCGCCCACCAGCAGCAACGCCACCGCGAGGTAGGCCGCCAGCGGGATGCCAAACACCGGCGGCGCCAGCGCCAGCATGCCGCCCAGCCCCATCAGCGCCAGCCCGGCCCAGCGCCGCAGCACGCCGGGCCGCTGGGTGCCCAGCCCCAGGCCCACGCCCTTGAGCGACGCCGCCAGCGGCACCCGCTGCGCCGCCCGGGCCGGCCACCAGCCGCCCACCAGCGCGGCCACCGTGCCCAGCAGCCCGTAGACCAGCGCGGCGGTGCCGTCCCACTGCAAGGTGGGCGCCACACCCGAGAAATAGCCGCCGCCGAGGTCACCCCCCAGCAGGCGCAAAGCCAGTGCGGCCAGGCCGCTGCCAAGCGCAATGCCCGCCACGCTGCCCACCAGCCCCAACACCAGCGACTCCAGCAACACCAGCCGCAGCCGCGCCGGTGCGGTCAGCCCCAGCACGCCCAGCAGCGCAAACTGCTGCACCCGCTGCGTGACGCTGAGCGACAGCACCGAGAACACCAGGAACGCGCCGGTGAACAGCGCCACCAGCGCCAGCACGGTCAGGTTGACGCGGTAGGCGCGCGACAGGTTGCTGACCCGCAGCGTCGCGTCGCCCGGCTCGGCCACCGCCACATTGGCTGGCAGGCCGTCGGCGCGCAGGTCGGCCACCCAGGCGCTGCGGTCGGCACCGGCGGCCAGCCGCACATCAATGCGCGAGAGCTGGCCTTGGCGGGCAAACAGGTCTTGTGCCGCGCCAAGGTCCATCACCGCCAGCTGCGGGCCCCCGGCGGCAATGCGTCCGGCCACGCGCACGGTGGGCAAGGCGAGGCCGCTTTGCAGTTGCAGGTCAGCGCCCTGGCCGGCCAAGCGCTGCGCGGCGGCGTTCAGGTAGACGGTGGCGGGGTCGAACAGGGCCAGCCGGTCGTCGCCTTCGCTTCGGTCGCTTTGGGGCATGAGGCTGGGTGCCACATGGCCTGCCACCAAGGCGTCCAGCCCCACCACGCGGATGGGCGTGCGCTGGCCGCTGGCGCTGACGGCGTAGGTCGAGATTTCCAGCACCGGGCTGGCCACGGCCACCCGCGGGTCGAGCGCGACGCGGCGGTACAGCGCCTCGTCAAAACCGCCTTGCACCGCGCGCAGCTCCAGGTCGGGCTGGCCGCTGACCGAGCGCACCGCCTGCGAAAACTCGCTCAGCGCCGACGCGTTGATGAGGTGGACCGAGAACGCCAGCGCCACGCCCAGCATCACCGCCAGCGCGGCTGCCGCGTTGCGCCAAGGGTGGTGGCGCAGCTCCTGCCAGGAGAACACGCGCAGCAAGGCGAGCAGCGCGGCCATGGGCTAGGCGATGCCGTCGGCGGTGAGGTGCAGCACCCGGTCGGCCCGCGCGGCGGCGGCTTCCGAGTGGGTCACCAGCACCAGCGCCGCACCGCTGGCGCGGCACTGGGTTTGCAGCACGTCCATCACTTTGGCGGCGGTGGTGGGGTCGAGGTTGCCGGTGGGTTCGTCGGCCAGCAGCAGGCGTGGGCGGTGCACCAGCGCGCGGGCAATCGCCACGCGCTGCAACTGGCCGCCGGAGAGTTGCTGGGGCAGCCGCGCGCCGAGGCCTTCGAGGCCGACCGCGCTGAGCATCGCCTGCACGCGGGCCGGGTCGGGCTGGTTGAGCAGCAGCAGGGGCAGGGCGATGTTTTGCGCCACGTCGAGGTGGGGCAACACGTGGAAGGCCTGGAACACAAAGCCGACGTGTTCACGGCGCCAGAGCGCACGACCGGTGTCGTCCAGGCCGTCGAGCGCGGTGCCGTCGAGGTGGATGCTGCCAGCGTCCCAATGGTCCAGCCCGGCCATGCAGTTGAGCAGGGTGGATTTGCCCACGCCCGACTCGCCAACGATGGCCACGAACTCGCCGGGCGCGACGCCGAGCGACACGTTCTGGAACACGGTGGCGTCGCCGTAGTGTTTGGCGAGGCCTTGAATCAACAAAGTCATGTCAGCGATTGCACCAGAGCCAGCACCTGCGACAACGCCGTGGGGTCATCACAGGCCACCACCTGCCGCTGCGGCATGCCGCGCAGCCAGGTGATCTGGCGCTTGGCCAGCTGACGGGTGGCGGCGATGCCTTTGTCGCGCAGCTCGGCCAGGGGGCTGGTGCCGTCAAGGGCTTCCCACGCCTGGCGGTAACCGACGCAGCGCATGGCGGGCAGGTCGGGGTGCAGGTCGCCGCGTGCGCGCAGGGCTTCAACCTCGGCCAGAAAGCCGCCGGCGAGCATGGCGTCAAAGCGCTGCGCGATGCGGGCGTGCAGCCAGGCGCGGTCGGCTGGCTCCAGAGACACCAGCGGCCAAGCCTTGGCCGGGTGGGCTGCTTTTGGGGTGTGGAAAAAAGACAGCGGCTGGCCCGACACCCGGTAGACCTCCAGCGCGCGCTGGATGCGCTGGCTGTCGTTGGGCGCCAGCCGGGCGGCGGTGACCGGGTCCACGCTGGCCAGCTGGGCGTGCAGCGCGGGCCAGCCTGCGGTGTGCGCCTCGGCCTCGATCTCGGCGCGCACCGCCGGGTTGGCCTTGGGCATCTCGTCCAGGCCGTCGAACAGCGTGTGGAAGTACAGCATGGTGCCACCGACCAGCACCGGGCGGCGGCCACGCGCCTGGATTTCGGCCACCAGCCTCGTGGCGTCGGCCACGAACTCGGCGGCGCTGTAGGCCTGCAACGGGTCTCGGATGTCAATCAGGTGGTGCGGCACGGCGGCCAGTTCGGCGGCGCTGGGCTTGGCGGTGCCAATGTCCATGCCGCGGTAGACCAGCGCGGAGTCGACGCTGATGATTTCCACCGGTTGTGTTTCGGCAATCGCCAAGGCGGCAGCGGTTTTGCCAGAGGCGGTGGGCCCGGCCAGGCACAGCGGGGTCAGTGCGGTGTTCATGGTTGCGCCACCTTCACCGCCACCATGCGCCCATAACGCGGCACCAGCCCCCAGGCGGCCAGTGCCACGCACACGCCCCAGAACCACAGGCCGTTGCTCAGCGCGAACACCGTGCCGTCGAGCCGGGTGCCGATCCAGCCGCCCATGGCAAAGGCGGCCAGCATCATCAGGCAGCCGTTCAGGGCCGACGCCGTGCCCGCCGCGTGCGGGAAGGGGCCGACCGCGCCAATTTGCCCGCACGGCTGGTGGATGCCGTGGCCGACCGCAAACAGGCAGAACGGCAGCACCAGTGCCAGCGGGTGGTGCACCCCCGCCAGTGCCAGCACGCCCATGGCCGTGCCACCGCCCAGCGACAGCAGCGCGCCGCGCGCCACCGTGCGCTGCAGGCCGAACCGCGCCAGCCAGTGGCGGCACAAAAAAGTGCCAGCGATGTAGACCAGCGACACCCCAAACATCACGCCACCGTACTGCAGCCGGCTCAGGCCCAGCACGTCCAGCAGCACAAACGACGAGGCCGCCAGAAAGGTGAACAGCCCGCCGTAGGTGGACACGGTGAGCAGCGAAAAAGCCCAGAAGGTGGGGTGCCGCAGGATGCCGCGCCAGGTGGCCAGCAGGGCTGCGGGCCGGACCGCGCCGGGGCGTGGCGGTGGGGCGGTTTCGCGCAGCCAGAGCGCCACCAGCAGCAGCGTGGCCGCGCCAAACACCGCCAGTGTGGCGAGTGCGGCGCGCCAGCCAAAGTACTCCGACAGCAGGCTGCCTGCGGGCGCGCTCAGGCAGGCGATCAGGCCCAGCCCGGTGAGCCCGCGTGACATCACCCGTGCGCCGTCTTCCGGGGCGTACAGGTCACGCACGATGGCGCGGGCGCACATCACGCTGGCGCCCATGGCCGCGCCCTGCACCGCACGCCAGACGATCAGCGTGGCCATGGACGGTGCCAGCACACAGGCGACCGAGGCGAGCACGTAGGCGCCCAGGCCCCACAGCAAAATGGGCCGGCGGCCAAAGTGGTCCGACAGCGTGCCCCAGACGAGCTGGGACAGGCCAAAGGCCAGCAGCAGCGCGGTCAGCGTCAGCTGGGCCTGCGCCATGGACGCGGCAAAGCCACTGGTCAGCGCCGGCAGGCCGGGCAAATACAGGTCGGTGGTGACGGGCTGGATGCCCAGCAGCATGGCCAGCAACACCACCACCCGGCCGGCGGGCATGGCGGTCAACGGCGGTGGGGACGGCGGCGCGGGCAGCGGGCCATCGGTCGGCGGGCGGGGCATGGATTGAGCGTAGCAGATGCCCCGCGCCGGGGCGCGCTACTTCAGCGCAAACAGCTGCGCCAGCGCGGCCCGGTACTGGCCGTGGCCGACGGCGTTGGTGTTGTGGTGCGAGCCGTCTTCCACCAGCACGAACGCCTTGGCGCCGGTGGCGGCCTCGAACAGCCGGCGGCCGAGTTCGGGCTGGATCAGTCGGTCTTTGGCGCCGTGCACCACCAGCAGCGGCGAGCCGATGCGGGCGACCTTGCTGACCGACTCAAAACGCTGGGTGATCAGCGGACCCACCGGCAACCAGCCCCACTGCGTGCTGCTGACCACATCGGGGATGGAGGTGAAGGTGCCTTCCACGATGGTGCCGCGCTCGTCGTCCACGTTGGCGGCGAGGTCGATGGCGATGGCGCCGCCGAGCGAGTGGCCAAAGATGTAGCGCGGCTTGTCCGGGTGATGCTGGGCCAGCCAGTTCCACGCCGCGTGGGCGTCTTCGTAGGCCATGTCTTCGGAGGGCAGGGCCTTGCTGCTCTGGCCAAAACCGCGGTAGTCGATGCCGAGCACCGAGAAGCCCAGCGCCTGCATGCGCCGCATGCGGTTGGCCGAGCCCGCCACGTTCCAGCGCGCGCCGTGCAGATACAGCAGCACCGGCGCGTCGGCCTGGTCGGCCGGCAGCCACAGGCCATGCAGGCGGGTGGGTTCGCCGGTGACGCGGGAGGGGAAGTCGATCCAGACGTTGTCCATGCCTTCGGCGGCGGCCGCGCTGTTGCCCCAGCTGCGATCGGTTGGCTGGAAGATCCAGGCGCGCTGCTTGGCGTCGAGCGTGGAACAGCCTAGCAGCACGGCGGCAGAGACAACCAGGGCGGAGACGAGGGGCCAGCGTTTCATGGGTAAGAGTGAGCGGGCAGGGGCGGAATGGTTCACCCGTGGGTGGTTAAAAATGGCAGCAAGTGCTTAACTTGATCCAGGAGACCCGCGATGCAAGCCCCCGACAGCGTCTTTACAAAAATTCTCAAACGCGAGATTCCCGCCGCCATCGTCTACGAAGATGACGCGCTGTTCGCCTTCATGGACGCCGGCCAGGTGAACCCCGGCCATGTGCTGGTGGCGACCCGGCAGCCCGCCGAGACGTTGCTGGACATTGACGAGGCGCTGGCCGCCCGCTTGTTTGGCCTGGCGCACCGGGTGGCGCGGGCGGTGCAGGCGGTGTGGCAGCCCGAGGGCATCACGCTGCTGCAGACCAACAAGCCCGCCGGCTGGCAGACGGTGCCGCACCTGCATGTGCACGTGTTGCCGCGTTACGCGGGCGACGGCGTGGAACTGGTCTGGCCGCGCAAGAACCCGCCTCTGGAGGTTCTGCAGGGCTACGCCGCGCAAATCAAACTCTGATCAGCGCCCGCGCAGGAACAGCGCGTCCAGCTCGCGCACGGTGATCTGGCGCCAGGTCGGCCGGCCGTGGTTGCACTGGTCGGCGCGTTCGGTGTGTTCCATGTCGCGCAACAGCGCGTTCATTTCGTCGAGGGTGAGCCGGCGGTTGGCGCGCACCGCGCCGTGGCAGGCCATGGTGGCGAGCAGCTCGTCGCGGGCGCGCTGCACCACGCCGCTGGCGTCCACGCTGGCGAGTTCGGCCAGCACGCTGCGGGCCAGTGCGGCGACGTCGCCTTGCGCCAGCGGGCCGGGCACGGCGCGCACCGCCAGGGTTTTTGGCGAAAACGGTGTCACCTCCAGCCCCAGCGTGTGCAGCACCTCGGCCTGCGCTTCGGCGGTGGCGATTTCCTGCGGCGTGGCGGCAAAGGTGACCGGGATCAGCAGCGGCTGGCTGCTCATGGCGCTGCCGTCCAGCTGCGTTTTGAGCCGCTCGTAGACGATGCGTTCGTGCGCCGCGTGCATGTCCACCACCACCAGCCCCTGCGCGTTTTCCGCGAGGATGTAGATGCCCTGCAGCTGGGCAATGGCGCGGCCAAGCGGCCAGGCTTCCTGGGCCGGCAGGGGCGTGTAGGTCACGGCGGCTTCGGCCGCGAAAGGCGTGTGTTGTGCCGACGACGGCACCGTGAAAGGCACTGGATTTGCTCTGAAATCCATAGCAGACTGCGTAGCCTGCACTAAGGCTTGCGGCCAATTTGGCTCAAAAACCGGGCTGGAAGGCGGAAAAACCGCGTTGTCAGCGCTTTCAACGGCCCCTGCAGCCGCCGCTGCGGCTGTGCCCGCACGCGGCAAGGCCAGCGCGTTCTCCACCGCGTGGCGCACCGCCTGGTGCACCTCGCGGCTGTCGCGGAAGCGCACCTCGATCTTGGTTGGGTGCACGTTCACGTCCACCCGCGCCGGGTCAATGCCCACGTACAGCGCATACACCGGCTGGCGCTGGCCGTGCAGCACGTCTTCAAACGCGCTGCGGGCGGCGTGGGCCAGCACCTTGTCGCGCACAAAGCGGCCGTTCACATAGGCAAACTGCTGGTCGCCCCGGGCGCGGGCGGCGTCGGGGATGCCGGCGCGGCCGGTGACGGTGACGCTGCCGGCGCGGTAGTTCACCGCCACGCTCGCGGCCAGCCAGTCGCTGCCCAGCACGTCGGCCAGGCGCTGGTCGTGCGCGTTGGCGCCGCTGCAGGTGCGCCACTGCTCCACCAGCTTGCCTTCGTGCCAGATGGCAAAACCCACGTCGGGCCGCACCAGCGCGTGGCGGCGCACCGCCTCGATGCAATGCGCCAGTTCGGTGGCGTCGGTCTTCAAAAACTTGCGGCGGGCCGGGGTGCTGAAAAACAGCTCTTTCACCTCCACCGTGGTGCCAGGGCCGCGCGCCACCGGGCGGATTTCGCCGCTGCGGCCGTCGAGCAAAAAAGCGTGCTCCTGGCCCGCCGTGCGCGACAGCAGTGCCATGTCCGACACGGCGCTGATGGCGGCCAGCGCCTCGCCGCGAAAGCCCATGGTGGCCACCGACTCCAGGTCGGTCAGGCTGCCGATCTTGCTGGTGGCGTGGCGGCGCAGCGCCACCGGCAGCTCGTCCTGCGGGATGCCGCTGCCGTCGTCTTCCACCGCAATCAACCGCACCCCACCGGCCAGCAGGCGCACGGTGATCTGGCGGGCGCCGGCGTCGAGCGCGTTGTCCACCAGTTCCCGCACCACCGAGGCGGGGCGTTCCACCACCTCGCCGGCGGCAATCTGGCTGATGAGTTCGTCCGGCAGGTCGCGGATCGGGCGTCGGGGGGGGGATGGTTCTGTCACAGCCGAAGTTTACGCGGCACGTATCATCGCGGCCATGATGGAACTGCTCGCCTACCTGGTTGACTTTGTGATGCACGTGGACAAGTACCTCGAGGTGTTTGTCCACACCTACGGCGCCTGGGTGTATGCCCTGTTGTTCCTGATCGTCTTCACCGAAACCGGCGTCGTCGTCATGCCCTTTCTGCCGGGCGACTCGCTGCTGTTCATCGTCGGTGCGCTCTGCGGCGCAGGGCTGATGAACCTGCCACTGGCCTGCGCCGTGCTGGTGGCGGCCGCCATTCTGGGCGACCAGTGCAACTACACCATCGGCCGCTACTTTGGCCCCAAGGTGTTCCAGTGGGAAGACTCGAAGTTCTTCAACAAACGCGCCTTCAACCAGGCGCACGATTTTTACGAACGCTACGGCGGCATCACCATCGTCATCGCGCGCTTCATGCCCTTCATCCGCACGTTTGCGCCGTTTGTGGCCGGTGTGGCCGAGATGAACCGCGCCCGCTTCACCAGCTACAACGTGGGGGGGGCGCTGCTCTGGGTGCTGGGCCTGGCCGGTGCCGGTTATTTGTTTGGCAACACCCTGTGGGTGCAGCACAACCTGAGCAAGATCATCTGGGCCATGATCATCATTCCCGGCCTGGTGGTGCTGGCCGGCGCGCTGCGGGCGCGCTACAGGAACGACGCTGTGGCAGATCCGGGTGGCACAAAACAATAAGTAAGCGTATTATTTTGGTTCGTTCTTTCAACCGCTTGCCGCATGAACGCACCACACACCCTGTCGCGCTGGGCCCAGCCCGGCTCAAGCCGCGTCCCGTTCTGGGCCTACACCGACGCCCAGCTCTACCAGCGTGAGCTGGACCAGATCTTCTACGGCGCCCACTGGAGCTATGTGGGCCTGGAGATCGAAGTGCCCAACGCGGGCGACTTCAAGCTCACCCACATTGGCGAACGGCAGGTCATTCTGGTGCGGGACCGTGTGGCCCCCAAAGACCGCGGCACCGACCACGGCCTGCGCGTGGTGGAAAACCGCTGCGCCCACCGTGGCGTGCGGTTTTGCCAGAAGCAGCAGGGCAACACCCGCAGCTTTGTCTGCCCCTACCACCAGTGGACCTACAAGCTCAACGGCGACCTCGCCGGCCTGCCGTTCAAGGACGGCGTGAAAGACGGCGCGTGCGTCAACGGCGGCATGCCCGAAGGCTTTGACACCAAAGACCATGGCCTCACCAAGCTGCGCGTGGCCACGCTGCACGGCCTGGTGTTCGCCAGCTTCAGCCACAGTGTGGAGCCGCTGGAAGACTACCTCGGCCCCCACGTCATGCCCTGGCTGGACCGCATCTTCAAAGGCCGCCAGCTCACGCTGCTGGGCTACAACCGCCAGCGCATTCCAGGCAACTGGAAGCTGATGATGGAGAACATCAAGGACCCCTACCACCCCGGCCTGCTGCACACCTGGTTTGTCACCTTTGGCCTGTGGCGTGCCGACCAGAAAAGCCGCATGGTGATGGACGCGCACGGCCGCCACGCGGTGATGGTCTCGCGCCGCAACGAGGGCGGTGAAAACGCCGCCGTCACCCAGGGCGTGACCTCCTTCAAGGCCAACATGGCACTGAACGACATGCGCCTGCTCGACGTGGTGGCCGAACCCTGGTGGACCGTGCCCGACCCGGCCCACCCCGGCCAGACCATCACCCCGACCGTGACCATGCTCACGCTGTTCCCCGGACTGATTGTTCAGCAGCAGGTGAACTCGCTCAGCACCCGGCAGATCGTGCCGCGCGGCGAGGGCACGTTTGACTTTGTCTGGACGCATTTCGGGTTTGCCGACGACACCGAGGAGATGACCCGCCGCCGCTTGCGCCAGGCCAACCTGTTCGGCCCGGCCGGCTTTGTGAGCGCCGACGACGGCGAGGTGATCGAGTTCAGCCAGGACGGTTTCCGCCAGTGGGCGAGCGACGGCCAGGACACCGGCGCCACGCTGTGCGAACTGGGTGGCACGGGGACGGAGGCGACGGAGCACATGGTCACGGAAACGCTGATCCGCAGCATGTACGCCTATTGGAAAAAGGTCATGGCCGTATGAGCGCACTTGGCGAGGGCCCCCGCGCAGCGGGGATCGACACCGCGCGAATGCGGCCAGCCACCGACGCCGTTTGGCTGGTGGACCTGCCCGTTATGGAGGTGGCTGTATGAGCTTGGCAACGCTTGAACGCCTGCAACTCCAGCACGCCATTGACCAGCTCAACGCCGATTACGCCGCCGCATTGGATGCGCAGCGTTTTGACGACTGGCCCGAGTTCTTTCTGGAAGATGCCCGCTACACCGTGCAGGCACGCGAGAACTTTGACAGGCAGTTGCCCCTGGCCCTGCTGTCGCTGGAGAGCAAGGGCATGATGAAAGACCGGGTTTACGGCGCCACCCAAACCATCTACCACGGGCCGTACTACACGCGGCATGTGGTCAGCCCGGCCAGGGTGGTGTCGGTGGTGGACGGCGTGGTGTCGGCCGAAGCCAATTACGCCGTCTTCCGCACCCGCCCGGCGGGCGTGAGCGAGGTCTACAACGTCGGGCGTTACATCGACGAAATTGTCGACACACCCGACGGCTTGCGCTTCAAGAAGCGGCTGTGTGTGTACGACAGCGAGATGGTGCTCAACTCGCTGATCTACCCGGTCTGACCACCGTCTGCGCGGTCAGGCCCGGGCCAACTCAACGGCCTTTTTTCTGGTCGCTGTTCTCGCCGAGCTCGTGGCCAATCACGCCGCCAATGGCCGCGCCGCCCACGGTGCCCAGCGTGCCGCCGCCCAGTGCGCTGCCGGCCACGCCGCCAATCACGGCACCGGTGGCGGTGCCAATCTGGGCACCCGTGGGGTTGGAGGCGCAGGCGGTGAGCGAGAGCAGGGCGGCCACAGCGGTGGCGGTGAAGAGTTTCGTGTTCATGGTGTTGCCTTTTTGAGTGAGGCCCTGGCGCTGTGCCCACCGGCGGTGGGGGCAGCGCCTGAACCATGCCTTCACTCTAGGCAGCACGCCCGGCGCGGTCTGTAGGCCATTGCCTGCGCTGGTTGTCGGCCAGTGCACCCGCTTGGCTCAGAGCGGCCGGTTGCGCGAGAGCGGTGGGTTCTTGGCGAAGTAGCGCTCGATGCCGCGCATCACCGCGTCGGCCAGCTGTTCCTGGTAGGCCTCGCTGGTCAGCAGGGCCTCTTCTTCCGGGTTGCTGATGAAGGCGGTCTCGATCAGCACACTGGGGATGTCGGGCGCCTTCAGCACCGCAAAGCCGGCCTGTTCCACCCGGGGCTTGTGCAGCTTGCCCACGTTGCCAATTTCGCCCAGCAGCGCGCCGCCGAGCTTCAGGCTGTCGTTGATCTGCGCGGTGGTGCTCATGTCCAGCAGCGCGCGCTGCACCTGCGAGTCTTTGGCGCCCATGTTCAGGCCGCCCACCAGGTCGGCCTTGTTTTCCTTGTCGGCCATCCAGCGGGCGGCGGTGCTGGATGCGCCGCTTTCGCTCAGTGCAAAGACGCTGGCGCCGCGGGCCTGCGGCGTGAAAAACGCGTCGGCATGGATGCTCACGAACAGGTCGGCTTGCACCCGGCGGGCCTTTTGCACCCGCACCTGCAGCGGCACAAAGAAGTCGGCGTCGCGCGTCAGGTAGGCGCGCATGGCCTGCTGGCCGCGCGGGCCGTTGAGTGTGGTGGCGTTGATGCGCTCCCGCAGGCGGTGGGCAATCTGCAGCACCACGTCTTTTTCGCGCGTGCCGTTGGGGCCAATCGCGCCGGGGTCTTCGCCGCCGTGGCCCGGGTCCAGCGCGATGATGATGAGGCGGTCGGTGGCGGTGGCATCGGGTTTCGGGGCGGTGGCCGCCACTGTGGGCGGTGCTGGCAACGCAGCCGGGCGTGGGGCTGGCGCCTTGCGGGCCTGCAGCGCGATCAGCTCGCCCAGCGGGTCGGGCGCCACGGCGGCCTTGGCGGCTTGCTGCGCGCCGCGTGCCAGGGCGTCGTCGCTCAGGCGCTGGGCAATCAGCTCTGCCAGCGGGTCAATGGCTTTGGTGGGGTAGAGGTCCAGCACCAGGCGGTTTTGGTAATTGGCCACCGGCTTCAGGGTGAACACTTGGGGCAATGCAGGCTGCTTCAGGTCCAGCACCAGCCGCACCACCGTGGGCGTGAACTGCCCCACCCGCACGCCGCTGATGAAGGGGTCGTCCGACAACACGCTGCCCACCAGCTGGCGCAGCGTGGGGTTGAGCTCGATGCCTTCAATGTCCACCGCCAGCCGGGGCGGGTCGGGCACAAACAGCGGTTTGGCCACCAGCTCGCCGTCTGACTCGATGGTCACCCGGGTGTACTCGTCCGCCGGCCAGACCCGCACCGCCACGATGCTGGCGCCGCGCGCAATCTGGTGCGCGCCCAGCAGCAGGAGCAGCGTGCCGCCCTGCAGCAGCGCGCGGCGGGTCGGGTCGCGGTGGTCTGTGGGGTGGGTCAAACCGCCAGCCCTTGCAACAACCCTTCGCCCACCGCCGTGTGTGTCTGCAACCGCACCGTGCGGGAGAGGTCGGTCTGCGCTTCGAGGTGGATGGCGAGGTCGGCCACCGGCAGCAGGGCGCCGGCTTTCTCCGGCCATTCAGAGAGCTTCAGGCCGGGGCTGGCAAACAACTCGCGGAAGCCGGCGTCTTCCCACTCCTGCGGGTCGTTGAAGCGGTAGAAATCAAAGTGCCAAATCGCAAGGTTTGGCAATCCTGCCAAGCCCGGCGCCTCGTGGGGTTCCACCACCGCGTAGGTGGGGCTTTTGATGCGCCCGGCCACGCCCAGCGCGTGCAGCAGGTGGCGCACCAGCGTGGTTTTGCCCGCACCCAAGTCGCCGTGGAGGGTGATGCTGCAATCGCGCACGCCCGGCAATGCGGCCAGCCGCGTGGCAAAGGCGAGGGTGTCGTCTTCGCTGCGCCAGATGGTGCTGCGCTGCGCGCCGCTTTCTACAATGGGCAAGTGACTGTCAACCGTTTGCAACTGCTACCTCTGGTTCAGGCATGGGCCCGGGAACTGGGATTCTCCCAAATTGGCGTGAGCGGCGTGGACTTGTCTTCGGCCGAGCCGGGTTTGATGGCCTGGCTGGCCGATGGGTTCCATGGTGACATGGCCTACATGGCCCGCCACGGCCTCAAACGCGCCCGCCCCGCCGAGCTGGTGCCCGGCACGGTGAGCGTCATCACCGCCCGCATGGACTATTTGCCGGCCGATACCCCAGACAACACGTCCGATGACTGGCAAACCATCGAGTTCAGCCGCCTGCAGCGCCCCACCGAAGGCACCGTGTCGCTCTACGCCCGGGGGCGGGACTACCACAAGGTGCTGCGCGCCCGGCTGCAGCAGCTGAGCGACCGCATCGCCGCCCACCTTGGGGCCTTTGGCCACCGCGTGTTCACCGACTCCGCCCCCGTGCTGGAGGTGGAACTGGCCACCCGCAGCGGCCAGGGCTGGCGCGGCAAACACACGCTGGTGCTGAACCGCGAGGCCGGGTCGATGTTCTTTCTGGGTGAAATCTATGTGGACCTGGCCCTGGCCGAAAGCGCGCCCGTCACGGCCCACTGCGGCAGCTGCAGCGCCTGCATCGACGTCTGCCCCACCCAGGCCATCGTTGCGCCGTACCGGCTGGACGCGCGGCGCTGCATCTCCTACCTCACCATCGAACACGCCGGACCCATCCCGCTGGCGCTGCGCGCGCCCATGGGCAACCGCATCTACGGCTGCGACGACTGCCAGCTGGCCTGCCCCTGGAACAAATACGCCCAGCGCAGCCCCTTGCCCGACTTCGACACCCGCCCCGGCCTGGCCGGCACACCGCTGACCGAGTTGTTTGCGTGGACCGAAGCCGAATTTTTGCGCCACACCGAAGGCTCCGCCATCCGCCGCATTGGCCACGAACGCTGGCTGCGCAACGTGGCCGTGGCCCTCGGCAACGCACTGCGCGTGGCCCGCACGCCCGAAGAGGCCCAGACCATTCAGGCCGCGCTGCAAAAGAGGGCCGAAAATTCAAGCGATTTGGTGCGTGAACACGTTCTGTGGGCACTGCAGGGGCAGTTTTCAAGCCAAATTGGCCTTGGGCCTTAGTGAAATCTGGCGATTCAGCTACACATTCAGGAGCAAACATGACCGCAACCAGCCGCTTGCTTGGCACCCAGTTCCCGCTGATCCAGGCCCCCATGGCCGGCATCCAAGGCAGCGCCATGGCCGTGGCCGTCAGCAACGCGGGCGCGCTCGGCTCGCTGCCCTGCGCCATGCTCACGCCCGAGACCATCCGCCAGGAGCTGCAAGCCATCGCTGCCCAAACCAGCCAGCCCTACAACGTCAACTTCTTCTGCCACACGCCGCCCGACCCCAAAGCCGAGCGCGAGGCCATCTGGCGCGAGGCCCTGGCCCCGTACTTTGCCGAGTTCGGCATCGACCCCAGCACCATTCCCGCCGGCGCCGGCCGCGCGCCCTTCAGCCACGCGGTGTGCGACGTGGTCGAACCCTTCCGCCCGCCGGTGGTGAGCTTCCACTTCGGCCTGCCGTCGGCCGAGCTGCTGGCGCGGGTGAAAGGCTGGGGCGCCACCGTGCTGTCGTCCGCCACCACGGTGCAAGAAGCGCTGTGGCTGGAAGCGCACGGCGCAGACGCTGTGATTGCCCAGGGCCTGGAAGCCGGCGGCCACCGGGGCCACTTTTTGAGCGACGACCTCACCCGTCAGATGGGCACCTTCGCGCTGCTGCCCCAGGTGGTGCGGGCCGTGCAGCTGCCGGTGATCGCCGCGGGCGGCATTGCCGACGCGGCCGGCATCCAAGCCGCCCTGGCACTCGGCGCTGCCGGCGTGCAGGTGGGCACCGCCTACATGCTCTGCGGTGAAGCCACCACCACCGCCCCCCACCGCG
>JAFEHU010000005.1 GCA_017848435.1 Burkholderiaceae bacterium | reverse complement strand
GGGCTGGGTGGTGCTGGGCGTGGTCAAGATGCTGGGCGGCGCGCTGCTGGCCTACCTCGCCATTGGCCACAGTGTTCCGATCGACCGCGCGGTGGACCCGAACCAGATGTACCTGGCGGCCTACGAGTATGTGTTCCCGCATTACGGCTGGGCGGTGGCCGCCACAGCGCTGTTTGTGGTGGTGTCGCAGCTCAAGATCAACGTCACCAATGCCTATGCCGGCTCGCTGGCCTGGAGCAATTTCTTTTCGCGCCTGACCCACAGCCACCCTGGCCGCGTGGTCTGGGTGGTGTTCAACACACTGATCGCCTTCATGCTGATGGAGATGAACGTGTTTCAGGCGCTGGGCGACGTGCTGGGCCTGTACTCCAACATCGCCATCGCCTGGATGATGGCGGTGGTGGCCGATCTGGTGGTCAACAAGCCGCTGGGCCTGTCGCCCAAAGGCATTGAGTTCAAACGGGCTTACCTGTACGACGTGAACCCGGTGGGCGTGGGTGCGATGGGGCTGGCGTCGGTGCTGTCCATCAGCGCACACCTGGGCTTTTTCGGGCCCCTGGCCCAGGCCTTTTCAGCCTTGATTGCGCTGGGCACCGCGTTCGTCGCATCGCCGCTGATGGCCTGGGCCACACGGGGCCGGTATTACATCGCCCGGAACGCAGAAGAGGCCGGCAGCTACCAACGCCTGCGCCTGCAACGCTGCGTGATCTGCGAGCGCGAGTACGAAGGCCCCGACATGGCGCATTGCCCGGCTTACCAGGGCGCCATTTGCTCGCTGTGCTGCACGCTGGACGCGCGTTGTGGTGACCTGTGCAAGCCGCACGCCAGCCTGTCGGCCCAGTGGTCCAGCGCGCTGCGCCGGCTGTCGCCCCGGCGCGTATGGCCCTACCTGGACACGGGCCTGGGCCACTTCATCTTGTTGATGCTGGTGATCGTGCCGCTGATGGCCAGCGTGTTCGTGCTCTTCTACCACCAGGAGCTGCAGGCGCTCACCAAGACGCTGACTGGCGACGCGGCGCTGGCCCTGCCAGAAGCCGCGTTGCGCTCGGGTTTTCTGAAGGCCTACATGGCGCTGCTGGTGGTGGCGGGCATCGTGGCGTGGTGGCTGGTGCTGGCGCACAAGAGCCGGCAGGTGGCGCAGGAAGAGTCCAACCGCCAAACCCGGTTGCTGCATGAGAAAACCCAGGCGCTGCAACGCGAGATCGACTCGCACCGGCAGACCGACGAGGCGCTGCAACACGCCACCCGTGTGGCCGAGCAGGCACGCCAGGTGGCCGACGAAGCGCGCGTGCAGGCAGAAGAAGCCCGGCTGCAGGCCGACCAGGCCAACCAGGCCAAGAGCCGCTACATCAGCGCCATCAGCCACGAGCTGCGCACGCCGCTCAACAGCATCCTTGGCTATGCGCAGCTGATGGGCGAAGACCCGGCCATCCCTGCGCACCGCAAGCAAGCCGTCAACGTCATCAAGCGCGGTGGTGAACATTTGTTGAGCCTGATCGAGGGCACGCTGGACGTGGCCCGCATCGAAGCCGGCAAGCTCACGCTCAACGTCAAGCCGATGCGCTTTGCCGACAGCGTGCACGAGATCGCCAGCATGTTCGAGCTGCAGGCCTCTGGCAAGCAACTCGGGTTCCGGTTCGAGGCCGAAGGCGTGTTACCCGAGCTGGTGCGGGCCGATGAGAAGCGGGTGCGGCAGATCCTCATCAACCTGCTGGGCAACGCCATCAAGTTCACCGCGCGCGGGCAAGTCACTTTCCGGCTGCGCTATGCGCGTGAGCTGGCCAGCATCGAGATTGAAGACACCGGCCCTGGCCTGTCCGCCGAGGAACTGGCGCGCATTTTTGAGCCCTTCACCCGCAGCGCCAGTGCCGGCCCTTCGGCCCCAGGCGCCGGCCTGGGCCTGACGATTGCCAAGATGCTGACCGACCTGATGGGCGGCCAGCTCACAGTGAGCAGCACACCGGGTGTGGGCTCGGTGTTCCGTGTCAAGCTGTTCCTGCCGGAGCTCCACCTCACCAGCCTGAGTGGCCACAACGCGCATGCCACGTCCTGGCCGGTGCAGCCGCACAGGAAGCGGGTGGGGTACACCGGTCCGCGCCGCCGCGTGCTGGTGGTGGACAACGAAGAGGCCGACCGGGAGCTGCTGGTCAACCTGCTGGAGCCGTTGGGCTTTGAGCTGCGGCTGGCCGCCAGCGGCCACGATTGCCTGGATCTGCTCGCCACCGGTTACCAGCCCGATGTGATCCTGATGGACCTGGCCATGCCGGGCATCGACGGCTGGGAGACGATACGCCGGCTGCGCCAGTTGGTGCCCACGCCACAGGCCGCGGTTGCCATCGTCTCAGCCAACGCTTTTGACAAAGGACTCGACAACGACGCCGGCATTCCCGCAGAAGACTTCGTTTTGAAGCCGGTGCGCCATTCCGAGTTGCTCGACTGGTTGGAGCGCAAGTTGCAGCTCACCTGGCTGGCCAGTACGGCGGCCGGGAGCGAACCCGCCAACACACCAGAAACTGCAATGGCACCGCTGGTCTACCCGGCTCCCGCCGCGCTGAATGCGTTGCGCGAAGTGGTCAACCTCGGCTTTTACCGCGGCATCATGAACCAGCTGGACGAGATCGAGGCGAATGCGCCCGAATGCGCGGCCTTCACCACACAGATGCGCGACATGGCGCGGCAGTTCCAGTTCGAGGCCATGGGCCGCCTGCTGCAGCAAGCCGGGTAAGCTTCCCGGCATGGCCACCCACCCACTCGACCAGACCCTCGACCGCGCCAACAGCGAGGTGGTGCTGATCGTTGACGACGTGCCCGACAACCTGTCGGTGCTGCACGACGCGCTGGACGAATCGGGCTACACCGTGCTGGTGGCCACCCACGGTGAAGCCGCGCTGCAGCGCGCCGCCCAGGCGCTGCCCGACATTGTGCTGCTCGACGCGATGATGCCCGGCATGGACGGCTTTGAGGTGGCGCGTCGTCTCAAGGCGACGCTGGCCACCGCCCACATCCCCATCATCTTCATGACCGGCCTGACCGAAACCGAGTACCTGGTGGCCGCGCTGGAGGCCGGCGGGGTGGACTACGTCACCAAGCCCATCAAGCCCAAAGAAGTGCTTGCCCGCATGGGCGTGCACCTGGCCGGCGCGCGCGAGAAGCGCCAGGCCCGCAACGCTTTGGACGCCTTTGGTTACGCCACCATCACCGTGCGCGCCAGCGATGGCCGGCTCATGTGGCAGACCGCGCTCGCCCGCCAGCTGCTGGAGGCCTATTTCGGACCCCCATCGGCGACGGTGCCCGAGGTGGTGCGGGCTTGGTTGCAACGCCAGTTGCCGGTGCTGGACGCCCAAAGCGATCCCCCACGCCTGGCCATCGAGCAGGGTGCACGCCGGCTGACCTTTCGCCTGCACCAGCAAACCGGTGACGGTGCACCGAACGAATCAGGCGGCGACTGGCTGATCGTGATGCGCGAAGTGTCCGACGCCACCATCATCGAGAGCATGAGCCTCAGCTTCAAGCTGACCGCACGCGAAGCGGAGGTGCTCTACTGGGTGGTCAAGGGCAAGATCAACCGCGACATTGCCGACATCCTGGGTGCCAGCCCCGCCACAGTAAAAAAGCACCTGGAGCGGGTGTTTGCAAAGCTCGGTGTGGAAACCCGCACCGCAGCGGCTGGCATGGCGATGAACCGGATACGGCAGTTGCACCCGCAGTTCGAAGGCTAGGGTGGTGTGCCGGGCCACGTTGTGAGGCAATTTTCAGAGGCCACCTTCCGCGTCGCAGTACTCACTGCGGTGCGGTTGAATGAATATAGCGCCAAGCCTATGCTGAGGCGCAGACAAACAAAACGCCTCTCAAATGACCCACACGACGGCGGAGCTCGAAGGGCTCCTGATGCAGCGCTCGCTGGACGACCCCCGGTTGCTGGCGGCGGTGGAAGCGGCGGCAGACTTCCGCATCCTGCCCGATGCCACCGTGATCAAGGTCGGCGGACAAAGCTTCATTGACCGTGGCCGCGCGGCCGTGTACCCGCTCATCGACGAGATGGTTGCCGCCCGCAAGACGCACAAGCTGCTCATTGGCACCGGTGCAGGCACCCGTGCCCGCCATTTGTACTCCATTGCCGCCGGCCTTGGCTTGCCACCGGGCGTGCTGTCGCAACTCGGTGCCTCGGTGGCCGACCAGAACGCTGCCATCCTGGGCCAACTGATGGCCAAACACGGTATTCCGCTGGTCAGCGGTGCCGGCCTGTCGGCCGTGCCGCTGCACCTGGCTGAAATCAACGCCGTGATCTTCAGTGGCATGCCGCCCTACAGCCTGTGGATTCGCCCGGCTGCCGAAGGCGTGATTCCGCCCTACCGCACCGATGCCGGGTGTTTCCTGGTGGCCGAGCAGTTTGGCTGCAAGGCGATGGTTTACGTGAAAGACGAAGACGGCCTGTACACCGCCAACCCCAAGACCTCAAAGAACGCCACCCTGATCCCCAAGATATCGGTCGATGAGATGAAGGCCAAGGGGCTGCAGGACTCGATCCTGGAATTTCCTGTGCTTGACCTGCTCAAGGAAGCACGCCACATCCACCAGGTCCAGATTGTCAACGGCCTCGTCCCCGGCAACCTGACCCGCGCACTCGCCGGCGAGCATGTGGGCACCATCATCACCGCACGCTGAGAACACTGCCATGGCCGAAACAACCCACAACACCACCAAGCACGTGGCCTCGCCGCTGGCCCGCCAGACCCTGCTGGACAACGATCTCACCCGTCCCGTTGCCGGCCGCCGCCCCATCCGCATCTTGCCGTGGGTGCACGTCGTCAAGATCGGTGGCCGCGCCATCATGGACCGTGGCGCCGACGCCATCCTGCCGGTGGTGGACGAGTTGCGCAAGCTGCTGCCCGAGCGCCGTTTGCTCATTTTGACGGGCGCCGGCATCCGCGCCCGCCATCTGTACGGCGTAGGCCTGGACCTGGGCCTGCCGGTCGGTTCTTTGGCACCGCTCGCCGCGAGCGAGGCGGGTCAAAATGGCCACATCCTGGCGGCGTTGCTGGCGCCCGAAGGCGTGTCCTACGTCGAGCACCCCACGATGGCGAGCCAACTGGCCATCCACCTGTCGGCTGCCCGCGCGGTCGTGGGCAGCGCTTTTCCGCCCTACCACCACCACGAATTCACCACCTCGCGCATCCCCACCCACCGGGCTGATGTGGGGGCCTTCTTGCTGGCCGACGCACTGGGTGCAGCCGGGTTGACCATCGTGGAAGACGTGGATGGCGTGTACGACGTCGATCCCCATGGCGATGGCGGCAAACAGGCCAGGCTCATCGGTGAAACCAGCGCCGCAGACCTGGCCAAACAGGCGGGCACGTTGCCGCTCGACCGCGCGTTGTTCGAAGTGATGGCCCGTGCCCGCCACCTGGAGCGGGTGCAGGTCATCAACGGGTTGGTGCCGGGCCGGATCACGGCCGCAGTGCGCGGTGAACACGTCGGCACCCTCATCCGCACCGGGGCGCGCCCGGCCTGAGCGCACGCCCTTCAGATTTTCTCGAAATCCCCATGCCGGCCGAGGCCGCTGGCAAACCGCCCGGCACCGGCTGCGCCTTCTTTGAAATGCGCCTCGACGCCATTCGCCCATTCGCGGCGCAGGGCTTCGCGCACCGGCGTGCCGTAGGTTTCCAGAATCGAGCGGCGGTCGGCCCGCACAGCGGCTTGCGGAAAACGGGCAATGGTGTGGGCCATGGCCTCGGCGGCTTCGCGCGCTCCGCCATGGTCCACCACTTTCTCGCACAGGCCAATCTGCACCGCCTCGGTGGCGGGCACCTTGCGGCCGGTCAGTGCTATTTCCATGGCCCGGCCCTGGCCCACCAGGCGCGCCATGCGCACGGTGCCGCCGTCCAGCAGCGGAATGCCCCAGCGCCGGCAGTAAACACCGAAGTAAGCGGTGGCTGCCATCACGCGGATGTCGCACCACATGGCCAGTTCCATGCCACCGGCCACGGCCGGGCCTTCCACGGCGGCAATCACCGGTTTGGACAGTTCCAGCCGGGTCGGGCCCAGCGGGCCGCGCGGCGCCGGGTTGGCGCCGGTCGGAAACGCCAGCCCTTCAGACACCTCGCGCCGGAAAGACTCGCGGTCCGACAGCGTGCTGGCGAACTTCAAATCCCAGCCGGCGCAAAACGCGCCGCCTTCGCCCCACAGCACCGCCACGCTGGCGGAAGGGTCGGCGTCGAACGCCAGAAACGCGTCGTGCAGCGCATCGGCACTGGCCGGGTCCATGGCGTTGCGGGCTTCTTTGAAACGGCTGTGGACGATGGTCCAGACGCTGCCTTGTTTTTCAATTCTCACCATGTCGGCTCTTCCTTGTTGCGGTGGGTTTGGAGGGGGTTTTGCGTTGGGGTGCAGGCGGCGCTGCGGTTTCCGCAGGCAACAGCTGCGCCAGCATCAGGTGAAGCAAATCTTTCGGGCGGGTGTCCAGTGCGCCGAGGCGACCGGCCAGTTGCAGGACGAGGGCGCCAATCATCTGGCTGAAGACCAGCGCCACCCACAGCCGCACCTCCTGGGCCGGCAGGCTGCGGGCTTCCGCCAGGGGCAGGGCGATGCGTTCCAGCACGGTCCAGAGCGCGCCATTCAATGCCTGGTCCGAGTCTTTGCCAACGCCCAGGCGCTTGATGCCCCGAAACGCGTACAGGCCCAGATTGACCTCGAACGGGTGCTGGCTGTAGTAGTCCAGAAACGCGTCGCAGGCGCTGGCAACCTGCGTCGCAGGGGAGGCGGCTTCAGACACCGCCGCCGCAACGTGGGCGTCCAGCAAGGCGAGGGATTGGCCCAGCAAGGCGGCGTAGATGTCTTCCTTGCTGTCGAACAGCGGGTAAATCGCGCCGGTGGTGCAGCCCGCGCGCAGCGAGATGCCGCGCATGGTGGCGCCTTCGAGGCCCTTGTCCATGAACTCTTCCCGCGCGGCCTGCAGCAGAAAGTCGCGCTTGGCGTCTTTCATGGACAGCGCCCAGTTGGGGTTGGTTTTCATTCTGTTGTTACCATTTAATAACGTCATTATTAAATCGGATCGACGTTATGTCAAGAACTGCGCCGTTGGGGTGTTGATCCCGCCGGGCCATCGGCAGGCGATGGGTGTATAAACCAATCCCCTTTGGTCGTGCGCCCAACCCGTGTGGAATGCGCGCATGGCTTTTCTTCAGGTCGATTGAGCGCTGGCTGGCGCCACAACAACAAGGAACACCTCCCATGGGCGCGCAGTGGAAAGCAAAAGGCAAGGAGCTGGCGGCCAATGCCAGAGGCAAGCTGTTTGGCCGTCTGGCCAAGGACATCATGATTGCGGCCCGCAATGGCGCGGACCCGGCCTCCAACTCGCGTTTGCGCTTGGTGGTGGAGCAGGCGCGCAAGGTCTCCATGCCCAAGGAGACGCTGGAGCGTGCGATCAAGAAGGGCGCTGGCCTGACTGGCGAGGCGGTGCATTTCGAGCATGTGATCTACGAAGGCTATGCACCGCACCGCGTGCCGGTGATGGTCGAATGCCTGACCGACAACGTGAACCGCACCGCGCCTGAAATGCGCGTGCTGTTCCGCAAGGGCCAGCTGGGTACCTCGGGCTCGGTGGCGTGGGACTTTGACCATGTGGGCCTGATCGAGGCCGAACCTGCCACGGCCGGGGCCGATGCGGAAGTGGCGGCCATCGAGGCCGGTGCGCAGGATGTCGAGCCGGGCGAGGAGGAGGGCCACACGCTGTTCCTGACCGATGCGACCGACCTCGACCTGGTCAGCCGCGCTTTGCCCGCTCAGGGCTTCACGGTGCTGTCGGCCAAGTTGGGCTACCGGCCCAAGAATCCGGTCAGCGCTGCGAGCCTGAGCGCGGAAGCGCTGGAAGAGGTTGAGGCCTTTCTGGCCGCGATTGACGCGAACGACGACGTTCAAACCGTGTTTGCCGGTCTGGCGGCCTGAGGAAGGTGCCCGTGGTTGAAGCCAAGGAAATATGATGACCATCATATTTCTGGTATGCTCCAGCCATGGACGCACCACCCAGCCGCAAACAAGTCACGCACGACCGCATCGTTGAGACGGCGGCGCGGGCCATTCGGCGCGCGGGTTTTCATGGCGTGGGCGTGGCCGACATCATGAAAGAGGCCGGGCTGACCCACGGCGGTTTCTATGCCCACTTTGCGTCGCGCGACGCCTTGTTGTGCGAGGCGCTGGAGCGTGCCGGCCAGGACGGTGCCGCCCGCATGGCCCAGCGCGCCGCCAGCCGGCCAGCAGACGGCGCCAGCGCTTTCCGTGCCTTGGTCGAAGGTTATTTGTCAGACCGCCATCTGGCGGCGACCGAAAACGGCTGTCCGGTCGCGGCGCTGGCGTCCGAAGTGCCGCGCCAGGCGCCCGAAGTGCAAGCGGTGGCGGCCAGCCGGGTGCGTGGCCTCGTGGCCAGGGTGCACGCCGCCTTGCCGCCCGGGGCGCCTGCCGATGCCGCGGCGGTGGTCACGGGCCAGCTGGTGGGCGCGCTGCAATTGGCCCGCACACTGGGCGACAACGCCGAAGGCAAGGCTTGGCTTGCCGCCACGCGCCACGCGTTGCTGGCGCAGTACGACACCCCTGTGACCCACTGACGCATGACACGGGCCATGTGCAGTTTTTTTCACCCATGAATATGACGATCGTCATATAAATACCCGCAACCAGACCACCCAACCAGGACACACACCATGCAACTCCACAATGCCACCGTTTTCATCACCGGCGCCAACCGCGGCCTCGGCCTGGCCTTTGCCCGCGAGGCGCTGGCGCGGGGTGCGCGCAAGGTGTACGCCGGTGCCCGCGACCCGGCCAGCGTGACGCTGGCTGGTGTTGAAGCCGTCCAGCTGGACGTGACCCGGCCCGAGGACGTGGCCGCTGCGGTACAGCGCTGCGGCGACGTGACGCTGCTGGTCAACAACGCCGGCATTGCCGAGCTGGGGGCCTTTCTGGCGGAAGGCAGCGAGGCCGCGGCACGCCGCCAGCTGGAGACCAATTTCTTTGGCCCGCTGCGCCTGAGCCAGGCCTTTGCGCCGGTGCTGGCCGCCCATGGCGGCGGGGCCATCCTGAACGTGCTGTCGGTGGCGAGCTGGGTCAATTCGCCGCTGCTGGCCGCCTATGGCGCCAGCAAATCGGCGGCCTGGGCGCTGACCAACGGCTTGCGCCACGAACTGCGTGCGCAGCACACCCAGGTGCTGGGCATGCACGTGGGTTTTGTCGACACCGACCTGACACGCGGCTTCGACGCGCCGAAGTCCGACCCCGACGTGGTGGTGCGCCGCACCTTGGACGCGCTGGAGGCCGGTGCCGAAGAGGTGCTGGCCGACGAGGTGACCCAGCACGTCAAGCGTGGGCTGTCGGCCGAGCCCGGTGTTTACCTGAGCGTTTTGGCGCGCTGAGCCGACACCCACTGGAGTGCTTCGCATGAGCTCAATGACCCTTCCCGACGCCCCCGCGGGCAACGCCATGGCAGACCGCACACGCCAGATGTTGCAGGGACCGCTGCTGCCCACGCTGTTCCGCTTGGCCACCCCCAACGTGATTGGCCTGTTTGCGATGACGCTGGTGATCGGCTACGACGGCTTCATCCTCGGCCGGCTCGGGCCCGATGCGCTGGCCGGCGTGGCGCTGGTGTTCCCGCTGTCGATGCTGATGCTGCAGATGTCGGCCGGTGGCATTGGCGGTGCCACCACCGCCGCGGTGGCGCGTGCGCTGGGCGCGGGCCGCAGCGAAGACGCGAGCCGGCTAGCGCAGCACGCGCTGCTGATCGCCTTGGCACTGGCCGCGTTGTTCAGCATGGTGTTGCTGGGGCTGGGCCGCACGGTGTACGGGGCCATGGGTGGGCGCGGTGCCGCGCTGGACGACGCGCTGGCTTACTCCAACCTGCTGTTTGGTGGCGCGGTGGTGATTTGGGCCACCAATGTGCTGGCGGCCATCGTGCGCGGTGCCGGCAACATGCTGCTGCCGGCGCTGATGCTGCTGACGATTGCTTTCGTGCATGTGCTGCTGTGCCCGCTGCTGGTGTTCGGCTGGGGGCCCGTCGCGGGCCTGGGCGTGGCGGGCGCGGCCATCAGCACGCTGACGGCCAACGCGTTGGCCGCCGCCATCATGGTGGTCTACCTGCTGCGGCGCGACGGGGCGGTGCACCTGGCCCGCACACCCTGGCGGCTGCGCACCGACCTGCTGCGCGACATCCTGCGGGTGGGGCTGCCGGCCTCGTTGAGCCCGGTGCTCAGTAACGCGTCCATCGCCGTGGCCACCGCCTTCGTGGGCAGCTACGGGGTGGCGGCGCTGGCGGGCTACGGGGTGGCAGCGCGGCTGGAGTACATCCTGGTGCCAATCGCCTTCGGGTTTGGCACCGCCTTGACCGCGCTGGTGGCCACCAACATGGGGGCCGGCCAGCGGGAGCGGGCCCTGCGCGTGACCTGGCTGGGCGGCGCGGTGGTGGCGGGCATCACCAGCGCCATCGGCATCACGGCCGCCGTGGCCCCGGCGCTGTGGATGGACTTCTTCACCCGCGACCCGCTGGTCCGCAGCTTTGGTGCTTCTTACCTGAATGTGGTGGGCGGTTTCTACGGTTTCTTTGGCCTGGGGCTGGCGCTGTTCTTCGCCTCGCAGGGGGCGGGCCGCATGGTCTGGCCCCTGGTGGGCAGCGTGGCACGGCTGGTGGTGGTGGCCGTGGGCGGCTGGGTCTGCGTCCATGGGCTGCAGACGCCAGCCAGCGCATTGTCGGCGGTGGTGGCGCTCAGCCTGGTGGTCTACGCGGTGACGATTGGCAGCGCCATCTGGCTGGGCGGCTGGAAGAAGTGACCGCGTGAAGTGACAGTGCTCAGCGTGTGACGGCCATGTGCTCGGTCTTTGCGTCGAGCAGCACTTCGGGTTCCTGAGACGCCACCCAGTCGGGGTTGTTCAGGCGCTCCTGGAGTTGTCCGGTGTCGAGGTCACCGGTCCATTTGGCCACCACGATGGTGGCCACGCCGTTGCCGATCAGGTTGGTCAGCGCGCGGGCTTCCGACATGAAGCGGTCAATGCCCAGGATCAGCGCCAGGCCGGCCACCGGCACGGTGCCCACCGCCGACAGCGTGGCCGCCAGCACGATGAAGCCACTGCCGGTGATGCCGGCCGCCCCCTTGGAGGTGAGCAGCAGCACCGCCAGCAGCGTCAGCTCCTGCGTCAGTGTCATCGGGGTGTTGGTGGCCTGGGCGATGAACACCGCCGCCATGGTCAGGTAGATCGAGGTGCCGTCGAGGTTGAACGAGTAGCCGGTGGGGATCACCAGGCCCACGGTGGTTTTCTTGGCGCCGAGGTTCTCCATCTTCTCCATCATGCGTGGCAACACCGACTCGGACGACGAGGTGCCGAGCACGATCAGCAGCTCTTCCTTGATGTACTTGATGAATTTCCAGATCGAAAAGCCGTGGAATTTGGCGATCAACCCGAGCACCACAAAGATGAACAGCAGGCAGGTCAGGTAGAACGCGCCCATCAGCTTGCCGAGCGAGAGCAGCGTGCCGACGCCGTACTTGCCAATGGTGAAGGCCATGGCACCGAAGGCACCGATCGGGGCCAGCTTCATGATCACGTTGACGATGGAAAACAGCACGTGCGAGGTCTTCTCGATCATGTCGAACACCAGCGTGCCACGGCCACCGAACTTGTGCAGCGCAAAGCCGAACAGCACCGCGATCAGCAGCACCTGCAGGATCTCGCCTTTGGCGAAAGCGTCCACCACGGTGCTGGGGATGATGTTGAGCAGGAAGTCGGTGGTGCTGGCCAGCTTGCCGGGGCCGGTGTAGGCGGCAATGCCCTTGGTGTCCAGCGTGGCGGTGTCCACGTTCATGCCCACACCGGGCTGCAGCACGTTCACCAGCACCAGGCCGATGACCAGCGCAATGGTGCTGACGATCTCGAAGTACAGCAGGGCCAGGCCACCGGTCTTGCCAACCTTCTTCATGTCCTCCATGCCGGCAATGCCCACCACCACGGTGCAGAAGATGATCGGTGCAATGATCATCTTGATGAGTTTGATGAAGCCGTCGCCCAGCGGCTTCATGGCCGCGCCGGTTTCGGGGTAGAAGTGGCCGAGCAGCACGCCAATGACCACCGCCGCGAGCACCTGTACGTAAAGGGATCGGTAGAGCGGCAGCTTGGCGCGGTGGGTGGACGTTTGCATGGGGCAGGCCTCGGTTGGTTGGAGTGCCTGCGCATTGTTGTACCAAATACCCGTCCGTGCCATGTGGGTATCCACACGCCGGATGGCGGGGCCGCCGTGTCAGGCGCGTGGCGGGGCGGGCGGCACGCCGCTGCGGGCCATCCAGCCAATCAGCGACGAGCGCATTGCTTCTTCCACGCTCATCTCGATCGGGGTGACCCAGTCGGCCGGTACAAACACGGTGTAGCCGCCGATGTTGTAGCCCATGGGCAAATAGACCGCCACCCGTTCGCCGGGCAGAAAGCCTTCGGGCAAATCGTCAAAGTTGCGGCGGGTGACGAGGCCCACCATTTCCAGCGCGCTGTCGGGCATGCGCAGCAGCACCACCTGCTGGCCGGCTTGGCTGCCGCTGCCAGAAAAGAAGTCGGCAAAACTCTTGATGGACGAGTAAATGCTTTTGACCACCGGCAGGTTGGTGAACGGGAACTCGATGAAGGCCAGCTTGCGGCGCACCTTGCGTTGCGAGACCAGAAAACCGATCGCCAAAATGATGGCCACGCCCAGCACCAGGCCCAGCCCCGGCACGTAGAAGGTGCCAATGAGGGGCCGCAGCACCCACAGCGCGGCCGACTCCGTCCACGACAGGAACAGGAACAGCAGGTAGACCGTCAGCGCCACCGGCAGCACGGTGATCAAGCCGCGCAGGAAGTATTTGTAGAGCTGCTTGGGGGTGAGGTTCATCCGGGTCAATTTAGCACGTGGGGGTGACGCTGCTGGCCCGTGGCGACTTTTTTAAAGCCAAATCGGCCACAAGCCTCAGTAGAGGCTTGTGATTAAGCTATCTAATCAATAGCAACGGCATGCCTTGCCGCTGCGGCACCGGGCCGCATTGGCTGTACGCCATGTGTCGTATTTCCGCTGCGGAGCCAAGTCCCTAGCATCAAACCATCCCATCCACACCACCCCCAGCGGGCGGGATGCGGACCGTCACTGTCTGTTCCGAATTCACTGCAGGAGAAGCACACATGCAACGTCGATTCACCCTCAAGGCGCTCACCGCCGCCGTCGCTCTGGCCAGCCTGGGCACGCTGCCCGCACACGCCGCCGACACCATCAAGGTCGGCATCCTCCACAGCCTGTCGGGCACCATGGCCATTTCCGAGACCGTGCTGAAAGACACGGTGCTGATGTCGATTGACGAGATCAACGCCAAGGGCGGCGTGCTCGGCAAGAAGCTGGAGCCGGTGATCGTGGACCCGGCCTCCAACTGGCCGCTGTTCGCTGAAAAAACCAAACAGCTGCTGACGCAGGACAAAGTGGCCGTGATCTTCGGTTGCTGGACCTCGGTGAGCCGCAAGTCGGTGTTGCCGGTGGTGGAAGAGCTGAACGGCCTGCTGTTCTATCCGGTGCAGTACGAGGGTGAAGAGCTGAGCAAGAACGTGTTCTACACCGGTGCCGCGCCCAACCAGCAGGCCATTCCGGCGGTGGACTACCTGATGAGCAAGGACGGCGGCGCCGCCAAGCGCTGGGTGCTGCTGGGCACCGACTATGTGTACCCCCGCACCACCAACAAGATCCTGCGCGCCTACCTGAAGAGCAAGGGCGTGAAGGAAACCGACATCGACGAGAAGTACACCCCGTTCGGCCACAGCGACTACCAGACCATCGTCGCCGACATCAAGAAGTTCTCTGCTGGTGGCAAGACCGCGGTGGTGTCCACCATCAACGGCGACTCCAACGTGCCGTTCTACAAGGAACTCGGCAACGCTGGCCTGAAGGCCAAGGACGTGCCAGTGGTGGCCTTCAGCGTGGGTGAAGAAGAGCTGCGCGGTGTGGACACCAAGCCGCTGGTCGGCCACCTGGCCGCTTGGAACTACTTCATGAGCATCAAGAACCCGGCCAACGACGAGTTCACCAAGAAGTGGGCCGCCTACGCCAAGGCCAAGAAGCTGCCCGGCTCAGACAAGCCCCTGACCAACGATCCGATGGAAGCCACCTACATCGGCATCAACATGTGGAAACAGGCGGTGGAGAAAGCCAAGTCCACCGACACCGACAAGGTGATTGCCGCCATGGCCGGCCAGACCTTCAAGGCGCCGAGCGGCATTGTTTCCAAGATGGACGAGAAAAACCACCACCTGCACAAGAGCGTGTTCATCGGCGAAGTGAAAGCCGACGGCCAGTTCAACGTCGTGTGGAAGACCCCCGGCCCGGTGAAAGCCAAGCCGTGGAGCCCGTACATCGAGGGCAACGACAAGAAGCCGGACGAGCCCGTGAAAAAGTAACGCCCCCGAAGTGGCCCACTGCGTGTGGCCACCTCCCCCCACTGGGGGGCGGCTCGGCCGCTACGGAGCGGCCGGGCGCAGCGAGCCCTTGAATCAGTCAAGTCAATTCAAGGCACGGTGCTTGCATGGTGTGCAGCGTGCTGCCCACCCTACAGGTTCCCACATGCAACTCCGATCTCTCTTTCTGTTGGCCGCGCTGTGCGTGGCACCCCTGGCCCAGGCACTCACCATGGACGAGGCGCGGGCCATGGCGAGCGGCGAAACCGATGCGCGCATCGAGGCCTTGAACAAGGCGGCGGTCACGGCGGACGACAAGACCATGGCCTTCATCCAGGCCCTGGCGGACGACGCGGTCAAGGTGTCGGGCGACAAGGTGTTTGTGGTGGTGGACGGCCAAGGCCAGGACCCGGTGACCGGCGCGCCCGCCACCGTGCCCGACGACGCCGAAGACCCGAGCAACAACAACCGCATGCGGGGCGAGCTGGGCAACGCGCTGGCCGCCATCAAGCTGTTTTCACCCGACGAGAAGGTGCGCCGCGCGGCCATCGCCACGCTTCAGGCCGAAACCGAGTTGAGCCGCCTGCCGCTGATCGACAAGGCACTCGCCGCCGAGCCCAACGCCACGCTCAAGGAACAGCTCACCATGGTGCGCGCCCGCATCCTGCTGGGCAGCGACGACAAGGCCCAGCGCATCGCCGCCGCCGGCCAGCTGGCCGACAGCGGCAACCCCGCCACCAAAACCGCGCTGCTGGAGCGCCTGGCGGTGGAGACCGAGTCCGACGCCAAGGCCGCGATGCAGGCCAGCCTGCGCGCGGTGGACGCCGCACTCGCCTGGGGCGACAAACTGGCCGCCATCTTTAGCGGCATCAGCCTCGGCTCCATCCTGCTGCTGGTGGCGCTGGGCCTGGCCATCACCTACGGGCTGATGGGCGTCATCAACATGGCGCACGGCGAACTGATGATGATCGGCGCCTACGCCACCTACGTGGTGCAGGGGGTGTTCCAGACCTACTTCCCCGGTGCGTTCGATTGGTATCTGGTGGCTGCCGTGCCGGTGGCGTTTGCCGCCTCGGCGCTGATGGGCGCGGCACTGGAGCGCAGCGTGATCCGCTTCCTGTATGGCCGCCCGCTGGAGACCTTGCTGGCGACCTGGGGCATCAGCCTGATGCTGCAGCAACTGGTGCGCTCTTTCTTTGGTGCGCAAAACGTCGGCGTGGAAAACCCGAGCTGGATGAGCGGCGGCGTGTTGCTCATGGGCAACCTGCAACTGCCGTGGAACCGCATCATCATCATCGCCTTTGCGTTTGCCGTGCTCGGGGGTGTGGCCTTCCTCATCAGCAAGACGCGGCTCGGTCTGTTCGTGCGCGGCGTCACGCAGAACCGGCCGATTGCCTCCTGCATGGGGGTGAACACCGCGCGCATCGACACCTATGCGTTTGCGCTCGGCTCCGGCATTGCGGGCCTGGCCGGCTGTGCGTTGAGCCAGATTGGCAACGTCGGCCCCGACCTGGGGCAGGGCTACATCGTCGACTCGTTCATGGTGGTGGTGCTGGGTGGCGTGGGCCAGCTGGCCGGCACGGTGTACGCCGCGCTGGGCCTGGGCGTGCTGAACAAATTCCTCGAAGGCATCACCGGCGCCGTGCTGGCCAAGATTGCGGTGCTGGTGCTGATCATCGTCTTCATCCAGAAGCGGCCACAAGGCATCTTCGCAATGAAGGGCCGCTCTGCGGAAGCCTGACATGACCGCCCCTACCCCAGTGACCCTTTTGCAACTCCCCGCGCCCGCGCCATTGTTCAGTGGCAA
Organism: Burkholderiaceae bacterium; assembly: GCA_017848435.1. Classification (GTDB taxonomy): domain Bacteria; phylum Pseudomonadota; class Gammaproteobacteria; order Burkholderiales; family Burkholderiaceae_C; genus PCRC01. Next base: position 5,207 of record JAFEHU010000005.1, on the reverse strand, counting down.
AGGCTGGACGGCCTACATCGCCGCGCTGATCGCTGTCTGCGCCCTGGCACCCCTGCTCAACCTCTGGGTGCCCGAGGGCAGCGTCTTCCACCTGAGCGACTACGCGGTGGGCCTGGTCGGCAAGATCATGTGCTATGCCATCGTCGCACTCGCCATGGACCTGATCTGGGGCTACACCGGCATCCTGAGCCTGGGCCACGGCGTGTTTTTTGCGCTGGGCGGCTACGTGATGGGCATGTACCTGATGCGCCAGATCGGCCGCGACGGCAACTACAAAAGCGACCTGCCTGACTTCATGGTCTTCCTCGACTGGAAGGAACTGCCCTGGCACTGGGCGCTGTCGGACAGCTTCGTCGCCACGCTCATCCTGGTGGTGGCGGTGCCCGGCTTCGTGGCCTTTGTGTTTGGCTACTTCGCCTTCCGCTCGCGCATCAAGGGCGTGTACTTCTCCATCATCACCCAGGCCATGACCTTCGCGGCCATGCTGCTGTTCTTCCGCAACGAAACCGGTTTTGGCGGCAACAACGGCTTCACCGATTTCAAGCGCATCCTCGGCATGGCGATTGCCACGCCCAGCATGCGCATGGCGCTTTTTGTGCTCACTGGCCTGACGCTGCTCGGCTTTCTGCTGATGGCGCGCTGGCTGGTCAACAGCAAGTACGGCCGCGTGCTGCAGGCCATCCGCGACGCGGAAACGCGGGTCATGTTCTCAGGCTACTCGCCGCTGGGCTACAAGCTCAGCATCTGGGTCATCTCGGCCATGATGTGTGGCGTGGCCGGTGCACTGTACGTGCCACAGGTCGGCATCATCAACCCGAGCGAAATGAGCCCGGCCAACTCGATTGAGATGGCGGTGTGGGCTGCCGTCGGTGGCCGTGCCACGCTGGTCGGCCCGATTGCCGGCGCCTTCATCGTCAACGGCGCCAAGAGCTGGCTCACCGTGACCTACCCCGAGTTCTGGCTGTACTTTCTGGGCGCGATGTTCATTGGCGTGACGCTGTTCCTGCCCAATGGGGTGGTGGGCTTGATCAAGAAGCTGCGCGGGGGCAAAGCATGACGCCAGACCTGTTTGAAGAAGGCGCCAAGCGCCTGGCCGCGCGGCAAGAGAAGGTCCAGGGCAACACCGAGTCCGGTGGCCGCGCCGCCGGCTTCTCGCGCATCGGCACGCCGGGCGAGGTGGACGTCACCCACGGCCGCATCCTGTACCTGGAAGACGTGAGCGTCAGCTTTGACGGCTTCAAGGCCATCAACCAGTTGAGCCTGGACATCGCCCCCGGGGAACTGCGCTGCATCATCGGTCCCAACGGTGCCGGCAAGACGACGATGATGGACATCATCACCGGCAAGACCCGGCCCAACAGCGGCACGGTGTTCTTCGGCAGCACCATTGATTTGCTGCGCCACAACGAACCCGAAATCGCCGCCCTGGGCATTGGCCGCAAGTTCCAGAAGCCCACCGTGTTCGAGCAGCTCAGCGTGTTCGAGAACCTGGAGCTGGCGCTGAAGACGCACAAGGGCGTGAAGTCGTCGATGTTCTTCAAGCTCGACTCGGCGCAGAAAGACCGGCTGGCCGAGGTGCTGCACACCATCCACCTGGCCGAGTCGGTGACCCGCATGGCTGGCAACCTGAGCCACGGCCAGAAGCAGTGGCTGGAGATTGGCATGCTGCTGATGCAGGACCCGAAGCTCTTGCTTTTGGACGAGCCTGTGGCGGGCATGACCGATGAAGAGACTGCCCGAACCGCCGAGTTGTTTTTGACTTTGAAAGGCAAACACTCGTTGATGGTGGTGGAACACGACATGTCGTTCATTCGCACCATCTCGGACATCGTGACGGTGTTGTGTGATGGGTCGGTGTTGGCGCAGGGGACTCTGGACGAGGTGCAGGCGGATGAGCGGGTGATTGAGGTGTATCTTGGTCGTTAGTTTTTGCCGCTTTTGTGGGCCGGGCCGAGACCCGGCCATGTCCTTTAGCCGGAGCGAAAAGACATGCTCACAGTAAAAAACATCAACCAATACTACGGCGGCTCCCACATCCTGCGAGACGTCAGCTTCCAGGCCCAGCAAGGCAAAGTGACCGTGCTGCTCGGAAGAAACGGCGTCGGCAAAACCACGCTGCTGAAAAGCCTGATGGGTCTGGTCGCCATCAAGACCGGCAGCATCGAGTTCAACGGCCAACCCATCCAGGCCGCAACGCCCTACGAACGCGCCCGCGCTGGCATCGGCTTCGTCCCGCAGGGCCGTGAAATCTTCGCGCGGCTCACGGTGGAAGAGAACCTGAAAATGGGGCTGGCCTACAAGAAGGCGGGCACACCGGTTCCGGCCGAGCTGTACGAGCTGTTTCCGGTGCTGAAGCAAATGCTGAACCGGCGTGGCGGTGATTTGTCGGGCGGGCAGCAGCAGCAGCTGGCGATCGCGCGGGCGCTGGCCGCCGGGCCGAAGCTGCTGATCCTGGACGAGCCGACCGAAGGCATCCAGCCCAGCATCATCAAGGACATTGGCCGAGTGATCCGCATGCTGGCCGACCGGGGCGACATGGCGATCGTGCTGGTGGAGCAGTACTACGACTTTGCCGAGGAGCTGGCCGACGACTACCTCGTCATGGAGCGCGGCGAGTTCATTGCCCGTGGGCCGGGCAGCGAGATGGTGGAGAAGGGCATCCGCCAGCTGGTGGCCATTTAGGCACTTTGGGGGCTTGGTCGGGGCTTGTTCGCCCTGTTTTCAAGCCAAATTGGCCGCAAGCCTCAGCCAATCCTTGCGGTTAAGCTACTGTATTCATAGCGCGTGCATACTGCTGGAAGTTTGCCACCGCCGTCACCACAGAGCCGCCCGCATGCCCCCAGACCGCACTGAGCCCAGCCCCGACCGACAGACGGACGCCCTTGCTTCCGGGCTGCGCAAAACCATTGCGATCGTCGCGCTGGCGAACCTCGCGTATTTCTTCATTGAATTCGCGGTGGCCCGGTACATTGGCTCGGTGTCGTTGTTCGCGGACAGCGTCGACTTCCTGGAGGACGCCGCTGTCAACAGCCTCATCCTGATGGCGCTGGGCTGGTCTTTGGCTGCCCGCGCCCGCGTGGGCATGGCCATGGCGGGGGTGCTTTTGCTGCCTGCGCTGGCCTTTCTCTGGACGCTTTGGAACAAGTTCCAGGCCCCTGTGCCGCCGGAGCCCTGGCTGCTGTCGGCAAGCGGCCTGGGCGCTCTCGCGGTCAACCTCGCGTGTGCCCGTGCCCTTGCGCGGTTCCGTCACCACAGTGGGAGCCTGACCAAAGCCGCTTTCCTGTCGGCGCGGAACGACGCACTGGCCAACGTGGCCATCGTCGGTGCCGGGGTTCTGACCCTGTTCTGGCCTTCCCATTGGCCCGATGTGGTGGTGGGGCTGGGCATCGCCTTCATGAACGCCGACGCGGCGCGTGAAGTGTGGGAAGCCGCCAGGCAGGAGCAAGCCGAGGCCTCGGCCTGACGCTCACGGCTTTACGGTAGCCACCAGTTTGGCCGCGCCAGCGCAGCGCGCGTAGACGTCCATGGGCGGCTGGTAGGCGCTGGTTTTCAGGTCCAGCAGGCCCAGCACCGAGTGGAAGTAGTTGTCGTGCGAGACCGGGACATCGAGCTGGCGCAGGCAGTCGGTGCGCACCGTGCTGCGCTGCTCGAAGCCGGGCGACAGCCAGGTGATCCACGGCACGTGCTTCTGCACGTCTGGCGCCATGGCGTAGGGCATGCCGTGCAGGTAGAGGTTGTTTTCCCCGAGCGATTCACCGTGGTCGGCCACGTAGACCATGGCGGTGCTGGCGGTGTCGCTGCGGGTTTTGAGCCACCGGACGGTGCTGGCCAGAAAGTGGTCGGTGTAGACGATGGTGTTGTCGTAAGCATTGACCAGTTCCTCGCGGCTGCAGTTTTGCAGCGCGTTGCTGGTGCATTCCGGCATGAAGCGTTTGAAGGCCTGGGGGCTGCGTTCGTAATACGCCGGGCCGTGGCTGCCGATTTGGTGCAGCACCACCACCACGCCGCGTGCGCGGCGTTCGGCAGGCAACGCGGCGATGCGGGTGTCCAAGTCTTTCAGCATCATGCCGTCGTAGCAGCTCTCGCCAACGCACAGTGCCGGGTCTTTCAGGTCGGTGGTGCTGGCGGTCGGGACGCGGTCGCACACGCCCTTGCAGCCGGCCTGGTTGTCCACCCACAGCACCGCCAGGCCGGCGCGCTGGACCACGTCGAGCAGGTTCTCGTGGTTGTTCTTTCGGCTTTCATAACCGCTGCGCTGCAGGTGCGAGAACATGCACGGCACCGAGGCCGCGGTGCTGGTGCCGCAGGACCACGCGTCGCGGAAACTCGCCAGGTTTTCTTTCGCCAGCTCCGGCGTGGTGTCGCGCCCATAGCCGTTGATGCCAAAGTTGCCGCTGCGGCCGGTCTCGCCCAGCACCAGCACCAGCAGGGGCGGTTTGGTCTGCTGTGCGTAGCTGGCGCCCAGCTGCACGTCTTCGCCCAGCGGCAGCAGCACCTTGGGGTCGCGTTTGGCCGACATGTTGGCCAGGCTGCCCACCGCCACCAGCGTGTTGAACGGGTTGACCTGGTAGCGCACCTCCTTGTGGTTGCGCACGGTGGACGACAGGGTCTGGAAGCTGGCAAACAGCGCGCCCGCCACCACCGTAGCCGACAGCCCCACCAGCAGCGCGTTGCCCCCGGCGCGGCGCGGCCAGCGGCCGTAGTGCACCGGTGTGCGCCACAGCCACACCGCAGGGGCCACCGCCAGCACGCCCAGCGTGGCAAACAGCCAGGGGTTCAACAGGCCGGCGGCTTCCAGCCGGTCGGTCTGGAACACGTTGCGGACCATGGTGGCGTCGATCACCACGCCGTAGGTGAGCATGAAATACACGCTGCTGGCCGAGATGAACAGCAGCACCGTGATGGCGGGCTTGAGCGTCCAGCGCCAGGCCAGCAGGCCCAGCAGCAGCGCGGTGCCGGCGGTCAGCATCACCAGCAGGCTGGTGCCAAAGGCCCAGCCCCGCACACCGTCCAGCAGCTGCAGGGTCTTGAGGGTGTGCCACAGCGCCAGGTTGCCAAAACTCGCCAGCCAGAGGCTGCTGAGACCAATCACCCAGGCCGGGTGGCGCGGTACCTGGGTGGCCAGGGCGTGGGTGTCTATCTGGGTCGGCAGCGCGCGGTTGGCGGCGGTGACGAGCGGTGTGGCATGCATGCGCAGCGGGGGAAGG
>JAFEHU010000012.1 GCA_017848435.1 Burkholderiaceae bacterium | reverse complement strand
ACTCCTAACGGGGGACAATGAAAACCGACGCCTCGCGCACCTTGTGCGCATTGGCGGTGTTCTGGATGACGAAGTGGACAGGGTGTGAACCCGGTGCAACGCTGCCGTCGGGCAACTGCAGCCGTACCGCCACCCAGCGCGACTCGGTGGACGGTACCTGTGTTTCTGCGTCAGATGCGACTTGCAGACCCGGCAGGCCCTCAACGCTGATGCGGTAGTGCTGCAGCTGCTCGGTGGCGTTCATGATCTGCAGCCGGTAGACGTTTTCCAGGTAGCCCCCGGGCGCCAGTCGGGCCAGCGCGCCCCGGTCACGCACCACATCCACCTTGAACGTCGAGCGCATGGACAGGCTGACCAGCAGTGCCGTGGACAGAATCAGCAACACCAGGCCGTACACCACCACCCGCACGCGCCACACCCGGCGCCACACCTGGCTTCGCGACCACTTGTTGGCCATGGCCTGCTCGGTGGTGAAACGGATCAGCCCGCGCGGGTAGTGCATCTTGTCCATCACGCTGTCGCAAACGTCGACGCAGCCCGCACAGCCGATGCACTCGTATTGCAGGCCATCGCGGATGTCGATGCCGGTGGGGCACACCTGCACACACAGCGTGCAGTCGATGCAGGCCCCCAGTGCCAGTTGGGCCGGGTCTGCGGAGCGGGGGCGCGAGCCGCGCGGCTCGCCGCGGGCGGTGTCGTAGCTGACGATCAGGGTGTCGCGGTCGAACATCGCGCTTTGGAAGCGGGCGTAAGGGCACATGTACTTGCACACCTGCTCCCGCAGGAAGCCGGCGTTGCCGTAGGTGGCCAACCCGTAGAACATCACCCAGAACACTTCCCACGACCCCATGTGGGTCTGCAGGAAGGCCATGCCCAGTTCGCGAATCGGTGTGAAGTAGCCGACAAAAGTGAAACCGGTCCACAGTGCCAGGGCCAGCCAAAGTACGTGCTTGTAGGTTTTCTTGACCAGTTTTTCCAGAGACATCGGGGCCTGGTCCAGGCGTTGTCGCGCCACGTGGTTGCCCTCCACCTGGCGCTCGATCCACATGAACATCTCGGTGTACACGGTCTGTGGGCAGGTGAAGCCACACCACAACCGCCCCGCCAATGCTGTGAACAGAAACAGCGCGAGGGCACTCACCACCAGCAAGCCGGTGAGGTAGATGAAGTCCTGCGGGTACAGCACCAGCCCGAAAAAGTAGAAGCGGCGTGCGGCAATGTCGAACAGCAGCAACTGGCGCTGGCCCCATTCCAGCCAGGGCAGGCCATAAAACACCAGTTGTGTGAGCACCACCATGGCCCAGCGCCAGCGGGCGTAGCGGCCAGTGACGGTGCGCGGGTGAATCGTGGTCTGTGCCTCGTACAGCGACTCGGTGCGCGGCACACCCACCGCCGGCAGGGGCGTGATGGGAATCACCTTGCGGTTGGGCAGCGGACGCATGGTGGGCTCAGCGGGGCGCGGCGGATGTGGGGGTGTTTGACAGACGCCAGACGTAAGCGGAGAGCACCTCAATCTGTGCAGCGGTGAGCTTGCCCTCTTGTGCCGGCATGACGTTGACGCGGCCTTCGGTGACGATCTTCACAATCGCCTGGTCGCCCCAGCCGTGCAACCAGGTGGCGTCGGTCAGGTTGGGCGCCCCCATGGCCTGGTTGCCTTTGCCATCCATGCCGTGGCAGGCGGCGCACACAGCGAATTTGGGTTTGCCAAGGCCGGCGCGCAGCGAGTCGTGTGGGCTGCCTGAGAGGCTCAGCACGTAATGCGCCAGGTTTTTCACATCGTCGGCCGCGCCCACTGCCGCAGCCATCGGTGGCATGCGCCCGGTCCGCCCGGCTGTGATGGTTTCGGTGATTTTTTCAGGGCTGCCGCCGTGCAACCAGTCCTTGTCGGTCAGGTTGGGGAAACCGCGGCTGCCTCGCGCGTCGGAGCCGTGACACTGCGCGCAGTTGTTCATGAACAGGCGCTCGCCAATCGCCATCGCAGCCGGGTCGTCCGCAAGTACCGAGGCGGGTTGTCCCTTGAAGCGGGCGTACAGCGGGGCCAGGGCGGCGTTGGCCTCCTGCACCTCGCTGGCGTATTCGCCGCGCGTGCTCCAGCCCAACTGGCCTGTGTACGTGCCAAGGCCGGGGTAGGCGACCAGGTAGCCCAAACCGAACACGATGGTGACCACGAACAGCCACATCCACCAGCGCGGCATGGGGTTGTTCATCTCGCGCAGGTCTTCGTCCCACACGTGGCCAGTGGTGTTGTCGCTGTCGGCCGCCACCTTTTTCCGGGCGGTTACCCACAGCAGCACAAGACAGCCGACGATGCCAATCAGCGTCAGTGCGGCCACGTAGACCGACCAGATGTTTCCAGTGAAATCGCTCATGGGGTGCTCCGTGCCTCAGTCCTGTTGAAAGGGAATCTGTGCCGCTTCTTCGAAGCCGGCACGGTTGCGGCGCAGAAAGGTCCAGCCCAGGATGCCAATGAAGGTGGCGAAGCAGGCCAGCGTGGCGACGATGCGCAGGGTGTTGATGTCCATGGTGTGGCTTCCGGGGCTTAACGGGTGGGGGGTGCAACAGTCGTGGTGGCGGTGGGTTCGCCCGGCAGTGCACGGCCGAGCACCTGCAGGTAGGCCACCAGCGCGTCCATGTCGGTGCGGCCCTGCACCTCGGCCGCTGCAGCATCAATGTCGGCATCGCTGTAGGGCACGCCCACGCTGCGCAGCGCCCGCATCCGGGGGGCCATGGCCGTGCTGTCGATCAAGGCCTTCTCCAGCCAGACGTAGGCCGGCATGTTGGACTCGGGCACCACGTCGCGTGGATTGTTCAGGTGGATGCGGTGCCATTCGTCGCTGTACTTGCCGCCCACACGGTGCAGGTCAGGACCGGTGCGTTTGCTGCCCCACTGGAACGGGTGGTCGTAGACGAATTCACCCGCCACCGAATAGTGGCCGTACCGGAGCGTCTCGGCCCGGAACGGGCGGATCATTTGCGAATGGCAGTTGTAGCAACCCTCGCGCAGGTAGACGTCACGCCCGGCAAGCTGCAGGGCACTGTAGGGCTTGAGGCCCTGAATGGGCTCGGTGGTGGACTTCTGGAAGAACAGCGGCACGATTTCCACCAGGCCACCGATGGCGATCACCAGCAGGATGAGCACGATCATCAGGAAGTTGCTGGTTTCCACCTTCTCGTGCGAGAAGCCAGGTTTCGGGTCGGTGTGTTGGGACATGCTGGGCTCCATCAGCTGGCTTGTGGGATCGCGGTGGGCACACGTGCCTGGACTGCGCGGCCACGGGCCACCGTCATCCAGACGTTCCAGGCCATGACCAACATGCCGCCCAGGTACAACACGCCGCCGAGCACGCGCACGACATAGAATGGGAAGGTGGCCTTGACCGACTCCACGAAGGTGTAGGTCAGCGTGCCGTCGGGGTTGATGGCGCGCCACATCAGGCCCTGCATCACCCCGGCGATCCACATCGCGGCGATGTAGAACACGATGCCCACGGTGGCCAGCCAGAAGTGCAGCTCAATGGCTGGCACCGAGTGCATCTTTTTCTGGCCGTAGAGGCGCGGCACCATGTAGTAGAGGGTGCCCATGGAGATCAGGCCCACCCAGCCCAGCGCGCCCGAATGCACATGGCCCACCGTCCAGTCGGTGTAATGGCTGAGCGCGTTGACGGTCTTGATGGACATCATCGGGCCCTCGAAGGTGCTCATGCCGTAGAACGACAGCGACACGATCAGGAAGCGCAGCACCGGGTCGTCGCGCAGCTTGTGCCAAGCGCCCGACAGCGTCATCACGCCGTTGATCATCCCGCCCCAGCTGGGGGCCAGCAGGATCAGCGAGAACACCATGCCGATCGACTGGGTCCAGTCGGGCAAGGCGGTGTAGTGCAGGTGGTGGGGGCCTGCCCACATGTAGGTGAAGATCAGCGCCCAGAAGTGCACGATGGACAGGCGGTAGCTGTACACCGGGCGCTCGGCCTGCTTGGGGATGAAGTAGTACATCATTCCCAGGAAACCGGCGGTCAGGAAGAAGCCCACCGCATTGTGGCCATACCACCACTGCACCATGGCGTCTTGCACGCCGGCGTAGACCGAGTAGCTCTTCATCCAGCCGGCTGGCACTTCGGCGCTGTTGACCAGGTGGAGGATCGCCACCGCCAGAATGAAGGCGCCGTAGAACCAGTTGGCCACGTAGATGTGGCGCACCCGGCGTTTGCCCACGGTGCCAAAGAACACGATGGCATAAGACACCCACACGAACGTGATCAGGATGTCGATCGGCCACTCCAACTCGGCGTATTCCTTGCCGGTGGTGTAACCCAGCGGCAAGGTGATGGCAGCGGCCACGATCACCGCCTGCCAGCCCCAGAAGGTGAAGGCGGCCAACTTGGGCGCGAAGAGCGGGACTTGGCCGGTGCGCTGGACGACGAAGTAGCTGGAGGCGAACAGCGCACAGCCACCAAACGCGAAAATCACCGCGTTGGTGTGCAACGGCCGCAGCCGGCCGTAGCTCAGCCATGGGACGCCGAAGTTGAGTTCGGGCCAGGCCAGCTGGGCGGCGATGAACAGGCCGACCAGCATGCCCACCACGCCCCACACCACGGCCATGAGGGAGAACTGGCGCACCACACTGTCGTGGTAGAGCGCTGGGGAATCCGGAAAAAGGGTCTTCATGAGATGCACCTGAGGTTGACGCCACCAGTGTCCCGCCGGTGCACGCGGGCGGTGTTGATGCACATCAATCGGAACGCAGAATCCGCTCGCCTTCGGCGTCCAGTGCGTCAAATTGCCCGCGCCACACCGCCCAGCCCAGCGCGGCCAGGATCAGCAGGGCCAGCACCACCGACAGCGGGATGAGTAAAAACAGGATGTCCATCAGCCCGGCTCCTTGGCCGTCGACACCTGGGCCAGCCGGGTGGCATTGACCACCACGCCCAGCGAACTTGCCGCCATGCCCAGCCCGGCCAGCCAGGGCGGCAAAGCGCCCGCGACCGCGAGCGGCACACACACCAGGTTGTAAGCCGCCGCCCAGAACAGGTTTTGCGCCACCACCCGGTGCGTCTGGCGACCGTGTTGCAGCAAAGCGCGCACCGCGTCCAGCTGCGGGCCGAGCACCACCACGTCCGCCTGTGCTTGAGCCAGTGGCACCGCATCGCCCATGGCCACCGACACATCGGCACAGGCCAGCACCGGGCCGTCGTTCAGGCCGTCGCCCACCATGGCCACGCGGTGGCCGGCGGCCTGTAGCGCTTGCACGTGGGCCAGTTTGTTTTCGGGCGACTGTTGCGCCCAGGCTTCTGCGATGCCTGCGCGTTCGGCCAAGCGGCGGACCGCGTTCGGTTGGTCGCCGGAGAGCAGTTGCACACGCAGGCCCATGGCTTGCAGGGCGACCACGGTGCGTGCTGCATCAGGGCGCAGCACTTCTTCGATGTCAAAACGCGCCAGCCAGCCGGCTTCGTCGGCCAGATGGACTTGCAGCGCGTGTGCGGTGGGCAGATGGGGCGGGGCATCGCAGAACGCAGCGCTGCCAAGGCGCAGCGGGTGGCGTTGGCCGGCCACCACCACGTCGCCGGCGATGCCCTGCCCCGCGGTTTCCAGTACCGCCTCCGCCTGGCCCAGATCGGTGGTTGCCAAACTGGCCACGGCGCGTGCGGCGGGGTGTTGCGAACAGGCGGCCAGTGCCCCGGCCAGTGCCTGGACGTCGGCCGCGTTCGCACCGGGGCGCACAGCGGCCAGGTGGGCGCACATGCGGTCTTCGGTGAGCGTGCCGGTTTTGTCGAACACCACGGTGTCCACGTTGGCGCACGTCTCCAGTGCGGCGAGTTGGCGCACCAGCACACCGCGGCGAGCCAGCGCCCCGGCAGCGGCCACCGACGCCGCCGGGGTGGCGAGTGACAGCGCACAGGGGCAGGTGACGATGAGCACCGCGACCGCCACGCTGACCGCGTGGGCCGGGTCGGTGGACCACCACCACGCGGCCGCACCCGCACTGGCCAGCAGCACCAGTGCGAGGAAGGGGCTGGCCAGCCGGTCGGCCAGGCGGGCCAGTGGCGGGCGCTGCACGGCGGCCTGCGCCATCAGTGCCACGATGGCGGCGTAGCGGGTGCCGTTGCCCGTCTGGTCTACCCGCACCTGCAAGGTGCCGTCCAGGTTGTGGCTGGCCGCCACCAACGCGTCGCCCACGGTACGCCGCAGCGGGCGTGACTCGCCGGTCAGCAGCGCCTCGTGCACATGGCCCGTGCCCTGGGTCACGGTACCGTCCACCGGAAACACATCGCCTGGCCGCACACGGATCTGGTCGCCCACAGCCAGTGCGCTGACCAGCACCTGTTCGACCGCACCGTTGGGCAACAGCCGTTCTGCCTTGGCAGGCAGGCGGCGCATCAGTGCCTGGAGCGCGCCGCTGGTACGGTGTCGCAGGCGTTGCTCCAGCAGGCGACCGCTGAGCAGGAAGAACACAAACATCGTGACCGAGTCGTACCAGACTTCGTGCCCCCAGGGGCCGGTGGGGTCGAGCGTGGCAGCGGCGCTGGCGCCGAAGGCCACCACAATGCCGAGCGCTACCGGCACATCCATGCCGAGTCGGCGGTGGCGCAGGTCGCGCAGGGCGGCCTGGAAAAACGGCCAGCAGGCGAACAGCACCACCGGCAGGGTCAGCGTCCAGGAGGCCCAGCGCAGCAAGGCCACCATGTCGGGCGTGATGTCACCGGGTGCGGCCACGTAGGCGGGCACTGCGTACATCATCACCTGCATCATGCAAAACCCCGCCACCAGCCAGCGCCACAACAGCAGGCGCTGGGCGTCCCGCGCCTGCTCCGCACCCGACAGGCCTTGCACGGGCGCGGCCGTGTAGCCTGCCCGCCTCAGATGGGCCAGCCAGCCGTCAGGGCCGCCTTGCGCGGGCGTCCACACCACGTGCGCGGTGGCGGTGGCGCCATTGACTTCGGCCGAGACAACGCCTGGCGACTGCAGCAGTGCCTGCTCCACAATGAGCGTACAGGCCGCGCAATGCATGCCCTCCACGGCCAGGGTGACCTCGCGCTGGTGAGGACTTTGGTCCAGCGCGCGGCTGCAGGCCTGCCATTCGCCGGTGTCTGGCGAAGCGGGGCCTTGCAACGGGCTGGCGGGAAGCGATGGCGGTGAGAGCGCGGCGGGCATGGGGCAAGGCTAGGGGTGCGCCGCCCGTTCTGTGTTGACGCAGATCAAGCGGTGGCGTTTTGGTGTGCTGGATGGCCCGTCTGGCGCCCCGTATCAGGCAGCCTGTCACCTGTGCACTGGCGTGGTCAGGGGGTGTCTGGGTAGACTGGTTTCCAAAAAACAGGCGGCACCACCGCTGCCGCGCAAAGCCCTGACTTTTGACGGAGCACGCCATGAACTTCCTCGCCATCCTGCCCACCCTGCTGATCGTTGCGCTGGCCCTGGTGATGTTTGGCCTCGGCCTCTCGCTGGTGCCGGACGATTTCAAACGCTTGCGGCACCACCCCAAAGCGGTGGTGGTGGCGCTGCTGTTGCAGGTGCTGGTGCTGCCGCTGGCCTGCTATGGGCTGGTGGTGGCGCTCAAGGTGCAGCCGGTGCTGGCAATTGGCCTGCTGCTGTTGGCGGCCTCCCCCGGTGGCGTGACGGCCAACCTGTTCAGCCACCTGTTTGGCGGCAACGTGGCGATGAACATCTCGCTCACCGCGATCAACACCGTGCTGTCCATCGTCTCGCTGCCGCTGATCGCCAACCTCGCCATTGCCACCTTCGCCAACGGCGGCCAGGTGGTGCCGCTGCAGTTTGCCAAGGTGGCGGAAGTGATCGCGGTGGTGCTGGTGCCGGTGGGGCTGGGCATGTGGGTGCGCGGCAAATCCCCGGCGTTCAGCCAGCGCATGGATGGCCCGATGAAAATCTTCAGCGCGCTGGTGCTGGCCGCCATCACGGTGCTGGCGATTGCCAAGGAGTGGGACGCGCTGGTGCGCTCGTTTGCCAGCATTGGCACGGCGGTGATCGCCTTCAACCTGGTCAGCCTGCTGGCCGGCTACTGTGTGCCACGCGCCGCCGGGCTGGACAAGCCGCTGTCCACCGCGATTGGTTTTGAGATCGGCATCCACAACTCCACATTGGCGATTTTCATCGCGCTGTCGGTGCTGCAGAACTTCGAGCTGGCGCTGCCAGCGGCTGTGTACTCGGTGGTGATGTACGTCACGGCGACGCTGTTTGGCTTGCTGGTGCTGCGCCCCCGCCGCTAGCGCGCAGACGCTGGATGTCTTCCGTCGGGTTGCTGCCAAATGCGCGCTTGAACTCGCGGTTGAACTGCGACACGCTCTCGTAGCCCACCCGCAGCGCGGCGGCGCTGGCACGTTCGCCGTCGTGCGCCATCAGCAGGCGCGCCTTGTGCAGCCGGATGCTTTTCAGGTACTGCAGCGGCGAGTTGGAGGTCACCGCTTTGAAGTGGTGGTGGAAGCTGGTGACGCTCATGTGCGCGTCCCGTGCCAGCGTGTCAATGTCCAGCGCGTGGGCGTAGTCGGCGTGGATGCGTTTCAGCGCGCGGGCAATTTTGCTGAAGTGGGTGTGCTGCGCCGCCAGGTTGCGCAGCGCGCCGCCGTAAGGCCCCTGCAGCACGCGGAACACGATCTCGCGCACCAGCTGCGGCCCGAGGATGCGGCTGTCGCTCTCCGAGCTCAGGCACTGCAGCAGGCGGCAACTGGCGTCTTCCAGCGCCTCGGTCATCGGCGCGGAGCAGATGCCGCGCGGCATCTCGCGGAACACCGCGTTGCCTTCGTCCAGCTGCAACAGCAGTTCCTGGATCAGGGCCGGCTGCAGGCTGACCGACAGGCCCAGCAGCGGCGCCTCCGGCGAGGCTTGGGTTTCGCATTCAAACGGCAGCGGCACCGACAGCACCAGGTAGTTGTCGCGGTCGTAGCAGTAGCGTTCACCGCCGAGGTAGCCGATCTTGTGGCCCTGCCCCACGATCACCACCGACGGCTCGTACACCAGCGGCGCGCGCGGAAAGCTCTGGGTGGTGTGCATCAGCTTCACGCCGTCGATGCGTGTCGGGTGAATGCCCTCCTGCAGCGCCAGCCCGTTCAGAAAATCGGGCAAGCGCGCGCGGGGGGCGGCCTGGGGGCTGGACGTGGGGTTGGTCATGGTGGTTTCACAAGGCCCATGCAGTGTCTGGTGGGGCAATTTCAGTATGCCACCCGCTGCCGCAGCGTGGGCCAGACTCTGCAGAGCTTGGCAGGATTGTGCAAGTCTTGCGCAGGATTTGCCTTGGGCTTTTGGCCGCTGTCCCGAAGAATCAACCCATTCCAGAAGCGCGGCGAAGTCCCTTGGTCCCGCTCGGCTTGTTCCACTGAACGAAAGGCATCCCATGACCACCCTCGACATCAACCACCGGCCTTACCAGGTCGATCTGGCGGGCGACACGCCGCTGCTCTGGGCGCTGCGCGACGAGATCGGGCTGACCGGCACCAAGTTCGGCTGCGGCATTGCCGCCTGCGGTGCCTGCACCGTGCACATCAACGGCGTGGCCACGCGCTCGTGCATCACGCCCATCTCGTCGGTGGCCAACCGCAAGGTCATCACCATCGAAGCCATTGCCGCCGGGCCGCAGGGCAAGGTGGGCCAGGCGGTGCAAAACGCCTGGGTCAAGCACGACGTGGCCCAGTGCGGCTACTGCCAGAGCGGCCAGGTGATGAGCGCCACCGCGCTGCTGCAGAAGAACCGCCAACCCACCGACGCCGACATCGACGCCGCCATGGCCGGCAACGTCTGCCGCTGCGGCACCTACGTGCGCATCCGCGCCGCCATCAAAGACGCGGCCAAAACGCTGGCTTGAGGAGAAAAAAACATGCTGTTCACTGAAAACCAGACCAATTTTGAATCAAATGGCCTTCAGGCCTTAGTGGAATCTAGCGATTCAGCTATTAATAGTGTAGCAATCAAGGTCCCGCGTCGGCGCTTCCTGAAGATCGCCGGAGCCACTGGCTTTGCGCTGGGGCTGTTCCCTGCGGGCGCCGCGCTGGCGGCCGATGCCCCGGTGGCCGCCGCCCCAGCGGCTGGCCTCAAACCCACCCAGCAGCCCAGCGCCTTTGTGCGCATCGCCGCCGACGGCACCACCACCGTGGTCATCAACCGGCTCGACTTCGGCCAGGGCGTGCAAACCGCGCTGCCGATGATCCTGGCCGAAGAGCTGGACGCCGACTGGGCCAAGGTGAAGAGCGTGCATGGCGACGCCAACCCGGCCTACTTCGACCCCGGTTTTGGCATGCACCTGACCGGCGGCTCCAACACCATCAAGAACTCCTACACCCAGTACCGCGAACTCGGTGCCCGCACCCGCGCCATGCTGGTGGCCGCTGCCGCCGCGCAGTGGCAGGTGCCTGCGGCCGACCTGCGCACGCAGAACGGCTTCGTCATTGGCCCCGGCGGCAAGAAGCTCGGCTACGGCGAACTCGCCGCGGCCGCGATGCAGCAGCCCGTGCCCGAGAAGGTCACGTTGAAAGACCCGAAGCAGTTTCGCATCATCGGCCAGCCCACCGGGCGCATTGACGCCCGCGACAAGTCCAGCGGCAACCAGTCGTACGGCATCGACACGCGCCTGCCCGGCCAGCTCACCGCCGTGGTGGCGCGGCCACCGGTGTTTGGCGGCAAGGTCAAGTCGCTCGACGACACCGCCGCCAAGGCGGTGAAGGGCGTGAAAGCCGTGTTGCGCGTGCCAACCGACCGGGGCGGCGACGGCGTGGCCGTCATTGCCACCGGCTACTGGGCCGCCAAGAAGGGCCGCGACGCACTGAAGGTCGAGTGGGACAACTCGGCGGTAGAGAAAGTGGACAGCGCCAAGCAGCTCGCCAGCTACCAGGCGCTCGCCAAAACCAAAGGCCTGGTGCACTTTGACGCCGACGTGGGCCCGCTGGCCGCCGCGCCCAAGAAGATCAGCGCCGAGTTCGTGTTCCCTTACCTCGCGCACGCGCCGATGGAGCCACTGAACTGCACGGTGAATTTGACCGGTGACAAGGCCGAACTGTGGCTCGGCACCCAAATGCCCGGCCTGGACGCCGCCGCCGCCGCCCGCGTGCTGGGCGTGCCCGCGCAGAACGTCAAGATCAACACCCAGATGGCCGGTGGCGGTTTTGGCCGCCGCGCCATTCCCACCAGCGACTACGTGGTCGAAGCCTGCCAGGTCGCCAAGGCCGTGAAGGCGGCGGGCATCACCGCCCCGGTGCGCACGCTGTGGAGCCGCGAAGACGACGTGAAGGGCGGCTACTACCGCCCGATGCACGTGCACCGCGCCGAGATCGGGTTCGATGCGCAAGGCAACATCGCCGCATGGGACCACGTCATCGTTGGCCAGTCCATCGTCAAAGGGTCGCCGTTCGAGGCCTTCATGGTCAAGGGCGGCATCGACGCCACCATGGTCGAGGGCATGAAAGAGCCCTACAAGCTGCCGATGCGCCTCTCGGTGCACCACCCGCAGGTCAACGTGCCGGTGCTGTGGTGGCGCAGCGTGGGCTCCACCCACACCGCCTACGTGATGGAAACCCTGGTCGACGAAGTCGCCCGCGCCACGAAGCAGGACCCGGTGGCCTACCGCCTGAAGTTGATCGGCGACGGTCACCCGCGCCACAAGGCCGCGCTGCAACTCGCGGTGGACAAGTCGGGCTACGGCAAACGCAAGCTGCCCGCTGGCCGCGCCTGGGGCGTGGCGGTGCACGAGTCGTTCAGCTCGGTGGTGGCCTACGTGGTCGAAGCGTCGGTGGAAAAAGGCACGCCCAAGCTGCACGCCGTGACCGCCGGTGTGCACTGCAACCTGGTGGTGAACCCGAAAACAGTGGAAGCCCAGGTGCAAGGCGGCGCGCTGATGGGCCTCTCCATGTGCCTGCCCGGTGCGGCCATCACGCTGAAAGACGGTGTGGTCGAGCAAAGCAACTTTGGCGACTACGCGGTGCCGCGCATCACCGACATGCCCACCGTGGCGGTGCACACCGTGCCCAGCGCCGACGCACCCACCGGCATGGGCGAGCCCGGCCTGCCCCCGCTGGCGCCAGCCTTTGCCAACGCCATCGCCAAGCTCACCGGCAAGACGCCGCGCGAGCTGCCGTTCAAGCTGGCCTGACACCCCTCTGCTCGACGCCTGGCCGCAGGGCGCGTACACCGCGCGCCCTGCGGTTTTTTGTTGGATGGCTGCCTACAATGGGTTGACAGCCACTCCCTGTTGCACCGCATGAGTCGCCCCAGCTACCGCTACTACGACTTCATCCTCGCGGCCTTTGTCTGCGTGCTGTTGTGCGCCAACTTCATTGGTGCGGCCAAACAGGCCACGCTGACCCTGCCCCTGGTGGGCGCCGTGACCTTTGGTGCCGGCGTGCTGTTTTTCCCGATCTCGTACTTGTTCAGCGACGTGCTGACCGAGGTCTATGGCTACGGGCGCGACCGCCGCGTGGTCTGGGCCGGCTTCAGCGCGCTGGCGTTTGCGTCGGTCATGGCGGCGGTGGTGGTGGGTTTGCCGCCGGCCGACACCGACTTCATGCGCAGCTACCAGGGCCAGCTCGACGGCGTGTTCGGCAACGCCTGGCGCATCGCGCTGGCGTCCATGGTGGCGTTCTGGTGCGGCAGTTTTGCCAACAGCTATGTGCTGGCCAAGATGAAGGTCTGGAGCAACGGCCGCTGGCTGTGGAGCCGCACGATTGGCTCCACCGTGGTGGGCGAGTGGATCGACTCGGCGTTGTTCTACTTCATTGCCTTCTACGGCATCTGGGCCACGCAAGACATTGTGGCGGTGGCGCTGGCCCAGTACGCGCTGAAAACGGCCTGGGAGGTGCTGGCCACGCCACTCACCTACCGCGTGGTGGCTTTTCTGAAGCGGGCCGAAAACGTGGACCACTTCGACCGGCAGACCGACTTCAACCCCTTCCGCCTGGACGACGCCCGCGACACCGACGGTCGCTGAGCTTTATTCAGCGGCTTGCTGCGCCAGCGCCCGTACCACCGCCGGGCGTTCGGCCATGCGCTGGCGGTGCGCCAGCAACGCGGGAAACTGCGCCGGGTCCACACCGTCGCCTTCCATCCAGCGGGCCACGGTGAACAGGTAGGGGTCGCACACGGTGTAGCGCTCGCCCATGACCCACGGGCCCTTGAACATCGTGGCTTCCAGCAGCTTGAAGGCCTCGCCCACCGACTCGGGCACCTTCTGTTTCATCGCCTGGATGGCGGCCGGGTCGTCGGCCCAGCGGTGGCCACGCAGCCGGTGGGCATGGGCCACGTGCAGCGTGCTGCTGAGGTAGCTGTTGAAGGCCTGCACCTGGGCAAAGGCAAACGCGTCGTCCACAGGCGCCAGGTGGGCTGCCGGGAAGCGCTGCGCGATGTAGGCCAGGATGGCCGGCGTTTCGGTCAGCACGCCTTGCGCCGTGGCCAGCGAGGGCACGCGGCCTTTGGGGTTGATGGCCAGGTAGTCGGGCTTGCGCTGGTCGTTCTGGCGAAAATCCAGCCGCGCCGTGTCGTACACCGCGCCCGCTTCCTCCAGCGCAATGTGCGGAGCCAGCGCGCAGGTGCCAGCGGCGTAGTAAAGCTTGAGCATGGGGCGGGTTGTCAGGGAGCGTTTGCTGGAATCTACCTGAGTTGACGCGCCAGTGCTTCTGCCGAATGACTGCTTTCGGGTTAATCCCGAGAGAAACAAGGCCCCCAGCTATATTCAAGCCATGGCCAAAGACAAAACCGTGTTCACCTGCACCGAGTGTGGTGGCAGCAGCCCAAAATGGCTGGGCAAATGCCCGCAGTGCAATGCGTGGAACACGCTGGTCGAGTCGGTGGCCGAGAGCGCCGCCCCGGCCAAAAACCGCTTTGCCTCGCTGGCCAAAGCCGCTGCGGTGACGGCGCTGGCCGACATCGACGCCACCGACACCGAACGCACGCCCACTGGCCTGGAAGAGCTGGACCGGGTGCTGGGCGGGGGCATCGTGGAAGGCGGGGTGATTTTGATCGGCGGCGACCCCGGCATTGGCAAATCCACCCTGTTGCTGCAGGCGCTGGACGCGTTGCAGCGCGCCAACCTCAACACCCTCTACGTGACGGGTGAAGAAAGCGGCGCCCAGGTGGCGTTGCGCGCGCGCCGGCTCGGCCTGGACGGCAGCCGGGTGCAGGTGCTGGCCGAAATTCAGCTCGAAAAAATCCTCGCCACGCTGGACAGCACCCAGCCCGCGATTGCCGTCATCGACTCGATCCAGACCGTGTACTCCGAGCAGCTCACCTCCGCGCCGGGTTCGGTGGCGCAGGTGCGCGAATGCGCGGCGCACCTGACGCGCATGGCCAAGGCCAGCGGCACCGCCATCGTGCTGGTGGGCCACGTCACCAAAGAAGGGGCGCTGGCCGGCCCGCGCGTTCTGGAGCACATGGTGGACACGGTGCTGTACTTCGAGGGCGACACCCACAGCAGCTTCCGCCTGGTGCGGGCGATCAAGAACCGCTTTGGGGCGGTCAACGAGATTGGCGTGTTCGCGATGACCGAGCGCGGCCTGAAGGGCGTGACCAACCCGAGCGCGATTTTCCTCAGCCAGCACGCCGAGCCGGTGCCGGGCAGCTGCGTGCTGGTGACGCTCGAAGGCACGCGGCCGATGCTGGTGGAAATCCAGGCGCTGGTGGACAGCGGCGGCCCCAGCCCGCGCCGCCTCAGTGTGGGGCTGGACCGCGACCGGCTGGCGATGCTGCTGGCGGTGCTGCACCGCCATGCCGGCGTGGCCTGCATGGACCAGGACGTGTTCGTCAACGCGGTGGGTGGCGTGCGCATCAGCGAGCCTGCGGCTGACCTGGCCGTGATGTTGGCGATCACGTCGTCGTTGCGCGGCAAGCCCTTGCCCAAGGGTTTTCTGGCGTTTGGCGAGGTCGGCCTGGCCGGTGAGGTGCGGCCGGCGCCACGCGGGCAGGAGCGCCTGCGCGAGGCCGCCAAGCTCGGTTTCAGCGTGGCGGTGGTGCCCAAAGCCAACGCGCCCAAGAGGGGCAGCAAGGAGATCGAGGGCCTCACGATCCACCCGGTGGAGCGGATCGAAGAGGCGCTGGAGGTGGTGCGGCGCCTGCTTTAACGCGGCGCGGCAGCGCGCTCTTTCACCAACGCCAGGTTGTAGTTCGGGTCGTTGTACATCTTGAACTGGCGGTAAATCTTGAAATAGGCGGTGCCGGTCTGGCAGTCGGCAATCAGCTGGCGCATGCAGTTGCACAGGTCTTGCCGCTGCTCGTTCAGCCGCGCCAGCTTGGCGGTGGCGTCGGCCCGGTGCCGGTCGTCCACGTCGGGGCGCCGGGTTTGTTCGGCCATGGCCTTGATCTTCAGCGACAGGATCGAGACCCGGTCCACCATGCTGCCCACCGTTTCGCTGTTCAGGCGCGCGCCTGTGGGCGCGCGGCTCACCGCCTGCGCCTGCGTGACCGACCCTGGGTCCACCAGCCCGAGCGTCAGCAGCAAATACTCGTCCATGCGTTCGATGGCGTTGTTGCGCGCCTGGTTGAAGGCGTCAATGGCGCGCTTGTTCGCCACGATGTCCGCGTCGGGCGCGAGCTGCCGGCGGGCCAGGTCTTCCTCGCACCACAGGCGCGCGTTGCAGCGGTGGTTGTCCAGCAGTGCGGCGCGGAAGTCCGGCGCCCAGGTGGTGGCTTCAGCCTCGGCAAAATCAACCACGTTCGGCCAGGCCGGGTGCTGGTTGTAGTGGTCGTGCAGGCGGGCCACCGCAGCGGCGTCGAACTCGAAAACAGGGTGTGTCATGGGCAAAGCTCCGTGGTCGCAGCAGGTGCGAAAATTCCGAACACATCAGCCCATCCTTCGGCCCGGCGTGTCAGACTATCGGCTATTTTCCGCTACCGCCATGCCCCCTTCCCCACAACGCCCTGTTCTCGTGGTTCGCCTGTCCAACTGGATTGGCGACGTGGTGCTGATGTTGCCCTCGCTGCTGCGCCTGTCCGAGGCGTACACGCTGCACCTGGTGGGCAAGGGCTGGATGCCCGGCCTGCTGGCGGGCTATGGCTGGCCGTGCCATGTGTACCCCAAAAAACTGGGCCAGCGGGTGGCGCTCTTGCGCCGGCTGGCCGCGGCGGGCCCTGCCGGCACCCGTGCCGAGGCGCTGTGTTTCCCCACCTCCTTGTCCAGTGCGCTGGAATTCCGGCTCGCCGGTTTGCCCGCCGTGGGCTATGCCAAGGAAGGCCGCTCCCTGTTGCTGCGGCGCGCATTGCCGGTGCCGCACGCGGGCGTGCACATGGCGGAACACTTTGCGCAACTGGCGTCGGCCCTGTTGCCTGTTGGCGCCACCGAGCCCGCTGCGGTTTTGCGGTTGTCTTCTGACGCCCTGGCACGTGCCAGGGCGGCATTGGCGCAGGCGGGCGCGGCCCCGGCTTTTGTGGCGGTGTGCCCGTTTTCCAGTGGCACGATTGGCGGCGAAAGCAAGGAGTGGCCCGGCTTTGGCGAGCTCGTTGCACGCCTGAAGGCCGAAGGCCACTGCCTGGTGGCCTGCCCGGGGCCAGGGGAAGAACAGCAACTGGCCGAGCGCTGGCCCGAGGTGCTGCCTTTGCCGGGCCTGGGGGTGGACGTTTACGCGGCGGTGCTGTCGCTGGCGGCGGCCGTGGTGGCCAACGACACCGGGCCAGGGCATTTGGCCGCCGCCGTGGGCACGCCGCTGGTCAGCGTGCTGGGGCCGACCGACCCGGCGCGTTGGGGGCCACGCGGCGCCCATGTGCACGTGCTGCGCGATTGGCCGCAGTGGCCGACGGTGGCCGCAGTGCACCGGCAGTTGGGTGGGTTGCTGCCGCGTTCACCGCAGCGTGCCGGGGCGGCGCTGTGATGGCGTGGCTGAACCGGTCGCGCAGGGTGTGGGTGCCTGTGTTGGGCTGTCTGGTGCTGGCCGGCTGCTACACCGCCTGGGGTGTTCAGGGACTGGTGCTGGGGCTGGCCGGGGTGGTCATGTGGGCCTTGCTGCATTTCACCCGCATGACCCACGTGCTGAAGCAGGCGACTGGCCGGCCCATCGGCCACGTGGGCAGCGCGGTGATGCTCAATGCCAAGCTCCGGCCGGGGTTCAACCTGCTCAAGGTGGTGGCGTTGACGCGCGCCCTGGGCGAGTTGCTGACGCCCGAGGGCAGCGACCCCGAGCACTACCGCTGGACCGACGCGGGCGGCTCGCATGTGACCTGCGTCTTCCAGGGGGGCCGGCTGGTGCACTGGAGCCTGGTGCGGCCCGCCGATTAAAATACGCTGTTGTGTGCAAAGCCAGCCCTGCCTGGCGCTTGCACACCCCCACTGTCAAAACCCCGAGGATTTCCCATGAGCGCCCCCCTGCCCCCCGCGATGCACGACCGTGACGGCAAGATCTGGATGGACGGCCAGATGGTCGACTGGCGCGACGCCAAAATCCACGTGCTGAGCCACACCCTGCACTACGGCTGCGGCGCCTTTGAGGGCGTGCGGGCCTACAACACGGTCAACGGCACCGCCATCTTCCGGCTGGAAGAACACACCGACCGCCTGTTCAACAGCGCCAAAATTTTGCGCATGAAGATTCCGTTCACCAAAGAAGAAGTGAACGCGGCGCAAAAAGCCGTGGTGCGCGAGAACAAGCTGGAGAGCTGCTACCTGCGGCCACTGACCTGGATCGGTTCGCAGAAGCTCGGTGTCAGCCCCAAAGGCAACACCATCCACCTGATGGTGGCGGCCTGGCCCTGGGGCGCCTACCTGGGCGAAGACGGCATGAAACGCGGCATCCGCGTCAAGACTTCCAGCTACACCCGTCACCATGTCAACATCACGATGACGCAGGCCAAGGCGGTCAGCAACTACACCAACTCCATCCTCGCCAACATGGAAGCGCTGGACGACGGTTACGACGAAGCCCTGCTGCTGGACGCCTCCGGTTTTGTCAGCGAAGGCGCGGGCGAGAACCTGTTTGTCATCAAGGGCGGTGTGGTCTACACGCCGGATTTGTCGGCCGGTGCGCTCAACGGCATCACCCGCAACACGGTGTTTCACATCTGCCAGGACCTGGGTCTGGAACTGGTGCAAAAACGCATCACCCGCGACGAGGTCTACATCTGCGACGAGGCTTTCTTCACCGGCACCGCCGCCGAAGTCACGCCGATCCGCGAACTCGACCGCATCGAACTCGGCAGCGGCTCGCGTGGCCCCATCACCGAGAAAATCCAGAGCGCGTTCTTTGACATCGTCAACGGCCGCAATCCGAAATACGCACACTGGCTGGCGAAGGTCTGACATGAGCAAAGCCCCGATTGAACTTCTGGCCAAAGACCTCAACGGCCAAGGCGGTGTCTTCTGCCCCAGCCCCAAGGCCGACATGAAGCTCTGGAACAGCCACCCCAAGGTCTACCTGGACGTGGCCCACGCCGGCGAAGCCAAGTGCCCCTATTGCGGCACGGTGTACCGGCTCAAGGCGGGCGAAGTGGTCGGTCACGGGCACTGAGGCCAACGCTTCAGGCCACCGCTGTTGTGGCACCGCACGGTGCCCAATCGGCACGACCTCATGCACCGTCTAGACACCTTTCTTCAGCGCGGCGCCAGCCTCGGCGCTCTGGCAATGCCGGCGCTCGCGCTGTGCCTGCCTTCCGGGTACTCGTACGGTGCAGCGGTGCTGCTGTTGTGTGCCCTGGTTGGGTGGCGCCGCTACCCGATCTGGCCGTCGGACACACACGGCCGGTGGCTGATGGGGGCCATCGTGGCAATGGGGTTCCTCTGGTTCCTGGACATCGACACCCAGCGCGTCAGCTCGTTCGAGATGCCCGCGAAATACACCTTTGCGCTGCTGTGCGTCGGGTTCGTGGCCACCTTCCCACCCAGCCCGCGGGCGTGGATCGCGGGTGTGTTGGTGGGCGCATCGGCCAGTGGCCTGGTGGCGTTTGTCCAAATGGCCGCGTTCGCCAGCAAGCGTGCCCATGGCTTCACCAATGAAATCCAGTTCGGCAACCTCAGCCTGCTGCTGGGCACCATGGCGCTGGCGATTGCGCTGATCCACTGGCGGCGCTGGCCATGGCGCTGGCGGCTGGTTGCGGCCACGGCCACGGTGCTGGGATGCCTCGGCTCGTTGCTGTCGCAGTCGCGGGGCGGCTGGCTGGCCTTGGTGCTGGTGCTGCCGCTGTGCCTGTGGCTGGTGCGGGATCACTTCAACGTCAAGCGCAGCCTGGGGGCCATGGCCGCTGGCGTGGTCCTGCTGGCGTTGGCTGCATGGCCCTTCCAGGCCACCTTGTCGGAGCGCTTCGCGGAAGCGGGCAACGAAATCCATGCCTACCAGACCGCCGGCGATGCGAACACCTCGGTCGGGCAGCGCCTGGCGCACTGGCGGCTGGCGTGGGACATGGGGACCGACCAGCCCTTGCTGGGCTGGGGGGGCAAAACCGGTTACGAGAAGGAAAAAATCCGCCGTGTGGAAGCGGGAGCCTACCCACCGGTGTTGCTGAACTTCACCCACGCCCACAACGAATTGCTGGACGCGTTTGCCAAGCG
Organism: Burkholderiaceae bacterium; assembly: GCA_017848435.1. GTDB lineage: Bacteria > Pseudomonadota > Gammaproteobacteria > Burkholderiales > Burkholderiaceae_C > PCRC01. The sequence continues at coordinate 2,126 of JAFEHU010000012.1, read as the reverse complement.
GGGGCTCGTGGGGGTGGCCGGGCTGGTGTTGTTTTACGCCATTCCCCTGTGGATTTTCTGGCCCACACGCCGCCGCATGGCGCGCTGCGCGGGTGAGCAGGCGCATGTGGCCGAACTGAGCGTGCGCAGCTGCGCGGTGTTGCTGTCGGCCAGCTACGTGGGGTTTGGCTGGACGCAGGCCTTTTTCTCGCACAACAGCGGCAACATGTTTTACCTGTTCCCGTTGATTGCCCTGTACGGCATGCTGCAGGGCCTGCGCGTCAGGGGCCAGTCCGCGCAGCCGCCAGAACGGCGCTGATGTCGTCTGCGCTGTAGGTGGCCAACAGCTGCAGGTCGTTGCCGTTTTCGTTCACATTGAAATTGACCAGGCCCACCGACTCGGTGCCGGGAATGCACGGGAAGTCAACAGCGCGCTGCTGGATCTGGCGCACCTTGAAGCCATTGCGGAGGCTGTGCAGGTGCAGCCAGAGGTCGTCTGCTTTGGGGCAGACCTGCATGAAACCATCGCCTGCTGCCGCCAGCGCGGCTTGCAGGCGCGGCGGGTAGATGACCCCGGAGCAGCCAATCGCAAAATGCGCATGCGAGGCGTGGTTGTCGCCACAGTCCGGCCATTGGTTGTAAGGCGCGATGCCGTTGGGTGTTGTCTGGATGCGTTTGGCACGCCAGCAATGCACCAGCCCAGGCTCACGCGTGTGCGCGGCGTACAGCGTGGCCAGCCAGTGGGCGGGGTACAGCGTGTCGTCGTCGGCCGTGACCAATGGCAGGCGTGCACCGCCAGCGTCTGACGTGACCTGCGGGTAGTATTTTTTGTGCGGCCCGTAGTTCGGGGTCAGCCGAACAGTGAGCCCGCGCTGCACCAGGCGCTGCAGTTCCAGGGGCAGCTGGTTGAAGACCGCCGCCTCGTCAAGCCACAACGTGACCGTGCTGGGGCGCAAGTGGCCACGCCCGATCGACTCAATGGCCAGGTAGACCCGGCGTGTCCGGGTGCCGTAGGTGGTCAGGCTGACCGCCGGGCCGCCGATGTGCACAATGGGTTGCCGGGACATCCGGTTGCGCCACCAGAGAGGCAGCACCAGGTGCAACCTGCGGATGTGACGGGACCAGTCTTTGAAACGCTTGATGCTTTTGGGGAGGTGAATCTTGGCCATGGGCGTGTGCGTTGTAGCACATCACGGGAACGTTTCTACAGCAGCGCGCTTTGCCGTGGCAACACCGTGGCCGAGCCGGCGATGGACCGGTTCCACCGCTTGTTCGCCAGCGCCTCTTCGTTGACGCGCCAGGGTCGGGGGTGGTCGAGGTGCAGGCAGACCAGTGCGTGCCGCGCGCGGAAACCGCGGACACCGGCGTTGATCAGCCTTACGCCGAGGTTGGTGTCTTCGCCGCCATACCCCATCGCCTCGTCGAACCCTTTCACACGCAGCAGGTCGCTGCGCCAGGCGCCGCTCAAGTTGCCCACGAAGGCCTGGCGTGGCGACAGGCAGTCGAGCCAGTGTGCCAGGCGGGGTGATGTCAGCAGGCGCAGGGCCGGGGTGTGCACCTGCTGCTGCTGCAACCAGACGGGGTCAAACAAGGCCTGGTCGGCCAGCCGTGCAGCCGTGCCGGGCCGCTGGTGCACTTCGGGCGGCAGGTTCACATGGCTGCCAGCGGAGACAAAACGCCCGGGGCGGGCCAGACGCCGGAAGGTGGCGACCACGTCGTTGCGGGGCACGCAGTCGGCGTCGGTGAACACCAGGAAGTCGGCCGTGCTCTGGCGTATGGCCGCGTTCAGGATGGCGCATTTCCGGAAGCCCCGGTCCTCCTGCGTCAGGTGCAGCAACGGGAACGGCGCGGTGGCACGGTGTCGGCCCACCACCGCGGCAATGTCTGGCGTTTCAGAGTCCTCGGCAACGATGACTTCGTCGGGCAGGACCTTTTGCAATGCATAACCTTGCAGCGTCAGATCCAGCGCCTGCGCGTTGGCATAGGCAGAAATCACCACCGAAAGGGTCATGTTGCGTTGTGTCAAAAGCGTTCCAGCGGCATCGTGAAGCGGAAACAGGCCCCGTGCCGGTCGTCATTCTCGCAAATGACGCGGCCACCGTGGCGTTCGGCGATGGATTTGACCAGCGCCAGGCCCAGCCCCACCC
>JAFEHU010000028.1 GCA_017848435.1 Burkholderiaceae bacterium | reverse complement strand
GTGGTCATGGGGGGGGCTTTCAGAGTGGTGCGAGTGGTGGAAAACCACATTGTGTTTGCTGCGCACAAAAGAATAAATACACATCTTTGCACTTAACCAATCCGTTTCACGCACTAATATGCGGCGATGGACAAACTCAAGGCCATGCAGTGTTTTGTGCGGATTGCCGACACCGGCAGCCTGACCGCCGCCGCGCAGGCGCTGGGCAGTTCGCTGCCGGCGGTGGTGCGCTCGCTGGCCGCGCTCGAAGCGCACCTGGGCGTGCGGCTGTTCAACCGCACCACCCGCCGCATCTCGCTCACCGAAGAGGGCAAGCGCCACCTGGACAGCTGCCGCCAGGTGCTGGCCGCGCTGGACGACGCCGAGGCCGCACTGCGCGCCGACGCCAGCGAACCCAGCGGCCAGCTGACCATCACCGCGCCGGTGCTGTTTGGCCAGATGTACGTGGCCCCGGCCGTGACACGTTTTGTGCAACGCCACCGCCAGATGCGCTGCAGCCTGGTGCTGCTGGACCGGGTGGTGAACCTGCTGGAAGAAGGCATCGACGTGGGCATCCGCATCGGCACGCTGGAAGACTCGTCGCTGGTGGCGCAACCGCTCGGCCAGCTGCGGCGCATGGTGGTCGCCAGCCCGGCGTTTTTGCGCCGCCACGGCACGCCCCAGCACCCGAAAGACCTGCGCCAGGCCAATTGCGTGCGCTTCATGGCGGGCGGCAGCACCGGCTGGACATTTCACGAGAACGGCAAGGCCTTGCAGGTGCCGGTCAGCGGCAACCTTGATTTCAACCACGTCGCCCCGGCGGTGGAAGCCTGCGTGGCCGGCCTCGGTTTTGGCCGCTTCATTTCCTACCAGGTGGCGCCCTTTCTGGCGCAGAAAAAGCTGCAGCTGGTGCTGGAAGACTTCGAGCCCACGCCGCGCCCCATCAGCGTGATTTACCCCCACGCCCGGCTGCTGCCCGCACGCACCCGGGCCTTCATCGAAGCGATCAAGGGCGAGCTGGCCAGCCTGAACACCCTCAACGCCTAAAAACCAAGCGCTGGCAAGCCCGCGCCGCTGCAGGCATGCTTGCATCTTTCCCCACCTCCACCTACAAACCACCCATGCCTACTTTTGACTTTGACTTCTTTGTGATTGGCGGCGGCAGCGGCGGCGTGCGCGCGGCGCGCATGGCGGGCCAGCGCGGCCTGCGGGTGGCCATGGCCGAAAGCGGCGCGCTGGGCGGCACCTGCGTCAACGTGGGCTGCATCCCCAAAAAGCTCTACAGCTACGCGGCGCATTTCGCCGAAGCGTTTGAAGAGTCGCACGGTTTTGGCTGGCAGGGCGAAGCGCCCACGCTGGACTGGCCCCAACTGAAGGCCCACCGCGCCAAGGAAATCACCCGGCTCAACGGCATTTACCAGCAACTGCTCACCGGCGCCGGCGTGCACCTGCTGACCGGCCACGCGCAGCTGGTGGACGCGCACACGGTGCAGGTGAACGGCACGCGTTTCACCGCGCAGCACATCCTGGTCGCCACCGGGGGCACCCCCAGCGTGCCCCCGGTGCCGGGCGGCGACCTGGTGGTCACCTCCAACGCCATGTTCGACCTGGACCCGTTCCCCCAGCGGCTGGTGGTGGTGGGCGGCGGCTACATCGCCTGCGAGTTCGCGTCCATCTTCAACGGCCTGGGCGCGCAGGTGACGCTGCTGCACCGGGGCGAACAGGTGCTGAGCGGGTTTGACCAGGACGTGCGGCCCTTCATTGCCGCCGAGATGCGCAAGGCCGGTGTGGACCTGCGCTTGCCCGGGGAGGTGGCCCGCATTGAACGCACGCACGGCGGCCTGCAGGTCTCCCTGAACAACGGCGACACCTTGCCCGCCGACACCGTGCTCTACGCCACCGGCCGCGTGCCCAACACCCACGGGCTGGGGCTCGAAGCCGCAGGCGTGAAGCTCAACGCCAAAGGCGCGATTGAGGTGGACGCGCACTACCAGACCTCGGTGCCGTCCATCCACGCGATTGGCGACGTCACCGCCCGGGTGCAGCTGACGCCGGTGGCGCTGGGCGAAGGCATGGCGCTGGTGGACCACCTGTTTGGCCCGGCCGCCGGCAAGCCCGCGCGCCGGATGGCCTACGACCTCATTCCCACGGCCGTGTTCACCCACCCCAACATCGGCACCGTGGGCGACACCGAGGCGCAGGCGCGCGAAAAATACGGAAAACTGCGCATCTACCGCACCGACTTCAAGCCGCTGAAACACACGCTGAGCGGCAGCCCCGAACGCACGCTGATGAAGCTGGTGGTGGACGACGCCTCCGACCGCGTGGTCGGCCTGCACATGGTCGGCGCCGACGCGGGCGAGATCGTGCAGGGCTTTGCGGTGGCCATGAAAGCCGGCGCGACCAAGGCGGTGTTTGACAGCACGATCGGCATCCACCCGACCATGGCCGAAGAATTTGTGACGATGCGGGAGCCTGTTCGTCCGGCCGATTGAAGTCCGTTCGTTTGGTGCAACCGCGCCAGAGACAAGTTAGACACCCTCACCCAAATCCCAGACGCCTTAGCGCCACCCGGCCACCGCAAAACAGTTCAAGATACCGCCCAGCACAACAGGAGACAGCGATGGACCACCTCAGCGGGCTGGACGCCACTTTTTTGTACATCGAGACGCCCGAGACGCCGATGCACGTGGGGGGCCTCAACATTTGTGAGTTGCCCGCGGGCTACACAGGTGACTTCTACGAGGACGTGAAGAAACACATCGCCTCGCGCCTGCACCTGGCCAGCGTGTTCCAGCGCAAGCTGCTGAACATGCCGTTCGAGCTGGCCAACCCGGTCTGGGTGCACGACGACACGCTGGACCTGGAGTACCACGTGCGCAGCACCGTGCTGCCCAAACCCGGCAGCCGCGCGCAGCTGGACAAGCTGGTGGGCCGGCTGCATTCCAGCCTGCTCGACCGCAGCCGCCCGCTGTGGGAGCTGTATGTGATTGAGGGGCTGAAGAGCCCGCCCGGCGCGCCCAAGGGCAGCCGCCATGTGGCGTTTTATTCCAAGGTGCACCACGCCGCGCTGGACGGTGCCGGTGGCGCCGCGTTGGCCGAAGCCATCCTCGACCTCGGCCCGGTGCCGCGCGAGATCGCGCCGCCCCCACGCCGGCTGAAAAACAAGACACAAACCAGCGACCAACCCACGCTGGGCGAGCTGACCCGCGCGGGCATCAAGAACACCGGTGCCCAGTACGCCAAGATCGCCAAAATGCTGCCCGCGCTGGCCGGCACCGCGCTGCAGCTGCTGCGCCCCGCGAAAGACAAGCTCGGCGAAACCACCAGCCGCAAGACCGGCAACGCCTGGTTCGGCCCCAAAACGCCGATCAACGTCAGCGTCACCAACCAGCGGCTGTTTGCCGGGCTGTCGATCCCACTGTCCGAGATCAAGGCGATTGCCAAGGGGCACGAGGCCACGCTGAACGACGTGGTGCTGGCGATCTGCTCCGGCGCGCTGCGCAACTACCTCGCCACCCACGGCGGCGTGCCGGCCGAGCCCTTGCTGGCCGCCGTGCCGGTGAGCCTGCGCGAAGCCGGCAACACCGAGCTGAACAACCAGGTGTCGATGATGCGCATCAGCCTGGCCAGCACCGTGGCCGACCCGCTCGAGAGGCTGCTGGCGGTGCGCAAGGGCTCGAAGGCGTCCAAGGCGCTGACCGGCAGCGTCAAGTCGGTGTTGCCGACCGACTTTCCCTCGCTCGGCGCGCCCTGGCTGATCAGCGGGCTGGCCGCGCTGTTTGGCCGCTCGCGGCTGGCCAACCGCATGCCGCCGCTGGCCAACGTGGCCATCTCCAACGTGCCGGGGCCAAAGATGCCGCTGTACCTGGCCGGCGCCAAGCTGCTGACCTACTACCCGGTGTCGATCGCGGTGCACAGCATGGCGCTCAACATCACGGTGCAAAGCTACGCCGGCGCGTTGGACTTTGGGCTGACCGCCTGCCGCAAGGCCGTGCCCGACCTGCCCGACATGGCCGATTTGATTCTGGCCGCGCACCACGAGCTGCTGCGCCTGACACCGCAAGCAGCGCTGCCTGCGCCCGTGGCGGTGCCCGCCAAGGCCGTGAAAAAGAAAGCCGCTGCACCGGCCACACCGCGGGCCGCACGCCCACGCCAGGCGGCCACTGCCTGACCGCTGCTTGCTACGTTTTGTATAGCTTAATCACCAGATTTTACTAAGGCGCAAGGTCGATTTGGCATAAAAACCAGCCCCCAAGCCCCTGGCCAGGCTCACCAGGGCACGGTGTGGCCCAAATGGTCCACAAATCCGCCGGACTGGCTGGCGTTGAGCCCGGCCAGCACCGCCAGCAGCTCGCGCGCCGCCTCGGCCGGTGGCCGCACCTTGAGGCCGGTTTTGGCAAACGGCTGCGACAGCGCGGTGGCCACCGTGCCGGGGTGCAGCGCCACGCACACCGCCTGCTTGTTGCGCCGCGCCAGCTCGATGGCGGCGGTTTTCACCAGCTGGTTCAGCGCCGCCTTGGACGCCCGGTAGCCGTACCAGCCGCCCAGCGCGTTGTCGCCCACGCTGCCGACGCGGGCCGAGAGGAAACCGGCCACACAGGGGCCGGTGGTGGGCAACAGCGGCAGAAAGTGCTTCATCACCAGCGCCGGGCCAACGGCGTTGACCTGGAACACCTGCTGCAAATAGGCCGAATCGAGGTGTGCCCAGCTGCGCTCGGGCTGGCCGTTGTCGCCGTGCAGGAAGCCAGTGGCCAGCACCAGCAGGCGCAGCGGCAGGTGCTGAGCGGCCACGTGCGCGGCGGCGGTGGCGATGCGGGCCTCGTCGGTCACGTCAAAGGCGGGCTCGGTTGTGCGGCCAAGTGCCAGCACTTGGGCGTACTGGCCACGGCTGAGCAGTTCATCGCGCAGCGCGGTGCCAATGCCCCCCGTGCCCAGCACCACCGCCAAGCCGTGTTCAGCCAACGAAGCGCACCTTCACACTCTTGCCCTTGACCTTGCCGTTGTTGAGCCGCTCTAGCGCGTCGTGGGCAATCGCGCGGTCCACCGCCACAAAGGTGCAGAAGTCGGTGACGTGGATCTTGCCGACCTGTTCGCGGGTGAAGCCGGCGTCGCCGGTCAGTGCGCCCAGCACGTCGCCAGCGCGGATTTTTTCCTTGCGGCCGCCGAGGATCTGCAGCGTCACCATCGGTGGCAGCAAGCGGCCGCTGCCGGTGGGCGTGAGTTCGTCCAGCGTGTGCCAGTCCGACTCGCGGTTCTGGTACTGCTCGATGCGGCCGACAAAACCCATTTCGTCCAGGCTGGCCAGGCTCAGCGCCAGGCCCGATTCACCGGCGCGGCCGGTGCGGCCGATGCGGTGCACGTGCACCTCGGCGTCGGGCGAGATGTCGACGTTGATGACGGCTTCGAGCTGCGTGATGTCCAGCCCGCGCGAGGCCACGTCGGTGGCCACCAGCACCGAGCAGCTGCGGTTGGCAAACTGCGCCAGCACCTGGTCGCGCTCGCGCTGCTCCAGCTCGCCGTACAGCGCCAGCGCGCTGAAACCCTGGGCCTGCAGCAGCGCCACCAGCTCGCGGCACTGCTGCTTGGTGTTGCAAAACGCAATCGTGCTGACCGGACGGAAGTGGTTCAAGATGAGCGCCACGGTGCTCAAGCGGTTGGCGCGCGTCACCTCATAGAAACGCTGTTCAATCAGGCTTTCGGTGTGCTGCGCCGCCACGGTGATCTGCTGCGGTTCGCGCATGAACTGACGCGCAATTTTGTCAATGCCGTCGGGGTAGGTGGCCGAGAACAGCAGCGTCTGGCGCTCTTTGGGGCACTGCTTCACCACGGTGGTGATGTCATCCAGGAAACCCATGTCCAGCATGCGGTCGGCTTCGTCCAGCACCAGCGTGTTCAGCGCGGTCAGGTCCAGCGTGCCGCGCTGCAGGTGGTCCAGGATGCGGCCGGGCGTACCGACCACGATGTGCGCGCCGTGCTCCAGGCTGGCGTTCTGCATCCGCATGGGCACACCGCCGCACAGGGTCACGGTCTTGATGTTGTCTTCGGCACGCGCCAGCCGCCGCACCTCTTGGGCCACCTGGTCGGCCAGCTCGCGGGTCGGGCACAGCACCAGGGTCTGGATGGCAAAGCGCCGTGCGTTGAGGTTGGCCAGCAGCACCAGCGCGAACGCAGCGGTCTTGCCACTGCCGGTTTTGGCCTGGGCAATCAGGTCCTTGCCGAGCAGCGCCACCGGCAGGCTGGCGGCCTGGATCGGCGTCATCGCGGTGTAGCCCAGCTGCGTCAGGTTGGCCAGCGTGGCCGGTGACAGTGGCAACTGGCTGAAATCGAGGGGGTTGTTTTCGGGAGCTTGGGACATGCCCGATTATCGTGACCCCCGCATGCCCCGTTGACATGGCTGTGTTTTCGGTTCTCGCTAAGCTGTGCCCATGCTGCCCACCACCCCCCTTGCCGTTGCGCCCACCGCAGCGCTGTTCATCGTGCTCAACACCGGTTCGGGCAGCCACGAGGCCGGCGAGCCCGAGGCCACCATCCGCCGGGTGCTGACCGAGGCCGGGCGCGCATTCCACCTGCGGCCCATCGTCAAGGGCACGCCGATGCAGACCACCATCCAGCAGGCGGTGCGCGACGCCAAAGCCCAGGGTGGCGTGGTGGTGGCCGCCGGGGGCGACGGCACCATCAACGCGGTGGCCGCCGCCACGCTGGGCAGTGGCTGCCCGTTCGGCGTGCTGCCCCAGGGCACGTTCAACTACTTTGGCCGCACCCACGGCATCCCCGAAGACACGGCCGACGCCACACGCCTGCTGCTGGGCAACACCGCCTGGCCGGTGCAGGTGGGGCTGATCAACGACCGGGTGTTCCTGGTCAACGCCAGCCTGGGCCTGTACCCTCAGCTGCTGCAAGACCGCGAGGCCTACAAGGCCCAGTTTGGGCGCAGCCGGCTGGTGGCGCTGGGCTCGGCCTTTGTCACCTTGCTGCGCGAGCACCGGCAGCTGAAGTTGCGGATTGACCATGCCGGTGGCACCCGGGTGCTGCGCACGCCAACGCTGTTCGTCGGCAACAACCCGCTGCAACTGCAGCAGATCGGCCTGCCCGAGGCGACCCAGATTGAACACGGCCAACTGGCCGCGGTGCTGCTGAAGCCGGTGAGCACGTTGGCCATGCTGGGCCTGCTGGCGCGCGGCGCGCTGGGCCAGCTGGGCGAGGCCGACGACGTGCTGAGCTTCGCCTTCGACCAGATCACCGTGGCCCCGGCCATGCCCTATGGCAAGCGCCGCATCAAGGTGGCCACCGACGGTGAAATCGGTTGGGCCAAGGCGCCGCTGCAGTTCCGTGTGTCGCCACAGCCGCTGTACCTGCTGAAGCCTGCCCCCACCGCGCCATGAGCCTGCTTTTGCACATCTCGGACACACATTTCGGCACCGAAAAGCCGGACGTGGTCGCCGCCTTGCTGCAACTCGCCAGCGCGCAGAAACCCGACGTGGTCGTCCTCTCAGGCGACATCACCCAGCGCGCCACACGGGCGCAGTACGCCGCAGCCGCGCGCTTCGTGGCGCAGCTGGCGCCAGCGCCGGTCGTGGCCATTCCGGGCAACCACGACATCCCGCTGTTCAACCTCGCCGCGCGCCTGTTCAACCCCTATGGCCACCACCGCCGCGCCTTCGGGCCAGCGCTGGAGCCCGTGTTCGAGTCCGAGCACTGGCTGGTGCTGGCCGTCAACACCACCCGACCCTGGCGCCATGCCGACGGCGAGGTGTCCACCGACCAGGTGGACTGCGTCGCACAACGCCTGGTCCGCGCACGGCCAGGGCAGCTGCGCGTGGTCGTCACCCACCAGCCGGTGGCGGTGACGCTGCCGCAGGACGAGACCAACCTGCTGCACGGCCGCGCCCACGCGGTGCAGCGCTGGTCGGAAGCCGGGGCCGACCTGATTCTCGGCGGGCACATCCACCTGCCGTTTGTGCAGCCGCTGCGCGGCCACTTTGCCGCGCTGCCGCGCGAGGTGTGGGCGGCACAGGCGGGCACGGCCGTGTCGGCACGCACCCGGCCCGAAGCGGGCAACTCGGTCAACCTGATTCGCCACCTCGGCACCAACGCGCAGCTGAACCGCGAGGCGGTGGTCGAACGCTGGGACCACCACCGCGCCACCGGCCGCTTCGAGCCCGTTGGCAACAGCCCCCTCACCACCGCCCCGTTGCACGATGCCGTCTGACCTGCCCGAATGGCTCACCCTGGCCCACCAGCTGGGTGTGCACGCGCTGCCGGCCTTTTACATGGGCCTGGCTTTGTGGCTGCTGCTGGTCAGCGCCACCTGGTGGCTGACGCGCACCCACTGGTTGCCACACACACAGCGCCGCCTGTCGCCCAGCGCCTCGCTGGGCCTGCACCTCGCGCTGGGCTTTGCCGCCGTGCTGGCCGCCGCCGCGCTGTTTGCTGAAATTGCCGAGCACCTGGGCACGGCCACGCAGTTGGGGCCAGTGGGCCAGCTGGACGACGCGCTCTCCAGCACCCTGCGCCACACGGTGAGCCGCCCCACCCTGCAGGCGTTTGCCTGGGTCACCCACTTCGGCGACACCGCCACGCTCACCGGCCTGTGCACCGCCGTGGCGCTGTGGCTGCTGTGGCGCCAGCGCCGTGCGCTGGCGCTGGGCTGGGTGCTGGCCGTGGCGGGCAACAGCATCCTCAACGTCAGCCTCAAAGGCATTTTTGAGCGCGTGCGGCCGCTGCACGAACACGGCCTGGCCATGGCCCAGGGCTACAGCTTCCCCAGCGGCCACAGCTCGGGCAGCGTGGTGGCCTACGGCATGCTGGCCTATGTGGTGCTGCGCAACCTGCCCGCCACCGCGCCGCGTTGGGTCGGCTTGCCGGTGCTGCTGCTGGCCGCCACGATCGCTTTTGCCACCGGCTGGAGCCGGGTGTTCCTGCAGGTGCATTACGCCAGCGACGTGCTGGCCGGTTTCGCGTCGGGCCTGGCCTGGCTGGTGGTGTGCATCAGCGGCCTGGAAACCGTGCGCTACCGGCAGCGCACAGGGCTTGAGCCAGAATAGCCCCATGCTCGACCTGCCCCCCTTCATTGCCCCGCAACACTACACCGACGCCGACGCGGCGCTGGCCCAGGTGCGTCGCATTTACGACAACAGCGTGGCCCACCTGCGCGAGGCCATGCGCCGCTATGTGGCCGATGCGAGCGAGTCACCCGCGGTGCGCCGTGCACGCGCCTGCTACCCGCTGGTGCGGGTGCGCACCGACTCCGCCAACCGGCTGGGCAACGCCAACCCGGTCAGCCTGAGCTACGGCTTCGTCGCTGGCCCCGGCCGCTTCGAGACCACGTTGACCCGGCCCGACCTCTACGCCGACTACTACCTGGAACAATTCAAGCTGCTGCTGCAGAACCATGGCGTCGAGCTGGAGGTGAGCACCAGCACACAACCGATGCCGGTGCATTTCTCGTTCGACGAGCACGAGCACCTGGAGGGCACGCTGAGCCCCGCACGCCGTGCGCTGCTGCGCGACCGCTTCGATTTGCCCGACCTGGCGTCCATGGACGACGGCATTGCCAACGGCAGCCACGAGCCCGCCCCCGGTGAACCGCAGCCCCTGGCGCTGTTCACCGCCCCCCGGGTGGACTACTCGCTGCACCGGCTGCGCCACTACACCGGCACCACGCCGGAATGGTTCCAGAACTTCGTGCTGTTCACCAACTACCAGTTCTACATCGACGAATTCGTGCGCCTGGGCCACGCCGAGATGGCCAACCCAGACAGCGAGTACACCGCCTTCGTCGAGCCCGGCAACGTGGTGACGCGCCGCGCTGGCTTGCCAACCGAAGCGGTGGATGCCTTTGGCGCCATGCCCCCGCGCCTGCCCCAAATGCCGGCCTACCATTTGATGCGCGCCGACCGCACCGGCATCACCATGGTCAACATCGGCGTGGGCCCGGCCAATGCCAAGAACATCACCGACCACATTGCGGTGCTGCGGCCCCACGCGTGGGTCATGCTCGGCCACTGCGCCGGCCTGCGCAACAGCCAGCAGCTGGGCGACTACGTGCTGGCCCACGGCTATGTGCGCGAAGACCATGTGCTCGACGAAGAGCTGCCGCTGTGGGTGCCGATTCCCGCGCTAGCCGAAATCCAGCAGGCGCTGGAGAAAGCCGTGGCCGACGTGACGCAACTGGCCGGGGCGGACCTCAAACGCATCCTGCGCACCGGCACCGTGGCCAGCACCGACAACCGCAACTGGGAACTGCTGCCGGGCAACCAGCCGCAGCGCCGCTTCAGCCAGAGCCGCGCGGTGGCGCTGGACATGGAAAGCGCCACCATCGCCGCCAACGGCTTTCGTTTCCGGGTGCCCTACGGCACGCTCCTGTGCGTGAGCGACAAGCCGCTGCACGGCGAGATCAAGCTGCCCGGCATGGCCAACCACTTCTACCGCGAGCGGGTCGACCAGCACCTGCGCATCGGCATCCGCGCCATCGAGCTGCTGCGCCAGAACGGCATGGACCAGCTGCACAGCCGCAAGCTGCGCAGCTTTGCCGAGGTGGCGTTCCAGTGAGCACCGAGCCCGGCCGCAGTTGCCCGCTCGCCTACCGCTACAGCGCTGCGGTGTTCGACCGCACGCCCGATCTGCAGGCCGACACGCTGTACGTGGTGGGTGGCCTGTACGGCAACCTCAACGCGCTGGAGCGCATCGAGGCGCTCTTCGCGGCCGAGACCGGCAACAAGCGCATGGTCTTCAATGGCGATTTCCACTGGTTCGACACCGACCCCGCATTGTTTGCCGAGGTCAATGCCCGGGTGCACCGACATACCCCGCTGCGCGGCAATGTAGAAACCGAACTCGCCAGCGACGACCCCGGAGCCGGCTGTGGCTGCGCCTACCCCAGCCATGTAGGCGACGCCGACGTGGCCCGCTCCAACGCCATCCTCAACACGCTGCGCGATACCGCGCGCTGCCATCCGGCAGACCGTGCCGCTTTGGCTGGCTTGCCCATGCACGCCGTGGCCCGCGTGGGCGCACTGCGGGTGGGCATCGTGCATGGCGACGCCGAATCGCTGGCGGGCTGGCGCTTTGACCCGGCGCTGCTCGACAGCCCGGCCAACCAGCCCTGGCTCGACCATGTGCTGGCGCAGGCACGGGTGGACGTTTTCGCGTCCAGCCACACCTGCGCACCGGCGCTGCACACCCGTCCGGCGGGTGGAACCATCGTCAACAACGGCGCGGCGGGTCTGGGCAGCCTGCCGGGCAGCAGCAGTGGCCTGATCACGCGCATCTCCGTGCACCCCGCCCCTGCCGGCGTGCCGGTCCTGCGTGAGACCGTGGTGCAGGGCATCCACATTCAGGCGGTGCGCATCGACCTGGACAACGCCGCCTGGCAACGCCGCTTTCTGGCCATGTGGCCTGCCGGCAGCGACGCCCACACCTCGTACTGGCGGCGCGTCGTGCATGGTTTGGGCACGGCCACCGAATCGCACACCATTTAAACCACACACCCCTTGAGGAATTCCCCATGCTGAGAACCGGTTGCAAATTCCTGCTCGCCGCGCTGATGGCAGCGGCCACCTTGCTGCAAAGTGCCGGGGCCCAGGACAACACCCTGCGCCTCGGCGTGGGCCTGTTCCAGCCCGACAAGGAAAAAAACGACGCCACCTACAAGCCGCTGGCCGATTACATTGCGGCCAAGCTCAAGCGCCCGGTGCAGCTGCGCACGGTGGACACCTGGGAAGGCCTGGCCAAGTCGCTCGCCAGTGGCGAGACCGACCTCGCGCTGATGGGCCCCTGGGGCTATGTGCTGGCCAACCACGAAGCCGGCGCCCAGGCGATTGCCACCATCCTGTACGAAGGCAAACCCGAGTACTTCGCGATCATGGTGACCCACCCCAAAAGCGGCATCCACAGCATCAACGACCTCAAGGGCAAGAGCTTTGCGTTTGGCGACAAGGGCTCGACCAGCGGCTACCTGATCCCGTTCCACGAGTTCCAGAAGCGCGGCATCAACCCCGACACGTACTTCAGCAAGGTGCTCTACACCAAGCACCAGGCGATTGAAACCCAGGTCGCGCGCGGCGAGCTCGACGCCGGCGCCGACTACAACCGCAACCGCGACGCCATGGTGGACGAAGGCCTGATCAAGGCCAGCGAAAGCAAGATCATCTGGACTTCGGCCCCGCTGCCGAACGACGCCTTTGCCGTGAGCGCTACGCTGGCCAAAGACACCGCGCTGGTGGCCCAGCTGCGCGCCGCGCTCGAAGGCATCGGTGCCGAGCTCAAGACCAACCCCGCCCTGCTGCCCAAGCGTTACACCGGCTTTGTGACCAAAGACAACCGCTATTACGCCCCCATCCGCGACGCGGGCCTGGCTACCGGCAAGCTGGTGCCCAAGCGCCAGTGAAAAACCAGCGCTTGCGCGCGCTCACGCTGGTCTACCTGGCCGTGCTGGTGGCCTGTGTGGCCACGCTGGTGGTACGCGGTGACTTCGGTTTTGGCCGCAACCCGTGGCAGAACCTGGCGCGCACGCTGTCGGACTTTTCGCACCCGAGTTTTGTCGACGCCTGGTTCGGCCCGGAACGCTTGGAATTCACGGCCGACGACGGCCGCGTGCTGCGGGTGGAAAACCGCCGGCTGGTGGAGCGCGACTACCTCGCGGGCATCGCTGGCGCCACCTGGACCACCTTTGTCATTGGCACGCTGGGCAGCGCCATTGCGGCGCTGCTGGCGCTGCCACTGGGTTTTTTGGCGGCCCGCAATGCGCGGGCACCACGCTGGCTGGCCAGCCCGGCGCGGGCGCTGCTCAATGGCTTGCGTGCCATCCACACGCTGGTGTTTGGCCTGGTGTTTGTCGGCATCGTCGGGCTGGGGCCGATGGCCGGCATCCTGGCGATTGCCGCGCATTCGCTGGGCACCTACGGCAAGCTGTACTCAGAGGCCATCGAGAACGCCGACGCCGCCCTGTTTGAAAGCGGTCTGGCGCTGGGCTTCACGCCCTGGCAGGTGCTGGGCCAAGCGATGCGGCGCGGTTTTTACCCACAGTTCGCGTCCATCCACCTGTACGTCTGGGAGTTCAATGTGCGCGACTCCACCGTGCTGGGCCTGATTGGCGCTGGCGGGCTGGGCCTGCTGGTGAGCGAGGCGGTGTCGTTGTTCCAGTGGGGGCGGCTGGCCACGCTGCTGATCGTGCTGGTGGCGCTGGTGGTGGCGATGGACCGGCTGAGCGCCCTCGTCCGCAACCGCGTCCTGCGCGCACCCGGCGTGCGCTACCGCGCGTAGCGGCGGCGCAGGGCGCTGTCACCCCCGGCAACCGTGCGCCTTGCCGCGGCGGTCATGATCGCGGTGGGCCCACGGGCCTGGCGATTTCAACGATGCCCTGAAAGGACCTTGCCCATGAACCGCATGCACACCGCCCTCTTTGCAGCCTTCTTTTCGGCTGCGTTCACCACCAGTCCCGGCGTGTCGGCCCAGTCAGCCACCGCCCCCAAGCCAGCCACCCCAGCCACCGCCCGCGCCAACCAGGCGGTGGCGCACAGCATGGCCTTCAATGACCAGCGCGACTTTGCCGACGCCACGCGCGGCCTGATTGCCACGCTGCCCGACCCGCTGGTGAAGGCGGCAGACGGCAAATTGGTGTGGGACGCCAACCGCTACGACTTCATCACCGGCGACGCGCCGGCCACCGTGAACCCCAGCCTGTGGCGGCAGGAAAAGCTCAACAACGTGCGCGGCCTGTTCAAGGTGGTCGATGGCATCTACCAGATCCGCGGCTACGACATCGCCAACATGACGCTGGTCGAGGGCAAGACCGGCTGGATCGTGATCGACACGCTGCTCACCGCCGAAATCGCGCGCAGCACGCTGGCTTTTGCGCTGGACAAGCTGGGCAGCAAGAAGCCGGTGGTGGCGGTGATCTACACCCACAGCCATGCCGACCACTACGGCGGTGTGCGTGGCGTCATCAACGAGACCGACGTGCTGGCGGGCAAGGTGAAGGTGATCGCGCCCGAAGGCTTCATGGACAACGCGGTGGCCGAAAACGTGCTGGCCGGCAACGCCATGGCACGCCGCGCCACCTACCAGTTCGGCGCGGGGCTGGACGCCAACGTGCGCCAGGGCGTGGGCAGCGGGCTGGGTAAGGCCCTGAGCAGCGGCACGATGGGGCTGATCCCGCCGACCGACACGGTGAGCAAGACCGGCGAGGAGATCACGGTGGACGGCGTGCGCATCGTGTTCCAGATGGCGCAGGGCTCCGAGGCGCCGTCGGAAATGATGTTCTATTTCCCCGACAAGAAGGCGCTGTGCCTCTCCGAAGTGCTGACCAAGCACATGCACAACATCTACACCATCCGTGGCGCCAAGCTGCGCGACGCGCTGGCCTGGAGCAAGTACGCCAACGAGGCGCTCGACCTGTACCCCGACGTGGAAGTGGCCTTTGCCAGCCACCACTGGCCAACCTGGGGCACCACCAACATCCGCCAGTACATCGCCAACCAGCGCGACACCTACCGCTTTGTGCACGACCAGGCCATGAACCTCGCCAACAAGGGCCAGACCATGGACGAAATCGGCGACGCCACCTTCTTCCCCAAGGCGCTGGCCGCCGACGCCAGCTCACGCGGCTACTACGGCACGCTGAGCCACAACCTGCGCGGCGTCTACAACTTCTACCTCGGTTACTACGACGCCAACCCGGCCAGCCTGCACCGGCTGCCGCCCACTGAAACGGCCAAGCGCTATGTGGCCGCGATGGGCGGCGAAGCGGCGGTGCTGGCCACCGCGCAGACAGCCTTTGGCGCCGGCGACTTCCGCTGGGTGGCCGAGCTGGTGAACCATGTGGTGTTTGCCAACCCCGACAACACCGCCGCCCGCGCGCTGCAGGCCGACGCGCTGGAACAACTCGGCTACCAGGCCGAGGCCGGCACCTGGCGCAACGCCTACCTGGTCGGTGCGAAAGAGCTGCGCGACGGTGTGCTGAAACCGCCCACCTCCACCCAGGGGCCGGACGTGGTGCGCGGCATGAACCAGGAACTGCTGTTCGACTACATCGCGCTGCGGCTGAACCACCAGAAAACCGACGGCCTGCAGGCCGCCATCAGCCTGGTGTTCACCGACCTGAAGGAAACCTGGGCACTGGAGCTGTCGAACGCGGTGCTGAACAACACCAAAAACCGGGTGCTGAAAAACCCCGACGTCACCCTCACGCTCACCCGCCCGGCTTTCCTCGCCATGCTGCTGCAGGGCAAGAAGCTGCCCGAGCTGGTGCAGGCGGGCACGGTGAAGGTCGAGGGCAACGCCCAGGTGCTGGCGGCGGTGTTTGGCAACGTCGAGTCGTTCAACCCTTACTTCAACATCGTCACGCCTTGAATGCTATCTTTTAAATAGCAAAATCGTCAGAGTCTACTGAGGCTTGCGGTTGATTTTGACCAAAATCAACCCGCCAGAGGCCTGTCGGGCCGCCACAGGGGCCGCAGCGCCCACAAACCAAGCAACGGCCCCAGGCCAAGCCAAGGCAACAGGCTGGCCAGGGCGTGTGTTGTGGACAACGCCACAAACAGCTCGATGCTGACCACCGACACCGCAAAGCCGATGCTGTTGCTCAGCGTCAGCACGCTGCCCACCGCCTGCGGTGGCGCGTTGCGGGCGGTGAGCGCCGAGAACTGCGGCGAGTCGCCCGACACGGTGATGCCCCAGAGCAGCAACCACAGGTAGAACGCCACATCCCCCGCCCCCGCCAGCCAGGGCGCGAGCAGGCAGCACAGGCCGCTGGTGGCCAGCTGCACCCCGGCCACCCGGGCGCTGCCCCAGCGCCGCGCCAGCAGGCCACCGCCCACACAGCCCAGCACACCGGCCCCCAGCACGAAGAACGCCGCGGCCGACAGCGCCGCGCCCTGCAGCCGGCTGGCCAGGAGCAAGGGCACCAGCACCCACATGGTGTACAGCTCCCACATGTGGCCAAAGTAGCCCAGCACCGAGGCGCGCACCTTGGCGTCGGTCCACAGCACCGCCAAGGCCCGCCATTGCAACGGCGCGGCCTTGGGTGCGGCGGGGGGCTCGGGCAGGCCCCAGTACAGCAGCACCCCGCCCAGCGCCGCCAGCAAGGCCACACCCAGCATCACGCTGGGCCAGGGCAGCTGGCTGCTGATGGCGCGCAGGCCGTGTGGGCTGGCCGAGCCCAGCACCAACGCACCGAGCAGCAGACCCAGCGCGGCGCCCAGGCCCTGGCGGTACCACTGGGCCGCGATCTTCATGCCCACCGGGTAGATGCCGGCCAGAAAGAAACCGGTGGCCGCCCGCCACAGCAGCAGCGCGGTGAAGTGCTGCACCATGGCCCAGGCCGCCACGGTGCAGGCGGCACCGGCCAGCGCACACAGCAGGAACACGCGGCGGGCGGGAAAACGGTCGGCGATGGTCAGCAGCGCAAACACCAGCGTGCCAACGATGAAACCGATCTGGAGCGCCGAGGTGAGCGTACCCACCGCGGTGGCGGGCCAGCCGAAGTCGCGCTGCAGGTCCGGCATGACCGCGTTGACGGTGAACCACAGCGAGGTGCCGGCAAACTGCGCCAGCACCAGCACCGGCAACACGCGACGGGGAACGGCCTCGGTCACGTCAAGGCCAGGGCGTCAGGCGACGCGGGGCTTGACCTTGGAAGCCGCCAGCTTGGCGTTGCGGCGGGCCACTTCGACGTCGCTGTCAAAGGCCAGCGCCACACCCATGCGGCGTTTGAGAAAACTCTCGGGCTTGCCGAACAACCGGATGTCGGTGCCTGGCACCCGCAGCGCCTCGGCCACGCCGTCGAACACGATGCCCTGGGCATCGACGCCACCGTAGATCACGGCGCTGGCGCCCGGGCTCTTGAGCAGGGTGTTGACCGGCAGGCCCAGGATGGCGCGGGCGTGCAGCTCGAACTGGGTTTGCCACTGGGTGGCCATGGTCACCATGCCGGTGTCGTGGGGGCGCGGGCTGACCTCGCTGAACCAGACGTCGTTGCCCTTGACGAACAGCTCCACACCAAAAATACCCTGGCCACCGAGGTTGTCGGTCACGGCCTTGGCGATGTCACGGCTCTTCTGCAGTGCCGCTGGCGCCATGGGGTGGGGCTGCCAGCTTTCCACATAGTCGCCCGCCACCTGCACGTGGCCGATGGGGTCGCAGAAATGGGTTTCGATGGTGCCGTCGGCACCCACCGCGCGCACGGTGAGCTGGGTGATTTCGTAATCGAAATCAACGAAGCCTTCAACGATCACCCGGCCGTGGCTCACCCGGCCACCGGCCATCGCGTAGTCCCAGGCCTTTTGCACGTCGGCCGGGCCGCTGATCTTGCTCTGGCCCTTGCCCGAACTGCTCATCACCGGCTTGACGATATTGGGGTAGCCGATCTTGGTGTCAATCGCGGCCTGCAACTCGGCCAGCGAATCGCAGAACACATAGGGGCTGGTCGGCAGGCCCAGGGTTTCAGCGGCCAGGCGGCGGATGCCTTCGCGGTCCATGGTCAGCCGTGCCGCACGGGCGGTGGGAATCACGCGCACCACACCGGCGGCTTCCAGTTCTTCCAGCATCGGCGTGGCAATGGCCTCGATTTCGGGCACCACCAGGTCGGGCCGCTCTTTCTCAATCAGCGCCTTCAGCTGCGCCGGGTCGCTCATGGTGATGGTGCGGGCGTGGTGGGCCACCTGCTGGCCGGGGGCGTTCTCGTAGCGGTCGGTGGCGATGGTTTCCACGCCCAGGCGCTGCAGCGCAATCAGCACCTCCTTGCCCAGCTCGCCGCTGCCCAGCAGCATCACTTTGGTGGCATGGGGGGAGAGCGGGGTTCCGAAGGTGGTCATGGCGTCACAGGTTGGTTGTGGAAGGTTTGTTGCCCATGGCCTGGCCCAGGCACACCGGGCCGGCGGGCGCCCAGTCGGGGTTGAAGCGGACCGTGTCTTTGGGGAACAACAGCACCACGGTGGAGCCGAGCAGGAAACGGCCCATCTCGTCGCCTTGCTTCAGGGTGATGTTCTGTGCGGCGTAGTCCCAGGTGTGCACGTCGGGCCGGCGCGGCGGGTTCACCACGCCGTGCCAGACGGTGGCCATGCTGCCGACGATGGTGGCGCCCACCAGGGTCAGCACCAGGGGGCCGTGGGCGGTGTCAAACACACACACCACCCGCTCGTTGCGGGCGAACAGCCCCGGCACGCCGCGCGCGGTGGTGGGGTTCACAGAGAACAAATCGCCCGGCACATAGGTCATGCGCAGCAAGCGGCCGTCACAGGGCATGTGGATGCGGTGGTAGTCCTTGGGGCTCAGGTAGATGGTGGCGAAGTGGCCTTGCACAAACTGCGCGGCCAGCGCCGCGTCACCGCCGACCAGCGCGGTGGTGGAGTAGTGGTGGCCCTTGGCCTGGAAAATCTGGTCGCCCTCGATGGCGCCGAACTGGCTGATCGCACCGTCCACCGGGCAGACAAAGTCGGCGGCAGCCAGTGGCCGTGCACCGGGCTTCAGGGCGCGGGTGAAAAATTCGTTGAAGCTGGGGTAGCTGGCGGTGTCCGGGTTGGCGGCCTCGGCCATGTTGACCTGGTAGCGCGCCACAAAGTCGCGGATGATCCAGTGCGTCAAGCCACCCCATCGGCCGCTGGCGACCCAGCCGGCAAAGCGGGTGAGTGCCCGCTTCGGTAACAGGTATTGCGGCAGCACGGCCAGACGGTCAGACACAAGCGCTACCGGTAGTTGAGACGGGCGGATTATATCGACGCCCCCCTTTCACACTGCCCCGCCGAAGACACACGGCTGCGCCACAATCACCCCATGCCCCAACCGCTTTTTTCGGTCGAGCACCTGACCAAACGCTACGGCAGCAACACGGTGGTCAACGACGTGTCGTTCGACATCGCACCGGGTGAATGCCTGGGCGTGATCGGTCCGAACGGCGCCGGCAAGACCACCACCATCCGCATGTGCCTGGGCCTGACCACGCCCGACGCAGGCCGCATTGCCTACGCCCCCGGCAACACGGCAGCGCTGGAGATGCCGCGCGATGCGCTGGCCATCAAGGCGCAGCTCGGCGTGGTGAGCCAGTTCGACACGCTGGACCCTGACTTCTCCTGCGCCGAGAACCTGCTGGTCTATGGCCGCTACTTCGGCCTGCGCGACGCCGCCATCCGCGCGCGCACGCCACAGCTGTTGGAGTTCGCAGCGCTGACCCACAAAGCCAATGCCAAACCGGGCGAACTCTCAGGCGGCATGAAACGCCGGCTCAGCCTGGCCCGTGCGCTGGTGAACGACCCCCGCCTGCTGCTGCTCGACGAACCCACCACCGGGCTGGACCCGCAAGCGCGCCACCTGATGTGGGAGCGGTTGCAATTGCTGTTGCAACAGGGCAAGTCCATCCTGCTGACCACCCACTTCATGGACGAAGCCGAGCGCCTGTGCTCCCGCCTGCTGGTGCTGGACCACGGTCGCAAAATCGCCGAGGGCAAACCACGCGATTTGATCGCCCAGCACCTGGAGCCCGACGTGGTGGAGGTGTACGGGCAGTGGGCGCTGGCACTGGCCGAATCCGTCAACCATGCGGCGCTGCGTGCGCTGGCGGCCCGGGTGGAGGTCAGTGGTGAGACGGTGTTTTTCTACACCCAGGACGCCAAGCCCCTGCTGGCGGCGCTCGATGTGCACGGTGGCCTGCGCACCCTGCACCGGCCGGCGAACCTGGAAGACTTGTTCCTCAAGCTCACCGGGCGTCAGATCAGGGAGGATGGCTGAATGCAGTCGATATGGAGAGCGCCAGAAATCTCATGGCGCTGGTGGCCGGTGTTCCTGCGCAACCTGCTGGTCTGGCGCAAGCTGGCGATTCCCAGCCTGGTGGGCAACATCGCCGAACCCCTAATGTGGCTGGTGGCCTTCGGCTATGGCATGGGTGCGCTGGTCGGCAAGATCACGGTCAATGGCACGGAAGTGCCCTACATCCTGTTCCTCGCCAGTGGTTCCATCTGCATGAGCGCGATGAACGCCGCCAGCTTCGAGGCGCTGTACTCGGCCTTCTCGCGCATGCACATGCAAAAAACCTGGGACGGCATCATGAACGCGCCGGTGAGCCTGGACAACATCGTGTTCGCCGAAATGCTGTGGGCCGGCTTCAAGTCGCTGTTCACCACCACCGCCATACTGGGCGTGATGCTCGCCTTAAGCATCAGCCACAGCCCCAAACTGCTGGTGGCCTGGCCGGTGCTGCTGGGCGTAGGCATCACCTTCAGCTGCATTGCACTGATCTTCAACGCCCTGGCCAAGGGCTACGACTTCTTCACCTACTACTTCACGCTGTTCCTCACGCCCATGATGTTCCTCAGCGGCATCTTCTTCCCACGCGACCAGTTGCCGGCGGTGGTGAAAGGGGTGTCTGATTTCCTGCCGCTCACCTGCGCAGTGGAAATCGTGCGGCCGCTGTTCATGGACCAGTGGCCCGCGCACCCGGTGCGCAACGCGGCGGTGCTGGTGGTCTACACCGTGGCCGGCCTGTGGCTGGCCCTGGCGCTCACACGCAAGCGTTTCCGCGGCTGAGTGCGCCCTGGGTTCAGTGGTAGGCCGAGTTGTCCCAGTCCTGCTCGTCCATGTCTTTGGTCAACAGTTCCGCGTCGGCGCGGTCTTCGGCCGGCAGGTCGCTGATGTCGTCGCCAATCGTCGCTTCCACGTTCTCGTCGTAGGCGGCCAGTTCCTGTGGCAGCTTGACCTTGGTCACCTTGTCCAGCGGGTGGTGAATCTGGTGCGCCAGGCTTTCCAGGCTCTCGGAATGGTTCATTTCGTACAGCACCGCCTCCGCGTTCAGCAGCATGGCAAAGGGGTTGGCGATGTGGGCATTCAAGGTCATGGTGGGCTCCTGGTGAAAGTCGTTCGGCGAACAAAGTGGTTGGCTGATGGGTTAACTTTAGGCTTGCTCTTTCGCACCTTGAGTCGGGACATGGCGAAATCATTTGTCAGAATTTCTCCTACACAACGTGCGGCTTTCCCTGCAGGTGGCCCATGGTTCGTGATGTAGTTCCGGTTTTCTGCGTATTGGCGGTTTTCAGGCCGCTACAACCAACGCGTTAACATCCCAACCGCACCGTGCCGGCCTGCCGGCACGCCCGTTTTTTCAACCCTTCCTCATCGTTTTTTGGAGTTTTCATGGCTGTTAACACCCCTATCCATACCGTTGGCATCGTTGGCGCGGGCACCATGGGCAACGGCATTGCGCAGGCCTGCGCCGTGGCTGGTATTCGTGTGGTGATGGTCGATATTTCTGACGCTGCAGTGGCCAAAGGCATGACCACGGTGGTGGCCAGCCTGGACCGGCTGATCAAGAAAGAAAAAATGACCGCGGCCGACAAAGTCGCGGCCATGGAACGCATCACCGGCTCCACCAGGTACGAAGACCTGGGCGCCGCGCAGCTGGTGATCGAAGCCGCCACCGAGAACTACGACCTCAAGGTCAAGATCCTCAAGCAGCTTGACGGCCTGCTGGCGCCCGAGGTGCTGATCGCCTCCAACACCTCGTCCATTTCCATCACCAAGCTCGCGGCAGTGACGGGCCGGCCCGACCGCTTCATTGGCATGCACTTCTTCAACCCGGTGCCAATGATGGCGCTGGTGGAGATCATCCGTGGCCTGCAGACCAGCGATGCCACCCACGCGGCCGTGCACACGCTGGCCAGCGCTTTGGGCAAGACCCCGATCACGGTGAAGAATGCGCCCGGCTTTGTGGTCAACCGCATCCTGGTGCCCATGATCAACGAGGCGCTGTTCGTGTTGTCCGAAGGCCTGGCCACGGCCGAAGACATTGACGCGGGCATGAAGCTCGGCTGCAACCAGCCGATCGGCCCGCTGGCGCTGGCCGACATGGTGGGCCTGGACGTGTGCCTGGCGGTGATGGAGGTCTACCTCAACGAGTTTGGCGACTCCAAGTACCGCCCCTGCCCGCTGCTGAAGGAACTGGTGGCCGCCGGCCGCCTGGGCCGCAAGACCGGCCAAGGCGTGTACAGCTACTGAGCGGCCGACGCCGGCTCGGCATCGGCCGCGGGGGCCGGTGCGGGCTGAAACCGCGCCCGCAGATCGGCCAGGCCAATCTCGTCCAGCAGCTTGTCCAGCCGGGCGGCGACGCTGCGGCGCGGGCCGCTGTGGCGGGTGGCGATGATGAGTTCGTTTTTCATCGAATGCTCCCAGCCCACCAGCTCGGTCACCGTCACCTGGTAGCCGCTGGCTTCCAGCTGCAGGCAACGCAGCACGTTGGTGACCTGGCTGCCAAATTCGCGCGTGTGCAGCGGGTGGCGCCAGATCTCGCTCAGTGGCGTGCGCGAGAGCGACAACGCCTTGTGCTGCCGCAACACCCCCGCCACCTCGGCCTGGCAGCAGGGCACCAGCACCATGAAACGCGCGTTCTTGCTCAGCCCGAAGCGGATCGCGTCGTCGGTGGCGGTGTCGCAGGCGTGCAGGGCCGTCACCACGTCGATCTGCGCCGGCAGCTCGGGCGTGGTGATGGACGCCTGCACCGTCAGGTTCAGAAAATCCATGCGCGCAAAACCCAGCTGCGCGGCCAGCGCCTGTGACTTGTCCACCAGTTCCTGGCGCGTCTCGATGCCGACGATGCGCCCTGCGGTGTGCGACTTGAAAAACAGGTCGTACAAAATGAACCCAAGATAAGACTTGCCCGCGCCATGGTCCACCAGCGACACGTCGCCGCGCGCGGCCAGCACCTGCTGCAGCAAGGGCTCGATGAACTGGTAGAGGTGGTAGACCTGCTTGAGCTTGCGGCGAGAGTCCTGGTTGAGCTTGCCGTCGCGGGTGAGGATGTGCAACTCTTTCAGCAACGCCACCGACTGCCCGGCGCGGATCTCGGGAATGGTGGACACGCCGTCGGCAGAAGTGGCCGTGGCAGAACGGTTCAGGGGGCGTTGTTTGGTGCGGGACATGCGCTGCATCATAGGCCAGCCACGCCGCCTCTCTTTTGATGCTGGCAATTAACTTGCACACAATTTAATTGCCAGATACAATCACACCCATGGCACGCACCCAACTCACCGCCGAAGAATCGCTGCTGCTGGACAACCAGCTGTGTTTTGCGCTGTACTCCGCCTCGCTGGCCATGACCAAGATTTACAAGCCTCTGCTGGACGAACTGGGGCTGACCTACCCGCAGTACCTGGTGATGCTGGTGCTGTGGGAGCGCGACAACCTGATGGTGTCTGAACTCGGCGAGCGCTTGTTTCTCGACTCCGGCACCCTCACGCCGCTGCTCAAGCGCATGGAAGCCGCCGGCCTGCTGAGCCGCATGCGCGCCACCGACGACGAGCGCAAGGTCTACATCCGCCTCACCGCGCCGGGCCGCAAGCTGAAAGGCAAGGCCACCAAGGTGCCCGCCTGTGTGGCCAGCGCCACGCAGTGCTCGGTGCCCGAGCTGCTGCAGCTCAATGCCCAGATCCACGCGCTGCGCAAGAACCTCACCGCACCCTGAAACCATTGTTTTTACCCCCCGCTTCCCCGGAAGCATTCAACTGGAGCATGACCATGACCAAACCCACCCAAATCGTTTACACCGCCCACGCCCACGCCACAGGCGGCCGTGAAGGCCAGGCCAAGTCGGACGACGGCTTTCTGGACGTGAAGCTCGTGTTGCCCAAGGAAATGGGCGGCATGGGCGGCGGCGTCAACCCCGAGCAGATGTTTGCCGCCGGCTACGCCGCCTGCTTTCTGGGCGCGATGAAGTTCGTCGCCGGCAAGGAAAAAATCAACATCCCGGTCGACACCAAGGTTGAAGGCGCGGTGGGCATTGGCCCCATCCCTACCGGCTTCAACATCCAGGTCGGCCTGACGGTCACCATCCCCGGCATGGACCACGCCGCCGCCGAGGCGCTGGTGGAAAAAGCCCATGGGGTGTGCCCGTACTCCAACGCCACCCGTGGC
>JAFEHU010000060.1 GCA_017848435.1 Burkholderiaceae bacterium | reverse complement strand
TCAAGGTGGTCTTGCCGTGGTCAACGTGACCAATCGTGCCCACGTTCACGTGGGGCTTGGTGCGTGTGAATTTCTCTTTTGCCATTTTTCAAATCTCCAAAGAGCAGTGCCCGTGATCGGGTTTTACGTTTGCATCAGATTGCTGGTTCCATCGCCACGGGCAGCGTTGGGCACCTGATCGCAGACGCGGCCGCCAACATGGCGGCCGGTTGAAGGGGTGTTACTTGGCGCGGGCCGACACAATGGCCTCGGCCACGTTGCGCGGCGCTTCCGCGTAGTGCTTGAATTCCATCGTGTAGGTGGCGCGACCTTGCGACATCGAACGCAGCGTGGTCGAGTAACCGAACATTTCGGACAGTGGCACTTCGGCCTTGATGGCCTTGCCGCCACCGACCATGTCGTCCATGCCCTGCACCATGCCGCGGCGTGAGGACAGGTCGCCCATCACGTTGCCGGCGTAGTCTTCAGGCGTTTCCACTTCCACGGCCATCATGGGCTCCAGAATCACGGGGTTGGCCTTCTTGCAGCCTTCCTTGAAACCGAAGATGGCGGCCATCTTGAACGCCAGTTCGTTCGAGTCCACGTCGTGGTACGAACCGAAGTGCAGCGTGACCTTGACGTCGACCACCGGGTAGCCGGCCAACACGCCCTGCGTGACGGCTTCGTTGAAGCCCTTCTCGACCGCTGGGATGAATTCGCGTGGCACCACACCGCCCTTGATGGCATCGACGAACTCGTTGCCCTTGCCGGTTTCGTTCGGCTCGATCTTCAGCACCACGTGGCCGTACTGGCCCTTGCCGCCGGACTGGCGCACGAACTTGCCTTCGGCTTCCTCGACCGTCTTGCGGATGGTTTCGCGGTAGGCCACCTGGGGCTTGCCCACGTTGGCTTCCACGCCGAACTCGCGCTTCATGCGGTCCACAATGATTTCCAGGTGCAGCTCGCCCTGGCCACCAATGATGGTCTGGCCCGACTCTTCGTCGGTCTGCACGCGGAAAGACGGGTCTTCAGCGGCCAGGCGGTTCAGGGCAATGCCCATCTTTTCCTGGTCGGCCTTGGTCTTGGGTTCCACAGCCTGGCGGATCACCGAATCGGGGAACACCATGCGTTCCAGCGTGATCACCGCGTTGGGGTCACACAGGGTTTCGCCGGTGGTCACGTCTTTCAGACCCACGCAAGCGGCAATGTCGCCGGCGCGGATTTCGTCGACTTCCTCACGGTTGTTGGCGTGCATCTGCACGATGCGGCCGATGCGCTCCTTCTTGCCGCGTACCGCGTTGTAAACGGTGTCGCCCTTCTTCAGAACGCCGGAGTACACGCGCACAAAGGTCAGCTGGCCCACGAACGGGTCGGTCATCAGCTTGAACGCCAGCGCAGCGAACTTCTCGTCGTCGTCCGCCTTGCGGGTGATTTCCTTCTCGTCTTCGTCGAAGCCCTTGATGGCCTTGACGTCCAGAGGAGACGGCATCAGTTCGATCACGGCGTCGAGCATGCGCTGCACGCCCTTGTTCTTGAAGGCCGTACCGCACAGCATCGGCTGGATTTCGCCAGCGATGGTGCGAACCCGCAGACCCTGCGTGATCTCCTCTTCGGTCAAGTCGCCTTCTTCAAGGTACTTGTTCATCAGATCTTCGGAGGCTTCGGCCGCAGCCTCGACCATCTTCTCGCGCCACTCCTTGGCCAGGGCCACGAGGTCGGCGGGAATCTCTTCGAAGTTGAACTTCATGCCCTGGGAGGCTTCGTCCCAGATGATGGCCTTCATCTTGCGCAGATCGACCACGCCCTTGAAGTTTTCCTCGGCGCCGATCGGGATCACGATGGGCACGGGGCTGGCCTTCAGGCGCAGCTTCATCTGTTCGACGACCTTGAAGAAGTTGGCACCGGTGCGGTCCATCTTGTTCACAAAGGCCAGACGCGGCACCTTGTACTTGTTGGCCTGACGCCAGACGGTTTCCGACTGGGGCTGCACGCCACCCACGGCACAGTACACCATGCAGGCACCGTCCAGCACGCGCATGGAACGCTCCACCTCGATGGTGAAGTCCACGTGGCCCGGGGTGTCGATGATGTTGATGCGGTGCTCGGGGAAGGACGAGTCCATGCCCTTCCAGAAACAGGTGGTGGCAGCCGAGGTGATCGTGATGCCGCGCTCCTGCTCCTGCTCCATCCAGTCCATGGTCGCAGCGCCGTCGTGCACTTCACCGATCTTGTGGTTCACACCGGTGTAGAAAAGAATACGCTCGGTGGTCGTGGTCTTGCCAGCGTCGATGTGCGCCGAAATGCCGATATTGCGATACCGCTCGATAGGGGTCTTGCGAGCCATGATGGATCCTTGGTTGATCTGACTTTTTACTGCGTGCTTGTGACACAGCCTTGAAATGGGGGCGATGGGCTGGTTCACAACCAGCCCATCCCTTGCCGCATGCTGCGGCAGCGCGCTTTAGAAGCGGAAGTGCGAGAACGCCTTGTTGGCCTCAGCCATGCGGTGAACTTCGTCACGCTTCTTCATGGCACCGCCACGGCCTTCGGTGGCTTCCATCAGTTCGTTGGCCAAACGCAGGGCCATCGACTTTTCACCACGCTTCTTGGCGGCCTCTTTCACCCAGCGCATGGCCAAAGCCAGGCGACGGACAGGGCGCACCTCAACCGGCACCTGGTAGTTGGCACCGCCAACGCGGCGGGACTTCACTTCGACCATGGGCTTCACGTTGTTGATGGCCATGGTGAAGGCTTCCAGCGGGTCTTTGCCCGGGTTCTTCTTCTCGATCTGGTCGAGGGCACCGTAAATGATGCGCTCGGCAACCGCTTTTTTGCCGCCTTGCATGATCACGTTCATGAATTTGGCGAGCTCGACATTGCCGAACTTGGGATCCGGCAGGATTTCACGTTTAGGGACTTCGCGACGACGTGGCATTTTTTCACCTCTTTGCTTCAGTTGGCACCACAACAGCACAACGCTTTTGCAGCACCGCGAGAGTCATTTCAACCCTCACTTACTCGACCGGTGCAACCATTTGCACTTGGGTCACTTCGCTTGAAACACCTGCCACGGTGATTTTCAAGCACCTGTTTTTTGAAGAAGCCTTGCGACCGCTTCTGGCGCGGGCAATACAGCCCGAACCGGGTTGGCTTATTTGGCCTTTGGCTTTTTCGCACCGTATTTGGAGCGCGACTGCTTGCGGTCTTTCACGCCTTGCAAGTCGAGCGAACCGCGCACGATGTGGTAACGAACACCAGGCAAGTCCTTGACACGACCACCGCGCACCAGAACCACCGAGTGCTCCTGCAGGTTGTGGCCTTCACCGCCGATGTAGGAGATGATCTCGAAACCGTTGGTCAGGCGCACTTTGGCGACTTTACGCAGCGCCGAGTTTGGCTTTTTTGGCGTCGTGGTGTACACACGGGTGCACACGCCTCGGCGCTGTGGCGAGTTTTGCATCGCAGGGCTTTTCGAGTTGATCTGTTCGACCTCGCGCCCCTGACGCACCAATTGATTGATGGTTGGCATTAAAAAACGTCCCTAAACGTCCAAAGAAAAAACGAAAACGTGAATCCCTTCGGGAAATCCCGAAAAGCCCACGACTATAGCAGTTAGCGGGTTTTCACGCAAATTGCGTGCTGACGCTCACTTCACCCACAGGCGAATGGCGTCCCAGGCACGGCCAATGAAAGAGGCCTGCTCGACCCCTTCCAGCACCACCAGCGGTACATTGGTCAGCGCCTGGTCGTCCAACATGACCTTGAGCGTGCCGACCTGCTGGCCCTTGGTGAAAGGTGCCACCAGCGGATCGGGACGGGCCACCTGGGTCTTGATTTTTTGTGCGCTGCCGGCTGGAATGGCCACCACCAGGGTTTCCGGGCGGCCCAGCTTCAGGGTGTTTTCCTTGCCTTTCCAGACCGCTGGCGTGGCCACCGGCTGGTTGGCTTCAAACAGCTTGACACCTTCAAACGCGGTGTAGCCCCAGTTCAACAGCTTCTGCGACTCGTTGGCACGGGCGTTCTCGCTGGACGCGCCCAGCACGATGGACAACAGGCGGCGGCCCTTGAGGTTGGGAAAGTCACGCTTGGCGGTGGCAATCAGGCAATAGCCCGCAGCGGCGGTGTGGCCGGTTTTCAGGCCGTCCACGGTCGGGTCGCGGAACAGCAGGAGGTTGCGGTTGGTGTCGTTGGCCGTCGGGGTGCCGGTGTAGCGGTACTTCTTGATGGCGTTGAATGCCACGTAATCGGGGAATTCGCGCATCAGCTTGGCGGCCAGCAAGGCCAGGTCGCGCGCGGTGGTGGTGTGGCCGGGCTCGGTCAAGCCTTCGGGGTTCTTGTAGCTGGTGTTCGCCATGCCAATGGCTTTGGCCTGCTCATTCATCAACTGCACAAAACGCTCCACAGAGCCGGCGACACCTTCGGCCAGCGCCACGGTGGCATCGTTGCCGGACTGCACCACCATGCCCTTGATCAGGTCTTCCACCGGCACCATCATCTTGGGGTCGATGAACATGCGCGAACCGGGTGTTTTCCAGGCGCGCTCGCTGACCGGCAGGGTTTGTTTCAGGTCGATTTTCTTGGCGCGCAGCGCATCGAAGACGATGTAGGCCGTCATCAGCTTGGTCAGTGATGCGGGCTCGACCGGCATGTCGATGTCTTTCGCCGCCAAGATCTGGTTGGCCGACACATCAAGCAGCATGTAGGCACGGGCGGCGATCTCCGGCGCTTCGGGCGTTTGCGCGGCGGCGTTGAAAGCGAGGGGCGCCAGAAGGGCGGCAAGGGTGAAGGCGCGCAGCGACTGCAGAAAACGTGTCATGGGGGTGTCTGTGTGAAAACGGGGCGGGCGAGCCACCCGGAGGCTTCAGGATTGGAGGTGCCGGACCACCAACTGCTTCAAAAGCGGCAATTGTCCATGAAAGAAGTGCCCGCCTCCAGGAATGACGGTGACGGGCAGTAACTGCGGGCGCGCCCAGTCCATCACTGCGGCCAGCGGCACGGTGTCGTCGTGCTCACCATGCACGGCCAAGGTGCGCTCGTGCAAGGCCTCGGGCACAGCGGCCACCGCAAACCGCGACGCTGCCGTGCCGACCAGAACCAGCTTCTCCAGCGCGTGCCGGTCCAGCAGCGCCACCGCCGCGTGGCTGGTGACGAAGGCACCAAAGGAAAAGCCGGCCAGGGCCAGCGGCCCGCCGGGCGCATCGCCCTGGGTGGCATGCGCAACCACCGCCAGCAGGTCGTCGCGCTCGCCCCGGCCTTCGTCGTACGCGCCAGCGCTTTGCCCCACGCTGCGGAAGTTGAAGCGCCAGGCATCCCAACCGCACTGCACAAAAGCGCGCGCCAGGGTTTGCACGACTTTGTTGTCCAGCGTGCCGCCGAACAACGGGTGAGGGTGAGCGATCACTGCGGCACCGCGCCTTGCACCGACAGCGGTGTCGCGCGCCACCTCCAGCAGACCGGCTGGGCCAGGAATGGTGAAACGCTCGGTCTGCGCGTTCATGCAACGGCCTTGAGACCGAGGTCGTAGCCAATGGTGATCGGCGCATGGTCTGAGAAACGCTCGTCCTTGTAGATGGACTCGCTACGGGCCAGGGCTGCAGTGGCTGGCGTGGCGAGGTGGTAATCCAGCCGCCACCCCACGTTGTTGGCCCAGGCCTGGCCACGGTTGCTCCACCAGGTGTAGGCCGCGTCGGTGGTGGTGGGCTGGAGTTGGCGGTAGACGTCGACCAGCCCGGCGTCGCCCAGCAACCGGGTCATCCAGGCGCGCTCTTCGGGCAAAAAGCCGCTGTTCTTCTGGTTGCTGCGCCAGTTCTTCAGGTCAATCTGCTGGTGCGCGATGTTGACGTCGCCACACAGGATGAATTCGCGCTCGTTTTTGAGCTGCTGCAAATGCGGGTAGAACGCGGCCAGAAAGCGGAACTTGGCCTGCTGCCGGTCTTCACCCGACGAGCCGCTGGGAAAGTAGGCGCTGATGAGCGACAGCTTGCGGGCGGGCGTGTCGAACCGCAGTTCCACATAGCGGCCTTCGGCGTCGAATTCGGGGCAGCCGAAGCCGACCACCACGTCGCTCGGCGCATGGCAGGTATAGATGCCCACGCCCGAGTAGCCCTTCTTGCCGGCGAAGTGGAAATGCCCATGCAGGCCAGAGAGTGACTCGAAACGGCCCAGCATGTCGTCGCTCACGGCCTTGAGCTCCTGCACACAAATACAATCGGGCTGGGTTTTGTCCAGCCACGCTTCCAGCCCTTTGCTGGTGGCGGAGCGGATGCCGTTGAGGTTGAGGCTGGTCAGTTTGAACAAGGAAGCTCCCATGTCAGTCAATGCAGGTCAGGGCAGCGTGACGGACACGCTGTCGCTGGATTTTGTGCAGTTCGCGCTCGGCGCGGGGGTGCTGCGGTTCGGTGAATTCAAGACCAAGGCGGGGCGACTGTCGCCTTATTTCTTCAACGCCGGGCTGTTTGACGATGGCGCCAAGCTGGGCCGCCTGGCTGAATTTTATGCGCGGCGCCTGCTGGCCAGCGGCATCGAGTTCGACATGATCTTCGGGCCCGCTTACAAGGGCATCCCGCTGGCTGCGGCAGTAGCCATTGAGCTGGCGCGGCTGGGCCGCAATGTGCCGTTCGCCTACAACCGCAAGGAAGCCAAGGACCACGGCGAAGGCGGCACGCTGGTGGGCGCACCACTGCGCGGCCGGGTGTTGGTGGTGGACGACGTGATGTCGGCCGGTACCGCCGTGCGGGAATCGATCGCCATCATCCAAGCCACCGGCGCCACGCCGCACGCGGTGGCGATTGCGCTGGACCGGCAGGAGATGGCCACCGAGAACGGCGCCGATGTGCCCTACAGCGCGGTGCAGTACGTGCGCAACCAGCTTGGCCTGCAGGTGTGTGCCATCGCCACCCTCTCAGACGTCTTGCAACATCTGGCCCAACAGCCTTACGATGGCAGCACGATGCCATACCAAGCCGAACACCACCAGCGCGTGCTGGCCTACCGGGAGCGCTATGGCGTGGCGTGAAGCGCCTCTTTTGGCCCTTCACCGCCCCGGCACACGCTGGGTTGCAGGCCTGCCTGTGGCGCTGGCGCTGGCGGCCAGCGCCCAGACAAACGGCATTTACACCTGTGTGGATGGCCATGGCAACCGGCTGACGGCCGACCGCCCGATCCCGGCCTGCCTGGACCGTGAGCAGCGTGTGCTGAACCCGAGTGGCACCGTTCAGCGCCATGTGCCGCCGGAACCCACCGCCGTGGAGCGCGCGCAGCAGGCCGAACGTGAGCGGCAGGCGGCACTGACCCGCGACCAGAAGCAGAAAGAGCGCCAGCGGGAGCAGGCCCTGATGGTGCGTTACCCCAACCAGGCTGCCCACGACAAGGAGCGGGAGACGGTGCTGGCGCAGATCGGCGAACGCATCAAGACGGCGCAGTTGCGGCTGGACGACCTGGCCAAGCAGCGCAACGTGGCCGAGCTGGAGCTGGAGTTCTACAAGGCCGACCCGGCGAAGGCACCTGCCGCGCTGAAACGGCAACTGGTGGACATTGACGGCAGCGCCATCGCCCAAAGGCGCTTTGTGGCCGAGCAGGAAGCCGAAAAGCTGCGCGTGCAGCAGCGTTTTGACGAAGAGCGCGAGCGCCTGCGGGCCCTGTGGTCGCGCGACCCGGTGCCAGCGGCGCCAGCGGCCTCCGCACCGGCAATTTCAAACCAAACCAGCCCTCAGCCTTAGTGGAACCTGACGACATTGCTACTGATTCAATAGCAATGCCTGGCTTCATCCTAGCTTTTGTTTCAACAGCGCATTGACTTGCGCCGGGTTGCCCTTGCCCTTGGTGGCTTTCATGGCCTGGCCCACCAGCGCGTTGAAGGCTTTTTCTTTGCCGGCCTTGTACTGCGCGACGTTGTCGGCGTTGGCGGCCAGCACGGCGTCGATGATGCTTTCCAGCTCGCCGGTGTCGCTCATCTGTTTCAGGCCCTTGGCGTCGATGACGGCGTCCACCTCGGTGCCATCGCCCGTCCACAGCGCGTCGAACACCTGCTTCGCTGCATTGTTGGAAATGGTGCCGTCGGCAATGCGGGCCACCAGTTGCGCCAGTTGCGCCGCGCTCACTGGCGAGGTCTCGATGCCCGCTTCTTGCGTGTTGAGCCGGCGTGACAGCTCACCCATGACCCAGTTGCTGACCAGCTTGGCCTGGCCACTCGCTTTGGCAGCGGCCTCGAAGTAAGCGCCCATCACACGGCTTTGCGTCAACGTGGTGGCGTCGTACTCAGGCAGGCCGTAGTCGGCCACGAAACGGGCGGCCATGGCACGCGGCAGTTCGGGCATCTGCGCTTTCACACGCGCCACCCAGTCGTCGGCGATCACCAGCGGCGGCAGGTCGGGGTCGGGGAAGTAGCGGTAATCGGCCGCGTCTTCCTTGGTGCGCATCGCGCGGGTTTCGCCGGTGTCGGGGTTGAACAGCACGGTGGCCTGCTGGATGGCATGACCGTCCTCGATCTGCTCGATCTGCCAGCGGATCTCGAAGTCGATGGCCTGCTGCATGAACTTGAAGCTGTTCAGGTTCTTGATCTCGCGCCGGGTGCCCAGTGGCTGGCCCGGCTTGCGCACCGACACGTTGGCGTCGCAGCGGAAACTGCCTTCCTGCATGTTGCCGTCGCAGATGCCGATCCAGGTGACGATCTTGTGCAGCTCCTTGGCATAGGCCACCGCCTCGGCGCTGGAGCGCATGTCGGGCTCGGTGACGATTTCCAGCAGCGGCGTGCCAGCGCGGTTCAGGTCGATGCCCGATTGGCCAATGAAGTCCTCGTGCAGCGATTTGCCGGCGTCTTCTTCGAGGTGCGCGCGCACCAGGCGCACCGTCTTTTTCTCGTCGCCCAGGAAGAATTCGATCGCGCCGCCCTGCACCACCGGGATCTCGAACTGGCTGATTTGGTAGCCCTTGGGCAGGTCGGGGTAGAAGTAGTTCTTGCGGGCAAAAATGCTGCGCGGCGCCACATGGGCACCAATGGCCAGGCCGAACTGGATGGCGCGTTCGACCGCGCCCTTGTTCATCACCGGCAGCGTGCCGGGCAGCGCCAGGTCCACCGCGCAGGCTTGCGTGTTCGGCTCGGCACCGAAGGCGGTGGCGGCACGGCTGAAAATCTTGCTCTGGGTGGAGAGCTGGGCATGGGTTTCAAAGCCGATGATGACTTCATAACCCGCCACCAGCGGGCCGGTGGGGCGGCCCTGTTGCTGGGCTTCAAAGGTGTTCACAACGGTCTCGCTCATCTCAAATGCCCTCCGGCTTGGCGGCATGCCAGTCCGTCGCCTGCTGCAGGCGGTGCGCCACATTCAGCAGTTTCGCTTCCTGCAGATAGTTGCCAATGAGCTGCAGGCCCACCGGCATGCCACCCGTGCCAAAACCGGCCGGCACACTCATGCCGGGCAGGCCGGCGAGCGAGGCGGGCAGGGTGAAGATGTCGGCCAGGTAGTTGGCCACCGGATCGCTGGATTTTTCGCCCAGCTTCCATGCCACCGTGGGCGCGACCGGGCCGGCGATGACGTCGCAGCTCTTGAACGCCTGCTGGAAGTCGTCGGCGATCATGCGGCGGATTTTCTGCGCCTGCAGGTAATAGGCGTCGTAGTAGCCGTGGCTGAGCACGTAGGTGCCGATCATGATGCGGCGCTTGACCTCGTCGCCAAACCCTTCGGCGCGGGTCTTCTTGTACATGTCGAGCAGATCGGTGTAGTCCGTCGCGCGGTGGCCGAACTTGACGCCATCAAAGCGGCTCAGGTTGGAGCTGGCCTCGGCCGGCGCAATGATGTAATACACCGGGATCGACAGCTCGGTGCGGGGCAGCGAAATGGGCACCAACTTCGCGCCGAGTTTTTTGTATTCTTGCAGCGCAGCGTCCACCGCGGCACGCACGTCGGCCGACAGGCCTTCGGCAAAAAATTCTTTCGGGATGCCGATGCGCAGGCCATCGAGCGGGTCGTTCAGCGAACGGCTGAAGTCTTCGGCTGGCACATCCAGCGAAGTCGAGTCGCGGTCCAGGTCGGGCCCACACATGGCAGAGAGCAGCAGCGCGCAGTCTTCGGCGCTGCGCGCCATCGGGCCCGCCTGGTCGAGGCTGGAGGCAAAGGCCACCATGCCGTAGCGCGACGCGCGGCCATAGGTGGGCTTGATGCCGGTGATGCCGCAGAACGCCGCCGGCTGGCGGATGGAGCCACCGGTGTCGGTGCCGGTGGCGGCGGGTGTGAGGCGCGCCGCCACCGCCGCTGCGCTGCCGCCCGACGAGCCGCCGGGCACGCGCGACAGGTCCCACGGGTTTTTTACCGCACTGAAAGCCGAGTTTTCGTTGCTGGAACCCATCGCAAACTCGTCGCAATTGAGTTTTCCAAGCGACACCATGCCTGAGCCAGCGATTTTGCTGACAACCGTGCTATCAAAAGGGGAGCGATAGCCGTCCAGCATCTTCGAGCCGGCGGTGGTGGGGAAGTCGGTGGTGACGAAGATGTCTTTGTGCGCCAGCGGCACGCCCAGCAGCGGCGCGCTGTCGCCGGCGGCGATGCGGGCATCGGCCGCGCGGGCCTGCATCAGCGTGGCCTCGGCGTTGGTGGCGAGGAAAGCACCCAAACCTGCATGGGCTTCGGCGCGTTGCAAAAAGTGCTGGGCGGCCTCGGTGGCGGAAACGGTTTTGGCGCGCAGTTGCGCGGCGAGCTGGGCGACGCTCAGGTCGTGGAGTTCTGTCGTCATGCGGGTTTACTCAATCACTTTGGGCACGAGGAACAACCCGCGCTCGACCGCCGGGGCGCTGTGTTGGTTGGCATCGCGCTGGTTGGGCTCGCTGGCCACGTCGTCGCGCAGGCGCAGCGTGATGTCCTGCACCGCGCCAACCGGGTGCGACAGCGGGGCAATGCCGGTGGTATCGACCGCGCGCATTTGCTCAACAATGCCGAAAAACTGGTTCAGCTGGGTGAGCAGGCGCGCGCTTTCGTCGCCCCGAAGTTCCAGCCGGGCCAGGTTGGCGATGCGGTCAATGTCTGCAGAAGTCAGTGCCATAAGCTTGCGAAGGGTTACAAAGAGGGCCAAAGATGGCTGGAATCGGGCCAGAATGCGGGCGTTTCGCGCCAGCCGTCACAGGGCAATGCGGTATTATCCCGCCTTTGATGCATCAGCTTCAAAATGGTGTGCAATGCGCAAAAAAGCGCGCTACCACCCACGATCTGACTTTATTGACCCGTTAAATACAGGGTGACCGGACGACGAAGCGCGCCCGGTGCCCGAGAGGATTTGCAATGTTCGGAGCATTCAGTCGGTACTTCTCCACCGACCTGGCGATTGACCTGGGTACCGCCAACACCCTGATTTATGTTCGCGGCAAGGGCATCGTCCTTGACGAACCTTCGGTCGTCGCGATCCGCCACGAGGGGGGCCCCCAGGGCAAGAAGACCATCCAGGCCGTTGGTGCTGAAGCCAAGGCCATGCTGGGCAAGGTGCCGGGCAACATCGAGGCCATCCGCCCGATGAAGGACGGCGTGATCGCCGACTTCACCGTCACCGAGCAGATGCTCAAGCAGTTCATCAAGATGGTGCACCCGCGCAGCATGTTCCGGCCCAGCCCGCGCATCATCATCTGCGTGCCCTGCGGCTCGACCCAGGTCGAGCGCCGCGCCATCCGCGAATCGGCGCTGGGCGCCGGTGCGTCGGATGTGTACCTGATTGAAGAACCGATGGCCGCAGCGATTGGCGCCGGCCTGCCGGTGGCCGAAGCCAGCGGTTCCATGGTGGTGGACATCGGCGGTGGCACCACCGAGGTCGGCGTCATCAGCCTGGGCGGCATGGTCTACAAAGGCAGTGTGCGCGTGGGTGGCGACCGCTTTGACGAAGCCATCATCAACTACATCCGCCGCAACTACGGCATGCTGATTGGCGAGCCCACAGCCGAAGCCATCAAGAAAAAGATCGGCTCTGCCTTTCCAGGCAGCGAGGTCAAGGAAATCGAGGTCAAGGGCCGCAACCTGTCCGAAGGCGTGCCACGCAGCTTCACCATCTCCAGCAACGAGATTCTGGAAGCGCTGACCGACCCGATCAACAACATCGTCAGCGCGGTGAAAAACGCGCTGGAATACACGCCGCCAGAGCTGGGCGCCGACATTGCCGAACGCGGCATGATGCTGACCGGCGGCGGCGCGCTGCTGCGCGACCTGGACCGCCTGCTGGCCGAAGAAACCGGCCTGCCGGTGCTGGTGGCCGAAGACCCGCTGACCTGCGTGGTGCGTGGCTGCGGCATCGCGCTGGAGAAGATGGACCAGCTCGGAGGCATTTTCACCAACGAGTGAGCTGGGGCAACCTGGAACTCGACAAATCCGCCGGCCCAACCGATGATGTGGCCGGCTTTTTTAATTCCCCATTCACGCGTTCACTGAACCGTCATGCCGCTGGGAACCATGGACCGGTCACCGCCCCCGTTTTTCAGACAGGGCCTGTCGGCACTGTCCAAATTGGCACTGTGCACTGCACTGGCGCTGTTTCTGATGGTGGCCGACGTGCGCTACAAACTCACCCAGCCATTGCGGGCCACGGTGATCACGCTGCTCGCCCCGCTGCAGTGGCTGGCCCGCCAACCGGTGCTGGCGGTGGAAACCGGTGTCGGCTATTTCGAGACACTGATCGCGGCACAGAACCGCGCTGACGCCGCCCAGAAGCAGCTCGCAGCCCAGTCGCTGCTGGCCAACCAGACCGCCCAGCTGACGCTGGAAAACAACCGCCTGCGCCAGCTGCTGGCGCTGCGCGAACACACCCGCCAGCCTGGCACTGCGGCCGAGGTGCTGTACGACACCGCCGACCCCTACGCCCGCAAGGTGATTGTGGACCGCGGCATGGTCCACGGCATCGAGCAGGGCTCGCCGGTGATCGACGCGTCGGGCGTGCTCGGCCAGGTCACGCGCGTCTACCCGCTGGTCAGCGAGGTCACGCTGGTGATCGACCGTGACCTGGCCATCCCGGTGCTCAACACGCGCACCGGCGCCCGCAACGTGCTTTATGGCGAGCCAGCACAGCACAGCGGCGTGCTGGAACTCCGCTTCCTGACCGGCGATGCCGATGTGAAGGTGGGCGACATGCTCACCACCAGCGGGGTGGATGGCGTGTACCCCGCCGGCCTGCCCGTGGCGCAGATCGCCCAGATGGACCGCCTGGGCGAAGGCAGCTTTGTCCGCATCCTCTGCACCCCCGCAGCCAGGGTGGATGGCGCACGGCACGTGGTGGTGCTGAAACCCTTGGCCAGCGAACTGCAATTGCCGCCACGGCCCCCGGTGGACACCCCACCGCCACCACGCAAAGGGGCTCGCCCATGATCATGCCGCAGGGCCAGCAGCTGCTGCTGCCCGCCAAACCGTCGTTCATCTGGACCACCTTGTTCGTGGCGCTGCTGCTGAACATGATGCCGCTGGGCCGCATCGCCTGGACGCCCGATTTTCTGGCGCTGGTGCTGGTGTTCTGGAACGTACACCAACCGCTGCGGGTGGGCATTGGCACAGCCTTCTGTTTTGGCCTGGTGATGGACGTGCAGCAAACCTCCCTGCTCGGCCAGCACGCCTGGACCTACACCACACTGGCGTTTTTTGCCACCATGGTGCACCGGCGCATCCAGTGGTTCAAGGTCCACTCGCAGGCCGTGCAACTGGTGCCGCTGTTCGTGGGTGCGTTTGCGCTGGAATTTCTGGTGCGGCTGGTGAGTGGCGGTGTGCTGCCCGGCTGGGGCTTTCTGTTCAAGCCCCTGCTGACCAGCCTGTTGTGGCCGCTGGCCAGCACCCTGCTGCTGATGCCGCAACGCCGCACACCCAACCCCGACATGACCCGGCCACTGTGAGCCCTGTGCCATGACCTCCTACCGCAACGTCAAGGTGGAACTGAGCCGGTTTCGCGGCCGGGTACTGGCCATCAGCGTCGTGGTGGTGCTGGCGTTTGGCTTGCTCGCGTCGCGGCTGGTCTACCTCCAGGTGGTCCGCCACGACGACCTGAGCGAACAGGCCGAAAGCAACCGCACCGCCGTGCTGCCCATCGTGCCCAACCGGGGCCAGATCCTGGACCGCAATGGTGTGGTGCTGGCAACCAACTTCTCGGCCTACACACTCGAAATCACGCCATCCAAGGTCGGGAACCTCGCCGCCACCATCGACGCGATTTCCACCGTGATCCCGGTGGAAGCCAAGGACAGGCGGCGTTTCAGGAAACTGCAGGAAGAGTCGAAGAACTTTGAGTCGCTGCCAATTCGCAACCGCCTGACCGACGAGGAAGTGGCCCGCTTTGCGGCGCAGCGCTACCGTTTCCCCGGGGTCGAGATCAAGGCCCGGCTGTTCCGCAACTACCCCTATGGTGAGCTGGGCAGCCACGTGCTTGGCTACATCGGCCGCATCAACCAGGCCGAAAAGGAGCGCATCGCAGACACCGACGACGAGGGCAACTACCGCGGCACCGACTACATCGGCAAGCTCGGCGTGGAACAGAGTTTCGAGCAGCAACTGCACGGCATCACCGGTGTGGACCAGGTGGAGACCTCGGCCGGCGGGCGCGCGGTGCGCAAGCTGGCCACCACGCCCCCCACGGCGGGTGACACGGTCCGGCTGTCGATCGACATCAAGCTGCAGAAGCTGGTGGAAGACATGTTTGGCGACCGGCGCGGGGCCCTGGTGGCCATCGACCCGAACAATGGCGAAGTGCTGGCCTTCGTCAGCAAGCCCACCTTCGACCCCAACCTGTTTGTGGACGGCATCGACAGTGAAAGCTGGCAATACCTGAGCGAATCCATCGAGAAGCCGCTGCTGAACCGCGCGCTGCGTGGCACCTACCCGCCCGGCTCGACCTACAAACCCTTCATGGCGCTGGCGGCACTGGAGACCGGCAAGCGGTCTCCCGGCACCATCATCCAGGACAACGCCTCCTGGGCCTTTGGCGGCCACACTTTCCGCAGCCACGGTGACATCGCGCTCGGGCCGGTGGACATGTACCGCAGCATCGTCAAGTCAAGCAATGTCTACTACTACTCGCTGGCCAACGAGCTCGGTGTGGACGCCATGCACGACTTCATGAAACCGCTGGGTTTTGGCCAGCTCACCGGCATCGACATCAACGGCGAGGTGCGTGGCGTGCTGCCCAGCCAGGAATGGAAGCGCCGTGTCTACAAGCGACCGGAGCAGAGAAAATGGTTTGCTGGCGAAACCATCTCGCTGGGCATTGGCCAGGGCTACAACACCTTCACCATGCTGCAACTGGCCCAGGCCACGGCGGTGCTGGCCAACGGTGGTGTCAAGTACAAGCCCCGGCTGGTGCTGGGCACCCAGCGCGCCATCGGCGACCGCACCGAGGTGATGGCAGCCCAGTCCGAGCCAGAGAACCTCGGCTTCAAGCCAGAGAACATCGAGGTGGTGCGCAGAGCACTGGTGGGTGTGACGCAAGAG
This sequence comes from Burkholderiaceae bacterium, assembly GCA_017848435.1. Lineage (GTDB taxonomy): Bacteria > Pseudomonadota > Gammaproteobacteria > Burkholderiales > Burkholderiaceae_C > PCRC01. The sequence goes on along the minus strand of JAFEHU010000060.1, from coordinate 9,104 downwards.
GGCACCTCGGCGCGGGTGTTTGCCGGCGCCGGCTACCTGAGCGGTGGCAAGACCGGCACTGCCCAGGCGGTGGGCATTGGCCAGAAAGACAAGTACGACGCCCGCAAGATGGAAGAGCACCAGCGCGACCACGCGCTCTACATGGCGTTTGCCCCGGCCGACAAACCGACCATCGCGCTGGCGGTGGTGGTGGAGAACGCCGGCTTTGGTGCCGAACACGCCGCGCCCATTGCACGGCGCGTGTTTGATTACCGGGTGCTGGGCCAGTACCCGAGCGAAGAAGACATGGCGGCTGTGCGTGTCGGCAAAGCCGCCGCGCCCATTGGCAAGCCGCGCACCGCAGCCGAGATGCCCTGGCCACCCGCGCCGCATCAGTGACCGCCCAGGCCGTTAACGCAGGAACGCGTCGTAGCCGGTTTTCAGGATCAGCGCGCTGACGACCAGCACGAACATGCCGCGCACAAAGCCGGCCCCGTGCTTGAGCGCCATGTGGGTGCCCAGCAGGCTGCCCACCACGTTGGCAGCGGCCATGGCCAGTACAAAGTGCCACCAGATGTGGCCTTTCCAGGCGAACAGCGCCAGCGCCGAGATGTTGGTGGCGGTGTTCAGCAGTTTGGCCGAGGCCGACGCGTTGAGGAAGTCGTAGCCCAGCCAGCGCACAAACAGGAAGACAAAAAAACTGCCGGTGCCCGGGCCGAAGAAACCGTCGTAAAACCCGATCACGCCGCCAATGAGGCTGGCCACCACGGCTTCGCGTCGCCCTGAATAGCGCGGGGCATGCACCCGACCCATGTCTTTTTTGGCCAGGGTGTAGGCCAGCACCGCCAGCAGCACCAGCGGCAGCAGGCGGCGCAGGAACTCGGGCGACACCACGGTGACCAGCCAGGCGCCGCCGAGCGAGCCGGCCAGCCCGGCCGCAGCGGCAGGCAGCAGGGCGGCCCAACGCATCTCGACACGCCGGCTGTACTGCCAGGTGGCCATGGCGGTGCCCCAGACCGAAGCCCCCTTGTTGACGCCAAACAGCGTGGCCGGGTGGGTGGTGGGGAACGTGGCGAACAGCGCCGGCACCATGATCAGGCCACCGCCACCGACCATCGCGTCCACAAAGCCCGCCAACAGCGAGGCCAGGGTAACGATGAGCAGGTCCATGCGGAGATTGTCGCACCCGATCCAGCGGCGCCGGTGTGGTCAACCGCAGCTGGCGTCGCCCACGCAACAGGCAAAAAAAAGCACCGGACTTCCGGTGCTTTGCAAATGGACCACGCAGCCCATGGGCTGGCGGTTGTGTTGTTGTGGTGGCTCTTTTGGGGGTGTCTCCTCGGCTCCTCAGTGTTGCAAGGACGTGCCCCGCATCAGTGAGGTGAATGTAGCCGGTTGCACCGCGTTAGTGCATACGGGATTTCCCCTTGTTGTCCATCTGCCACGCCCGATGGCCCTGAGAACACCGGGGGGTTGCGCCAATGGCATGACTTATGCGTGACGCTTGTCTTCCGTCAACCCAAAGGCTTGATTTCATGCAGACAGACATTCGGAATCCCTGGTGGCCTGCGCAAGCACAGTGGCGGTGGGTGGCCTTGCTGCTGGCCACCTTGTCCCTGTGGAGTTTTGGTGCCTGGGCCCAGGCACCGGCAGCCGACACCCCTGCGGCATCCGCACCGGCATTGGCGGCATCGGTCGCGCCACCCACCGCGGCCAGTGTTCCCGTGGCGCCCCCCGTGGCGGCCGCACCGCCCGCCGCGTTGACCCGCCCCGGGTTGGTGAAGCAGGACACCCTGAGCGGTGCCGACACCGGCTGGATGATGGTCTCCACCGCGCTGGTGCTGCTGATGACGCTGCCCGGCGTGGCGCTGTTCTACGGCGGCATGGTGCGCAAAAAAAGCGTGATCAACACCATGGCCTCGGTGGTGGCGATTGCCGGGCTGGTCAGCGTGTTGTGGTTTGCGGTGGCTTACTCCTGGGCCTTCACACCCGGCGACCCCTGGTTGGGCAGCACGCAGCGGATGTGGTTCAAGGGGTTTGACTACTTCAAAGAGTCCGGCCTGGTGGCGGTGAGCCACATCGCGCCCAACATCCCGGAGTCGGTCTACGCGATGTTCCAGCTCACGTTTGCCATCATCACCGCTGCGCTGCTGGTGGGTGCGATTGTGGAGCGCATGCGCTTTTCGGCCATGCTGTGGTTTGTGGCCCTGTGGTCGCTGTTTGTCTACGCGCCGGTGGCGCACTGGGTCTGGGAGCCGGGCGGCTGGCTGGCGCAGCTGGGCGCGCTGGACTTTGCCGGTGGCTCGGTGGTGCACGTCAACGCCGGTGTGTCGGGCCTGGTCTGCGCCTGGGTGCTGGGCGCGCGGCAAGGGTATGGCCGCGAACCGTTCGAGCCGTTCAACCTGGGCCTGACGATGGCCGGCGCCGGCCTGCTGTGGGTGGGCTGGTTCGGCTTCAACGCCGGCTCGGCGGTGGCGGCCGACGGCCGTGCTGGCCTGGCCATGCTGGTGACACACGCCGCGGCCGCAGCAGGCGCCATGGGCTGGATGCTGGGTGAGTGGGTGGTGCGGCGCCGGCCATCGCTGCTGGGGCTGTGTTCCGGGCTGGTGTCGGGGCTGGTGGCCATCACACCGGCGGCGGGTTTTGTCTCGCCGTCCAACGCGCTGCTGATTGGCGGCATTGCCGGCCTGGTCTGCTACTGGGGAGCGACCGGGCTCAAGCGGCTGCTCAAGGCCGACGATTCGCTGGACGTGTTCGGTGTGCACGGCGTGGGCGGCATTGTCGGCTCGCTGCTGACGGGCGTGTTTGCCAGCAAGGCCATTTCCGGCGTGGAGGGCAACATCGTGACGCAGGCGATTGGCGTGGGCGCGGTGGTGGCCTACAGCGCGGTGATGACGGGCGTGCTGCTGTGGGTCACCTCGCTGCTGGTGGGGCTGCGGGTGGACGAGAACGCGGAGCGCACCGGGCTCGACATCTCGCTGCACCGCGAACGGCTGTCGGACTGAAGCACCGCCATGTCCACCACCGAACGTGTTGCCCTGGCCGCCCACCTGCATGTGGTGCTGCGCCGCAAGACCGGGCGCGTGACCGACGTTGAATGGATGGCCGCCAACACCGAATACGCGGCCGAGATCGTGCGTTTTGCCCGGCTCAAGGCCGTGGAAGACAACGCGCCTGAGCTGGCCGAGTGGGCCGACAAGCTGGAGCGGGTGATGGCTGTGCCGCTGGCGGTGCGCACGCCCCCTTTGGTGGAACGTGCGGCCACCGCGCTGCGCGAGCGCCCGGCACCAGCGTCTGCACCCGCAGAAGCCCGGTCCAGTGGCTTTGGCCGCCACTCCGGTTTCTTTGACTCGCGTTTGCCGGGCGACGCGCCCGACGACGAGCCACCCGCGCCACGCTACGTCGGCGGCATCCGCTGAGGCACGCTCTTCAGCGGCGCACCAACACCGCCTCAACGGTTGTCGGCAACGATCCATTCGGCGGCTTTTTCAGCCACCATCAGCACCGGCGAGTTGGTGTTGCCGCTGGTGATGGTGGGCATCACACCCGCATCCACCACGCGCAGGCCCGCTACGCCGCGCACCTTGAGGCGCGAGTCGACCACCGCCATCGGGTCGTCAGCCCGCCCCATTTTGGTGGTGCCTACCGGGTGGAAGATGGTGGTGGCGATGTCGCCGGCCAGCTTGGCCAGCTCTTCGTCGGTCTGGAACTGCACGCCGGGCTTCCATTCTTCTGGCTTGTAGCCCGCCAATGCCGGCTGCCCGACGATGCGGCGCGTGACGCGCAGCGAGTCGGCGGCGACCTGCCGGTCTTGCGGCGTGCTGAGGTAGTTGGGCGCAATCGCGGGCGCGTCTTCCATGCGCGGACTTTTCAGCTGCACCGTGCCACGGCTGGTCGGGTTCAGGTTGCACACACTCGCGGTGAAGGCCGGGAAGTTGTGCAGGGGCTCACCGAATGCGTCCAGGCTCAGCGGCTGCACGTGGTATTCGATGTTCGGGTGGGGCTGCGACGGGTCGCTGCGGGTGAATGCCCCCAGCTGCGACGGCGCCATGCTCATCGGCCCGGTGCGCTTGAAGGCGTACTCCAGCCCGATTTTTGCCTTGCCGAGCCAGCTGTTGGCCAGCGTGTTGAGCGTGGGCACGTTGTTGACCTTGTACACCGAGCGGATCTGCAGGTGGTCTTGCAGGTTGGCGCCCACGCCGGGCAGGTCTTGCAACACCGGGATGCCGTGTTGGTGCAACAGGGCGCCCGGGCCGATGCCGGAGCGCTGCAGTATGTGCGGCGAGCCAATGGCGCCAGCGCACAAGATCACCTCGCACCGGGCGGTGGCCACCGTCATCTCGTAGCCGCTCCAGACCTCCACGCCGGTGCAGCGCTGGCGCGTCTGGCCGGTGGGGTCGTCATGCGCCTCGATCACCAGGCGGTTGACCTGCGCCATGGTCCACATTTCGAAGTTGGGCCGGCCATAGCAGGTGGGCCGCAGGAAAGCCTTGGCGGTGTTCCAGCGCCAGCCTTCTTTCTGGTTCACCTCGAAGTAGCCCACGCCCTCGTTGTCGCCGGTGTTGAAGTCGTCGGTGGCGGGAATGCCGGCCTGGGTGGCGGCCTTGGCGAAGGCGTCGAGGATGTCCCAGCGCAGGCGCTGTTTCTCCACCCGCCATTCGCCACCAAGCTTGCGCACTGCCAGCTTGTACTGCTTGTGCTGGCTGTGGTGGCCGTGGAAGCGCTTGAAGTTGGCGTTGACTTCCGACGGGTCACCGTCGAGCTTGTAGTGGTCTTCGTGGTATTTGAAGGCGGCCAGCGCGTTGTCCCAGCGCCAGGTGTCGTCGCCGGTGAGCTGGGCCCAGTGGTCGTAGTCGCGCGCCTGGCCGCGCATGTAGATCATGCCGTTGATGCTGGAGCAGCCACCCAGCGTCTTGCCACGCGGGTAGCGCAGGCTGCGGCCGTTCAGCCCGGGTTCGGGTTCGGTGTTGTAGAGCCAGTCGGTGCGGGGGTTGCCAATGCAGTGCAAATAGCCGACCGGGATGTGGATCCAGTGGTAGTCGTCACGGCGGCCGGCCTCGACCATCAGCACGCGTTTTTTGCCACCGTGGCTGAGGCGGTTGGCCAGCAGGCTGCCGGCGGTGCCGCCGCCGACGATGATGTAGTCGAAGGTCTGTTCTTCCGCCAGGGCGGCCGCCAGTTCGGCGTCGGATTTCTCACTCATTCTCACTGCCTTCGGGGAAAAATACATGGGCCGCCGCGCCGGGCCGCCCCAAGGAAAAATGCGCCCCCTCGGGGGGCAGAGAGCAACACGCAGTGCGCGAACGTGGGGGCCATCATTTGGCAGTGGGCATGACGAATTCAGCCCCCTTGCCAATGCTTTCAGGCCAGCGCTGCATCACGCTTTTCTGTTTGGTGTAGAAGCGCACACCTTCTTCGCCGTAGGCGTGCATGTCGCCAAATAAACTCTTCTTCCAGCCGCCAAAGCCGTGCCAGGCCATGGGCACCGGAATCGGCACGTTGATGCCGACCATGCCGACCTGGATGCGCCGCGCAAACTCGCGTGCCACGTTGCCGTCGCGGGTGAAGCAGCTCACGCCATTGCCAAATTCGTGGTCGTTGATGAGCTGCACCGCGGTGGCGAAATCGGGCACACGCACACAGCTCAGCACCGGGCCAAAAATTTCTTCCTTGTAGATGCGCATGTCGGGCGTGACGTGGTCAAACAGCGTGCCGCCCAGCCAGAAGCCGTTGGCGCAACCCTCGCCCGCCTTGGCGCCGTCAAAGCCCCGGCCATCAACCAGCAGTTGGGCGCCTTCTTTGGCGCCTTGTTCGATGTAACCGGTGATGCGCTGGTGCGCAATGGATGTGACGATGGGGCCCATCTCGGCCGCCAGGTTGGTGCCGTTCAAAACCTTGAGAGCCTTGGTGCGCTCGATCAGCGCGGGCATGATTTTCTCGGCCGCGTCGCCCACCAGCACCGCCACGGAAATCGCCATGCAGCGCTCGCCGGCACTGCCGTAGGCCGCGCCGATGAGTGCGTCGACCGACTGCTCGATGTCGGCGTCGGGCATCACCACCATGTGGTTCTTGGCGCCGCCCAGCGCCTGCACCCGTTTGCCGTGGTGGGCACCGGTTTCGTAGATGTAATTCGCAATGGGGGTGGAGCCGACGAAGCTGACGGCCTTCACGTCGGGGTGGACCAGCAGCGCGTCGACCGCTTCCTTGTCGCCGTTGACGACGTTGAACACGCCGTCGGGCAGGCCGGCTTGCTTCAGCAGGTCGGCGATGAACAGGCTGGGGCTGGGGTCGATCGGGCTGGGTTTGAGCACAAAGGTGTTGCCGGCCGCGATGGCCACCGGGAACATCCACATGGGCACCATGACCGGGAAGTTGAACGGCGTGATGCCGGCCACCACACCGAGGGGCTGGCGCAACGTCCAGTTGTCCATGCCGGTGGAGACCTGGTCGGTGAAGTCGCCCTTGAGCAGTTGCGGGATGCCGCAGGCGAATTCCACGATGTCGATGCCGCGCGCCACCTCGCCCTGCGCGTCGGTGAAGACCTTGCCGTGCTCGGCGGTGATCATGCGGGCCAGGTCGTCTTTCTTCTGGTTCAGCAATTCGAGGAACTTGAACATCACCCGCGCCCGGCGGATCGGCGGTGTGTCGGCCCAGGCGGGGAAGGCGGCTTGGGCGGCGGCCACTGCTTCGCCCACGTCGGCGGCATTGGCCAGAGCGACCTGGCCCGTGACGGCGCCGGTGGCAGGGTTAAACACGTCCTGGAAACGGGTGGACGAGGCGGCGCTGACGCGCCCGCCGATGTGGTGCTGGATGTGTGGGGTGCTCATGGTGGCACCGACTATAAGGGAAGCACCCCACAGGGGGGGGGCGGGTTTGCGCCTGTCAGGGCCTGCGGCAGGCTCTGGCGGGTTTCCAGCGGGAAATTTCAAGCCAAATCGGGCTCAGACCTCAGTAGAAACTGGTGATACTGCTACACTTTTTGCAGTAATTCAAGGGGCGCTGACACGCCAGATGACGTTGCCCACGTCGTCTGCCACCAGCAGCGCGCCTTGCCGGTCGACCGCCACGCCCACTGGGCGGCCCATGGCCTGGCCCTGCGGATTCAGAAAGCCGGTCAACACGTCCAGCGGCAGACCGCTGGGCTTGGCGCCGTCGAACGGCACAAACACCACCTTGTAGCCGCTGCGTGGCTCGCGGTTCCAGGAGCCGTGCTGGCCAATGAACATGCCGCGGGCAAAGGCCTCGGGCAGCCGGTTGCCGGTCGCATTCGCCAAACCGAGCGATGCGGTGTGTGGGCCCAGGGCGTAGTCGGGCACCCGCGCCCGGGCGACCAGTTCGGGCTGGGTCGGCTTGACGCGCGTGTCCACGTGTTGGCCAAAGTAGCTGTAGGGCCAGCCGTAAAAGCCGCCATCCTGAACCGAGGTGAGGTAGTCGGGCACCAGGTCACTGCCGAGTTCGTCGCGTTCGTTCACCACCGTCCACAGGCGGCCGCCCACCGGCTCCCAGGCCATGCCAACCGGGTTGCGCAGGCCGGAGGCGAACACGCGGTGGCTGCCGGTCTGGCGGTCCACTTCCCAAATGGCGGCGCGCTCAGACTCGGCGGCCATGCCGCGTTCGGCGACGTTGCTGTTGGAGCCGACGCTGACATAGAGCTTCTGCCCGTCGGCACTGGCCACCACGTTTTTGGTCCAGTGGTGGTTGATCGGGCCACCGGGCAGCGCGGTCAGCACCGTGGGCGGGCCGTCGGCGGTGGTCTGGCCGCTGCGGTAGCCGTAGCGCACCAGGCCGTCGGTGTTGGCCACGTACAGGTCGTTGCCGACCAGCACCATGCCAAAGGGCGAGTTCAGGCCTTCGATGAAGGGCACACGCAGGTCGGCCACGCCGTCGCCATCGGTGTCGCGCAGCAGGGTGATGCGGTTGGCACTCGGCGTCACGGCGCCAGCACGGGTCATGAAGAACTTCATCGCCCAGCCCTTGGGGCCTTTGGCGTCGTCGGGTTTGGGCGGGGCATTGGTTTCGGCCACCAGCACGTCGTTGTTGGGCAGCACGTACAGCCAGCGCGGGTGGTCGAGCTGGCTGGCAAAGGCGTTGACGCGGGTGCCGGGTGCCGGCTCGGGCGACACGCCGGCCGGCCAGCCAATGGCTTTGGCGACGTTCACCGTGGGGATCAAGGCGGTTGCGGGTGCCGGCAGTTGGGGGGTGGGGCCGGTGCCGTCGGCCACCTGCAGCTTGGCGGGCTGGCTGCAGGCTCCCAGCAACGCCAGTGCGGCCAAACCGACGGCGACAGCACACCGGCGGGCGGGGAAATGGGCAGGGCTGCGCGGCATGGGGTCCTTGGGTGTGTGGCGGGTCACCCAGCTTAGACAGTGCGGCGCCGTGGGCGGGTCAGGCAGGCCCGCGCCTGGGCGTAGGACGCCGCCGCCTCAGATTCAGCCGAGCGCCGCAGCGCCGCTGTGGGTGGACAAGGCCTGGGCGCAGTGGTGCGGCAACACCATGCCCCGGGCGGCGTCCACCACCGCGCAGGTGTTGAGCACTGGCGCGTGGGCCTGCACACCGCCGAAGATGGTGGCAAAGGCCACATCGGCCGCGTCGCGCCCGGAGCCAAACCGCACCAGCCCCATGGGAATAGCGGTGCCAGAGGGGTCGAAGATGTACCAGCGGTAACCGAGATAGACCTCCACGTAGGCATGGAAGTCGGGCGGGCCCAGCACCGGGTCGGCGCCGTAGTCGGTGCCGGTGGTGAAGCGGGCCGGGATGTTGACGGCGCGGCACAGCGCGATCATCAAATGCGCGAAGTCGCGGCAGATGCCGACACGCTCGACCAGCGTGTCCACCGCCGAGGTGCTGGAGTTGGAGGTGTTGGAGGTGAAACGCACGCGGCGCTGCACCCATTGGCAGATCGCCATGACCCGGGCATACCCAGGAGGCAATTGGCCGAACTCGTCAGAGGCCAACCGGAGCAGCCGGTCGGACTGGCAGTAGCGGCTGGGGTAGATGTAACCCAGTACCTCGGGCGGCAATTGGCTCACCGGCACCTCGGCCAGCTGGGCCGGGTCGGCCATGTGGTGGGTGATGTCCACCGTGGCGGCGTACGACAGTGTCAGCTCGCCCGGCAGCGCGTGCAG